>NZ_JAQNDK010000001.1:3000000-3600000 GCF_028368935.1 Sorangium aterium | reverse complement strand
CGCCATGCGTACGAGAGCACGCTGCGCGCCACGAGCCGCACGTGGGCCGGGGCGCAACACCCCACCTTCCGTTACGACCTCCGCGGCCAGGGCAAGCTCGTCCTGACGGAGCTGCCTGTCCATGCGTCGCTCCGGGGCATGCTCCGATTTCCTGCCGGCAGGGCCTACCTCGTGATGCGGGACTCCAGCGAGGGCGCGGTGGTGGCCGAGGTGGGGGCGAGCGACGCGACGCGGACCGTCAGCCTGCGCCCTGGCCGTTACTTCGTGCGGGGGCGAGGCCCCGACTTTCTCCTGGAGGGGAGCGTCGAGGCCGGCGCCGGGGAAACGATGGATGTCGGCGACGAGCGATTGAGCCGCGTCATGTTCGCTCGGCTCGTGCGCAAGGGCGGCGGCGTCCGCGAGGTCGCGCACGGGCCGGTGGCTGGCTATCAGCTCAGGACGCCCCTTGTCCCCGGGGATTCGCTCTGTCACGGCGGCTTCGTCGGATACGGGATCGAGCTCCAGCACCTCGGCGTCGCGCCCCGGCTCAGCGCGTGCCGCAGCGCCTTCCAGAACGAGCACCTCGAGGCGAGCGATGATGAGCTGGGCCTGGACGTGCGCCTGTCCCGCTCCTGGGACCTGCCCGTGATCAGCCTCGGCGTCGGCGTGGACGTCGGCCTGGCCGTCATGAGGCAGCGGTTCGAGACCGCCGGGCGCGCGCCCGACCGCCATGGCCTGGCAGGGACGTTCGGCGTCGATACAGGGGTGAACATCGATCTGGCGGAGGGCTTCTACCTCGGCGTCGAGGCGGCGGCGCAAACGTACGTCTTCAAGCAGCAACGCGCGGGAAGCGACGAGGGCGAGGTCGGCGCCGCAGTGGCCATGCGGCTCCGCGTGGGCGTCGGCATGAGCCTCTGACGCCGCCAGAGACGCTCAGCGTATTCCCGGCGGCCCGTCGGGCGGATGGCCCAGGGTCATTCGGTGGGCACGTGCAGGACGAATGCGTCCGACGTGGTAAAGAACCCGCCGGTGTACCCGGCGACGTACAGATTGCCGTCGGCGTCTGCGGCCGCGGCGAGCGCCGTGTCGCTGCGCAGCGTCCCGATCTCCTTGGTCCATTGCGCTGCGCCGCTCGCGTCGAGCTTGCGCACGTAGACGTCCTCTTCGCCGCTGCTCGTGGATCCCACGAGGTAGACGTCGTTCTTGCCGTCGATGGCCAGGGCAGAGCCGTAGTCGTAGGACGCATGGCCGGCGTGGTGAGTCCATGACGTCGCGCCGCCTGCGTCGAACTTGCGCACGAAGGCTTCTGGGGATCCCTCGCTCGGGCCGCCGACCTCGCCGGCGGTGCTCCCCGCAACATAGAGGTTCCCGTTGCCGTCCACGCGCGCTGCGAAGACGAAGTCGTTCTCCGTGGAGCCGAACTGCCGAGTCCATGACGTCGTGCCGCTCGAGTCGAGCTTGCGGACGAAGGCGTCCCGCTGTCCTCGGTCCGAGTCTGCGACGACGCCGCCGGAGGTGTATCCGCCGACGTAGGCGCTGCCGCTGCCGTCGACCGCTACGGCCATGGCTTCGTCCTCGTCTGGCCCACCAAACAGTTGAGTCCACGCTGGCGCGCCGTTCGTGTCGATCTTGGTCACGAACGCCTCACCCGTGTTCTGGCCGCCCCCGTAGCTGGTTCCGGCAACATAAGCATTTCCTTGGCCATCGACAGCCAAGGCGTTTGCCGACTCCGAACGCCACGTGGCAAGCTGCCGTGTCCACAGCGTCGCGCCGCTCGAGTCGAGCTTCCGCACGAACGCGTCGCCAAAGCCTCCGTTGGCACCCTCGAGCGCGCCCCCCGTGGTTCCAGCCACGTAGACGTTGCCGCTGCCGTCGACCGCCACGCCCCTGGCATGGTCGTCGCTCGATGTCCCAAACCGCTGAGTCCACACAACGGCTCCATGCGCATCGAGCTTGCGGACGAAGGCGTCCGATTCACCGCCGTCCGATCCGAACGCGCCGTAGGTGTTTCCCGCGACGTAAACATTGCCGCCGCCGTCGACCGCCACGGCAAAGGCCACGTACAAGCCCTCCGAACCGAATTTATAATAAGGGTCGGCGCATACGGCATCGGCGGTTGCTGTTCCGGGGGTCGCCACTCCGCCCTGTGGCCATGACCTCGAAGCCGGCGCGCAACCCGTCCACGGCGAACACTCGTCCATGTTGGAGGACTGGCTGAAGCTGCCAGACGGGCAGCTCGTGCACTCTCGATCCGTGGCCGCGCTGCCTGCGCGCGAGACGTACGTGCCGGCAGCACACGTGGCCCACGGGGAGCAGCACGTGGCAGGATCACCGTCGTGATCCCAGGTGCCGTTGTCGCAACGCACCTGGGGGGTGAGCCCGCCGGCGCAGGAATCGCCGGCGTTGCAGGCGTCACATTCCGCCGGTGTGGTTCCTTCGCCCGTTGCTCCGCCTGAGGTCCCTCCGCCTTCGCCGGTTGCTCCGCCCGACGCCCCTCCGCTGCCGCCCGAGTTGCCCGCGGCGGCGGTCGTGTTCCCAGCGTCGCTCCCAAGGCCGCCGCTCGCGCCCGTTCCTCCGCTCGATGTTCCGCCGCCTGTCGCTCCGGTGCCTTCCGCGTGACCCGTGCCTCCGGAAGAAGGCCGGGTATCCTCGTAGTGGACCGTGCTTTCGCAGCCGAGAAGGACGATTCCGCTGATGAGGAAACCGCTGACCTGGCGGTGCGCTGGCCGCTGGCGATCGTGGTTTGAATGCATGCTGACCCCACTGCCCCCGCGCAGCGCGAGTGCTGAAGTATCGTACGCCACTCTGCCGAGGAAGTCGGTTGGTTCCTCGAGCTGGCCCGCGCTTTCAGTGTGAATGATAGGTTGTGGTATCGCTGCTCGCGGCGATGTGCCGGCGCTGTAGTCGTCCTCGCGGGGGCATGCCGGCCCTCCTGGAACAACGACGCTGGTTCAACGACCAGTCCGCGTCGCGACCCGAGGCGACGCCGCGTCGCTGGACGGCGCACGCGGATACGGCTAGCTCGAGGCCATGGACCTCACCAACGTCATGCGGGACCTCGCCGCGCTGAGCAATGACAAGATGCGCGAGGTCAACGTCCGCGCGGGAGACGCCCACGGCGTGAACCTCACCCAGCTCCGCGCGCTCGCGAAGCAGCTGAAGACGGACCACGCCCTGGCCGGCGAGCTGTGGCGCACCGGGGACCCCGACGCCCGCCTCCTGGCGACGCTGGTGTTCAAGCCAAAGGCCTTGTCGGCGGACGAGCTGGACGCGATGGTCCGGGAGATCGGCTATCCCAAGCTCCTCGACTGGTTCATCGTCAACGTGGTCAAGGCGTCGCGGCACGTCGAAGAGCTGCGTGTCCGCTGGAAGGACTCCGCGAGCGAGCTGGTCGGGCGCGCCGGCTGGAGCCTGACGACGGATCGCGTCGTGAAGAGCCCAGCCGGCCTCGATCTCTCCGCGCTGCTCGACCAGATCGAGGCGGAGATGAAGGCGGCGCCGGGCCCGAAGCAGTGGTCGATGAACCACTGTCTCGCCGAGATCGGCATCCACAACCCCGGGTTGCGCGCCCGCGCAGTGGCCATCGGCGAGCGGCTCGAGGTGCTCAAGGACTACCCGGCGTCGCCTGGCTGCACGCCGCCGTTCGCGCCCGTCTGGATCGCGGAGATGGTGCGGCGGCAGAAGGCGGCGAAGACGCGGGGCAAGTGAGGGGGCGGCTCGATCTGGACGGTGGGTTGCGGGGAGTCGTACAGCCGCTCTGCGCGATTTCCGGGGGGCATGCACCAGCCATGAGAGTGTCGCTCCGGCCGGCCGAAGCCGGCCAGCGGCCGGCCTGCGCGGCGCTCGGCCTGCCGTGAGGCGGGAGAGCAATTCGTCTCGCTCCCAATTCCGGATCTATTGTACGCCCGGTCCATCGTCCACGACGAACCACATCTGGACGACCGATTGTCCCAGCGACAAGGTCGCGACGGGGGTCTGATGCATCACGACCGGTGGCCAGGGATGCTCGCCGGCGGAGGTGTGGTGCAGCACGCCCGGGGGGGACTGGGGTACCGGCTCCCCGTCGTCCCAGAGCCCGACCTCGATCGGCACGAATCGATACCAGTGTCCCGACACTCCAGTCACGGGGTATGGATACGTGGACCGCATCAACTACACGGGTGGTGTTTGCGGCACGCTGTGGGGGCCGCTCCCCTGATGCGACCTCCGGCCGTTCCCGTCGAGGAGGCCCCGGGCGAGTTCACGGCTGGTGGATCTGATGAGCGGCTCACCAGACCCTCGTAGGGCTTGAGCGCGAACGGCAGCGTCAGCGCTCCGAAATCCGGTAGGCCGCCCGTGATCGCGTCCTCGGTGGGCGGTCCGTCTTGCCTGGCGTCCTGCTCCAGCGCGATGTCCTGATTGCGAGTCACGTAGGCGCGCAGGTCGTCCTCGTACGAGGCGATGCCCCTCACCAGATCATCCCTGTGGGCGGCGAGCTCACCCGCCAGGACGTAGGAGCCGACCATCGCGACCGAGGTGGCTTGACCCGTGCCCAGAGAGACGGCGTATCCAGCATCGCCGACCAACACGATGCGCCCGCGCGACCAGGTGCTCGTGCGGACCTGGCTCAGCGAGTAGAAGTGGAAGTCGGTCGCGCGCATCATGTGCTCGACGATCTGCGGGATCACCCATCCAGCGCCCGCGACGCGCTCGGCCAGCATCCGCTTCTGCGCGGCGATGTCGCGAACGTCGTAGGCGAGCCCCTCCGGGGCGTTGAAGCCGAGGTAGGTCCTCGCGTTGACATCCCTCCGCAACCCCATGACCAGCGCGCCCACGGAGTCGGGCTGCCGGTACATCACCTGCCAGCGCTCGAGGCCGAGGAAGTTCGGCATGCCGAAGGTGGCGACGTACAGGTCGCCGACGGCACGGAGGAATTGCTCGTCGGGGCCGAAGGCAACCCGCCGCACGCCCGAATACAGTCCATCGGCGCCAATCACGAGGTCGAAGCGGCGGGGCGCGGTGGCGGCGAACGTGACGTCGATGCCCGACTCGTCCTGGGTCAGCGACGCGATGGAGTCGCCGAAGACGTACTCGACCCGGCTCCCCACGGCTTCGTGAAGCACCTGACAGAGGTCGTCCCGGAGGATCTCGACATCAGGGCTGTCGAGCCGGCCGCCCGTCAACGTGCTCTCGGTGCTGCGGAAGAGCTCGTTGCCGTCCGCGTCGACCACGGCGATGCCCGTCAGCCTCGTGCTGCGATCGCGGATCGTGGGGAGAATGCCCATCCGCTCCGCGACCTCGATGGCCGGACCGCGCACATCGAGCGCGTGACCGCCCGGCCGCAGATGCGGCGCGCGTTCAACCACCGTGACCTCGAAGCCATAGCGGGCGAGCCAGTAGGAGGTGGTGAGACCGGAGATGCTGGCGCCGGACACCAGCACGCGGGGGGACTTTGGACTCGTGATGCTCATGGGAGCTTACGTACGCTTCCGGTATCGAGCCGTCCAAGACATTGATTGTGCTTGTATGATACCTCCAAGGCAACGGTCGAACCCATGGAACTCCGACACCTGCGCTACTTCGTGATCATCGCCGAGGAGCAGAGCTTCCGGCGGGCCGCCGAGAGGCTCCACGTCTCGCAGTCGCCGCTGAGCCGGCAGATGCAGGACCTCGAGGAGGAGATGGGCGTCGAGCTCTTCGAGCCCGAGGGACGTGGCATCAAGCTCACCGCCGCCGGGAAGTCCTTTGCCGAGAGGGCCCGGAGTATCCTGGCGAGCGTCGACGCGGCCGTCGACGAAGCCAAGGGGGTCGCCGAAGGAAGGCTCGGCACCGTGGTCATCGGCTTCGAATCGGGGACGACCTTCATGGGGGCGCTCTTGTCCCTCGTCGCGGCCTTCCGAAGGCGAACGCCCCGCGTCGGGCTGCAGCTCGTCCCCATGAGCAGCGTCGAGCAGTGGACGGCGCTGCGGCAAGGGACGATCGCCTTCGGCTACGGCGCCTACGCGCCCAGCGACGACGCCCTCGGCCACCTGGAGATGACCCGCGACCGACTCGGCCTGCTCCTCTCGCCTGACCACCGGCTCGCGCGCCTCAAGAAGGTTCGACTTCGCGACCTCGAGGGCGAGCGCGTGCTCCTCCAGCCACGTCAGCTCTATCCGCGGCTCCACGCGGACCTCATCACGGCGGCGCGCGCCCAGGGCGTGACCTTGCACGTGACGGCGGAGGTGATCGATCTCGAGGCGCTCATGGCGCTGGTCGCGATCGGCGACGCGGTCACCTTCGCCGGGGAGAAGATCTCGGACATGGCTTCGCAGGCCTCGATGGTGTGGCGCCCCATCGAAGGCCTCCACCTCAACCTGAGCGAGTTCGTCACGTGGCGCGCCGAGGATTCACGCGCGCCCGTCGTGCGAGCGCTGATCGAGAGCGCACGAGAGGTCCGGCTCCCCGCGCGACACGATGCGGCCCACGCGGCGTCCAGCCCATCGAACCCAGGGCGACGCAAGAAGCGCTGAAGCTCGAGCGACGTGTCCCCTCCGCGCTCAGGAGCGCGAGCGACGGCCCTCGCGCGCCGCGCGTTGCGCGTTCATGCCGGTAGAAAGGCCTGCTTCGAGGAGAGGAGCGCGTCCATCAGGGCCTCCCGCTCGGCCGTCGGCTGCGCCGCGACCCGCTCCCACGCCTCCCTGCGGAGGCTCGCCTTGGCGAGGCGGAACGCCGCGGCGGGGCGGCCGCACGCCGTGGCGAGGAAGCGGCGCGCGTCCTCGAGCGGCTCGGCGGAGAGCGCGTCGCCCACGCCCATGTCGAAGAGGCTCGCGGGGGAATGGAGCTCCGCGCCGAAGACGAGCCTTCGGAGCGCGCGGGGGGGAGAGGCGGCGCGGGCGATCTCGAAGGCGACGCGCGGGAAGGCGATGCCCACGGCGAGCTCGGGGAGACCGACCTTGTAGTCGCCGGCGCCGAGGGCGAGGAAGTCAGCGCACATCGCGAGCAGGAGCCCGCCCGCGATCGCGTGGCCGTGAACGGCGGCGGCGAACGGCTTCGGAAAGCGGAAAGCGGCGCCGAACGCGGCGTCGAAGTCGTCGAGGAAGCTTCCAAGCCCCTCTCGATCGAGCGACGCGACCTCGCGGAGATCGAGACCCGCAGACAGGCAGTTGCCGGCGCCCCGGACGAGCACGCCGCGCGCGGCGTCGTCCTCCGCCAGCCGCTGGAAGACGTCGGCCAGCTGGCGGAGCACCGCCTGGTTCATGGCATTGACCTTCGGTCGGCTCAGCGTGACCTCGGCGATGCCGTCTCTGGTGATCACCTCGACGAATTGCATGGCGAGAAGATCGCGCAGAGACGAGCTCGGCGCAAGCTCGCGCGCCGTGGCTCCCCGGTCGCGGCCCCTGGTGATCAGGCTGCGTGTGCGGGATCGCAAGCGATCCCTTCTTCGGACGCGGCGCTCTATCAACAGATGATCCATGCGCCGGACGAACAGCTTTGACTCCACAGCCACCCTGAGCGGACCTATCAGAGGTCGCAGACGAGCGAGACCGGCATGGCGCACTCCGCGTCCCCTGCAAAATTTCCGTGCTGTAACCGCACAGTTCCAGCACCCGGTCGTTCTTGACGCGGGATCGCGGTGAGCCCAACCTCGCGGCATGCGGAACCCGTGGTGGGTGGGCGTGTTTGCGGTGATTGCGCTCGCGTCGGCCTGTGGGGCCCGGGATGCGCTCGACATCGAGGGACCGTCGGCGGATGAAGGCGAGGTCGGAGCGACGGCAGGGGCTGGTGGTGCCGGCGCCACGGCATCGAGCTCGGGCGACCCGGCGATCGGCGCGAGTGCCAGTTCAGGCGGTCAATCCTCGGGTGGCGGGCCGGGCGTCGGTGGCGCGGGTGCCGGGGGCGCGGGTGCCGGCGGCGCAGGTGCGGGGGGCGCAGGTGCGGAGGGCGCGGGTGCCGGTGGCGCAGGTGCCGGGGGCGCGGGGGGCGCCGAGCAGGGGTGCGACCCGACCCGCGTGGAAAACGGGACCTGGAATGTCAATCGCCAGGAGGATCTCGAGAAGCTGCGCGGCGTCACTCGGCTCAATGGCAGGCTCAACATCGGCGGCGAGGTCTCCGATCTGTCCCCGCTCGCGTGTCTGACGACCATCACGGGCCGCCTCGTGATCAGCGACACTTCGCTGTTGTCGAGCCTCGACGGCCTCGACTCCCTTTCCGTCGTCGGGGCGCGGCTGGAGGTGGCGCGGAACGCGTCGCTGCTCCGCCTCGGCAAGCTTCCGAGCCTGCAACAGGTCAAGGGACTCATCGAGATCCGCGAGAACCCCATCCTCGAGAGCGTCGCCGGCGTCGGGCTGAACGCACATGAAGTGCACGTGGTCGACAACGATGAGCTCGATTCCTTGTCAGGCTTCGAGAGGTTCGAGGAAGGGGTGCTCTTGATCCAAGGCAATGACCACCTCGTGTCGCTGGACGGGCTTCAGGGCCTCCGCCGGGGGACGCTCCGCCTTGTGGACAACGATGCGCTCCTGTTCTTGCCAGGCGTCGAGAACTTCGAGGAGGGGGAGCTCTGGATCGAGGGCAACGACGGGCTGGCGACGCTGCGCGGGGTGGAGAGCCTGCGCAGCGGGCGGCTCAGCGTGATCGACAACGACGGGCTGACCAGCCTCGACGGCCTCGGGGCCGTCGAGGATCTCGAGGAGCTCGCCATCAGCGGGAACGACGGGCTCCGCGAGCTGAACGGTGTCTCGCGGCTCTCGACCGTCCAGAACCTCGTGTTGGCGGAGAACCCGCAGCTGACCTCGCTGTACGGCCTCGACCAGCTCCGTCACGCGGGATCCATCTCCATCGCGCGGAACGAGCGTCTCCGGCACCTGGTCGGGCTCGGGGGGCTCGAGACCGTCGACGGTCTCATCATCACCGGCAATTCATCGATGGGCACGCTCACGGGCATGCTCTCGCTCCGTGGTGTCCTGTATGCCGTTATCGAATCGAATCCCGAGCTGGTGATCGCCGACGCTCTCGCGTACATTCGCTCGGACTCGGGCGATGCGCCGTCGCTCTATCTCACCTCCAACCCCAAGCTCACCGGGATCGATCTCGGCGGCGTGACGCGCCTGCGAGAGCTGTTCATCACCGATTGTGGCTCTCTGGCGGACCTGTCCGACCTCGCCGGCGTGACCGAGCTGTCGGTGCTCTCCCTGGGCCATAACGCCGGGCTCGTGAGCCTTACAGGCGTGGAGCAGATCTCGGATCTCTCTCTGCTGTCGATCGCGTACAATCCCCGGCTCACGGATCTGCGGCACCTGAGCGGCCTCCGCGACGTCCGAAACGGGATCGAGATCGTCGGTAACCCCGCGCTGACCAGCCTCGACGGGCTCGGTTCGTTCAGCGCGGGCGACGGCGTGACCGAGGTCGTGAGGCTCGAAGGCAACGGATCGCTCGTGGACATCGACGCTCTGCGTGGCCTGGTCCGGGTGAGCCAGCTCGTCATCCAGGACAACGACGCGCTGCTCGGGCTGACCGGGCTCGAGGGCCTGGCCGAGCTCGATAGCCTCATCGTCGCGGAGAACCGCTCGCTCGCGACGCTCCGTGGCCTGGGCGCCCGGACGATCGGTGGTTGGATCGAGATCATGGGCAACGAGAGCTTGCCGAGCTGCGAGGTCGACGCGCTCGTGGAGCGCCTCGACTGGCCGCCCGAGAGCGTGCGCGAGGAGAACAACGGCACCGGGACCTGCTCGCCCTGAGCCGGCGGGGAGCCGGCCGCCGCGCGCGAACGACACCGTGGCGCGCCACGCTCGGGCGCTCGAAGCGGCATTGCGCTGCGACGGCATTGGCGCCCAGCGATCCTGTTTTTCCGTCCTGCCGAGTCCGAATGGTTGTACGGTGACGCACGTGAAAATGCGCCTCGCTGCCATTCTCCTCCCGTCCTGCGCCGCGGTTTCGCTCCTGGCCTGCGGTCCGTCGGCTCCGCCCGCAGACGCCCCGCCCGCGCAGGCGCCCCCTGGTGCGAGCAGGGCGGCGCCTGCTCCGGTCGTGAGCCCGGCGCCCGCCGAACCCGCGTCGAGCGCGGCGACCGCGGCCCCCGCGCCGGCGAAGACGTGCAGCGATGCGCAGGACATCGACACCTGCGAGACCGAGTGCGCGGCGGGCAAGGCGGCCGCGTGCGAGACGCTGGGCGACCTCCACGCGAAGGCGGAAGGCAAGGAGTCTCCAGGGTTCTCGCTCGGGTCTGCGCTGCGGGCGTTCGGCGAGGCGTGCAAGCTCGGCGCGAAGAGCGCGTGTGACAAGCGCGAAGCCCATCTGAAGGAGCTCCGCGCCGCCTGCCAGAAGAGCGCGAAGAGCTGCTTCGCGCTCGGCGATGCGCTCTCGGGACAGGACGGCCACGACAAGGAGGTCGACGAGAGCTTCGACCGCGCCTGCAACGCAGGAGACGTCGCCGCCTGCGAGGAGCGCGGCGAGCTGCACATGGACCTCGAGCCCGCGAAGATTCACGCAGCGATCGCCGAGAAGGCCCTGGATCGAGCGTGCGCGAGCGGCTCGGCGCACGCGTGCTGTTCGCTCGTGAAGGTCTACACGGACACCGACCGCGAGAAGAAGGCCGATGCGGCGAGGGCGCGGGTCGAGGCCGCGAACGACAGGTCGCAGCAGGGCCGGATCGCGTGCGACGTCTTCCGCATGGGAGGCAAGCCCAAGGTGCGGGTGATCGCGAAGGCAAACGCGGAGAGCGCGAAGGCCTTGAGCAAGCAGGAGATCGCTCTGCTCGAGGAGGTGCTGTCGCGCCGGGTGCCGTATTGCTACGCCGAGCCGCCGAAGGGCCCCGCCGAGCTCGACATCGAGCTCGTCCCGGACGGCGCCGCCAAGCTGGCTGGCTACACGGGTGTCGACAGCGAGCGGTGCGTGAGCCGCATCGTCGAGAGAATCCACCTCGCCGGCGCTGCCTCGCGCCGCGCCCGCTTCGGGCTCGGCTTCGAAGCGGCCAAGTAGCGCCCCATCCTTGGGGCCTGGTCGTCGCCAGGTCCAGGGGAGGGCGCCCGAGGCTCTTCAACCTCTTCCACGTCGATGGGGAGGTCAGGGTCTTCGATGACGCGAGCGAGAGAGAGGTGCTGGGGACGATCGAACCTCAGTTCGACGAGCTATGGTTCGATTGGGATTACCGTGGCAGGGATCCGCTGGGCTATCACGAGCAATTCGACATCTTCAAGGATTGAGCGGCGGCGACGCGGGGCGCGCGTGACGCGTAGGACGCCTGCCGGGCCGATTGCCCCGGGGCTCCAGGCGGCGGCGAGAGGGCCCTCCTCGCGGTGACGGCGAGGGCGGCCAAACGGCCGCGGGTCTTGCGGGCTCCGCTCCCCTATTTCCGATCCACCTCGCGCCGCAGCCATCGAGGCGCTGTGCGCGCGCGTGCCCTGCAACCGAACCGTACAGCCGACCCCAGCAGCTCCGTGAGCCCGTCCCTCCCGCATTCGGCGCCGCAGCCCGGCCGTGCAGCCCGCCGCGGGCGGCCACCAGGACGAACGCGCGTGCCACCGCTGTCGCATCTCCTCCTCTCTTCTGCTCCGCCAGTGCTCGACTCCACCCTCCCTCACGCTCCCGCGCCTCCCGCGCTGCGCAGGGCCGCCGCCCGCGACGATCGGGCCTCCCGCCCGAGCCAGGGCCCCGTCCCCGAGCCCATTTACCCATTTGGGAAACGCTCCTGTTACCTTGGGCAGCGCTCCGCAGCGCACTGCGGGCGCAGGTTCGACGGCAGCGCCGGCACGCCGGCCCCTTGCACCACCGCCAGCCGAGGTCCGGATCCACATGCAGCAGGACACGAAGAGCGCGCGCGTCTCGTTCCGTATCGACAACCTCGAAGCCGCGCTCGAGCAGGGGATCGACAACGAGGCGGCCGCGCTCGACGTGCTCGTGGCCGCGGCGGCCAAGGGGAGCCTGCACCCCGAGCTCTGGACGAAGCTCCACGAGGCCTCCGCCCGCCACGACCGGTTCTCCGAGCTCGCGTTCGCCTACGAGCGCCTCGTCGGCGAGCGGCGGTTCGGGATGCTCCCGCAGGCCGCCCAGGCCGAGGTCCTCGTGCGCGCGGCCGAGTTCCTCGCCGACTCCTTCGGCGACCCCGGCGGCGCTCGCCCCTACCTCGAGCGGGCGCTCTCCGTGCTGCCCTCGCACCAGGAGGCGTTCTTCCGGCTCGAGCGCATCCTCCAGGAGGCGAACGAGCCGCCGAAGCTCGCGGACCTCTACGCCCTCGCCGCGGGCCACCGCGCGGACCGCGCCGAGCAGCTGTCGCTGCTCCACCGCGCGTTCGACCTCATCGACGTCAGCGGAAACGGCGCGAGCGACGAGGAGCGCGCGATCAAGCTGCTCCAGCAGATCCTCAAGGTCGACCCGGGCGACTCCTCGGCGCGCTGGGAGCTCGAGGCGCGCTACGCGCGCGCCGGGCGGCACCAGGAGATCGCGAGGATGCTCGAGCAGGCGCTCACCGCGGAGGCGCCGCCGCCCGACGCGCTCGAGATACGCGCGCGGCTCATCGACCTCTACAGCGGCCCGCTCAAGGAGATCGAGCGGGCGCTGCCGCACGTCGAGGAGGTGCTCGCGCAGAACCCGGACCACGAGGCCGCCCTCCGCGCCGGTGAGGCCCTGCTCGCGCGCAAGACCGTCCTCGTGCGCGCGGCCGCGGCGCTCGAGGCGGCCCACGCGCGCCGCGGGGACGCCCAGGAGGCGGCGCGGATGATGGCCCTCCAGATCGAGAACCTGCGCGGGCCGCGCCGCGTCGAGGTGCAGAAGCGGCTCGTCGAGCTGCAGTTCCAGCGGCTCGGCGATCTCGCGTCGGCGTTCTCGCTGTCGGAGCAGATCCTCGCGGTCGACCCGTCCGACGAGGCGGTGCGCGAGCGCTTCGTGGCGCTCGCGTCGGCGCTCGACCGCCAGGCCGACGCGGCGCGCGTGCTCGTGCGCGCGTCGTCCGGCGCCAAGGAGAAGCCGCTCAAGGCGCGCATCGCCGCCGAGCTCGGCGAGCTGTACGAGGGCCTCGGGGACGGCAGGAAGGCGCGCGCGTCCTTCCAGCAGGCGCTCGACGGCGAGCCCGACGACGCGGCCGTGCGGCGCGCCGCGCGCGGGCTCGCGAAGCTCTGCGAGCGCGAGCGCGACGCGCGCGGGCTCGCGGGCGCGCTCGAGCGGCTCGCCGGGGCCGAGCCGGAGGCCGAGGCGCGCGAGGCCGCGGCGGAGCGGCTCGCGCGGCTCTACGAGGAGGAGCTCGGCGACGCCGCGGGCGCGATCGCGGCCTACCGCAGGCTCGCGGAGTCGGGCTCCTCGCGCGAGCCGGGCGCGCTCGCCGCGCTCGAGCGGCTGTACGAGGCCACCTCGGCGCACGAGGGCCTCGCGTGGGTGCTCGAGCGGCGCGCCGAGGCGGAGCCGGATCGCCGCGCGGCGCGGGAGCTCGCCTTCCGCGCGGCCGAGCTGCGCACCCGGCTCGCGGATCTGCCCGCCGCCGTCGCCGCCTGGCGCCGCTACCTCGCGGCGTTCGGGGCGTCGCGCGAGGCGCACGCGCGGCTCATCCCGCTGCTCGAGCAGGAGCGGCGCTGGGCCGAGCTCGAGGCGCTCCTCGAGGCCGAGGCCGAGCTCGCGGCGGGGCAGGAGCGCGCCTCGGTGCTCGCCCGGATCGGCGCGATCCGCATGGCGCGGCTCGACGATCCGGCCGGCGCGATCGCCGCGTACCGCCAGGCGCTCGCGCTCGATCCGGCCGACCGATCGAGCCGGCTCGCGGTCGAGAAGATGCTGGGCGCGCCCCCGGGCAACGGCGCCGCCGGCGCGGAGTCGTCGCGGCAGAGCTCCCACCTCCTGCTGACCGACGATCAGCGGCTCGCGGCCTGCGCGGTGCTGGAGCCGATCGCGCGCGCGGAGAAGGCGGCGCCGCTGCTCGTGCGCGTGCTCGAGACGAAGGCGGAGCTCGGGCCCGTCGCGTGGGCCCCGGGCGCGTCCGCGCCGACGCCGGCCGACGTGTCGGGCAGGCTCGCGGCGCTCGAGGAGGCGGCCGCCGTGGCCGAGCGCGAGCTCAGGGACCCGAAGAAGGCGCTCGATCTCTCGGCGCGCGGGCTCTCGCTCGCGACCGCATACGCGCCGGAGAGGCTCGCGCGGTGGGTCGCCGAGGTCGAGCGGCTGACGGAGCACGGCAGCGAGTCCGCGCGCCGCGCGCCGGCGCTCGCGGGGGCGCTCGGGGATCGCGCGGTGGACAGCCCGGCGCTGTCGCACCTCGCGCGGCGCGCGGGCGAGGCGCTGCTCGCGAGCGGCGACGTGACGCAGGCGCTCGCCCTCTACCGCCGCGCGCTCGCGTTCGAGCCCTCGTCGCTCGAGCTCATCGCGCGCGTCGACGCGCTCCTGCGCGAGCAGGGCAGCCCCGAGGAGCGGCTCGCGCTCTACCGCGAGGCGCTCGCGCAGCCGTGCGCGCCCGCGCGGCGGCGGGAGCTCTTGCACGCGATCGGCACCATCCAGCGCCGCGACGTCGGCGACCTCGCCGGGGCGGCCGCGACGTACCGCGCGGCCATCAAGGACGACCCGGGCGACGACGCGGCGTACGAGGCGCTGCTCGAGACGTACGCGGCGGGCGGCGCGTGGGGCGCGCTCTACGGCGCGCTGGCCGAGCGGCTCCCGGGCGTGGCGCCCGACGCGCGCGTCGCGCACGAGCTGCGCATGGCGGACGCTGCGGCGAGGGGCGGGGAGGTCCCGAGCGCTGTCGCGCACTACCGCGCGATCCTCGCGAGCGGCGCGGCGATCGAGGGCGCCGCGCTCTCCGCGATGGAGGCGCTCGCGCTGTCCGCCGGCGACGCGGCGCTGCTCCGCGAGGTGCTCGAGCGGCGCGTCGCCGCCGCGGGCGATCCGCAGGACGAGGCGCTCTGGCTGGAGCGCCTCGGCGAGCTCGCGGCGTTCGGCATCCGCGCGCCCGACGCGCCCGACGCGCCCGATACCCGGGCGGCGCAGGCCGCTCCGGGCGACCTCGACGCCTCGGTGACGGCCTGGCAGCGCGCCGCCGGGCTCGCGGAGGGGCCGCTCGCGGATCCGGAGCGGGCGCAGAAGCTCTACGAGCGCGTGCTCTCCGTCGCGCCGAAGCACCGCGACGCCGCCGCTCGCCTCGCGGCGCTCTACCGCGGTCAGGGAGCCTGGGCACGGCTCGCGGCCGTCTGCGAGGTCCTGATCGAGACGGCGGCGTCCGACGACGAGGCGCTCGCAGCGCTCGCCGCGCTCGAGGACGCGGCGATCCGGGCGCGCGCGACGTCGCGCTTCGTCGACGCCGCGCTCGATCTCCGTGATCGCATGAGGGCCGAGGGGGAGGGGAGCGCGCCCGCCGGCAAGGCGGCGGCGCGGGTCCGGGCGATCGAGGCGGCGCTCGCGCGCGTGCTCGCCGCCGATCCCGAGCGGCAGGACGACGCCGCGTCCGTCTACCGGCGCCTGCTCTCGCCGCAGGACGACGGCGACGCCGCGCCGGGCGCGCTCGACGCCGCCGCGCTCGAGGCGTTCCGCGCGTTCCTCGCGCAGAGCCCCGACACGCTCGCGCGCCGCGTGGACCGGCGCTGGCTCTTCACGCTCCTCGTGGAGCGCGGGCGCGAGGGCGAGCGCCCGCGGGCGCTCTCCGCGTGGGCCGCGTGGGAAGAGGAGATCGGCAACCGCGCGGCGGCCGCGGCGCTCTACGCCCGGCTGCTCGAGGCGGATCCCGAGAACGACGACGCGCTGGCGGCGCGGGGGCGCCTCCTCGCCGAGGTGGGCGATCACGAGGGCGCGGCGGAGGTGCTCGCGGTGCGCCGCGACCGGAGCCAGGGCGGCGCGCGGGTCGCGCTCGACGTCGAGCTCGCGACGCTCCTCTTCGATCGGCTGGATCGGCCGGCGGACGCGCTCGACGCGGTCGCGCCCGCGATCGAGGCCGGGACGATCGAGCCCGCGGTGCTCGAGATCGTGCAGCGCGCGCTCGGGCGCCCCGAGACGCAGGCGCGTGCGGCGCTCCTCCTCGAGCGCGCGTGCGACGCGGTCGACGACCCCGAGGCGCGCGTGGCGCTGCTGGAGGCGCTCCTCGCGAGCTCGCCGGCGGACGCCGCGCCGGGCGCCGCGCTCGACGCGGGCAGCCTCGCGGCCGCGCAGCGCGCCGCCGTCCGCCGCGGCTGGTTCGAGCGCCTGCTCGAGCACCACGACCACGACGCGCCGCGCGGCCTCGACGTCGCCCTGCGCGCGGTCTCCGAGCTGCCGGGCGAGCTCGACCTCTGGGATCGGCTCGAGGAGCTCGGCCGCAGGGCGAAGCAGCCCGAGCGCGTCGCGGCCGCGCACGCCGCGGCGCTCGACGCGGGCGCCGCGCTCCCGCCCGACATCGTCGAGGAGATCGGCCGGCGGGCCGTCGAGCACCACGAGGAGTGGTTCGACGCGCCGGAGGCCGCCCTCGCGCTGCTCCGCCGGCTCGTCGAGCTCGTGCCTGGCTCGCTCTGGGGCTTCGAGCGGCTGAAGCTCGCCTACAACGCGGCCGAGCGCTGGGAGGACCTGTTCGCGCTCTACGACGCGATGCTCGAGCGCACCTCGGCGGCCGACGAGCGCGTCTTCCTCCTGGAGGACGCCGCGGCCGTCGCGCGCGACCTCGCCGGCGACGGCGAGCGCACGATGCGCTACCTCGAGCAGCTCCTCCCGCTCCAGGACGACGCGCGCACCCGCGCCGCGCTCGAGCGGCTCTACGAGCGGCACGGCAGGCACCGCCCGCTCATCGATCTCCTGTCGGCCGAGCTGCCGAGGCTCTCCGGCGACGCCGCGGATCGGCTCCGCGAGCGCGTCGCGCTCCTCTGGATCGAGGGGGTCGGCGACGCCGCGTCGGCGCTCCCCGTGGTCGAGGAGCTCCTCGACGCGCCCCCGGAGCCGCGCGCCGTCCGCGCGGCGCCGCGCTCCGTCGGCGCCTTCGCGCTGCTCGAGCGGATCCTCGGGGCGCTGCCGCCTGAGCAGGCGCCCGCCGGCGAGGCCGGCGCGCTCGATACCCGCGCGGCGAGGCAGCGGTCGGCCGCGCTGCTCGCGAAGCACTACCGCGAGGAGAAGAGGCCAACGGACCTCGTGCGCGTGCTCGAGATCCAGCTCGAGGGCGCCGACGTCGGCGATCGCCCGGCGCTGCTGCGCGAGATCGTGCGGCTCCGCCGCGACGCCCTCGGCGACGAGCCGGGCGCGTTCGCGCGGCTCGCCGAGCTCGTCGAGCTCAGGCCGTCGGAGGCCGGCGATCGCGCGGAGCTCGCCGAGCTCGCCGAGCGCCTCGGCCGGCACGACCGCCTCGCCGAGGTCCTCGCCGCGGCCGAGCCGCGCGCCGGCGACGCGCGGCAGGCGCTCTCGCTCGTGCGCGACGCCGCGCTCCTGCGCCGCGACCGGCTCGGCGACGCCGACGGGGCGATCGCGCTCTTCCGCCGGCTCTTCTCGCTCGCCGAGGCGAGCGGCGACGCGGAGGCCGCGCGGGACGCCGCCCGCGCGCTCGATCGGCTCTTCGCGGAGGGCGACCGCGTCGCCGAGCGGTGCGACGTGCTCGACACGCTCGCCGCGATCGAGACGGACCCGGCGGCGCGGCGCGAGGCCCTCGGGGAGCTCGCGCGGCTCGCCTCCTCGCGGCTCGGCGACGAGGCGCGGGCGATCGCGGCGTACTCGGCGCGCCTCGTCGACGACCGCCAGGATCTCGCGGCGCTCGACGGCCTGGCGGCGCTCCTCGAGGAGGGCGGGAGGTACCGCGAGCTCGCGGCCGTGCTGGAGCGCCGCGCGGCCGTGCGCGGCGGCGCGGGCGGCCGGCGCGATCTCGGGCGCGTCGCGCGGCTCTTCGAGCGCGAGCTCGGCGACGCCGACGAGGCCATCGCCACCTGGCGCCGCATCCGCGAGGAGCTCGCGCCCGACCCGGAGAGCGGGGACGCGCTGGCCGCGCTCTACACGCGCGCGGAGCGCTGGGGCGACCTCGTCGCGCTGCTCGAGGTCGAGGCGTCCGCGGCCGGCGCGCTCCCCGGCGGGGCGGGCGCGGCGCGCAGCGTGGAGCTCTTCCAGCGCCTCGGCGACACGCACCGCGATCGCACGCTCGCGTGGGAGCTCGCGGTGAAGGGCTACCGCCGCGCGCACGAGGCCGAGCGGGACGCGCGCCGCGCGGGCGGCGAGGGCGGCGGCGGTGCGGCCGACGGCGTGGGCGAGCGCGCCGCGCGCCCGCCCGCGCCGCGCGCGGGGCTCGAGGAGCTGCTCCGCCGCATCGACCCGGCGTCGGCCGAGCACCGCGGCGCGCTGGTCGCCGCCGTCGGCGCGTTGCTCGAGATCTGCGCCGACGCGGACGACTGGCGCGGCCAGATCGCGCTGCTCGAACCGCGGCTCGCCGCGGCCGGGACGGACGCCGAGCGGGTCGCCATCCTGAAGGCCTCCGCGGCGCTCCTCGAGGAGCGAGGCGACGACCGGGAGGGCGCCTTCGATCTCGCCTTCCGCGCGTTCCTCCTGTCGCCCGGCGCCGAGCCGCCCGAGGGCCTCCTGCGGCTCACGGACCTCGCGGGCCGCTGGCACACGATCGCCGACGCGCTGCCCGAGCTCGAGCGCCGCGGCGACGTCCCTGCCGCCACGCTCCGCGACCTCACGGCCCGCGTGGGCCGCTGGCACCGCGACGCGCGCGCCGACGAGGACGCCGCCGAGCGCGCCTTCGAGCGCGCGCTCCTCCACGACCCGGCGAACCGCGCGATCCTGCTCGATCTCGCGGAGCTCCTGCGGCGGCGGCGCGGGCCATCGCTCGTCCCGACGCTGCTCCGGCTCGCCGCGGCGACCGGGCACGATCTCGCCCTCTACCGCGAGGCCGTGGAGGCGGCGCGCGACGCGGGCGACGCTGTGCGGGCCCGCGAGATCGCGGCGGAGCTCCTCGAGATCGCCGTGCAGCGCCTCGGCGACGAGGCGGGGCAGCCCCCTGGGCCCGGCGCGTGGCCGGCCTCGCGCGCCGCCCTCTGGGCGATCGACGCGCTCGTCGGCATGCTCGCGGGCGCGGGCGACGGGCCGCAGATCGTCGCGCTGTGCCGGCGCGGCGCCGCGCTCCCGTTCGCGCCGAGCGAGCGGCGCCGGCTGCTGCGCGTCGCGGCCGAGGCGGCGGAGCCCGGCGAGGCGATCGCCCTCTACGGCGGGCTGTTCGCGGACGATCCGACGGACGAGCCGATCGGCGAGAGCCTCGCCGCGCTGCTCCGTGCGGCCGGTCGTCGCGAGGAGCTCGTGCGCCTGCGCGAGTTGCAGATCGAGGTCTCTGGTGATCTCGAGCGCCGCGTCGCCCTCCGCTACGACGCCGCGGAGCTCCTCGCGGACGCCACGCGCGCGTCCGAGGCGATCGCGCTGCTCCGCCTGAACCTCGCCGAGAGCCCGGGGCACGGCCCGTCGGTCGACAGGCTCGCCTCGCTCCTCGAGGCGGGCGGGCTGCACCGCGAGCTCATGCTGCTCCGCGAGGAGCAGGCGGCCGCGCGCGGGTCGGCGGACGCCGGCGGGGCGGCCGCCGAGCTCTGGCTCCAGGCGGCGTCCCTCGCCGAGCACGAGCTCAACGAGCCCGAGCGCGCGATCGCGAGCTACCGCCGCGCCGCGGACATCGGGTCCGTCGAGGCGCTCGACGCGCTCGCCCGGCTGCTCGCGCGCCGCGGTGAGCACGCGGCCGCCGCCGAGGCGCTCGAGCGGCTCTGCGCCGGCGCAGGGCCCGAGGAGCTGCACCAGGCGGCGCTCCGCCTCGCGGACGCGTACCTCGCCGCCGGCGAGCCCGATCGCGCCCGCGCCGCCCTCGAGCGAGCGCTGCCCCGCGCCGCGCAGCCCGCGCCGCTGCGCGAGCGGCTCGCATACCTCTACCGCGCGTCGGGCGCGTGGAGCGCCCTGGCCGCGCTCATCGCGGGCGACGCCGCGCGCGCCGACGAGGCGCCGGCCCGGCTCTCGCTCCTCCGCGAGGCCGCGGACCTCTACCTCACGCGCGGCGGCTCGCCCGCCGCCGCGATCCCGCTGTTCGACGAGGCCATCGCGCTCGCGCCGGACGACCTCTCGCTGCGCCTCGCGCGGAGCCGCGCCCTCTCCGCCGCCGGCCGGACCGACGACGCGACCGCGGCCCTGCGCGGGATCATCGCCGACTTCGGCGCCCGCCGCCCCAAGGAGCGCGCGCTCGTCCACTACGAGCTCGCCCGGGTCGCGCTCGCCACGGGCGATCGCGCCCGCGCGATGGCGGAGTTCGACCTCGCGCTGCGCGTCGACCCCGCGCACCCCGACGCGCTCCACGGCCTCGCCGGCCTCGCCCTCGAGGACGGCCAGCTCGAGCGCGCGCACCGCGCCTACCGCGCGCTGCTGCTCGTCGCGCGCCGGCCCCGCGACGAGGGCGAGGGGCTCGTCGGCGCGCGGCGCAGCACGATGCCGCCGACGCGCTCCAGCGTGGGCCTCCCGTCGGCCACCTCGTTCAGCCGGGCCGAGGTCCTGCTCGCGCTCGGGGAGATCGCGCGCCGGCAGGGGGCGCCCGACCGCGAGGCGGAGTACGTCGAGTCCGCCTTCGAGGCGGCGCGCGAGAGCGACGCCGAGCACGAGAAGCTCCTCGCCGCGCTGCGCTCCCGCGGGCGCCACGACCTGCTCGCGCGCGCCCTCGAGGCGCGGCTCGCCGGCCCTGCGCTCGAGCCCACCGAGGACGCCGCCGCGGCGCTCGGCGAGCTCGCGTCGCTCTACGAAGGCCCGCTCGATCGCCCGGAGCTCGCGCTCTCGGCCCGCTTGCGCGTCCTCGATCTCACGCCGGGCGCGGGCGCCGCGCACGACGCCGCCCTCGATCTCGCGCGCCGCTCGGGCCAGGCGCAGCGGTACGTCGACGTCGTCGAGCGGCTCGTCGCCCGGGCGGCCTCCGAGCCGTACGAGGTCGCGCTCCTGCTCCGCTTCGGCCGCGCCCTCGAGCTCTCGCCGGCCGATCAGGAGCGCGCCGCGGCCGTCTACCGCCGCGCGGAGGCGAAGATCGCGGCCGGCGCGCCCTTCCACGACCGCGCGGGCCGCGACGCCGGCGCCGACATCGAGCAGCTGTGGCGCTCGCTGGAGGCCATCTACGAGCGCCTCGGCGACCGCGCCGCGCAGGCGGACGTCCTCCGCAAGCGCATCGGCCTCGCCGACGCGCCGGCCGCCCCCGCGGGCGGCGCGGATCGCGCCGGGCCGCGGTACCGCCTGGCCGCGCTGCTCGCGGCGGACGCGGCGGACGTCGATCAGGCGATCTCGCTCCTCGAAGAGGCGCTCGAGCTCCACGCCGATCCGGACCGGGCCGAGGCGATCCTGCGCGACGCGCTCCGCACCGATCCGAGGAACCCGCGGGCGATCCGCCTCTTCGAGCGCCTCGCCCGGCAGAGCGGGCGGCCGCGCGCACTCGTGGACGCGCTGCTGCTCCTCGCCGAGGTCGAGGGCCCCGGGGTCCTCGAGGAGGCCGTCCGCACCGCGCGCGCGCTCGGCGATCGCGAGCTGGCCGAGTCGATCCTGCAGCGCATCGTCGGCTCGGGCGCGCGGTCTTCGTCCGATTCGTCGGATCCGTCCGGCTCCGCGTGGGCGCTCGTCGCGCTGGCGGAGCTCCGCGAGGAGGCCGGCGATCTCGCGGCCGCCGCGTGGCTCTCCGAGCGCGCCGCGCGCGCCTCGGCGCCCGAGGAGGAGCGCGCGCTGCTCCTGCACGCCGCGGAGCTGGCCGCCGGCCCGCTCGCCGACCTCGTCCGCGCGGCGCGCCTCTACGAGGAGCTCCGCGCCCGCGAGCCCGCCGAGCGCGAGATCTGGACGCCCCTCGCCGGCGTGTACCGGCGGAGCGGCGACGCCGCGCGCCTCTCCGCGCTGCTCGAGGAGACGGCGCCCCTCGTCGACGATCTCTCCGAGCGCTGCGCGCTGCGCCTCGAGCGCGCGCGCCTCCTCGCGCAGGGGTCGCCGGAGAAGGCGGCGGCCCTGCTCCGCGACATCCTCGACGAGGATCCGACCCAGGTGGAGGCCGCCATCCTCCTCGCCACGATGCTCGAGGAGGCCGGCCGCACCGACGAGCTCGGCGAGCTCTTCGCGCTGCAGCTCGACGCCGCCAAGGATCGCGCGGACGTCGCCTCGATCGCGTCGCTCTCGATGCGCCTCGGCGCCCTCCTCGAGCAGCGCGGCGACGATCGCGGCGCGCGTGACGTCTACCTCGGGGCCGCGGACTGGGACGGCGCGAACCGCGACGTGCTCCGCGCGCTCGTGCGCCTCAGCCGGAAGCGCGACAACGCGGACGACCTCACCGACGCGCTCGAGAAGCTCCTGCGCACCGAGCAGGGCGGCGAGGCGGCCCAGCTCGCCCTGGAGCTCTCCGAGCTGCACGGCGCGCGCGGCGACGACGCCGCGGCGGAGGCCGCCCTCAAGGCCGGGTACGCCGTCTGCCCCACGAACGACCGGCTCCGCGAGGAGCTCGCGTCGCGCTACGCGGCCCGCGAGGCCTGGCACGCCCTCGCCGAGCTCCACGTGCTCACGGCGCACGTCGCCGACGCCGACGAGGCGCGCGTCGAGTCGCTCTGCCGCGCCGCCGAGATCCTCCGCGATCGCGCGGGCGACGCCGCGGCGGCGGCCGAGCTCCTCGAGCGCGCCCTCCGCGTCGCGCCCGGGGATCGCGACGTCTTGATCGCGCTCATCGACGCGTGCGGCGCGGTCTCCGACCACGCCCGCGCGGCCCGCGCGCTCACGGCGACGCTCGAGGCGAGCCCGGACGACCCGTGGCTCCACCGCGCGCGGGCCGAGGTCCACGGCGCGCTCGGCCAGGGCGATCGCGCCCTCGCCGATCTCGAGCGCGCCTACGCGCTCGGCGGCGCCGAGTACGCCGCCGAGCTCGTCGCCGAGCTCGAGCGGGCGCTCGCGCGCGCGGCGGCGCGGTCCGCCGAGGCCGAGGCCGCGGGCGCGCCCAGCGAGGCCGCGGCGGAGGGGGCGGGCGCCGCCTCGCCGCGCGCGCTCCGGCTGCGCCTCGCCGAGATCCTCGCGCGCTCGGGCGACGTCGAGCGCGCGCGCGCCCACCTCGGCGATCTGCTCCACGCCGACTCCAAGGACCGCGCTGCGCTCAAGGCGCTCGCCGGCCTCGAGGAGTCCGCCGCGCGGTGGGACGCCGCGAGCGCCGTCTACCGCAGGCTCATCGCGCTCGAGGAGGGCGACGCCCTCGTCGCGACGGCGCTCCTCCTGGCCGGCGCGTGCGCGCGCGCGGGCCACCTGGGCGACGCCCGCGGCGGGCTCGAGCGCGCGCTCCGCGCCGCGCCGGGCAACGCCGAGATCCGCGACCGCCTGCGCGCGCTCTACGCCGAGATCGGCGCGAACCGCGAGCTCGCCGCCATCACGCTCGAGGACGCCGCCGCGGCCTCCGACGTGGCCGGCCGCTTCACGCTCCTCGTCGCCTCCGGCCGCCTGCTGCTCGACGTCGGCGACGCCGCGCAGGCGGCCGCGGCGCTCCGGGAGGCGCGCTCCCTGCGCCCGGAAGATAACGAGGTCGCCCTGCTGCTCGTCGACGCGCTGATCGCCGCGGGCGACTCGAGGGAGGCGCGCGCGGTCACCGCCGAGCTCATCGTGGCTGCCAAGGGGCGCCGCTCGCGGCACCTCGGCGCCGTCTACCACCGCGTCGCGCGCATCGAGGACGCCGAGGGGAATCTGCACGAGTCGCTCACGGCGCTCACGAGGGCGCTCGAAAACGATCCTCAGAACGGCGAGCTCGCCATGGAGCTCGGCGAGAGCGCGCTCGGGCTGGGGGAAGAGGACATCGCCGCGCGCGCTTACCGCGCGGTCACCCTGATGAAGATTTCCCCCGAGCCCGGCGAGGGAGGCACGACGCCCGCCGCGCGGGCGCTCGCCTATTACCACCTCGGGGCGATGGCGCTCGCGGCCGGTGACCGCCGGAAAGCGCGCTTGATGCTCGACAAGTCCGTCTCGGAGGACGGCTCGCTCGAGGCAGCCCGGGCGCTCCTCGACGAGCTGCGCGCCGGCTGAGGGCTTGTCCCGCGCGTCTCCGCGGGTATGCCCAGGTCGCGGCGGCCGCCTGCGCGGCCGCCCCAGGCGGCGCGCGCATGACGTGGAGCGTGCAAAACCGCGCCACTCCAGGCGTTTTTTGACGCTCTCCGGCCCGCGATGGCGCCGCGCCGCCGCCCTTCCCGGCGGCTGGTTCCCCCTCTGGCGCACCGCTCCGGCGCGGTCTTTCAGGGGTCCGCGCGATGCCCCGTCTCAGAAATCGCTATTTCTCCCCGCATTTTTGTCTTTTTTTGTCCTGTGTCGTGTGTAAGGTTCACTGAGGCTGTGCGCGGCGAGGTGTCGCGCGCGAGCTCATGTCCGAGGAGAGTGCCATGGCAAGTAAGAAGACGGCCGGGGGCGGCGCGAAGAAGACGTTGAGCAAGAGCGGCCTGATCCAGGCCATCACCGAAGCTGCCGGTGATGAGCTGAGCCGCAAGCAGGTGAAGAACGTTCTCGAGTCCCTCATCACGATCGGTCATCGCGAGCTCAAGAAGTCGGGCGTGTTCACGCTGCCCGGCTTCGCGAAGTTCCGGGTGGTCAAGCGCCCTGCGACGAAGGCGCGCCAGGGGATCAACCCGTTTACCAAGCAGCCGATGACCTTTGCCGCGAAGCCGGCGAGCAAGTCGGTCCGCGCTCGGCCGATCAAGGCCATCAAGGACGCGCTCCTGTAGTCTTACGGGATCTCCCAGCGGAGCGCAGGGCGGCCACGGCGACGTGGCCGTTCTTGCTCCATGGCCTCGGCGCACCATCGCCGGGGCGGCGGAAGGGCGTCCAGCGCGCAGCGGGGCGGCCCGCGTCGCGTGCCGGCAACGCGCGCCGCCGCCGGGGGGCCGGGCGGATTGATGCCGCCGCCGCCCCCGCGGCGAGGTCAGCTCACTTCTTGCGGCTGTAGGCCTGCGCCGCCACCGGTCCCGAGCCGGTGCGCGCCTTGACAACCAGCTTGGCCGTCGCCGCGATGGGGAACGGCCATTGGTAGCAGCTCTGCTTGGCTCCGATGGCGGCTGTCGGGCCGGTGTCCGAGTCGACGGCGAGCACCGGTTTCAGGTTGAACGCAGCGAGCCCTGGCTGCCCTCCGGCGTTCAGATCGAGCTCCAGCTGGATGTCCACCTCGGTGACGGTGGGGAGCGCCTGCGCCAGGAACGTATAGCAATAGCCGGGCTGGAGCATGAAGGTCTGCCCCGAGGCCGTCTGTCCCTCGGGCACCACGCTGCAGACGGGCGCCCCTTCCGGCTGCATCTTCGGCGCCTCGCCGGCGGCGCGGCCCTGGAACATGGTGGTCATCGCGAGCGACTGGACTCCATCGCAGGGTGCCACCGTGGGCGCCGCGACCGGGGGCAGGCCGGCGTCCGGGGGCGGCACGGACGCTGTCGGCTGCGGGGGCGGCGGCGTCCCCGCGTCCGGGGCGTCGTCCGCGAACTCCGACTCCTTGCTGCTGCCGCCGCAGCCCAGCGCTGCCGCCCAGAGAGCCAGGAGCACTGCTGAACCCAACGACCTACCCGTCACCGTCATCTGCGGCCTCCTCGCGCACAGCCCTGCCGCACGCCGCGGACCCCTCGTTGGGACAGCTGTGCTCGCGGCGCTCATACACCCGCCAGAGGGCGGGGGCTATGTGCGAGGCGTCTTGCGCGGCTGCGCCGGCGGCGCAAGCCCGCAGGCAAGCCGGCGCGGGCGTTCGCCCCCTCGCGCCGCCGCGCCGCTCAGCCGCCGGGCTCGCCCACGAACTCCCGCAGGATGCACATGCGCGCAATGAGCAGCGCCTCGGGTCGGATCGCCTGATCGAGGTACGCGGCCGAGTTCGCCTCCACCAGCGACTCGCGCAGCATCCCCTGCTCCAGGAACGTGACCGCGCGTCCGAGGTGCAGCCGCGCCCTGTCGGCCGCGATCCCCATGCCGGCGCTCGCCAGCATCTCTCGTTCCAGGAACCACTGAGCAAACTCTCCGGGACGATCGAGCTTCGCTCGGGAGCCGTGGTCGGTCATGCCGTAGGCTACCTCACTTTTTGGCCCCGGCCAGCCGCGCCTGGCCGCAATAACCCGGGAAATCATGGCAGAAACAGCATCAATCCGTCGGATGGGCGCGATGAAAGCGAGGGCGTGCCACGTCCAAAGCGACATCCGGCGGACGGACCTGGAGCTCGGTTGAGCGGGCTTCGGGGGGCGCGCCGGGGAGCTCCCCGCGAGCCACCCGTTGCGTCGCGAGCCCGTCAGTGAGATTGAACGCGGCGTTCTGCCGGAAATTCGAGGAGGTTCTTTTGCTCCGTACGATTGGCGTCCTGCCCGCCCTGGTCCTCACCGTCGCCCTCGCTGCTGGTTGTCAACAGCGGGAGGCGTCCACGCCGCCGAGCTACGCGAACCAGCCCCCGCCCGGCTACTACCAGCAGCCCGGGTATCAGCAGCCCGGGTATCAGCAGCCCGGGTACCAGCAGCCTGGATATCAGCAGCCCGGGTACCAGCAGCCGGGGTATCAGCAGCCCGGGTACCAGCAGCCGGGGTATCAGCAGCCCGGGTACCAGCAGCCCGCCCCGACGCAGCCTGCCCCCACGCAGCCCGCCCCGACGCAGCCTGCCCCGACGACGACGCAGCCCGCTCCGACGGCGCAGCCTGGCGGCTTTCCCTGGCCGTTCCCGATCCCTGGCCAGCAGACCGGCGGGCAGCAGCCGGCCCCGAGCGGCGGGAGCAGCTCCGGCAGCGCGTCGGCGATCGATCCCAACCTCGCCTCCGCCGCGACGATCCCGCTGAACAACCTCGCTGCGACCGAGGCGCCCGGCATGACGAAGGAGGGAGGGCCGATCGCGGGGCAGTTCAGCGCCGGACAGACCCTCGAGCAGCAGATCCAGCTGATGCCCGGCAAGTGCTACACGATCGTCGGCGTCGGCGCGGGGATCACCGAGCTCGACATCAGCCTCGTCGCGCTGACCCCGATCCCGATGGGCTCCTCGGTGCTGGCGCAGGACAACTCGAGCGGCTCGAACGCCGTGCTCGGCGGTCGAGGCAACTGCTACCGCTGGTCGCTCCCCGTCGGCATAACGCCAAGTACATCGTGAAGGCCACCGCCGGTTCGGGCGTCGCCGCCGCGCAGCTCTACGTGAAGTGACGCTGGCAGGGCGCCGAGGACGCCGGGAGATCGCTCTCCGTGGCGTCCTCGGGATCGGCCACAAAAACGCCGAGGACGCCAGGAGATCGCTCTCCATGGCGTCCTCGGTGGCGGCGCCGTGGCTCGCCGCAGCGCCGGCCAGCTAAAGCCGGATGCCGGGCGCCGGGAAGCCGCGGCAGAGCTCCGCGACCTCGGCGGCGATGCGCGCGATGCGCGCCTCGTCGTTCACGTTCTGCGCCACCTCATCCATCCATGCCGCGAGGCGCTCCATCTCGGCGACGCCCATCCCGCGCGACGTCACCGCCGGCGTGCCGATGCGGAGCCCCGACGGGTCGAACGGCTTGCGCGGATCGAACGGGATCGAGTTGTAGTTCGCCACGATGCCCGCGCGATCGAGCGCCTGCGCGTACGGCTTGCCCGCGATCCCCTTCGGCGTCATGTCGATGAGGAGCAGGTGGTTGTCGGTCCCGCCGGTGATGAGCCGGAAGCCCCGCGACTCCAGCGCGCGCCCGAGCGCCTGCGCGTTCGCCACGATCTGCTTCGCGTAGGCCCGGAAACCTTCCTCCGAGGCCTCCTTCGCCGCGACCGCGATGGCCGCGGTCGTGTGGTTGTGCGGACCGCCCTGGAGGCCGGGGAACACCGCCTTGTCGATCGCGCTCGCGTGCTCCTTCTTGCAGAGGATCATCGCGCCGCGCGGGCCCCGGAAGGTCTTGTGCGTCGTCGACGTCACCACGTCGGCGATGCCCACCGGCGACGGGTGCACCCCCGCGGCCACGAGCCCCGCGATGTGCGCGATGTCCGCCGCCAGGATCGCCCCCACCTCGTCGGCGATCGACCGGAACGCGGCGAAGTCGAGCGTGCGCGGGTACGCCGTCGTCCCGCACCAGATGAGCTTCGGCCGGTTGGCGCGCGCCAGGTCGCGGACCTGATCCAGGTCGATGCGGTGATCGCTCTCGCGAACGCCGTACGGGACGCTCTTGAAGTACTTCCCGGTGATGCTCACCGACCAGCCGTGGGTCAGGTGCCCGCCCGCGGGCAGGCCGAGGCCCATGATCGTGTCGTTCGCCTGGGCGAACGCGAGGTAGACGGCCAGGTTGGCCGGGCTGCCGGAGTAGGGCTGCACGTTCACGTGGTCGGCCCCGAACAGCTTGGCCACCCGCGTCCGCGCGAGCTCCTCGACCACGTCGACCTGCTGCTGACCCTCGTAATACCGCTTCTGCGGGTACCCCTCGGAGTACTTGTTCGTCAGCACCGAGCCCGTCGCCTCGAGCACCGCCCGAGACACGTAGTTCTCGCTCGCGATGAGCCGGAGCGTGTCCGCCTCCCGCCGCTCTTCCAGGCGGATCAGCTCGGCGATCTCCGGATCGACCTCGCCGAGCGGCCGCAGGCCCTGAATTTCGCTTGTCGCGCTCATACCTCGAACTCCCCGCGTGTGAGGATGTCGGTGACGCGCCAGAGGAACGAGTTCGCCAGCACGCCGTCGATGATGCGGTGGTCGTACGAGAGCGCGAGGAACATGACCGGATGGATCGCGATCGAGTCCTCCTTGTCCTTCGTGACCACCACGACGCGCTTCTTGATCTCCCCCATCCGGAGGATGCCCACGTTCGGCTGCGAGATGATCGCGCCGCCGAAGAGGTTCCCCTTGAGGCCGGGGTTCGAGACCGTGAAGGTCGTGTTCGCGAGGTCGTCGGCCGTGATCTTGCCGGACTTCGCGCGCCCGGCCAGCTCGTCGATGCTCCTCGCGATGCCGCGCAGCGACAGCTCGTCCGCGTGCTTGATGCTCGGGACGATGAGGCCGCCGGGCGTGTCCACCGCCACGCCGAGGTTGACGTCGCGCAGCACCACGTACGAGTTCTCGAGCACTCGAGCGTTGAACTCCGGGTGCTCGCGCAGCGCGCGGACGGCCGCGGCGCAGATGAAGGACAGGAACGTGAGCGACACGCCCGCCTTCTTGAACTCGTCCTTGTGGAGGTCGCGCAGCTTCGACGTCTCGTGCAGGTCGACCTCGGCGACCGTCACCACGTGCGGCGACGTCACCTTGGAATAGACCATGTGGTCGGCGGTGATGCGGCGGCGCCGGCTGAAGGGCACCACCTTGTCGCCGGGCTTCGGGGAGTAGGGCGGCACCTTGTACGCGCCGTACCCGACGCCGGGCACCGGCGGCACGAACCCGCCGCTCGCCTGGATGAGCTGCGACAGCTCCGCGGCCGCGCTCGCCGGCTGGGCCGCCGCGCTCGGCTGAGGCGCCGGCTCGGCCGACGCGCCGTGCGCCGCGCGCATCACGTCGTCGCGCGTGATCCGGCCGTGATCGCCCGTCCCGTGCACGTCGCGCAGATCGACGCCCGACTCGCGCGCGAGCTTCTTCGTCGACGGGCTCGTCAGGGGGCGGGCGCTCTCGTCGTGCCCGTTGCTGCCGGGCGCCGGCGCGGCGGCCCGCGCTTCGGACGGCGCCGGCGCCGGCGGCGCGCTCGCGCGCTGGGCCGTCGCCTGGGCCTCGCCCTGCGCCGTCTCGTCGATCCGACAGAGCAGACCTTCCTTGGCGACGACGGTCCCCTCGGCCACCGCGATCTGCGAGACACGACCCGCGATAGGCGCCGGGATCTCCGTGTCTGCCTTGTCGGTCGCAACCTCGAGCAGCGGCTGCTCGCGCTTGACGAAATCGCCCTCGCGCACGAGCCACCGCGAGACGGTTCCTTCGACCACGCTCTCGCCGAGCTGTGGCATGCGAACTTCGACCATCGCTTCCCGCGCCTCCAACGCGCGCCGCCGTGAGCGCCCGTTTTCTCCTCTCCGGGCAAGGCGGCAGGGTCGTATACGCCGCCCGCCCTTCGAGAGCAACGACACAGTGTTCGTCCGGTGTGTATCCTTTGTGAAGGTCGCGTGCGCGTGGGCCATGGGGGGGGCGCGCCGGTCGCGCCGGTTGCGCCGGTTGCGTCGGTCTCGCCCACGGCGAGCCGCCTCCACCGAGGCGCGCCTCCACCCAGGCGCCCGGCGCAGGGCGGCTGGAATCGGATGTCGACGCACGTAGACGCTGGCGGGCCCCAGCCGGTACAAGGGCCCCGTGCGTGACGCCGCGCCGGATGCGACCGCAGCCCCCGTCCCCCTGGCCCCCTCGAGCGAGAGCGCGCGCGAGCGCCTCGCCGCCGGGCCGCCGCGCGTCGCGGGGGCGCGGGCGATCCGGGCGGCGTCGCTCGGCGTCATCGCGTTCCTGCTGCTGCAGGTGCTGACCTACGGCTACGGCCGCGATCAGGGCATCTACGCCATGGTCGCGCGCGCGGTGCTCGACGGCGGCATGCCTTACCGGGACGCGTTCGACTTCAAGCCGCCCGGCATCTTCCTCATCTACGCGCTCGCCCGCGCCCTCTTCGGGCCCGCGCAGTGGGGCATCCGCGTCCTCGAGGTCCTCGGCCTCGCCGGCATGTGCCTCGCGATGGCGTCGCTCGCCGCTCGCCTCTTCGGCGACCGGAGGATCGGGGTCGTCGCCGCCGCGCTCGCCGTGCTGGTGCACGCCCAGCTCGATTTCTGGCACACGGCGCAGCCCGAGTCGTTCGGGGGCATGCTCACCATCGCCGCGCTGCTCGTCGCCACGCCGCGCGGCCGCGACGGCGCGTCACGAGCCGCGCCGCGCGGCGCCGCGCTGGTCGTGTCGGGCGCGCTCTTCGGCGCCGCCGGCCTCCTCAAGCCGCCCCTCGCCGGGGGCGGCGTCGTGCTCGCCGTCGCGCTGGCCGCGCCCGCCCTCGCCGAGCTCGCGCGGCGCGGCTCGGAGCGGGCCGCCGTCCAGCGCCGGAGCGACGCGGGTCCGACCGCGATCCAGGGCGAGCCGGCGCGCTCTGCGACGCCTGCGTCCGGGCCGGTCCGATCGACGGCGGCCGCGCTCCTCTGGGCGGCGCTCCGGCCCGCCTTGCTCATCGCGCTGGGCGGCGTGCTCCCGGTGCTCGCCTGCGCCGCCTGGTTCGCCCTGAGGGGCGCGCTCGGCGATCTGCGGGAGGTCCTCTTCGTCTTCACGCCGCACTACACCGCGCTCGGGTGGCGCGGAGCGAGCGTGCTCGGCATGGCGTGGTACGGCGTCTGCGAGTGGCTCGTCCACTACTCCGGCCCGCTCGCGTTCGGCCTCGCCTGCCTGGTCGCGCTGCACCCCGAACGCCACGAGCGGGCGGGCGTGGCGCTGCTCGCGGGCGTGATCGCCATGCACCTCGTCGGCGTCGTGATGCAGGCGAAGTTCTTCCCCTACCATTACGGCGCGACGTGGCCGCTCACCGCGATGCTCGCCGCGCTCGGCCTCTGGAAGGCGTGGCAGCGGTGCACGCGGTCCGGCGTGAAGGTGGCCGCGGCGGCGCTCCTCGCGGCGCTCGTCGCGACCGCCTTCGCTCGCTCCGCGACCAAGGACGTCGCCGACGACTACATCGAGCGCTGCGCCAAGCGGCTCGCGGTGCTCGCCACGGGCGCGAGGGACCAGGCGCGCCTCGACCGCCTCGCGTCGGTCGCCGACGTCAACGCCGCGGCGAACCGGGAGGTCGCCGCGTGGCTGCGCGAGCGCGTCGCGCCGGGGCGCCCCGTGTTCGTGTGGGGCTTCGAGCCGGTGATCTACGATCTCGCCGATCGCCCGCCGGCGACGCGCTACCTCTACAACGTCCCGCAGCGCGCGGCGTGGGCCCGGCAGGAGGCGCGCGACGCGCTGATGCGCGACCTCGCCGCGAGCCCGCCGGCCGCGATCGTGGTCGAGCGCCACGACGTCTTCCCCTCGGTGACCGGCGACGCGATCGACTCGCGCGACACGCTGAACGGGTTCCCCGAGCTCGCGGGGCTCATCGAGGAGCGCTACGAGCTCGCCGTGAGCATCGAGGATTTCGACGTCCACCTCGAGCGCTGAGCTCCGGAGCCAGCGCCGGGCGGCGGCGCGGCGCGGCACGCCGGTGGCGCCGCGCCTTCAGGGGCAGGGGAGGGTGTTGGGCCTGCGAGGGGTCGGCGCCGCCGCCCCGAAGCGGCGGCCGTCGCGGAGGCCGTCGGCGCAGCGCTGGATCGACTGCGTCTGCGACAGCGCGGAGGTCGCGCCCTCGCTGACCTGAACGCGCCCCGGAGCGCTGGAGATCAGCGCGTTCAAGAGCTGCGTGTCCTCCTCGGCCGCCGGTCCGTAGACCACCGCGTCGATGAGGCGCGCCGCCGTGGCCGGCGTGGACGTGGGGAACTCCGCGGGCAGCGCCTGGTACAAGGCGACCGCGTCCGGGCCGTTCTGCAGGGTGTTGGTCGGGAAGACGAGGGCGGGCGCCGGTACGACGCCGCTGTTGCCGACGAGCAGGAGGCCGCCCACGTCCGTCGTCGCGTTGAGCTCGATCGCGCGGTAGGAGCCGTCCGTGGCCCCGTTGTAGAGCACGAGCGTGTAGCCGGCGAGGTTCACGTACCGCCAGCCCGCGCTGATCTCGATGAACTCGAGCACGTCGCTGCTGTCCGCCGTGTCGGCGTCGATCTCGTTGATCTGGAGCTGGATCACCGTCACCGGGAACGACGTCCACCGCGCCCCCGGCCGGTTCACGACGATGTCCCCCGGGCCGATCGGCGTCTCGTTCGAGAGCGCGGGGATCGTGATCTGCGTGTCGGAGTCGACCGTGAAGGGCTGCGGCGTGAAGCCAACGGTCACCCCCGTCGCCCCGGTGAAGCCGGAGCCGGTGAGCACGAGCGCGCCGCCGACCGCGATGACCGGATAGTCGACGGACGTCACCCTGGCCGGCGCTCCGCACGGAGGGCAGGAGCTGCCGCCGCAGTCGATGCCGCCCTCGTCGCCGTTGCGCAGGCCATCCTCGCACGAGGCGACCTGGCAGACGTAGTTGATGCACACCTCGGTCGGGCAGTCCGTGTCGACGAGGCACTGCACGCAGACCCCGGCGGGGTTGCACAGCCCGCCGTCGGCCCGGGAGCACCAGGTGCCGGTCTCGACCGGGGCGTTGATCGGCGAGCCGCCGCGGCAGGAGTCCACCGTGCACTCGCTGTGGTCGTCGCGCACGTCGCCGTCGTCGTCGACCTCCGTGACCGCGCCGTCACCGTCGCAGACGCGTTCGCGGCAGTCGCCGGCCACCTGCACCTTCACGGACGTCCCCGAGGCCACGGGCTCGGTCGTGCATCCACCGCCGGCGCACCTCGCGATCGCGCACTCGCTGTCGGGCGCGGGGCAATCGGTGTCGCCGGTGCACGGGACGCCGCCCCCGCCGCTGCCGCCGGAGCCGTCGCTGCCGCCCGCTCCGCCGCCCCCGCCGGGTCCCTCGCTGCCGCCTGCTCCGCCGCCGCCGCCTGCTCCTGCGTCGCCGCCGTTGCCACCGTTGCCATCGACTCCGCCGGCGCCACCGTCGCTTCCGCCGTTGCCACCCCCGGAGCCACCATCGCCACCGCCGGAGCCACCGTCGCCACCGCCGGAGCCACCGCCGCCGTCGCTGCTCCCCCCGCCGTCATTGCCGCCGGAGCCACCGATGCCGCCCCCTCCGCCCGTGCCTCCCTGTCCGCCGCCCCCTCCCGTGTCCTCATTGATGAGGCCGCGATCGGGCATCGTCGCCATCTGGCAGCCCGCGGTGGCCACCAGCGAAATGCTCAACGCGAGCGCGGATCCGTAACGATTCGATCTCGAAGTCATTGACCACCTGTGTGCAGATTGGCTGGGGCGCTCGGGCTCTCGACGGTCCCCGCGCTGCCCCGCGCGCAGGAGCGAGCGGGAGGGCGCATCCTAGACGCACGGGACGCCTGAAGAAAGCGCCGCACCGCCGCTCGTTGGTTCGGATCGCGCTGGCCTGGCGGGCGCCGCGCCGCGCTGCGCTGCGTCTGCTGCGCAGCAGCTGTCCTCGCGCGCTCCCTCGGCCGGGCAGGTGGAGAGCAGCCCGCTGGCATGCTCGTTGATGGGTCCCGGTTGCGGGTATGCGCTCCGCTGCGAGCGGGGGCGAGCATGGCGCCCCGGTCGCGGCGCGGCGACCGAGGAGCAAAGAGCATGCGGATCGCGATCGTCTCCACCCCGTTCATCCGGGTGCCCCCCTCCGGGTACGGCGGGACCGAGCTGTTCTGTCACGAGCTGGCCGAGGGGCTGTCGGCGCATGGACACGAGGTCACGCTCTTCGCGACGGGAGATTCGGTGGTCACCTGCCGTCGCCGGTCCCTCTACGGGAGCCCGATCTGGCCCCCGATGCCGGAAGACGAGGTCAACCACGTCGCCTGGGCCTTCGTGGAGATCGCGCGCGAGGACGGGTTCGACGTGATCCACGTGAACAGCCCGATCGCCGTCCCGTTCACCCGCTTCGTCCGCGTCCCGGCGGTGCACACCCTGCACCACGCGCCCTGCGGCGAGAGCTCGCGCATCTACGCGCGCCACCCGGAGGTCGCGTACGTGGCGATCAGCGCGCGGCAGCGCGCCCTGGAGATCCCGCTGCCGCGCTCGTGCGTCATCCATCACGGCGTCACGCCGGCGCGTTATCCGCCGAGCCTGAGCGACGAGGGCTACCTCGCGCACCTGGGCCGTTACGCCGAGGAGAAGGGGACCCACCTGGCGCTCGACATCGCGAGGGCCGCGGGCCTGCCGATCAAGCTCGCGGGCCGCGCGCACCCCAAGGACCAGATCTATTATCTCCAGGAGGTCGTCCCGCGCCTCCGGGAGAGCGGGGTATCGGATCTCGGGGAGATGGGCCACGACCGCAAGGTCGCGCTCCTGCGCGGGGCCCGCGCCGTCCTCTGCCCGCTCCAGTGGGAGGAGCCGTTCGGGCTGATCGCCATCGAGGCCATGCTTTGCGGCACCCCGGTGCTCGGCTTTCGCCGCGGTTCCTTTCCCGAGATCGTCGACGAGGGCGTCACCGGCTACCTGGCGCCGCCGGGCGACCTGTCGCGCCTCGCCGCGCTCGCCGCGGGCCTGGCCCGCTTCGATCGCGCCGCCTGCGCGCGCCGCGCGCGCGAGCGCTTCAGCAGCGCCGTGATGGTGGGCAAATACGAAGAGCTCTACCGGACCGTGACCGGCCCGCGGCGCGCCGAGGGCTCCCGGGCCGCGTGATCGATGCCCGGGAGATCGAGGGGCTCAGTTGACCTGGGGTGGGATGGCCACCTGGCACTCGTTGGCCGGCGTCATCCATTTGATGGCGTTCAGCCAGAAGCGCTCGACCTGGTACTCGGGATGATCGACCCACTCGCTGTTGTAGGTGATCCACTCGTCGCCCCAGACCAGGACATGGCCATTGCCGATCTCCAGCGCCTTCAGCACGTCGTAGCCCTCGCCGGTCGCCAGCGTGGTGCCCTCGCCGACCACCGGGTAGCCGGTGTCCACGCCGACAGCCTCGATCCCGTCGAGCACCGGGTGCCCTCCGCTCCACTCCGTGATGGGGACGGTGGCGCCGCCTCGCCTCGGGAGGATCTGCTCTTCGTCGTAGCTGACGCCGAGCGGAGCGAGCAGCGTGTTGACGTTCGCGCGCTCCCTGGTCTGGCCGTACCCGATCAACGTCATGAGGCCGCCGCCCTTCGAGAGCCAGTCGCGGAGCGCCTCGACCTCGGCGTCCGAGTACGTGCGCCCGATGTCGCTCACGTCCTGGATGACGATGACCTGGTGCTTCGCGAGCTCCTCCGCGGTGAGCTCGGCGTCGTTCAGGCCGACGGCACCGTTGATGCTGCGCTCGTTCAGCCAGGACTCGAAGACGTCGCCGTCGCCCCACCGGCCCGGTTTGCCCAGCGTGGCGATGCGGAGGCAGTCGCAGACGCCGTCGCCGCCGACGTCGACGTCGTCGACGATGCCATTGCCGTCGTTGTCCAGGCCATCGCAGGTGTCCTCGGTGCTGGGCGTGCCGCTCCCCGAGCTGCTGTTGCCGCTGCCGGCGCCCGTGGTCAAGCCGCCGAAGTCGTCCCCGCCGGTGCCCGCGGCCGCGCCGCCGACGTCGTTTCCGCCGCTGCCCGCGCTGCCCACGCTCCCCGAGCTCCCTGTCGTGCCGCCGCTGTCCCCGGCGCTGCTGGGGCCATCGTCGCTGGAGCACGCGGCCGCTTGCAGCGCCGCGCCGATGCACGCGACGCGCAGCAGATGTCCGACCGGAACCCGACCGAAGGACGACAGGCGAGATCTCGATTTCATGGCTCTCTCCAAGAGGTCAAGCGTTGATGGCGGCGGACCCGGCGAGCCGCCGAAAGCACCAGAGCGAGGCTTCATAGTGTCTTCCCGGCGGGGCTTTGCGCAACGCGAAATAGCGGTTCTCATGACAGACACTTTGGTCGGCAGTGTGTGCCATGGCCTCTCGGTGTGACGTCGCACCGTGAAGCATTGTAAATTTCAACCCCGACGCGGCCTTCGACAGAGCTCGCGCCCAGGACCTCGTCGTCCAAGTCCATCCATGGTCGCGCGCCTCCGGCAGGCCCCCTCCCAGGGGGCCGGGCAGTTCAGCGAGACCTCACGCCCGACCGGAAGTCCCTGTCCTCGCGCGGCCAGGGCTCCCCTCAGGGTTGCACGAGCTCGACGCCGCTGAACTCGATGGGAAAGGTGATGACGGTCGTGACCCCGCCCTGGGGCGCGGGGAACTGCATCTTCTCGAACGTATCGGCCACGCAGCGATCGACCTGCTGATTCTTCGCGGTCGACCTCACCACGTCAGCCTTGTTCACCTTGCCGGTCGGGCCGATGGTCGCCTTGACGGTCACCTTCCCCGTGAACTTCGGCGAGCTCTTGACGCCGATCTTGTAGCACTCGTCGAACAGCTCGCCGTGCTTCTCCACGACGTCGCGGACCTGCGATTCGGAGATGTTGCCCCCCAGCGTGCCGGTCGCGGTGGCCTGGCCGGGCCTCACGTTGCCGTCCGGTCTCGCGGTGGCCGGCGGCGGCGGGGCCGCCTCGACCGGCGTGGCCGCCGCGGGGGCCTGCGCGTCCGGCGGGGGCGCCGCGGGCTTCGGCGCCGGGGGGGCCGAGGTCTCCGGCTCCGGGGACGTCGAGCCGGTCGGCCCTTCCGACGCGGGCTGCGCCGGCGACGCGGGCTGCGCCGGCGACTGGGCGGCTGGCGGTGGTGCGCCGCAGCCCGCGGCGAGCGCGAGGATCAGAACCAACCCTGTTCGGCGAGAGCTCATGCCCGAAGGTAAAACCGGAACGCGGGGCCTTGTCCACGGGGATAGCGGCGCCCGCTCATCGCAGCCGCAGGACCTCGACCTCCGACGCGCCGCCGCGATCCACGAGCTTCGGCGCGCGGCCGCGCTCGCGCGCCGTCAGGGACGCCCAGAACACCTCCGTCCCTGGCCGCTTCCGGATCGGCACCGGATCGGCATAGAGGAAGCCTGCCCTCCAGCGCTGCGGCGAGATCGCCGTCGGCAGTCCGACCTCGCGGACGACCGGGTCCGCCATCGTCGTGGACAGCGGGGCGCGCTCGACGACCCGGGAGCGCACCGCGAGCACCACGTCGCTCGCCGCCGGGCCCCCCGCGCGCACGAAGATCGTGAGGAGCGAACGGGCGCCCTCGTGGAACGTCGTCCCGAGCAGCTCCGTGCCGTCGTCGAACCGCGCCCCGATCGGCGCGAGCGCGGCGCTGATCTCCCCGAAAATCGCCGCCGCGCGCGCGCCGTCGCCTGCGGCCAGCGCCATGTTGTGCGCGATCCGCTTCTGCTCCAGCGTCTCGGGCGGCGCGGCCGGCGGCTCCGCCGGCTGTCCGAAGTGCGTGCGGAGCTCCCACGTGAGGAACGGATCCGGCACGATCTCGCGCTCGGGCTCTGTGCCCGAGACGAGGTACCAGCCGAGGAGCCCCGGCTCTCGCTCGCGGAACGAGAACGCCTCGATGCCGCTCGCCGAGGAGGTGCGCGCCCCGTCGCCCGCGCCGAGCGCCCAGAACGGGCCCACCGCCGTCACGGCGAAGCGCTGCGCGAGGCTCGCCTGATCCCGATCGAGCATGAACCGCGCGTCCACGAGGTAGGCGCCGCGCGGCGGGGCTTCCTTCGGCGGGGGCCGGTTGGGCGCCACGACGCGCCCGCCGAGCGCCCAGACCTGGGCCCAGGTGGCCTTCATGCTCTCGTGCATCGCGACGGGCGCGTCGGTCGGCGTCCCCGGCAGCCTCGGCGCGAGCCATCGCAGGAACGCCGTCTTCGCCCCGTCGGAGTCGATGAGGTGCCCCCGCTCGTTGAAGCGCCCGCCCGTCTCGCGCGCATAGCGCAGCGCCGGGATCCCGTCGCGCAGGATGGCGGCGAGCGGCACGAGCCACAGCGCGAGCGCGGCGAGCGCCGGCCCCCCTGGCGGCGTGGCGAGCGCCGGCCCGCCTGACGGCGCGTCGAGCGCCGGCCCGGCCGGCGGCGTCGCGATCCGGGCGGCTCGCCGCGCGGCGGCGGCGCGCTCCAGGAGCAGCGCGCCTGTGTCGACGAGGGCGGCGGCGGCGAGGGCGAAGTAGGCCGCGAAGTAGTGCGGCCAGAAGATGTGGATGTCGGCGCCTTGCCGGAAGACGACGTACTGCACCGCCGCGGTCGCGAGGTAGAGCAGCGGCAGCGCGTCGTGCTCGCGCCGGAGCAGGGCGAGCCGCGCCGCGCAGACGATCGCGGCGAGCTTTCCGGCGGCGATGGCGATCGGCGTGAACGAGAGCTCGAGCCAGTACCGCCGGCTCTCGAGCACCTTGCTGAGCGGCTCGGCGTTCCCCGAGGAGCGGAGCCCGTAGCTCGTCAGGAGGTCGCCGAGCTTGCCGGCCTGCTGGAAGAGGGCCAGGTAGAGCGCGGCCGTCAGGGCGGCGATCGAGGCGGTGAGCACCCACCACGCGGCGTAGCGCCGCTCGGGGAGCGGGCCGAAGACGCGCCTCGGGAGCAGGTAGGCCCGGATCGCGCCGAACGCGAGCAGCCCGCCCGTGAGCACGAACGCGGGCCAGTCGGCGTGCATCCCGAGCGCGAGCCCGAGCGCGCTCACCGCGAGGTAGCGGCGCCTGGACGTCTGTAAGAGGCGGACGTAGCCGAAGAGCCCGAGCAGCGTCCAGGCCATGACCGGGACCTCGAGCGCGTTGAAGTTCGCGAACGACAGCGTGATCGGCAGGACGACGAACGCCGCCGCCGCGGCGGCCCCTGCGGCGGGGCGGTAGATGCTCCGGCCGAGGGCGTAGAGCAGGGGCGGCGTCGCGGCGCTCAGCAGGACGGCGGGCAGGCGGCAGACGACGTCGTGCCGCCCGAGGACCTTCATGAACGCGGCCGTCGTCCAGAAGATCCCCCACGGGTGGTGGCAGTAGTACATCCCGGGCGCCGGCCGGCTCGCTGTGTACTCCCAGACGGGTCCGGGGATCTTCCAGCGGAGCATGTTCTCCGCGATGATCCCGACGCTCGCCGACGACGCGTAATGTCCGGCGAGGACGGGTCCGAACATCTCCCACGCCGCCGCGAGCGCGAACCACGCCGTGGCGAGCGCGGTGACGGCGAGCGCCGCGCGGGCCTCGCGGCGGGACGCGGCGGGGAGGCCGCGCAGGTCGGTCGGATGGGGGGCGAGGCGCAGGGGCAGCAACGTGGGCGCAGCCTATCGCGTCGGCGGCGTCGCGCGGGCAGGTGCAGCGCCGAGGAGCGGGCCCCGCGCGCCGCAGCGGCGCGGGTCGATGCGCGCGCCCCGGTCGGGTAGGATGGGGCATGTCGACCGAGGCGCACAGGCAGGTCCATCGGCGGGCGCACCGTGACGGCAAGGAGCGTGATCCGACGTTCTATCCGGTGGAGAAGAAGATGGGGGAGGACTCCCTTCAGACGTGGATCGTGGAGCTCCTCCGTCCTCTCATCGAGCGCTGGTACGAGGCGCTCGGTCGGCCGAGGTTCGTGGGGGCGGACCAGTTCATCTATTATCGGCAATTCGATCCTTCCAAGGTCGTGGCCCCGGACGTGTACGTGCTGCCTGGCGTGCCGCCGGGCCGGCGCGTGCGGAGCTGGAGGGTGTGGGAGACGGGCATCGCCCCGAGCTTCGCGCTCGAAGTCGTCTCGTCGGACGAGCCCTACAAGGACGACGTGGACGCGCCCGAGCGCTACCGGGAGCTCGGGGTGAAGGAGCTCGTGATCTTCGATCCCGACTGGGAGCGGGGCCGCGATCGGGTGCGGTGGCAGCGCTACCGGAGGCTGAAGACGCGCGGCTTCGTCCGGGTGGAGACGACGAACGTCGACCGGATCCACGCGCGCGTGCTCGGCTGCTGGCTGCGGGGGATCGGCGCCGGCGAGGAGGCGCGCCTCCGGCTGGCCACGGGGCCCGAGGGCGAGGAGCTCTTCCCGACCGCCGCGGAGGCGGAGCGCGCGGCGAAGGAGGCGGAGCGCGCGGCGAAGGAGGCCGCGCTGGAGCGCGTGGCGGCGCTCGAGGCCCAGATTGCGAGCGCCGCGGGGGCGAGGGGCAAGGGACCCGAGGCGCCGTGAGCTTCGGCCCCTCTCAGGCCGAAACTTCCTGGGTCGGCGCCTCCATCCTCGCCAGCTGCGTGACGTGATCGCGCCAGAACCGCTCCGCGTCCCGCGCGTTCCACGCGGCGTCGTCGGCGAGCTCCCCCACGGCGCTGGCGAGCTCCCGCATCGACTGGAAGCGCGCCGTCGGATCCTTCTCGAGGCAGCGGAGGACGACGGCCTCGAGCTGCGCAGGGAGCGGCTCCTTGCGGCGGGCCGACGGCAGCGTTGGCCGCTGCGAGAGCTGCGCCGCGATCACCTGCGCCAGCGAGCTGCCCTCGAACGGCGGACCGCCCGCGAGCAGCGTATAGAACGTCACGCCGAGCCCGTAGATGTCGCTACGCGCGTCCGCCTGCTCACCGCAGAACAGCTCGGGCGCCATGTACTCGGGAGTCCCGCGGATCACGCCTGTGCTGGTGCCCGAGGTGGGCTCCCCCCTGGGGACAACCCGCGCGATCCCGAAGTCGAGCAGCTTGACGAAGTCGTGATCGTCGCCGACGCGCGTCACGAACAGGTTCTGCGGCTTGATGTCCCGATGGATGACCCCTGCGTCGTGCGCCTCGATGAGCGACTCGCACGCCTGCGCGATGAAGCGCACCGCGCGCTGCGGCGGCATCGGGCCGTACGCGGCGAGCAATGCGCCGAGATCCGCGCCCGGGAGATACTCCATGGCGATGTAATAGATGCCATCGTCGCTCGCGCCGAAGTCGAAGATGCGAATGGTGTGAGGATTGCTCAGCACGCTGGCGGCGTGAGCCTCTCGCTGGAACCGCCTCAGATCGGCGGGCTCCGGTGCTTCTTGCGTGCGGAGCAGCTTGAGCGCCACCTTGCGGCCCAGCGTCTCGTCCCACGCGAGCCAGACCTCGCCCATACCTCCCTGGCCAATCTGCGCCTTCAGCCGGTACCGGCCGAGCTTGCGGGCCTGGTAGACCTGCTGCTGCGCGGACCAGACAAGCTGGCTCGAGAGCGCTCCCACGAGGGCCGAGGCGAGCACGAAGACGTAGTGTCCGGCGACGCCCGCCAGCTCCGACACGTCGAGCAGCGACGCGCGGATCGGCACGGAGAACACGGCGGCGGTGCCCATCACCAGGGGGTACGTGAGCGCGAGGAGCGCCAGAGACCGCAGCGCCGACCACCAGGGGGCCGGCACGATGACGCAGCGGACCAGCATCAGGACCGAGAGCCCATCCATGTAAATGCTGCGGACCCCGCCCAGGTCGAGCGCCATCGCCGAGATGAACAGGGCGGCTCCCAGGAAGAGCAGGTCCCCGGCGCCGGCGATGCGCCGGAGGGAGACGTCTCTCCTGAGCGACATCCGGTAGACGGCGACGATGGCGGCCTGCTCCGCGAGCCGGAGCGCGGCGAAATGCCAGAGGGGCGCGCTGGGATAAACCCACGTCGCCATGTACAGATCCAACAGGAAGAAGCCAGGCCATACCCACAGGCCGATGTACGTCGCGCGCTGGACCGCGCGGCGCTGGCTCTCGCCGTGCGCGGCGCGCTCCGGACGCATGGCGCGGCGTATGGCGTTCCTGTCCAGCACCGCCCTGTGAGCCGCTGACGCCGGCGCGCCGTCGAGAGCCTTCACGGTCGGTGCGGTCCCCATGCCCATCGTCGTCCCCTCTCTCTCGGCGCGCTGGAGGCTCCTCGATTACTCTCCCGGGTGGAGACGGGTGGCAAGACGCCGCGCGGCGCGCAGACTCTGTACCAGGGCGGCTCAGCTCGTCAGGGCTGCGCCGTTCGAGGAGGTTTACCGGGAGGACGGCGTGACATGCGGGGCAGCCCGCGATCGTCGCTTGCCTCCGCGTTCGTCGCCGTTCTCTACGACGAGAACGAGCCGCCGCTCCGGAAGCACGCGCGGTCCGTGGCGATCCCCGGTGGTAGGCTCGCCGCACCTTGGACACCCGGTCTTTCACGACGGCGCCCGCCCTCGCGCGCCGCGCGCTCTCCGGCCTTCTCCGCCGCGGCGCGTGTCGACCGAGCGCCGCGGCGCGTGTCGACCGCGCGCCGCTCAGCGCGGCGCTCGCCCTCGTCGTCGTCGCCGCGTCCGTCTATGTGATCGCCGTCCCGCTCGCGGTCGTCCGCTATCCGCCGATGACCGATCTCCCGTTCCACGCGGCCGAGACGGCGGCGTTCAGGCACTACCTCGACCCGGCGTGGCACTTCCGCGAGCAGTTCACGCTCCAGCCGCTCGCCGTCCCGTACATGTCCATGTACGCGCTCGGCGCCCTGCTGATGCTCGTCCTCCCTCCCGTGGCCGCGGTGAAGGTCGCGGCGGCGGCGATGCTCGCGCTCCTGCCCGCGGGCCTCGCCGTCCTCTTTCACGGCCTGAAGCGGAGCCCGCTCCTCGGCGTCCTCGGCCTGCTCCTCGTCTGGTGCAACCTCACCCACTGGGGCTTCCTCAATCACATGGGCGCGCTCGGCCTCTTCGCGATGGTCGTCGGCCTGACGCTCCTGCTCCTCGATCGCCCCTCGCGCGGCCGGCAGATCGCGCTCGCGCTCGCGCTCGTCGCCCTGTTCTTCACGCACATCTTCCGCTTCCCGTTCGCGCTCGCCGCCGTGGTCGGCACAGCGATCGTCGTCTTCCCGGCGACGCGGCGGCTCCGCCCCATCGCGCTCCCGCTCGCACCCTCGCTGGCCCTCTTCGCGGCGTGGCTCGCGGTCAGGACCGACACGCTGCACGCGGCGCCCATCGCGCCCGCGCTCCACTGGGAGCGGCTCCGCGAGGTCCCATCGCTCCTCTTCACGAGCTTCACCGATCCCGCCGAGGCGGCGGCCGCCGGCCGGGCTGCGCGCTTCGTGCTCGCCGCGCTGCTCGTATGCGCCGCCGGCGCCGCCGCACGGCTCGCCGACGCTGCGCCCTCGCCCGCGACGGACGCGCCGCAGCGGTCTTTCGCGCGCCTCGCCGCCCTCGTTCCGGTCGCCTGCGCGGCCGTGTTCCTGGGCCTGTTCCTGACCCTGCCGCTCCAGATCGGCCTCTGGTGGTACGTCTACCCGCGCGAGATCGTCGCGGCGCTGTTCCTGGCCCTCGGCGCCTTCCCGGACCTGCCGCGATCGCCCTGGCTCAAGGTGCCGGCCGTGCTCGCGCTCTCGGCCGCCGCGCTCTCCCTCGGCGCCGTGGTCCGCGACAACTACCGCCGATTCGACCAGAGCACGCGGGACTTCGACGCCATCATCGCCCGCATCCCGCAGGCGCCGAGGCTGCTCTACCTCGTCTTCGATCACGGCGGTTCGACTCGGACGACGACGCCGTTCATCCATCTCCCCGCCTGGGTGCAGGCCACGCGAGGCGGCTGGCTCAGCTTCCACTTCGCCGTCTGGGACGCCTCGCCCGTCGCCTACAGGCCCCGCGAGGAGCCGGGCGCCGTCGTCCCGCCGCCCACGCCGCTCCGGTGGGAGTGGACGCCTTCGATATTCGACGTCCGCCGCCACGGCGCCTTCTTCGACTGGTTCCTCGTCCGCCGGCGCGCGGGGGCGAACCACCTCTTCGCGAACGACCCGAGCATCGTCGCCGTCGACCACGTCGGAGACTGGTGGCTCTACCAGCGCAGCCGAGCGCCCTAGCGGGCACGCCGGCTCCGACTTTGGGTTACCATGTCGCCAATGGGCTCCTCGACTGCGTCTCCCCTCGTCGCCGCCAGCCTCGCCTTCCTTGCCCTGTGCGCCTGCGGCTCCGACGACCCGATCGGCCCTGGCGGCGAGGGGGGCAGCGGTCCCGCCGGGCCCGTCTGCTCGGAGCCCACGCCGGTGCCCTGCGAGGATGAGGTCTTCCAGCAGATGAACCTCCAGGACACCGTGGCGGCAGGGGAGATCCTCAACGAGCAGGACGGCGCCGGCATCCGCTCCCTCGTCGACGCCACCGCGGGCGGCCCCTTCGCTTCCGATCCCGACGCCTACGTCTATGCCCGGTTCACGGACGCCGGCCTCGAGAAGGTCGAGATCTCCGACGAGGCGTCGCTCCAGTCCATGGACTGGGACATCGCCTTCCGGCGCTACATCGTGCGCATCAACAGCGGCCACTCCGGGCCGTCCTGCGTCACGGCGGCGCGGCTCCCGGGCACCCCGGACTACGATGGGATCACCGAGGCGCCCGGCGAGCTGAGGCTCCGCAGCGACGAGTATTTCACCGAGAGCTGCGAGCTCATCCCCGACGGCTCCGGGCTGGACTCCCCGGCGACGGCGCTCTCCGGCTACTGGACCTACCCCGGGTGCGTGAAGATGACCGGCCTCGTCTACGTGCTCCGGCTCGCCGATGGCCGGAGCCTCAAGCTGACCGTCACGCACTTCTACAATGAGCAGACGCAGGCGCAGTGCCAGGAGACCGGGATGGTCCCCATGGAGAACACCGGCTCCGCCAACTTCCAGGTCCGGTGGGCGCTCCTGCCGTGACGCGGACCGCCGGCGCTGAGCCTGCGTGGCGCAGCAGCCTGGCCCGCGCCGCGGCCCCGTGGCGCCGCCTGGGCCGCGCCGCGGCCGTGCTTGCGGCCTGGCTCGCGCCGTCGCTCGCGGGCTGCGGCGCGGACGACACGGCCGCGGCGCCGCTCGACGGGCCCGCCGCGGCGCCGCTCGACCGGCCCGACTCGCGCGGCACGAGCCTCCAGTTCCGGTTCGATCCGGACGACGGCGTCGAGACCTTCGCGTCGGCGTCGGGGAGCTTCCTCGTCCATTTCGCGCGCGAGGGGCGCTGCGCGGTGCCCGCCGCCGACGACGACGCGACGGGCGTCCCCGACTTCGTCGAGGAGGTCGCCGCCGTCTACGACGAGGTCATCGCCCACTACCGAGACGTCCTCGGCTTCCGGCCGCCGAGGAGCGACGAGGACCTGCCCGACAACGGCGGCGACGGCCGCTTCGACGTCTACCTCGTCGACTTCGCCGGCGTCGGCGACGGCGTGTTCCGCGTCGACGCCTGCGCCGAGGACGCCGGGGACCGCTGCGCGGGCTTCATGACCCAGGAGAACGACTACAGCGGCTACGGCTATCCGTCGACGCTGACGGCGAACCGGATCCTCGGGAGCCACGAGCTCTTCCACGCGGTGCAGGCGGCCTACGACCACGGCCAGGACACGCTGATCACGGAGGGGACCGCGGTCTGGGCGACCGAGTCGTTCGACCCCTCGCTGAAGGACTTCGAGGGCTTCGTCGACGGCTACCTCGCGAACACGGATCGGTCGCTCGACGTGCCCTTCACCGGCCCTGTGGACCCCTTCAGCTACGGGAGCGCGCTCTTCTTCCAGTTCCTCGAGGAGCGCTTCGGGGACGGCACGGTCCGCGCGCTCTGGGAGCGCCTCGAGGACGGCGCGAACGGCGAGGCGGATCCTGTGTGGTTCGAGCAGCTCGACCCCTTGCTCTCGTCGCAGGCGCAGACGACGTTCGCCGAGGCGTTCGTGGAGTTCGCCGCCTGGAACCTGCTCACCGGATCCGCCGCGGATCCCCAGCGCTCCTACGCCGCCGGGTCCGGCTACCGCGGGCTCGCCCCGGAGGAGGTCGCGGCGCCCTACGCGGACGGGCTGCGCGTCTTCCATGCGTCGGCGCAGTACTTCAGCGTCCCCCCCGCGGGGCGCGCGACCATGACGGCCGCGCTCGCGGCGCCCGCGGACGATCCGGCGCAGCTCTCCGGCCTCGCGCTGCTGCTCGCGGCGCGGCGCGGCCGCGTGTACGGCGAGGTGGTGCGCGCCGGCGACGTCGCCTCGGGCGAGGCGCTCGTCGACACGGCGGGCGCCGATGACCTTGCCGTGATCGTGGTGAACGGCCTTCAAGAAGGCGAATCGCGCAAGCCGACGCTGTGCATCGGCACGCCGGACGAGGTCGCCGCGTGCCGGGCCGACGCGGAGGCCACCGGCGGCGGTGGCGGCGGCGCCGGCGGCGAGGCGCCTGCCGAGGGGGCAGCGGGCGTCGACGACGGCGGGTGCGGCTGCCGCGTCGTGGCGCCGGCCGCCGCGCCCGCGAGCTCCGCCGCGGCCTTCGGCTGCGCGCTGGGCGCCTCGCTGCTCGCGCTGGCCGCGCGCCGGCGCAGGCGCTGAGCGGGGGCTTACGCGCCGGGCGACGCGCGGAGTGGCGGTGCGCGGAGTGGCGGCACGGGGAGCGGCGGCGCGCGGAGTGGCGGCGCGCGGAGCGGCGGTCGGTGAGGCGCGTCACCCGGCGAGCGCTCTCTCTCGCCGGCCCCGCGAGCGCTCGTCTTGCGGTGGGCCGAATGCGCTAGCCTGCGGGAGATGAGCGAGCCCCGTTCCGAGGACACGTGCCGTTTCCTCCGCGAGGACGCCGACGGCTTTCTTTGTTTCGCCATCGAGGGCGATATCTCGGAGGAGATCGCGCGCTCTCTCTGCGCCGTGTTCAGGCGCGTGGCGGACAGCGGCCGCGAGGTCTTCGTGCTCTCCGACTCCCGCCGCGTCGGGACCCTGACGGCGGCGGCGCGCAGCGCGCTGGCGGAAGAGCTGCGCGGCGTGCGCTTCAGCGGGGTCGCGGTCTTCGGGGCGAGCTTCTCCCTGCGCGTCGTGACCACGCTCGCCTCGAGGAGCGTGCAATTCTTCACGGGCGAGGTCTATCCGCTGGCGTTCTTCGACACGGAGGACGAGGCGCGCGCGTGGCTGCTCGCCCAGCGAGACGCGCTCCGGGCCACGCAGCGGCAGGGCGCATAACGCTGCCGCCCTCCGAGGCGCGCGCCATCGGCGCAGCGCCGGCGCGCGGGGCGCGCGTCGCGGGGATGGGCTACCATGTCCGACATGAGCGATCCCCGTCCGGCGGGCGCGCGCTTCGAGCTCCGCGAAGAGCCCGATGGCCTCCTGGTCATCGCGACCGACGGCGATGTCCTCGAGGACAACGCGCGCGCGCTCGTGGACGCCTTCCAGCGCCTGACGGACAGCGGCCGCGACGTGCTGGTGCTCGCCGACGCGCGCCGCTGCGGGGCGGTCACGCCGGCGGCGCGCAAGGTGTACCTGGATGGGATGCGCTCGGCGCGCCTCGATGGGATCGCGGTCTTCGGGGCGAGCTTCTCCATCCGCGTCATGGCGACGCTCATCATGAAGAGCATCAACCTTCTCACGAAGCGGTTCCCTCGGCTCGTGTTCTTCGAGACGGAAGCCGAAGCGCGCGCGTGGCTCCTCGCGCAGCGGGGAGCGCACCGGGCCGGGCGGCGAACCCAGGCGTGACGTCACCCCCCGCGGCGCGCCCGCGGGGGCAGGATGTGCGTCTCCTTCGCAGGGGCCATGTCCGATGTTCCACGCGTCGCCGCGGCGCGCCAGCGTCTCCCCGGCGCACGCGCGAGCCGTGACGGACGCGCTCGCGCGGCGCGCGGATGATCCGGCGCATGCGCGGCCCTGAACGGCGACCCACGCGCTCGATCGGCCGCTCCGCCGATCGTCGCGCGGGTGGCGTCCGTGATCGAGCGAACGTCGTACCGCCGCGCAAACGAGCTACCGTGCAACGCCATGAGCGACCCCCGCATCGACGACGCAAGCCAGGCCCTCCGCGAGGACGCCGACGGGATCCTGTGCACCGCCATCGAGGGCGACATCTCGGACGACACGGCGCGCGCGATCTCCGCCGCGTGCAGGCGCCTGTCGGAGGGCGGCCGCGCGGTCCTCGTGCTCTCCGATGCGCGCCGCCTCGGGACCATCTCGGCGTCGGCGCGCAAGGTGATGGCGGAGGAGCTCCGCGGCGTGCGCTTCGACGCGATCGCGCTGTTCGGCGCGAGCTTCGCCGTGCGCGTCGTCTCGACGCTCGCCGCGAAGAGCGTGCAGATCCTGTCGAGGCAATCCTATCCGGTCGAGTTCTTCGAGACCGAAGGCGAGGCGCGCGCATGGCTGCTCGCCCAGCGGGATGCGCTCCGGGACGCGCGGCGGGGCGCATGAGCGATCCCCGACCGGAGGGCGCGCGCCTCGACCTCCGCGAAGAGCCCGATGGCGTCTTGTTCATCACGGTCGTGGGCGATATTTCGGAGCAGATGGCGCGCACGATCACCGCGGCGTGCCAGCGCCTGAGGGACAGCGGCCGCGACGTCCTGGTGCTCTCCGATGCGCGCGGCAACGGGGCGATCTCACCTCCGGCGCGCAAGGCGTTCGCGGAAGGGCTGAGCTCGGCGCGCCTCGATGCGGTCGCGCTCTTCGGAGCGAGCTTCTCCCTCCGCGTCATCGGGACGCTCATCTTCAAGAGCATGAACCTCCTCGCGCAGCGCTCGCACGCCATTGCGTTCTTCAACACGGAAGGCGAGGCGCGCGCGTGGCTGCTCGCGCAGCGGGACGAGCTCCGGACGGGGCGGCAGCCCGGAGCCTGACGTCATCCTCCGCGGCGCGCGCGGGCCGCGCCGCGCCGGCGCGCCGCCGCGGCCAGGCCGAGGAGCGCCGCCGCCGCGAGGCCTCGCCGCTCGCCCGAGCCCGCGCCGGCCGAGGCGCACGCGCAGCCGGCGTGCTGGTCGTCGGCGCCCTCGCCCCCTCCTGCCAGCGGCGGCGGCGCGTCCCCGAGCACCTCCGTGAGCGCCGCGACAGGGTCGATGATCCCGTGCCCGAAGATGGGATCGTGCCCGCTCTCGTCGGGGACCGCGTACGGCGCCAGCCGCGCCGTCCGGATCATGACGTCGTAGAGCTCGCCCGCGGTCCGCTCGGGCGCGGCGCTCACCAGCAGCCCCGCGACGCCGGCGGCGACAGGGCACGCCGACGAGGTGCCGCCGAACCGGTCGGTGTAGTCGCTCGCGTCGTCCCCCTCGCTCCCGGCGATATCGGTGCTCAGCGTCCCCGTGGGCGCGACGAGATCGAGGGATCTCCCGCGGTTCGTGAACGGCGTCGCGTCTTCCAGGTGGTTGACGGCGCCCACGGTAAGGACGCCCCGCACGGCCTGGAGCTCGTCGTCGAGGATCTCCCGGTCGTCGTTGCCGGCGGCGAACAGGACGAGCGCCCCCTTCCCGTTGCGCCCGGCGTCGAAGAGGCGGTTGATCGCGGCTTCGACCACCCTGGGGACGGGCATCGGATCGGCGTACCCCCAGCTGTTCGACACGACGGCGGCGTTCACCTGCAGCGCGAACTCGAAGGCGTCGACCGAGGCGGAGATCGGCCGCGGCTCGTCGTCGAGCAGCCGCACGCACCGCAGCCTGCAGGCGGGGCAGCCGCCCGCGATGCCCACGCCGTTGTCGGTGTCGGCGGCGATCAGGCCCGCGCAGGCCGTCCCGTGGTTCACGCTCTGTCCGCCTGCCTGGTAGGTGGGGTCGTCGTCGCCGTCGATGACGTCCAGCCCTGGATCCATCTTCGCGGCGAGGTCCGGGTGATCGAGGTCGCAGCCGGTGTCGATGACGACGATGGAGGTGGCCGCGTCCCCCTGCGTGCGCCCCCAGGCTTCCTGCATCCGGAGGTCGTCGAAGTACCACTGGTCGGGCAGGCGCGGGTCGTCCGGCGCGAACGGCGCGCCGTGCGCCTTGAGGCGCACGTGGAGGTCCGGGATCGCCTCACGCACGAAGGCCGGCCGCGCCGCACCCTGGAGGCGCTGGGCGAGGTCGAGGCCATCGCCGCCGCCGGTGTCCCTGACGAGCCACAGCCCGATCGAGGGCATCAGCGGCCTCACCACCTCCACGCCAGCGGCGCCGAGCGCGCCCTCGGCGCCAGGCTCGACCTCCACGATCGCTGTCGCGCCGACGCTCGCCTGAACGGTCCGGCCGCCTGGATAGCGGAGCCGCACCGGCGCGAGCGCGCGCGGCGTCGAGGACGCGCCCAGCGCGGCCGGACCGAGCCGCTCGACGTCGACGCGGCGCCCGCCGTCCATGAACCACGCGGCGCTTGCCTGCTCGCGCACGGCCGCGCGCGGGCTGGCGAGGCCGTCGCCCGCCGTGGCGGCGAGGAGGAGCGCCGCCGAGGAGAGCACGACCGAGGGCTTGTGTCGCATCGCTCTCCTGGATCTACCGGACCGCGCGGCGTCCTACCAGGGCCGCCCTGGAGCGGCGCTCGGGCGAGAAAGATGCAGACCGTCAACCGGTGCTCGGGCAAGGAGGATACAGACCGCCAAGACGCCAGAAGACGCCAATAAAGAGGGAGGTTTCCGGGGTCTCTCGGCGTCCTTGCCGACTCGGAAGTTCCTCGCTTCGAGCGCCAGCGACTCTATCCCTGAATCAGGTCCGCAGCGCGCCGACTGCCCTTCGACGCTGACGTGCGCGCCGCATCATCGGTGTCGGGCGAGGTCGTGCGCCGTCGAAGCGGACTGTCCGAAGAACCACGTGTGCGATACGACCGGTGCGTGCGCCCGCACGGCGTGCTCGAGTGACGCCGATTGCGAGGGCTTCTGCGTGCTCGGGAGATGCGAGGAGAAGCCGGGGATATGTTTCCTGTACTGACCCGCTTCGAAGGAGTCCCAGCGGGGCTCCCGCAACGTCGTCCCTGATTCCGAGCCGCGCGACGACCCCCCTCCCGGGGGCATACGCGTTAACCAAGCTCGTTCGGCCACCAACGTGAACGTTTACGTGGTCGTAGTCGTGGTCGTGGTCGTGGTCGTTCACGGCCAACCGTTGACGCCCACGACCACGACCACGACTACGACCACGACCACGACCACGACCACGACCACGACCACGACCACGACTACGACTACGACTACGACTACGTAAACGTTCGGATGTAGGAGAACGCGGCGGGGTGTTTGGTTAACGCCTATACCTCCCCGGGAGCCGGGAGCCCCGGCAAGACCTCCCGCGCAGGACGACCCCTGGGCGGCGCGCTGCTACCCCTTCCCCGGGCCCCGGATCACCATCGACACGAGCTGGTCCCTCATCTTCGAGAGCTCGTCCCGCACCGCTCCGTCGTCGGGGAGCGACGTCAGACGCAGCGTGACGCGCTCCAGGAACTGCTGCCTCGCCCTCTCGAAGCCCGGCACCTGCTGGTCGTGCAGCGCGCAGGTCACCAGCTCGTGATCGAGCAGCCGCCAGAAGAACTTGCCGTCGACGGTCGTGGCGCCGAGCCTCCCCGTGAAGCCGACCACCGCCCGCGCCCCCGCGTCGAGGAGCCTGTCGAACAGCGGCCCGTTCGCTGTCTCGCCACAGCAGAAATAGAGCACGCGACCGCGCGCCCAGAGCTCGATCTCCTGCGCAGGGCTCTCGTGCGAGAGCAGGATGCCGTCGGGCGACTCGTCGTCCACAACGCAGCTCGTCTTGCCGTGGGACGACACCACGATCGCCCGGAATGGATTGCCGGTGCTTTCGGCGCGCGCGATCTGGCGGAGTATCCTCCGCCGCTCCGCGCTGGCACGTCCGAACGGTACGATGGAGAACTGCTCGCCCATACGCCCGTAGAGCTGGGTGCGTCCGGCCGCGAACCACGCGCTGTCCGGGTCGAAGGATGTGTCAATCGAGAGTACAGGTCGAGCCGTCATCCTACCTCCTACCTCCGTCGAAGATCCCCGGTGAGCGTCGGGCATCGCTCGCTCGCGCGCCAGACTGCGCCCGCTGCGCCGAGCAGCTGGCGTACGGCATCAGGCCCTGCCCATCGGCTTCTTCGCACCATGCTCTCTTCCCGCGGCCATTCCGGACCACCGCCACGAGACTCGCAGCAGTCTAGAATAACGACCATAGGGAAATTCCTACTAGAAAAATCGCATTCGCTCCGACGAATTTCTCGGGTTTCGATGACTTGTAGGGTGGCGCCGGCGCCTGCATACGGCTCAGGTTTTTACGTCCGGCTCGAGCACGCGCGTGTTGCGTGAGGGTATCTTTTCTAACAGCCGTCGCGTGGGCTTGCATGGGCGGGCGCCGCGTCCGGGCGCTCACGGCGCCGGGGGCCACCGAGGAGAGGGGGCTGGAGGGGCATGGGTTCAGGGGAGGGGCGCTGCGGCGTCGGTCTGGCCCAGGACGAGCCTGCGGGGCTCCCCCTGCTGCAGCGCGCGCATCCTCGCCTGCATCTGCTGCCCGAGCGCTTCGCGCGCGCCGTCGTCAAGGAGCTTCCTGACCTTGGGGAACAGGTGCTCTTCCTCCTCCTTGTGGTGGTGCTCGAGCTGCTCGGCGAGCACATGGACCTTGGCCCCGAACGTCTCGTCCGCGGCGTCGAGGGCCACGAGATCGGCCAGCACGCGCTTGATGGACAGGTGCTCCTCCAGCGACTCGAGGAGGATATCCTCGGTGCGGCGAGCCCGGACCGCCGGGTAGAAGTCCTGCTCTTCGATCGTGATGTGGGTGGCGAGGAGGTCGGCGGCAGCGGTGAACTGCGCCGCGGTGACGGAAGAGGCCTCCTTCAGCTCGGAGAATCGCTGCTCGAGCTCGCGGTGGTGGCTTACGAGGAGATCGATGGCATCCATGAGACCTCTATGGAGCGGATGCCGCCGACGAGCAAGCGGGAGAGGCGCGCAAAGCCTGCCAGATCGAGACGCACGGATTCAGCTGCCTCCTGGCGTCGGACCCGCAGCGCGGCGGCGACATCGCGCCTCTGCGGGGGTCGAACGAAGGGGGACGATGATCATGGCGGTGGTTCGAGCCGCCGCCCGCAAGGTGCCTGTTTGCCCCAGGGAGCTCCCTTGCAGGCGGCAGGCTTCTCCTGATGCCGTGGAGCATGGGCGCGATCTCGCGCTGTCTCCTCTGTCTCTTGAGCCGCCGCCGAGCGGAGGGAGCGAGAGCCGCCTTTCAGGCGAGGTCGAACAGCAGCACCTCGCCCGCGCCCTTCCCGACGAGGTGGAGCGACTGACCTGCTCCTCCCGCGCCGGCTGCGCCGATGGCCGCCGCATCTCCGGCCTCGAGCAGCGTCCCGTTCAGCTCGACGCTGCCGCGCGCGACGTGGACCCAGGCGTTTCGACCGGCCGGGAGCTCGTAGCGCGCCTCTTCGCCTTGCCCGAAGAGCCCCGCGAACAGGCTCACGTCCTGGTGGACCGTGACCGAGCCCTCGCGCCCGTCCTGCGAGGCGACGAGCCGCAGCTTGCCCTGGCGCTCTTCCTTCGAGAACGCCTTCTGCTCGTAGCTCGGCGTATATCCGCGCCGATCCGGCACGATCCAGATCTGCAGCAGGTGGGTCGGGCCCGCCTGCGAGGTGTTGTGCTCGCTGTGGTACACGCCCGTCCCCGCCGACATGCGCTGGACCTCGCCTGGGCGGATGATCGACCCGTTGCCCATGCTGTCCTTGTGCGCGAGCTCCCCCTCCAGGACATAGGTGACGATCTCCATGTTCTGGTGCGGGTGCATCCCGAACCCCCGCGACGGGGCGACGCGGTCGTCGTTGATGACCCGCAGCGCACGGAAGCCCATGTGCTCCGGATCCTGGTAGTCGGCGAACGAGAACGTGTGGAACGACTGCAGCCACCCGTGGTCGGCATAGCCGCGCTCGCCAGAGCGCCGGATCACCATCGAAGAAGTGTTGTTGGTCATGACCTCAGCATGCGCCTGCCGATCCATCTTGTGAATCGGCATTGTTCTCATGGGAACCATCTACAAGATAGATGGATGCCCCCGGGGCACCTTCGGGTCAGACGACCTCGAGGTTGGTCGTCTCGGCGTCCAGCCATGGCCCGCCCTTCGGGTGGATCACGAACGCGTCGAAGGTCGCGGCCGTCGCGCGCACGCCGGCTGGCCTCAGCTGCTCCTGGGGGACGATCGCCAGGTTCGGCGCGCTCACCACCGGCGCGGTCGCCTCCCCGGCGAACGCCTCCGACGCCGCGCGCATCACCGCCGCGAGCCGATCGGCGGTCGGCTCCGGCAGGAAGAGCGTGTCGACCGTCGCCACCCGGTCGATCCCACGAGCGGTCGCGATCTCCGACAGGAACACCGCGGCGGCGCCGACGGCCCCGCCTGCCTCCTCGACGAGCAGCAGCCGGCGCGGCCGCGGATCACGCAGGCCGTGCTCGAGCTGGGCCGCGTCGGGCGCCGACCACAGCACGCGCTCGTCGCCGCACGCCCCCATCACGGCGAGCGCGTCTTCCAAGGCCCCCGCCGGCGCGGCCACGGCCCGCGGCGGCGCGGCGCCGGCCCGGGGGAGGAAGCCGTGGTTCCGGCACGCGGTGAGCTGCTTCAGCTCGAGGCCCACCGCCGCCACCGCCTTGAAGAGCACGCGCTGCGCGGGCGCGGACCGCGCCTCCACGAACACCGCGATCGGCAGGCCGGTCGCCCGGAGGCCGGCGAGGAGCTCCGTGTACAGCCGGCTCGCAAGCCCCTGTCCCTGGAACTTCGGCCGCACGCTCACGAACGAGAGGACATATCCCTCCGACGTGACGCCCCGGAAGCGGAAGCGGCGCGGGGCGACGCCGATGAAGCCGGCCGGCTCGCCGCCCTCGCGCGCGAGCACCGCCTGCGGCGCCGGTCCGGGGAAGCCGAACTGCCACCTCAGGTAGTCGGCCGTGTAGTGGAGGACCGGCAGCGGCCACGCCTCGCGCAGGACGAAGCTGGCTTCGTCCGCCGCCGCGACCGGATCGACGCGCTCGAGCTGCATGGCAGCGAAGCCTCTCTACAGACTGGCCATCTCGGGAGACCGCCGCACGAGTTCGGGCCAGCCTCTCGGATCGTCGCCGTGCTGGGCCAGGAACGCGTAGACCCACCGCTCCAGGCCGAACGCGATGCACACGCTGTGCATCGGGCCCGCGCCCTCGACATCGCAGCTGAACGCGCGGCCGAAGAAGTCGGTGTGGTAGTTCAGCGAGCCGGCCGCCACGCGCTCGCCCTCCGGGAGCATCAGCGAGATCTCGTACTTCGTCTCGCTGCTGATCTGGAAGTACGTCTTGGCGGCCGCGTCCGGCGCGATGAAGAACGGGTCGCTCGCCGTCCGGATCTCGCCGGCGAGCCGGTGCTCGTCGAGGTAGCGCGCCACGAGCTCGTTCCCCTGCTCGCGCAGCGCGAGGACCTCCTCCCGCGACCCGAGGAAGACGATCTCCCGCATCGTGAACTCCCAGAGCCGCCGCAGGTCGACCATCTTGCTCGACTCGTAGCGGAAGCAGCGGCCCGCGAGGGCGTAGCGCGCGCCGCCCGCCGGCAGCACCCGGTCCCGGTTCGCCGCGTACACGTGGTAACAGACCGCCGGCGAGAGGCACACTTCCGGCTGCGCCATGTCGCTCAGCGCGCGCTCGTCGAGGGTGTCCCGGTCCTGGTGCCTCGCCCGGAAATCCTCGATGCGCGGCATGTCCTCCGGCAGGTGGCACGTGAACGTGACGATGTGGGGAAACGAGCGGAAATAGTCGCACTTCGCCAGCGTCGTTGCCGGGATCAACGTCGGCACCAGGATCGGGCTCGGCGAGAACGGCGCGCCGAGCGCCTCCAGCGTGCGATCGAAGTAGCGGTAGAGCCGCAGCGGCATGCCCTCGAGGGCGACCTGGCCCTGGCCCATCTGCGTGATCCCGGCGGGGAGCGCGCCGCCGCGGAACTCCACCCGATCGCACGCCGGGCTGCGGTACACGAGCTTGCGCGCGATCTGGCGCAGGCTGCGCTGCATGGAGCGCGCGAGGCCCTCGGCCGCGCGCGCGAGCTCTCCCGCGCCCTCCTCGGGGGCCTCGAACTCCAGCGCGGCGCCCTCGCGGACGAAGCGGATGTTCGAGATGTCCTTCGAGAGGAAGGCGATCTGCTTCGGGATCTCCTCCTGCGCCATCTCGGTCGCAGGCGTCGCGAGCTCGACCGTGACCGTCCTTCTCATCACTCGAGCTCCCGCAGCATCGCGGTCAGCGCGCGCGGCGTGCGGGCCGCAAGGAACCTGCCGTCGTCGGGGATGGTCACGTTGAACCGCTCCTCCAGCTCGGGGATGAGTGAAACCGCAAGAATGGAGGTGACCCCTGCGTCGAAGATGTCGTCATCAGGCCCGATGCCGGGAACCTTGCTGAGCGTGACGATGATCTCGGTCACCTGATCCAACTCGATCGCCATGAGAAGCTCCAGGGTTACGATGCGCTGTCGGAGACCGAGCGCCTCCCCGCGTCGTCCGCGCCGTGCTTCTTCGCGTCGGCTCGATTCGCCTCGGGCGCCGGCTCGGTCCGCAGTGATGCCACCCGTCGGGCCGGATTGCCAGCGACGACGGTGTACGGAGGGACATCGGCCATCACGATGGCGCCCGCCGCGACCACGCTGCCCTCGCCCACCGTGACCCCCGGGAAGATCATCGACCGGGCCCCGAGCCACACGTTGTCCTCGATGACGACCGGCCGCACCTCGGCGTCCGAGGGCGGCAGGCCCTGCTTCCGGGCCTCCGGATCGCTCGGGTGGCCGCTCGAATCGAGGATGAAGACGCTCCCCGCGATGCGGCAGTGCTTGCCGATGGTGATCGACTTGCCGACGATGATCCGGCAGCCGTGCCCGATCCCTGTGTTGTCGCCGATCCGCAGCGTGGGGCGGTCGCAGAACCGCCGGGCGAAGACGAAGTTGATCTTGCCGTCGAGCACCACGTTGTCGCCAAGGAGGATGTCGCCCCGCCCCTGGATGTAGTGGATGAAATTCCCCGTCCGGACGCCCTTGCCGTACTGCGCGCAGTGCGACTTGAAGTGCGGCTCGCAGACGAGCACGCGAGCGCCGAAGTAGTACGCCTCCCGCGCCGCCTCGAACGCCATGCGCATCGGGACCACGATCGGCCGCGGCGCGGGCAGGGTGAAGCCGCGGACCTGCTGGCGCACGTGCCGAACGGCGCGGGCGACGTCGTGATCGGAGGAGGCGAGGAAACGAACCAGGTTCTTCATAGAGGGTCGCTCGGCGCGGACTTGCCCAGTCTGCGATGTTCAGCGGGACGCACCCGGCCAGAAGGACGAAAGGAACGTCAGGGGGTCGGAGACTATAACCCGAAACTCGTCGCGCCGAACGTTCTCCCAGCCGACCTATCTCTCTTTGGCCGCTTTGACGCTCTTGCCGCTGTTGACGCTGTTGACGCGGTGGCAAACCATGAGCCAATGGCCATAACCCACAGCGTCTTTAGAAAATATTGCAAATACCGTGACAGTTCCGCGATGGCGAGCCGCGTTAAGCCGCGTCATGTCGATTCGTCCCTGACGCTGGAGGGGGGAGCGACCGAGGCAGCAGCGTCGGTGGGGCTCTTTGCCTCCATATGGGGCAAAACGCCCCGGAGCAGGGCCAGGCCCAGCGCGGCCTCGACGAGGGTGAGCGCCACGGCCCACGTCGTCGTCGAGGCGGCGATGGCGGCCAGGCGTGCGTCGCGCGTCGCGCCGGCCGCGAAGCCCTCGAAGAGCGCGGCGGCGAGCACGTCGCGCGTGCCGAAGCCTTGCGGTGTGATGGGGAGCGTCACCGCCACCATCAGGATCGGGATGTACGTGAGCGCGGCTCCAAGGGGAATGCGCACGTCGAAGAACCAGAAGGGGAGCCAGGTGCCGGCGAACAGGACGAGGAGGTGCGGGATACGCGCGGCGAGGGCGACGAGGTGGCCGCGCACGCCCGCCTCGAAGAGGGGGGCGAGGAGCTTCGTGCGGGCGAGCCGGGCGGGGCGGAGCGCGAGGATCGCAAGGTAGAGCGCGCCCGCCGCGAGGAGCAGGGCGGACCCGGCGAGCGACCCGCCGTTCGCGGGCACGGCGACGGCGCCGAGGAGGAGCAGGCAGCCGAGCCACGACGCGTACACGACGAGCGTCGCGCCGGCGACGCGCGCGAGCGGCACGGCGTGCACGCGCGCGAGGAAGACCGTGATGAAGGCCTGACCGACGTGGTGGTTGAGCAGCGACGGGAGGTAGGAAGCGCCGCGGAGCACGAGGAAATCGCGGAAGGCGACGGGCGCGATCAGGCGGCGGTAGACGAGGACGGTCGCGAACGTGTCGGCGCCGAGGAGCGCGAGGACGAAGAGGGCGGCGAAGGCGACGAAGAGCGGCGCATCGACGTGCGACAGGGCGGCGAGGAAGGCGTCGAAGTCGAGCCGGCCGAGCACGAACGCGACGAGCGCGGCCGCCAGCGCGAAGGGCAGGGCGCGGCGCGCGCGCCCCGCGAGGCGCGGCGCGGGACGCTCCTGCAGGTCGCCGTCGCGCGGGCGCGGTGAGGGAGCGTCGGCGAAGGTTCCAGTGTGGGTCGAGGAGCGCAACGGCGGGACCGTAGCAGAATCCCCGCGCCGGTGGCCGAGCCGAAGCCGAAGGGATCGGAGGCCGGCGGCGCGGCGACCGCACGGCGCGCGGCGATCGCGCCCCGCATGGGGCATAGTCGTCCGCCATGTCCAAGTACGATTACGATCTGTTCGTCATCGGCGCCGGCTCCGGCGGCGTGCGCGCAGCCCGCATGGCCGCTTCCTACGGCGCGCGGGTCGCCGTCGCCGAGTCGCGCCACCTCGGCGGCACCTGCGTCAACCTGGGGTGCATCCCGAAGAAGCTCCTCGTCTACGCCTCGCACTACGCCGAGGACTTCGAGGACGCCGCCGGCTACGGCTGGACGGTGCCCGGCCACGGCGCCAGCGGGAACGGGCATGCCGGCCCGTCGTTCGACTGGTCGACGCTCCTCCGCAACAAGGACAAGGAGATCGAGCGCCTGAACGGCGTCTACGAGCGGCTCCTGAAGAACTCGGGCGCCGACATCCGCCGGGGGCACGCCCGGGTCGTCGATCCCCACGCCGTCGAGATCGACGGCGCCAGGATCACCGCCGAGCGGATCCTCATCGCGACCGGCAGCTACCCCTGGATCCCCGATCTCCCCGGGCGCGAGCTCGCCGTCAGCTCCGACGACCTGTTCCACTTCCCGACGATGCCGCGGCGGGCGGTCATCGTCGGGGGCGGCTACATCGCGGTCGAGCTCGCCGGCATCCTGCACGGCCTCGGGGCCGAGGTGTCGCTGATCCACCGCGGCTTGCACCTCCTGCGCGGCTTCGACGACGACATCCGGACGTTCCTTGCCGCCGAGATCCAGAAGAAGGGGCTGGACCTCCGCCTGGGCGCGACCATCGAGAGCCTCGAGCGGCGGGGCGACGCGCTCTGCGCGACGCTCGCCGACGGCACCGAGCTCGCGGTCGACTGCGTGCTGTACGCGACGGGGCGCTTGCCGAAGACCAAGGGGCTCGGCCTCGAGGAGGTCGGGGTGAAGCTCGACGAGGACGGCGCGGTCGTGGTGGACGACGCGTTCCAGACGTCGGTCCCGTCCATCTATGCGCTCGGCGACGTGATCTCGCGCGTGCAGCTCACCCCGGTGGCCATCGCCGAGGCGATGGCGCTGGTGAAGACGCTCTTCCGCGGCGAGCGCGCGCGCGTGGATTACGCCGGCATCCCGACCGCCGTCTTCAGCCAGCCGAACGTCGGCACCGTCGGCCTGTCCGAGGCGCAGGCGCGAGAGCACCACGACGTCGCCATCTACCTCTCGACCTTCCGCGCGCTCAAGCACACCCTCTCCGGGCGCGAGGAGAAGACGATGATGAAGCTCGTCGTCGACCGCGCGACCGACCGGGTGCTCGGCGTCCACATGGTCGGGCCGGACGCCGGCGAGATCGTCCAGGGGTTCGCCGTCGCGCTGAAGTGCGGCGCGACCAAGGCGCAGTTCGACGCCACGATCGGCATCCACCCGACCGCGGCCGAGGAGTTCGTGACCATGCGCGAGCCGCTGCGGAACCTCGAGCGCAGCCCCCCGATGGGGATCGCGCCGAGCTCCGCCTAGCCCGCCGTCGCTCGGGGCGGCTCCGTCCGCGCCCGTCCGCTTCGGTCGGCCTGCGAGCGCTGGCGTTCGTCTCCGTCCGCTTGTGGTGGGAGAACTCCCCCACGCTCCCGGAATGATGGAACCGCCAAGTCGCCAAGAGACGCCAAGAGACGCCAAATTTTGTTGTTTTCTTGGCGTCTTTTGGCGGCTTGGCGGTTCAAGAGCCCCCACCTCTGTCCGCTTCGATCTGGCCGTGAGCGCCGGCGCTGCTCTCCGTCCGCTTCCGTCCGCTCGCGTTCGCTGATCCGAGGTCGCCCGCTCGCGTTCGCGCTCGGCGCGCTCCTCTGGTATGGACCGCGCGATGTCGTCCCACGCCTCGAGCCACTTGAAGCCCGTCGGCCTGCTCGCCCGCACAAGCGACCGATCGTTCTACGCCTTCAATGCCGTGCTCTCCGCGGCCGCGCTGGCGTTCCTCGCCTACATCCTGATCATCCGGCGGGGCGCGGGCGGCGCGGATCTCCGCTTCATGCCCCCGTTGAACGCCGCCTTGAACGCGACGGCCGCCACGCTCCTCGTGGCGGGCTGGTTCGCGATCAAGCGCCGCGCGATGGTCGTGCACAAGTACCTGATGGTCTCGGCGTTCGCCGCATCGTCGTTGTTCCTCGTCGGCTACCTCGCCTATCACTTCGTCCACGGCGACACGAAGTACCAGGGCACCGGACCGCTCCGCGCCGTCTACTTCGCCGTCCTCATCTCGCACATCGTGCTCTCGGCGGGCATCGTGCCGCTCGCGCTGACGTCGTTCTACTTCGCCTACAAGGCGAACTTCGCGAAGCACGCCAAGATCGCTCGGGTGACGCTGCCCCTCTGGCTCTACGTCTCCGTCACGGGGGTGCTCATCTATTTCATGCTGCGTGGGAGCACCCCTGCAGTGCCGTGACCGCCGCTCTGCGACGCTCCAGGGGCGGGTGGAACCGCTCTAGAAGTCCTTGATGCTGCCGCGCCGCCCCTGGAAACCTCCGAAGAGGTACCGGTAAGCCGAGAGCACCGCGTACGACAGCTCCTCGTACTGGTAGATCTCCTCCATCAGCGGGATCGGGTCCTGATAGAGCGTGTCGCTCGCCACGATCCTGGGCCACGGCAGGCGGTCCGGGTCGGCGCCGGGGACGCCGGCCTCCTTCATGACCTTGAGGAACTCGTGGGCGAGGAGGCCCTGGCCGATGACGCTCGGGTGAACCCCGTCGAGGCTGACGATGCCGCCGGCCCTGCGGCGCCCGGCGCGATCGACGTGGTAGAAGCGGGTGTCCATCGGCGGCGCGACGTTGGCCGCGAAGTACGCGGGGAACTCGTACGACGGCTCGCCGCTGGTGCGCCGGTACGCGAGCCGGTCCAGGCCGCCGGAGACGTCGACGAGGTGATACCGGGGCGTGCGGTGGCGGGCGTTCTTCTCCTCGATGAGCCGGAGCAGCTGCGCGTTGCAGGCGTCGACGGTCGCGTCGATGCGCCGCGCTTCCGCCGCGGTGAGGTGCGGCGCGCCCGCCTCGATCAGGCGGGTGCCTCGAGCGAACGGGGGATAGGTGTAATAGGGGAAGTAGCGCGGCGAGCCAGGGAGCGGGTCGCCGACGCCCGTGGCGATCGGCACGATCGTCACGTGAGGCACGTTGGCCACGAACACCCGCCAGCCCGGGCTCTCGTTGCGCCGCATCAGGGTGTCGACCCGGTCGAGCAGCTCGCCGTACTCGGCGACGAAATCGTCGGGCATCCAGAGGTTCCACTGCGCCCGGGTCCGCTCGTCGAAGCTGAGCGAGACCGGCCGGCGCTCGGGCCTGTCCTCGGTCGCCGCGACGCTGAGGAGGATCGCCGAGCCGACGGCGTTGTTGGGGCCGAGCCAGAGGAGGAGGTTCTCGACGCCCTCGCCGCGCGCGTGGTGGCCGAGCCAGTCGAGCTGGCTGTACCCGTCGAGGCGCTCGTCCCGCGACGGGTTGAGGACGCGGAGCGCGGTCCGGTAGAACGCCGCGTTGGGCCCCTGGAGGAAGCCGTCCGTGGCGCCGGGCGCCGCCGCGATCCGCTCCCTGCAGAGCCTCGGGGTCACGAGCCACGCGTCGGCCACGTCGAAGCCGTACACCGAGACGTTGTGGAACCAGGGGACGGTCCCGCCGCGGTAGGGGCCGGCCCCCTCGCCGCGCTCGTAGTAGTCCTCGGCGATGTCGAGCACCCGGTTGATCTCCAGCAGGACGGCGGCCCACTCGAGCCTGTCGATCGTGGTGCCGAAGGCGAGCTGGAGGCGGCGGAGCACCACCTCGAGATCGAGCAGCAGCCCGTGGGCCGGGTAGTCGGGCACGCGGTACGCCGGGCTCGACAGCGCGTCGCCGACGTCGACGCCGAGCGCGTACGCGATCCACGTGGAGTAGGCGAGCTGGGTGCGCGCCGCGCCGAGCGACATGAAGCCTTGAGAGATGCTGTCCCCGATGGTGAAGAGCTTCATGACGCCGTCCTCACGCGTTCCACGTCGAAGCCCCAGGGTATCCGAACGCGCGTCGCGGCGCGGCAGGTTCGCCGCGCCGCGACGACGTGACGACGTGACGACGTGACGACGTGACGCCGGCGCTCAGCGCGGCGCCGCGCGCCTGCGCAGGACGGCGCTCGCGATGCGCACGGCGAAGAGCAGCGCGAGCAGCGCCCCGTAGATCATCGGCTCCGTCGTGTCCTTCTTCACGCGGAGGAAGAAGTGCACGATCCCGAGGACGGCGGCGACGTAGGCGAGCCGGTGCAGGCGCTTCCAGCGCGCGGCGCCGAGGCGCTTCAGCATGCGCGCGGTCGACGTCGCCGCGAGCGGGACGAGCGCGAGGAGCGCGACGAAGCCGGCGAGGATGAAGGGGCGCTCCGTGATGTCCTCGACGATCGCGCGCACCTCGAGGCCCTGATCGACGATCGCGTAGGTCAGGAAGTGGGCGCACGCGTAGAAGAAGGCGAGCAGCCCGAGCTCCTTGCGGATACGCAGCGGAAAGGTCCAGCCCGACACGAGCTTGACCGGCGTCGCCGCCAGCGAGGCGACGAGCAGCACGAGCGCGAGCAGGCCGAGCTGGTTCAGCGCCTCGGCGACGGGGTCCGGGCCGAGCGCCCCGGCCCCGGCGCGCACGCCGAGCACGGCCAGCGGGATCAGCCCGCCGGCGACGACCGCGGGCGGGAGCCAGGCCAGCTTCCGGCCAGCCGGCACGCCGGCGGCGGCAGCGCGCGGCGGCGACATCGTCCTCGCTGGCGCGCGCATCATCAGAAGCTCTCCCGCAGGTCCATCCCGCTGTAGAGGCCGGCGACCTCCTCCGCATAGCCGTTGAATGGCAGCGTGGGACGGCGGCGCAGCTCACCGATCCTCCGTTCCGTCGCCTGGCTCCAGCGCGGGTGATCCACCGCGGGGTTCACGTTCGCATAGAACCCATACTCGTCCGGCGCGGCGCGGCTCCAGCTCGTCGCCGGCTGCCGCTCGGTGAGCTTGATGCTGACGATCGATTTGCACCCCTTGAACCCGTATTTCCACGGCACCACCAGGCGAATGGGCGCTCCGTTCTGGCCGAGCAGCGTTTTGCCGTAGAGGCCCACGGCCAGCATCGTGAGAGGGTGCATCGCCTCGTCGATCCGCAGCCCCTCGACGTAAGGCCACTCCAGCACGTCGCTCCGCTGGCCGGGCAGCTGCTCTCGATCGAGCAACGTGGTGAACTGGACGTACCGGGCGCGAGAGGTCGGATCGAGGCGCCTGAGCAGCGCGCCCAGCGGGAACCCGAGCCAGGGGATCACCATCGACCACGCCTCGACGCAGCGCATTCGATAGACGCGCTCCTCCAGGGGAAACCATCGGAGGAGGGTGTCGAGGTCGACGACCTCGGGCTTCTTCACCTCTCCCTCGCACGCGATGGCCCAGGGGCGGAGCCTGAGCCGGCCGGCGTTCCTGGCCGGCTCGGACTTGCTCAGGCCGAGCTCGTAGAAGTTGTTGTACGAAACGATGTCCTCGTAGGAGGTCCGCGCTTCGTCGGTAACGAACGGGTCTCTCGAGCTCGTCCCAGAGGACGACGCGCCGGCGGCGGGCGGCCCCGGCGGCGCGGCCGCGCTGCCGAGCGGCGTGGCCTCGCCGCCGGGGGCGCCCGCCGCCGAGAGGCGCGCCGCGCCGCCCGTGAGCCAGACGAGGCCGCCGCCGATGGCCGACGCGGTGCCGGCGAAGAGCGCCGCGCTCTTGAGGAGCTCGCGCCGCCGCAGGTAGAGCGCTGGAGGGGTGATCTCGCCGGCGGGCGGTTCCTTGGGCAGCTTGCTCATGCCCCCATTCTACGATCGGGCGGGGCTCCGGTTGCGGTCGGCCGCGATCACGCGGCCCTTGACAGGAGGCGGAGCGCCGTATGCGGCGCCTGGTGGAGCGAGGGCAGCGCGAGCATCTGGGCGATGCGCGTGGAGCGCCGCTCGATCCCGCGGGAGAGCGCCGCCCGCTCGCTCCCGTCGCGCGCGGCGAGGAGCGCCAGGACGTCGTCCCAGACCCGCTCGCGCCACCGCGAGAGCATCTCCATGGACACCCAGACCGCGACCTCCGGCGCGTTGTCCAGGAAGAACGCGCTGAGGGGGCAGCCGTGCCGCGCGGTGAGGCGCGCGAGCGCCTCGATGACCGAGGCGCGGAGCAGCGTATTGATCTGATCGTGATCGTGCTTGAGCCGCGCGAGCATCGCCCGGTCGGCGCCGTGCCCGAACTCGACGATCGTCGCGTGGATCCCGAAGATCAGGTCGTAGTTGATGTGGGCGCTGAAGCCGAGCAGCGCGTTCTGCACGGGGGGCGTGAACCGCGACGCCGTGCTCGCGTACGCGATGTGCCAGGCGCCGCAGTCCTGCGCCGCGCCCCGATCGTACCAGCCGAGCGTCTGGAGGTAGCGCTCGCAGAACCGGCCCGCGAGCCGCGAGATCCACGCCGGCTCGAGGAACATGCCATCGCGTCGCCCGACCTGCGCCGCGACCGCGCGCGTGACGATACCGTAGACGTCGGTGAAGGCCGCCCGCCGATCACCCGCGGCGAGGAGCCGATCCGTCACGGTGTCGAGAACAACGGCAGCATCGTGGACGCTCGTCGGATGCAGATTAAGGCCGTCGATGCAGCACCTCATGAAGTTCCCCTCCTACTTCTTCGCTCGTCCAAGAGACCTGTCTGATGTTCGAACTCCCGCATCCGATCAGCCTCGCAGACCCCGGCGCGCGTCAAAGGCGCGCAGCACGAACAGTGCAGCAGGGCGCCGTCAGGCGATCTGCCCGGCCCCGGTCGGTCTGGTTTGCGGTCCCGGTGCGCGTCGTTCCCATGTGGAAAGCGGATCTCCTGACCCGCCGGGAGAAAGGTCGCCGCGGCCGTTGCCTCTGGCTTCTCCTCCTGCCGGCCCTCCCCTCGAACCGGCTTCCGCAGAAGAGCGATACTCGATGCGATCCTCGACGCGCTCGCCGCGGGATGCCCCCCCTCGCTGCGGCGCTCTAAGTTCGACCTAGTCTACGACATGGTGTGGGGTGACCACAATTGTCTTATGACGACTGATCCCGTTCAGGACAATTTCGAGGTTATTCCAACTCGTGACCTCGAACAAGTGCCTGTTGACCCTGACACGTTTCATTGCGGCGCGGGAGAGCGCCACGGCATCTTCGCGGTTGCGCTGCTACTGGAGCGACGGCTCGTCACGCTCGGAAAGCCCCCACTGGCATAGGCGCGAGTCGCGGCGAGATGTTCTCGAAACATGCCGAGTGCTTATCCCACGTTGACTGTACGGTTGGGGCTCTCAATGTGAAGACGGTTTAGGAAGTCCCTGAGTCGGTGATCAGGAAACTCCTGCTTTGTTTTCCACAGGGGGCCTGCAAATCCTTGTGTTTTTGGTGAAAAATTGTACGAAAACGGAAGATGAGGGCGGCCTCGTGCCCCACCTGCGGCGGCCGTCGGGATCGTGCTGGCGCACCCACGGCACCAGGGCTCGCCTGTCATGCCGCGGGGCCGTGCTCGGGTGAGCCTCGTGCCGAGGCGCTGCAGCCTGCGCCTGCAGGGACCGGGGGGCCGGCCGTACGGGCGGTGATGGGCCGAAGGGCCGGCCTGACCCCGTGGGCCACAGGCGCACCTTCGGCGCAGCGCGTCCGGGCGGCGAGCCGGTGTCAATCAGGGGCGCACCCGCCTTGGCGGCGGGGTGACGGCGACGGAGCGCCGCCGTTCATGGCGTGCGGGAGGAGGGAGTTCGCCGTCGACGAGAGGGGAGGGAGGGGAGGCGCCGCCGGCCTCGAGCGAGGCCGGCGGTGCGGCGCCTCAGCCGGTGCCGCCCTTGGCCTGCACGTCGCGGTGGATCAGCGTCGCGCGCAGGTAGTCGCGGTTCATCTTCGCGATCATGTCGAGGGGGATCTCCTTCGGGCAGACCGCCTCGCACTCGCCGACGTTCGTGCAGTGGCCGAAGCCCTCGACGCGCATCTGGGCGACCATGTTGAGGCTCCGCTGATCGCGCTCCGGCTCGCCCTGCGGCAGGAGGTTCAGGTGGGTGAGCTTCGCCGCGGTGAAGAGCGAGGCGGACGCGTTCGGACAAGATGCGACACAGGCGCCGCAGCCGATGCACGCCGCCGCGTCCATGGCGCGCTCGGCGACCACCTTCGGCACCGGGATCGCGTTCGCGTCCGGCGCGCTGCCCGTCGACACCGAGACGAAGCCGCCCGCCGCGATGATCCGGTCGAACGCGCTGCGGTCCACCGCGAGGTCGCTTACCACCGGGAACGCCTGGGCCCGCCACGGCTCGAGCCACAACACGTCGCCGTCCTTGTAGTGACGCATGTGCAGCTGACACACGGTCGTCCCACGGAGGGGGCCGTGCGCCTGGCCGTTGATCATGAAGCCGCACATGCCGCAGATGCCCTCGCGACAATCGTGATCGAACGCGATTGGCTCCTCACCCTTGAGGATGAGCCGCTGATTGAGCACGTCGAGCATCTCGAGGAAGGACATGTGCTCGCTGACGTCGGGCACCTCGTACGTGACGAACCGGCCCGCTTCGTACTTGCCCTTCTGCCGCCAGACATGGAGGGTGAGGCGCATTATTTGTAACTCCGCTGCGTGGGGTGAACCTCGTTGAACTGGAGCGGCTCCTTGTGGAGCTCCTGGGCCTGACCTTCGCCTCGCCATGCCCAGGCGGCGACATAAGAGAAGCGCTCGTCGTCGCGCTTCGCCTCGCCCTCGGGCGTCTGGTGCTCCTCGCGGAAGTGCCCGCCGCACGACTCCTCCCTGTCGAGCGCGTCACGACACATGAGCTCCGCCAGCTCGAAGAAGTCGGCGACGCGCGCCGCCTTCTCGAGCTCCTGGTTCAGGCCGGTGCCTGTCCCCGAGACGCGGACGTCGCGATGGAACTGCTCGCGGAGCTCCGGGATCCGCGCGAGCGCGCCCTTGAGCCCGGCCGCGTTGCGGGCCATCCCGCACTGCTCCCACATGATCTTGCCGAGCTCGCGATGGAACGAGTCGGCCGTTCGCGAGCCGTTCGCGCCGAGCAGCTTGTTCAGCCGCGCGCTCGCGTCGCGCTCGGCGTCCCTCACGGCGGGGTGGAGGTCGTCGACCCGCTCGAGCTTCGTCGACGCGAGGTAATCGCCGATGGTGTACGGGATGATGAAGTACCCGTCCGCCAGGCCCTGCATCAGCGCGCTCGCCCCGAGCCGGTTCGCGCCGTGGTCGGAGAAGTTCGCCTCGCCGAGCACGTACAGGCCGGGGATCGTGCTCATCAGGTTGTAGTCGACCCAGAGCCCGCCCATCGTGTAATGGATGGCCGGATAGATGCGCATCGGGACGCTGTACGGGTCGTCGCCGGTGATGCGCTCGTACATGTCGAAGAGGTTGCCATAGCGCTCGGCGATGGCCGGCTTGCCGAGGCGCCGGATGGCGTCCGAGAAGTCGAGGTACACGCCGAGCCGCGTCGGCCCCACGCCGCGGCCCTCGTCGCAGACCGCCTTCGCCGCGCGCGACGCGACGTCGCGCGGCACGAGGTTGCCGAAGCTCGGATAGCGGCGCTCGAGGTAATAGTCGCGCTCGCCGTCGGGGATGAGCTCCGGCGGGCGCGTGTCGCCCGCGTTCGTGGGCACCCAGATGCGGCCGTCGTTGCGGAGCGACTCGCTCATGAGCGTCAGCTTCGACTGGTAGTCGCCCGAGACCGGGATGCACGTCGGGTGGATCTGGGTGAAGCAGGGGTTACCGAAGAGCGCGCCGCGCTTGTGCGCCCGCCAGATCGCCGTGGTGTTCGACCCCTTCGCGTTCGTCGAGAGGAAGAAGACGTTGCCGTAGCCGCCCGACGCGAGGACGACCGCGTCGCCGAGGTGCGTCTCGAGCGCGCCGGTGATCAGGTTGCGGGTGATGAGCCCGCGCGCCTTGCCGTCGATGACGATGAGGTCGAGCATCTCGGTGCGCGGGTACATCTTCACCTTGCCGAGGCCGATCTGCCGCTCGAGGGCCTGGTAGGCGCCGAGGAGGAGCTGCTGCCCCGTCTGGCCGCGCGCGTAGAACGTGCGCGACACCTGCGCCCCGCCGAACGAGCGGTTCGCGAGCACGCCGCCGTACTCGCGCGCGAACGGCACGCCCTGCGCGGCGCACTGGTCGATGATGTTCACGCTGATCTGCGCGAGCCGGTACACGTTGGCCTCGCGCGCGCGGTAGTCGCCGCCCTTCACGGTGTCGTAGAAGAGGCGGTAGATGCTGTCGCCGTCGTTCTGGTAGTTCTTCGCGGCGTTGATGCCGCCCTGCGCGGCGATGCTGTGGGCGCGGCGCGGAGAGTCCTGGAAACAGAAGCTCTTCACGTTGTAGCCGAGCTCGGCCAGCGTCGCGCTCGCCGCGCCCCCGGCGAGGCCGGTGCCGACGACGAGGACGGTGTACTTCCGCTTGTTCGCCGGGTTGACGAGCTTCAGGTTGAAGCGGTGCTGGTCCCACTTCTTCTCGATGGGACCTTCGGGGATCTTCGCATTCAGCTGCATGATGACGGACGCTCCGGGCTCAGCGGACGATGCCGAACAGGACGGCCAGCGGGATGGACGAGAAGCCGGCGAAGAGCAGGATCGACGACGCGGCGGCGAACTTCTTGAGCCCCGGCGAATAGCGCGGGTGGTTGAAGCCCACCGACTGGAACATGCTCCACGCGCCGTGGTAGAGGTGCAGGGCGAGGAGCCCCATCGCCACGACGTAGGCAATCGCCGCGGGGCCCGGGCTGAAGGCCTTCACGACGTTGTCGTAGGCGTCGAGCGCCACGAAGTCGGGGTGCACGGTGCCCGTCGTCAGGTGGAGCAGGTGATAGATGATGAAGGCGCCGAGGACGCCGCCGCTCAGCAGCATCGTGCGCGCGGCGACGTTCGGGCGCCGCTGCCCCTTCACCTGGTAGGGGACCGGCCGGGCAGCGCGGCTGTGCTGCGCGAGCGTCACGCCCGTGTAGACGTGGACGATGAGGGAGGCGAGGAGGACGATCCGCGTCCCCCACAGCAGGGAGGGCGTCCCGTGGAGGAAGGCAGCATAGTCGTTGAACTTCTGCCGGCCGAGGAAGACCTGGAGGTTGCCGGCCAGGTGGCCGATCACGAAGCCGAAGAAGATGACGCCGCTCAGCGCCATCGCGATCTTCTTCCCGACGAGATCCCGGTAGAAGGTCGCGGCGCGCTGGGCCCTGGCGGGGAGAGTCGATGGTGCAGCGGTGGAGCTCATCGCTCCCCTCCTTTAGTGGGGTGCGAACGCGTTCGCCAGAGGGAATCTTGAGCTCGATTGCCGAAGAATTTGCGGGCGCCAGCCGCAGATCTCGGCCCGGGTGAGCGCGCCGCGCGCGTGTCCACGCCGCGCGCGGCGTCAGGCGGCGCAGGGGCCGACCGAGCGCCGTACCTTGTGGCCGTAAAAGGCGAGCGCGAGCTCAATTGCGAAGATGCCGATGGCCTGCTCCTCCTGGCTGGTGAACGCCGGCAGGCGCTCGTCGCGGAGCACCACGAGACCGCCAAACGAGCTCTCGCCAAGGCGGAGCGGCGCGACGATGGCGGCGCCGAAGCGATCGCCCTCTGCGGTACAGAGCAGATCGGGCGCGTCGTCGGCGGACAGGCGGACGGGCGCGAGCGCGCCCTCGATGCGCCCGGCGAGCCGAGCGATGAACGCCGCGGGCACCTCGGCGCCGGAGGCCGCCTGGTACAGCGCGGCCCCTTGATCGAGCGCGAGGGAGAGCGCTGCGCAGGTCGTATAGACGACCTTCGCAGCGAGATCCACGGCGCGCTCGGGGAAGTCGTCCCGCGAGAGGGACGCGACGAGGGCGGCGCTCGCCTGGTGGACGGCCGCCACGGCGTCGAGGTGGGTGCGCAGCATCGCCGCCTCGAGCAGCCGCTTCAGGTCCTCGATGTCGTAGGGCTTCTCCAGCATGTCGTACGCGCCGCGCTCGATGCACTCCACCGCGTCTTTCGCGCTCGAGCACGGGGCGCCGACGATGATCTCGAGGTCCGGGCCGAGCGCCTTGAGCGCGGCGATGGTCCCGGCGCCCTCCGTGCCGAGCGCCCCCACATCGGCGACCACGAGGTCGAAGCGGCGCGCCTTGACGAGCTCGATCGCGGCGAGCCCGCTCTCGGCGCAGGTGACGTCGAAGCCGCCCTGGTTGAGCTCGAGCGCGAGCCTGTCGAGGACCCTCTTCTCGGCGTCTACCACCAGCACATGGGGTCGGGCCTGGCTCACTGATGCCTCCTCCTCTGGTCTACAAGGGGTGCGCCGCGCCGCCTCGCCATCCGGCGCTGCCGTGATCGCGTGGCGACCGCGGCGGTCGTGGTGGAAGTCGCTCCGCCCGGCGGAGCCCTCCCCGCCCTCTATCACCCGTCCGAAGTCCGCCTACCGTCCAATAGAACCGGTATTCCAGCGAAACGGAAGTCGAAGCGGCGTTGCCGCTGTCCTCCTTTAACAGGGGACAGCGCCGCGCGCCCGGCGCAGATGTGCTCCGGTATGCCGACTCCTGTGGAGCGTGAGCGCTTCTCGCAGCGGGAGGCGCGCGATAGAGGCCTATTTCGCGGGAGGCGCCGTGGTGGTTGCGCGGCGCATGGCGGAGAGGATGTGGTCAATGATCTCGGGGACTCCTTGGCTCCGGTTGCACTGCGCGAACAGGAACGGCCCGTCTCCCCGCATCCTCCGGGCGTCCCGCTCCATGACACCGAGGTCGGCGCCGACGTGCGGAGCGAGATCGGTCTTGTTGATGACGAGCAGGTCCGACTGCGTGATCCCCGGTCCGCCCTTGCGCGGCACCTTGTCGCCGCCGGCGACGTCGATCACATAGATCGTGTAGTCGACGAGCTCCCGGCTGTACTGGGCGGCGAGGTTGTCTCCGCCGCTCTCGACGATGAGGAGCGCGGGCGCGACGTGATCCATGAGGTCGTCGAGCGCGACGAGGTTGTGGCTGATGTCCTCGCGGATCGCCGCGTGCGGGCAGCCCCCGGTCTCCACCGCGCGGATGCGCTCCGGCGGCAGCGCCTTGTTGCGGTGCAGGAACTCGGCGTCCTCCTGGGTGAAGATGTCGTTCGTGACGACGCCGAGCGGCATCCTGTCGCGAAGCGCGCGGCAGAGCGCGAGCACGAGCGCCGTCTTGCCGCTGCCGACGGGCCCTCCGATCCCGACCGTGAACGCCCGCGCCGAGAAATCGCGGTCCTTCGGCACATCCCGCTCGCTGAAGAGCCCCGGATGCGCCCAGTGCTCGTGCGTGTGCCCGTGCTCGTGCGCGTGCCCGTGGCCACCCCCGTGAACGTGGTCGTGGTCGTGGTCGTGGTCGTGGCCGTGAACGTGGCCGTGAACGTGGTCGTGGTCGTGGTCGTGGCCATGAACGTGGCCGTGGCCGTTGTGCCCATGCCCGTGATCGCCAGGGTCGTGCATGCTGTCACCTCACGATTGAAAGAGACGCGAGTAGAGCCGATCCTGCGTGGCCCCGAAGAGATCGAGGAGCGGCGCCGGCTGCGCGAGCTCGTCGATACCGTGATCTCCGCACTCATGGAGCACGGCGTCGAGGATCGGCGCGCTCTCGAGTTGCAGTCGCTGTGCCTCCAGGGGCCCGACGAGCCCGAGGCGCACCGCCGCCGAGACGACGCCGCGGAGCGAGGCGTGCAGGTAGACGGCCTGCGCGTCCTGGCGCGGGACGCCGAGCGCCGCGAGGGTCGCGCCGAACGCCGGCGCGTGGTGGCCCAGCGCCTCCCGCGCCCGCACGGCGGCGTCGAGGCGACGGATCTCGGCGGAGGGGAAGACGCGCGCGCTCGTCGCGAGGAACGCGCGGCCCTGCGTCCGGCTCGCCCGGTTCGCGACGTGGTTCACGAGGAAGGCGTCGCACGCGTCGTCGACGGTCGCGATGTCGAGCGGGCGCTCGTGCGCAGCTCGCACGAGCGGCAGCGCGCCGAGGCCCACCTGCCAGAGAGCGTTCGCGATGAACGACGAGAGCGCGCTCCCGGGCCCGACCTCGCCGAGCTGCACCGCCGCCTCCAGGCCCGCGGAGTGCGCGAACCCTCCGACCGGGAACGCGGAGTCGGAGAGCTGGAGGAGGAGCCACCTGTTCATGCGCGCGGATGGAAGCGGACGGCAGCAGACGGAGACAGACGGCAGCAGACGGAGAGAAGGGTGAACCCGCAGGCGAGGAGCGGCCGAGGACGAGCTCCCCGCCTCAGAAGAGGCTGTACCTCTGGGCGAGGGGCAGGATCTTCGCGGGGTCGCAGCGGAGGAGCTCGCCGCCGGCCCTCACCTCGTACGTCTCGGGATCGACCGTGATCGGCAGGAGCGTGCTGTTGAGCCGCATGTCGGCCTTGCCGATCCGGCGGCAGCGGCGGACCGCCGAGAGGCGCTTCTTCAGGTCGAGCCGGCGGATGCTCCCCTCGTCCATGGCGCGGCTCGACACGAACGCGATGCTCGTCTCGCCGACCGCCGTGCCGAGCGAACCGAACATCGGGCGCATGTAGTACGGCTGAGGCGTCGGGATCGACGCGTTCGGATCGCCCATCTGCGCCCAGGCGATGAGGCCGCCCTTGATCACGAGCTCCGGGCGCACGCCGAACATCTGGGGCCGCCACAGCACGAGATCCGCGAGCTTGCCCGGCTCGACCGACCCGATCTCGTGGGACATGCCGTGCGCGATGGCCGGGTTGATCGTGTACTTGGCCACGTAACGGCGGATCCGGAAGTTGTCGTTGTCGCCCTGCTCCTCGGGCAGCCGGCCGCGCTGATCCCGCATCTTGTGCGCGGTCTGCCACGTCCTCGTGATCACCTCGCCGACGCGGCCCATCGCCTGGCTGTCGCTCGAGATGATGCTGATCGCGCCGAGGTCGTGGAGGATGTCCTCGGCCGCGATGGTCTCGCCGCGGATGCGGCTCTCGGCGAACGCCACGTCCTCCGGGATGTTCCGATCGAGGTGGTGGCAGACCATGAGCATGTCGAGGTGCTCGTCGAGCGTGTTGACGGTGTACGGGCGCGTCGGGTTCGTCGAGCTCGGGATCACGTTCGGCTCGGCGCAGATGCGCAGGATGTCGGGCGCGTGCCCGCCGCCCGCGCCCTCGGAGTGGTAGGAGTGGATCGTCCTGCCCTTGAACGCCGCGATGGAGTCGTCGACGTAGCCCGACTCGTTCAGCGTGTCGGTGTGGAGCGTGACCTGGATGTCCTCGTGCTCGGCGAAGCTGAGGCAGCAGTCGATGGCGGGCGGGGTCGTGCCCCAGTCCTCGTGCAGCTTCAGCCCGACGGCGCCGGCGCGCACCTGCTCGAGCAGCCCCTCGGGCGACGAGGTGTTGCCCTTGCCCGTGAGGCCGATGTTGAGCGGCAGGACGTCCGTCGCCTGCAGCATCAGCGAGATGTGGCGGGCGCCCGGGGTGCACGTGGTCGCGTTCGTGCCCGTCGCCGGGCCCGTGCCGCCGCCGACGAACGTGGTGACGCCCGCCGCGAGCGCCTCGTACCCCTGCTGCGGGCAGATGAAATGGATGTGCGCGTCGACGCCCCCCGCCGTGACGATGTGGCCCTCGCCGGCGATGACCTCCGTCGTCACGCCGACGATCATGCCCGGCGTGACGCCGACCATCACCTTCGGGTTGCCGGCCTTGCCGATCGCCGCGATGCGGCCGCGCTTGATGCCGATGTCGGCCTTGTAGACGCCGGTCCAGTCGACGATGAGCGCGTTCGTGATGACGCAGTCGAGCGCCTCGTCGTTCGAGGCGCCGGGCATCTGCCCCATGCGATCGCGCAGCACCTTGCCGCCGCCGAACTTGCACTCGTCGCCGTAGGACGTGTGATCCCGCTCGACCTCGGCGATGAGGCCGGTGTCGCCGAGCCGCACCCGGTCCCCGACCGTCGGCCCGTAGATATCGACATAGTGCCGCCGCTGCATCTTGTGGCTCATGCCTGCTGCTCCTCCGGCGCGGCGTGCGCCGCCCCGCCGTGCGGGCCGACCTGCACCAGCGTGATCGTCTTCTCGTCGCCCGGCTCGAAGCGGACCGCGGTGCCCGCGGGGATGTCGAGCCGCATCCCCGCCGCCGCCGCGCGGTCGAACTCGAGCGCGCGGTTCGTCTCCGAGAACGGGTAGTGGCTGCCCACCTGGATCGGCCGGTCGCCCAGGTTCTTCACGGGGAGGGAGAGCCGCCGCCGGCCGGGAGAGAGCTCGATCTCGCCGGGCTTCACGAGCACCTCGCCGGGCGCCGGCTCGGCAGTCGCCTCGCCCTGGCCTGCCTGCTGGAAGAGCGACAGGTCGGGCACGGGGAGGAAGCTGCCGTAGAGCGCGAGCGCCAGATCGCCGTGCTCGAGCGCGATCGGGTGGTGGACGGTGACGAGCTTCGTCCCGTCGGGGAAGGTCCCCTCCACCTGGACCTCGGCGATCATCTCGGGGACGCCGGCCATCACCTGCGCTCGCCCGAGAAGGCGGCGGCCGACGTCCATGAGCTCGGCGACGCTGCGGCCGTCGCGGATCAGCTCGAGGATCTGCGTCGCGATGAGCGCGACGGCCTCCGGGTAGTTGAGCCTGACCCCGCGCGCGAGGCGCTTCTGGGCGAGGAAGCCCGCGCCGTGCAGCACGAGCTTGTCGAGATCACGAGGCGCAAGGTGCATGTTCGCCCTCTCTCCGGCGCGGTGACGCCGCGGCGTCGCCGGCGCGGCGCGAAGCTACCACTTTCGTGCGAACGGATCATCACCGAGCTCACCCGCGAGGAAGCCGAGCGCGCCGCGGAGGAAGCCGGCGACGCGCTCGACGCTCGTGCCCGCGACGCGCACGACGGCGCCGCCGCCCCGGAGCGGGCTCGCCGACGCGACGAGCTCGGCGCGCCGCTCGGGCGGCGGCCGCGGCGCGAGCAGCGCCTCCGCCGCGCTCGCCGCCCGCGGGCCGAGCGCGACGAGCGTCGCGAGGGCGTCGAAGCGCCCCATGCGCTCGGGCAGCGCGCCGTGCGCCGGGTCGAGCAGCGTCGCGTCGAGCAGCGCGGCCCGCCCGCCGCGGCTCACCCGGATGTGCGACGCGTACCTGTCGAACGCCCAGCGCTCGCCCCGCGCGCTCCGGCCCGAGGACAGCGCGTCGACGAGCACGAGCGACGCGTCGTCGGCGAGCGCGACGTCGATGTCCTGCTCGTACCGCGAGCCCGCGAAGCAGACGACCGGATCGGGGATCGCGACGAGGAGCCCGCCTCCCTGGACCTCGGCCTCGAGGCGCTGGCGGCTGCCGAGGGGCGAGCGGTAGACCTTGGTCGAGGCCTGCGTGCTGAGCAGCGCGGCGGCCCCGCGCCCGACGCGCGCGTGGAGGTGGAGCTCGTCGCCGCCGACGAGGCCGCCGCCGAAGCTCGCGACGAACACCCACGCTGCCTCCCCGTGGTTCTTCGGAGCGAGCAGCCTGAGCGGGCTCCTGGCGAACGCCTTCTCGAGCACGGTGCGCGCTCCGACGCGCGTGAACACGAGCTCACCGCTGCCGGCCTTCCCTGCGCGCCGCGCGGGCGGCGGCGGGTCTCGCGGGGCGGCGGGAGGATCGCTGGGCGTGTCCACGGGCCGGTCTGCGTACCACGGACCGCGCCCCGGCCGCGAGGGAGCGCAGCGCGTGGCCGGTCGGGAGCGGCGCGAGGGCGTGCTGCGCGCCCGACCGCGACGGAGCGGAGCGCTTCCCGGGTGGGATGGAGCACAGGCGCGCTTCGGGCGCGAGGGGGTGCAGCGCATACAGCGGATGGGTACGTCACGCGACCAGGAACACGACCAGGAAGGTAGGGAGAAATTCGAATCATCTTCCCGATTTCCCTCCTTCGTCTGGAACATGAAACATCCCGGACACGCGAGCATGTTGTCGGGACTCTCCCGAACACCACTACGGTGCTATGAGCGAGCCGGCCACTGCGTTCCTCCTGTCCCTGACGACAGCGCGTGTCCGGGGTGTCCGCCGGCCGCTGTGGGCGTTCGGTGACTCGTTGTGATGGCATTTGCATGGATGACATGTCGCTTGACGGGAAAGCGCAGCTCGGGTCAGCTCGTCGGGCGGCCGGGGGGCCGCGGAGGGGGTCCGATGTTCATCGTCAGGAAGGGCGAAATGCCGCCGTGGTCTCGTCTGTTCAAGGAAGCGGCGTCGCGCCTGCTGGAGCGCCACGGCGGGACCCCGTTCGAGCTGCGCTTCTGGGGCGGCGAGCGGCTGCGCTTCGGCGCGGGCGCGCCCGAGTTCTCCGTGACGTTCAGGACGCGTCGGTCGCTCTGCGAGACGGCGTTCCGGGGCACGCTCGGCCTCGGTGAGGCATATGTCCGGCGCGAGGTCACGTTCGAGGGAGATCTCGAGGACTCGCTCGCCGGCCTGTTCCAGCTCGCTCGGTCCGTGGAGGCGCGCCTGCCGCGCCTCGTGCCCGCGCCGTCGTCGTTCGACCGCGGCCTCTCGGGCGTGCTCGACGCGCTCCGGCTCGGGCTGCTCTCCGGGGCGGCGAAGCGCGAGAGGCTCGCCGTCGAGCGTCACTATGGGCTAGGCAACGACTTTTATCCTCTTTACCTGGACAGGCGCCTCCAGACGTCGTGCGGTTACTTCAGCTCTCCGGGCGAGACGCTCGACGACGCGCAGGCGCACAAGATCTCCCTCGTCGCGCGGAAGCTCGCGCTCCGGCGCGGGCACCGGCTCGTGGATCTCGGCTGCGGGTGGGGGCACCTCATGTTCCACGCCGCGGAGGCGTACGGGGTGCAGTGCCTCGGTATCACCCTTTGCGAGAACCAGGCGAGGTACATCCGCGAGCAGGCGGCGGCGCGGCGGCTCCCGGTCGAGGTCCGCGTGATGAGCTGCGACGAGCTCGAGGACGAGCCGCGGTGGGACCGGCTCGTCTCCCTGGGCTCGATGTGCCATGCCGGCGAGCGACGTATCGAGGTGTTCTATGACAGGGTGAAGGCGCTGCTCGCCCCGGGCGGCGTGTGCGTGCTCGAGAGCGTCACGAGAGAGCAGGAGTCGTCGCGGACTGACCCCTTCCTGCAAAAGCACATCTTCCCGGGGTACTGGCCTCCTTCGCTCGACGGGATGGCGACGCGCGCCTCGACGCGCGGCCTCGACGTGCTCGACGCGGAGAACCTGCGGCGCCACTCCGCGCTCACGGCGCGCTGCTGGCGCCGTAACTTCCTGGAGAACAGGGAGAAGATCGAGCGGGTCACCGGCTTCGACGGCGCCTTCATGAGGACGTGGGAGTTCTATCTCGCGTGCGCGGCCGCCGCGTTCCGCAGCGGGCACCTGGGCGCCATCCAGATGGTGCTGTCGAACGGGGCGCCGCGCGACTACCCGCTCGCACGCGAGCCCCTCTATGCCACGGAGGAGCCCTCTCTACGGGAACGCGCGCCGATCGTCCCGGCCGTGCAGCTCAGTTCGTGGGGGGCGGCGCTGCCGTCCTGATCGGTGGGGCGCGCCCCCGCGCGCCCCACCGGCACGCGCGGGACGCGCGTCCTCTGCGCGGAAGAGCTTGTTAAGCACGCGCGGCCAGCTATCAGCTAGAGGATGAGCGAAAGGCTTGCGGCCAGCGCCCGTCGCGGCGCCGCGCCCTCGTGGTCCGTGTCGCGCCCTCGCTCCGCGGCGCGCATGGTCTGCGCCGCCGCGGGGCTCGTCGCGCTCTGTCTCCTGCTCGCATCGTGTACACAGGCCCGCTACATCGCGCAGGCGGGCGCCGGCCAGCTCTCGATGGCCTGGCGCGCCGAGTCGCTCGAGGACGCCGCCTTCGACGCCCGCAAGCCGTGGCGGACGCGCGCGCTGCTGCGCGAGGTCCCGCACATCAAGCGCTTCGGTGAGCGCCACGGGCTGACCCCGACCGGCAATTACAGGACGTATGTCGAGCTCGATCGCCCAGCCGCGGTCTGGGTGGTGAGCGCGTGTGAGCCGCTCCGGTTCCGCTCGAAGACATGGAGTTTTCCTATCGTGGGTACCGTCCCCTACATGGGGTGGTTCCATCTCCAGGATGCCAAGGCGTTCGCGGCGCCGCTCAAGGCGGCCGGCTGGGACGTCGACGTGCGTCCGGCGGGCGCCTACTCGACGCTCGGCTGGCTCGAGGATCCGGTCCTGTCCACGATGATCTCGGACGGGGACGAGGCGCTCGGCGATCTCGCCAACGTGGTGCTCCACGAGTCGCTGCACGCGACGCTGTACGTGAAGGGGCAGACGAGGTTGAACGAGAGCCTTGCGAGCTTCGTCGGGGACGAGCTCACCAAGCTCTACCTGGACGAGCGGGTGGGCCCCTTCTCCGCGGAGAAGACGGCCTACATGAGGGAGCTGGAGAGGAGCGAGGTGCGGACGCGCGCGCTGCACGCGGCCTACGTCCACCTCAATCGGCTGTATGCGTCCGCGGCGCCCGACGCCGAGAAGCGGGCCGAGAAGGACGCGGTGCTGGCGCGGCTCAAGGCCGACATCGGCGCGCGCCGTCCGATCAACAACGCGTCGCTCGTGCAGTTCCGTGTCTACAACTCGGGGACTCCGGAGCTCCGGGCGCTGCTCGCGACCTGCGGTGGCAGCTGGCCGAGGTTCCTGGGCGCATTGCGGAAGCTCGAGCGCCACAGGTTCTCCGCGCCCCAAGAGAACATCGCCGGGGTGGTCGAGCCGTTGATTCAGGCCGGCTGCAAGTAGCCCTGCGAGCTGCGCTGTGTGCCGCGAGCTCTGCCGGATGTGCCGCGAGCTGCGCTGTGTGCCGCGAGCTGCGCTGTGTGCCGCGAGCTCTGCCGGATGTGCCGCGAGCTGTGCTGTGTGCCGTGCGCTGCGCCCCATGTGCGGTGAGCTGCGCGCCGCGCTGCGTATCGCGGGCTGCGCTGCGTAGCGCGCTGCGCCTTTGGCGGGGAGCACGTCGTCGAGATACGACGCAAAGCGTCGATCGGAGTCGTCCTGCCCTGTTGCACTTCTACGATTTCACCGTGCAGCGCAGGGTGTCCAGCCGCTCGAGGATGAACATATTCATGTCCAGGTAAACTCTGCGTTCTGGATCTGAACCCATCCCTGGATCGGACCAGTCCCTGCGGAAATGTATGACCGGCGCTGGCCTCCGGGCTCGCGCGCGCGCATCGGAGGGTGGGTTTCAGCGGCAATTTTGGCTGCTGGGCGCCAGGACCGCGGCGCCTCCGCCGTTGGCCCGCCGGTTGCTTTATGTATCCACCAGATGTCGCCCCTGCTCGTCGTCCTGTTTCATGCGGACTCGAAGGGGATGACCCCTGGCATGACCTTCGCAATACAAGCCTCAGTCTTCGGGGGGACGCCGAGCGAGGAGATCGGCGGCGCAAGCCGAGCGATCGCGACCCCGCCGTCACCCGAATGCCATGGCCCTTGCGGTATCGGGCTCCTTGATTGACTTGTCGCCGGTGCCGGCGGAGAGCTTCGGTTCACGTGACGACAGACGCCTTACGAGGCGATTGAGGAGGGATGGCCGAAGTACGCGCGACCCGCGTCGTCCGTTGCGTTGGCTCATCCTGATCAGCTTGTCAGATTTCGGTTCGAGCTTTTCTTATCTGTTGTGCCGCTCTCGATGTTGACGCTGCTTCGCGCTTCGCTTCAGCTTTTCCCCTGCTTCGCTTGAGCTTGCCCGTTCGATTCCGGATTGCGCTTCGTTCTTTGCTTCAGCTTCTTCTTTCGGTTTGACTGGCTTCTTGATTTGTCTTAGCCTCCCGCCCGTCTTCGCTTTGTCTTCGCTCTTTACTTGATTGCGCTTCGTATTGCTTTCCTGACTTGTTTCTTCTGATCGTGGGCCTTCCCAGGACTCCGGTGGAATTCCTCCACCGGCGCTCCTGTGCGGTCCCGGTGGGTCCGCGAAAGCGGGCCTCAGGCCGGCGGGTTCTTCCCGACCGGCCTTTCTTTTTTGGTGCGCGTGAGCGCTCTCCTGGCGTGCCCTCGACGCCCCAAGGAACTCCCTTGGCTACAGCTTTTTTCAACGGAAAATTGAACAGAGAGGCGAGGCGATAGGGAGTATTCGAAGATCTCCTCCCCGTCTCCCCGTCTCCGTGTGAACTCTCCGAAGAATCTAAGGAGATGCCTTGGCCAGAGGCCGCGAAGTTCGTGGCCGTCGCGTCTCGCGTCTGAGCGCGGTTATCAGCGGCCCTCGTCGCCAGGGGCTTGCCGGGGGTGGACGGTGGCAGAGACGATCTTCCACTCGCCGTCGATCTTCTCGAGCCGTAACGCTACGGGCAGCTCGTCGCGCCGGACCTCTTGCCCATGCCGGGCGCCCGTGACCGTCGCGGTGGCGGTCACCTCCGCCGTCATGCCGCCCGGGTCGATCTGGATCTCCGTGCCTCCCAGGCTCACCTCCGCGGTCTGATAGACGACCGCTGCCTGGGTCGCCGCGTTCGCGAGCTCGTCGCGGCCGCGGAGGCTGTCGCCGATCTCGGCGATGCGGGCGCTCGCCTCCTTCGCGAAGATCTCGGCGAACTCACCGCGAATGCGGCCGTGGCGCACCAGCGGATTCCGCTCGCCCTCGTCGATGCGCACCGCTTCCTCGAGCTGGGTGAGCCGCTCGCGGATCCGCTCTTCCTCGGAGGGCGATAGCAGCAGCGCCGCCGCGCCGAGGACGGCGCCGGCGGCGATGAGCCCGAGCGGGAGCCAGCGCTTCATGCTCCAAGTATAGGCGAAGGCGCCGCGCGGGCGCGCGGAACCGCGGAACCCCGGAACCGCGGAGACGAACGCCCGCTGGCGCTTCCGGTGAGCTATCGCCCCACGATCGGCTCGAGGCACCGATCACGCGCCTCGCGCAGGGCGCGGACCTCGACGTCGATCCCCTCGCTGCCGCCCGCGTCGATGGTGAGCCGGTCGCCGCCGGTCGTGCCGAGCTCGGTGCAGGGCACGCCCGCCGCCTTGGCCTGCCGCGCGACCTCGGCCGCGTCCTCGGGCCGGACGCTCACGATGATCCGGCTCGGCGCCTCGCCGAACAGCGCCTCGGCGAGCGGCTCGCGCGCGACGCCGTCCGGCGCGTCCGGCAGCCGCACCCGCGCGCCCACCAGCGCCGCGGGATCGTCGGCGGCGGCGCAGCACTCGCCGAGGGCGATCGCCAGCCCGCCCTCCGAGACGTCGTGCGCGCTCCGGAGGAGCTGCGGCCGCGAGCGCGCCAGCGCGAGGCAGAGCCCCTGGAGCCGCGCCTCGCGGTCGAGATCGAGCGCGGGGGGCGGCCCCTTCACCTCGCCCGTGTGGCGCGCGACGTACTCGGAGCCGCCGAGCGGGCCGCCGCGCGGATCGCCGATGGAGCGCGGATCGAACGCCCGGCGCGCCGGCAGCGAGGCGTCGTCGCGCTGCGGGCGGTCGTACTTCGGCGCCGCATCGGTAAGGAAATCCACGGGCAGGTCGCAGACGACGACCGGGTTCAGGGCCACGCCGGCGGCCGCGCCGCCGAGCGGGTCGTAGCCGGGCGTGGCGCGCACGACCCAGCGGCCGGTGTCGGTCACCTTGCCGATGATGGCCGCGTCGAGCTCCCACTTCGTGCAGATCTCGATGACGCGCGCCTCGCACCCGGGCTTCGCGACGAGCAGCATGCGCTCCTGCGACTCGCTCAGCAGCATCTCGTACGGCGTGAGCCGGGCCGCGCGCCGCGGCACGAGGTCGAGGTCGAGGCCGCTGCCGCTCCGGCCCGCCATCTCGACCGACGACGAGGTGAGCCCCGCGGCGCCCATGTCCTGGACGCCGACGAGCAGGTCCTCCGCGAAGATCTCGAGGCACGCCTCGAGCAGGAGCTTCTCCATGAAGGGATCGCCGACCTGCACCGTGGGGCGCTGGCTCGGGCCGCCCTCGGAGAACTCGTCGGAGGCCATGGTCGCGCCGTGGATGCCGTCGCGCCCGGTCTTGGCGCCGACGTAGAGCACGTTGTTGCCGACGCCGCTCGCGCGACCGTAGAAGATGCGGTCGGCGCGGACGACGCGGCCAGACCCGAGCCGAGCTCTAGGCGTCCCGCTTGACGAGCAGGGCGGTGAGGTCGTCGATCTGCTTGGCCGAGCCGGCGAAGCGGCGCACCTCGGCGAGGAGCGCGCCGAGAATGTCGGACGTGGGGCGCGCGTGCAGGCGGTGGATGAGGTCGCCGACGCGCTCCTTGCCGAACACCTGCCCGGCGGCGTCCTGGTACTCGTAGAAGCCGTCGGTCAGCAGCACGAGGAGATCGCCCGGCGCCATCACGAGGGGCGGCGTCGGGGGCAGGTCGAGATCCTTGAACATGCCGAGCGGGACGGTCGATGGATCGCGCCACACGACCTGGCCCTCGGCCGCCCGGTAGTGGAGCAGCGGGCCCTGCCCGGCCGCGTGGAAGCGGAGCTGGTGCGTCGTCGGGTCGAGGATCCCGAGGAACGCCGTGATGAAGCGGTCGTTCGGCAGGTCCTCGAGGAGCTGCTGGTTCACGTGGTGCATGAGCGCGTCCATGTCGGCCGAGAGGCGCAGGCCGATGCGGAGCATCGCGCGGAACTGGGTCACGCTGAGGGCGGGGCCGATGCCGTGGCCGGCCGCGTCGGCGAGCAGCAGGAGAATCGGCGACATGTCCGCGCGCTCCTCGAGCCGGATGACATCGTAGATGTCGCCGCCGGTGTCGTCCGCCGGCTTGCTGAACGCCGACAGCGAGTATCCGGGGCAGCGCGGCAGCCGCCGCAGGAGGATGTTCTGCTGGATGTCGCGCGCGATGGTGAGGTCGTGCTCGAGCTTCAGCTTGATCATGCGCTCCTCGAGCAGGAGCGTGCGCTGCACGGCGACGGCCGCCTGCGCTGCGAGCAGCTCGGCGACGTCGCGCTCGTCGGGGCCGAAGTGGTCCGCCTTCGAATTCAGCATCTGGAGCACGCCGACGAGCTTGTCGTCGAGCCCGATGAGCGGCACCGTGATGAGGGATTTCGTGTGATACCCCGTCCGGCGGTCGATCTCCTGATTGAACCGCGGGTCGGAATAGCAGTCGTCGACGAGGATGGTCTGGCGCTTGCGCGCGCACTCCCCGGCGATGCCCTTGTCGATGCTGACGCGGATCTGGGCCTCGCCCGTGGCGACACGGGAGTAAAGCTCCTTGGCCTCCTCGTCGTAGAGGAAGACGCTCCCGCGGTCGGCGCCTATCACCTCCCGCCCCGTCTTGATGATGAGCTCGAGCAGCTCGGTGAGATCGCACGGCGCCGCGAGCTTGCGCGAGACGTCCAGGATCAGGATGAGCGACGACGCATCGATCAGGGAGGGAGTGCCGGCGCGCATGCGGCCGGAGAGTTTGGGCTACGTGGAAATAGGGGTCAAGACATGGTCTCGCCCCGGGGGCTCATGGCGACCTCGTCGCCAGCGCGTGTCCACGCCGCCGTTCCGCCGTTCCGGCAGGGTTCCGCCGCTCCGCGCTGGCCGTCGCGCCCGTCGTTTTCGTTCCGCCGCCCTGGGGCTCTCCGGCGTCCCTCGGCGCGCTGCGGCGAGCGTCGGCGTCCCTGCCCTCGGCGTGGCCCATTTTTCGAGCGACGACGGCCGCGAGCCGCCCCCCGCGACGATGCGAGAGCGCGGTCGATGCGGTCGGCCCGGGGCCCGGGGCGGTGGAGGTCGGCGCTACCACCTCGGCCCTACCTGTCCTAGAACACGCGACGCACTCTCCTTGAAAGCGAGCTCTTCGATGAACCGCCTCCGCCTCGTCGCCCTCGTCCCGGCCGCTGCCCTGGTCGTGGCGGCCTGCGACGCGCCGCCCGCTCCCGTCGGCGCGGCGCCCGACGCCTCGCCCTCCGCCGCCGCGCCGGCCCTGCCGCAGTCGGCCGCCGCGCCGCCGCAGCCGGCCGACGCGCCGCCTCAGGCGAGCGCCCCCACGGCGGCTGACGGCGCGGGCGCTCCGGCGACGACGGACGCGGCGGGCGGCCGTGCGTCGGCCGACGCGGGCGCGCCGGCGGAGGACGCGGGCCGGAAGCGCGACGACGCGGGCGCCGCGACGGCGGGGCGCGACGCGGGGCCGCTCGCCGGCGACGCGGCAGCGCGTGACGCGGGCGGCGGGCGCGCCGAGGCGACGGCGGCGACCTCCGCGCCCGCGCCCGGCACGGCGGCGCCGCCCTCGGTGCCGCCCGCCGCGGCGGGATCCGCGGACGCCGTGGCGGCCGAGGTCGACGCGATCTTCGTGGGCAAGAAGACGTACTCTGCCCGCTTCAAGCAGGAGCACACGCAGAAGGTCTCGGGGGCCGTCAAGAAGCAGAGCGGTACGCTGTCGGTCCAGAAGCCGGACAGGATCTCGTTTCGCTACGATCCGCCGAACCAGAACCGCATCGTGTCCGACGGCGTGTCGCTCAAGATCTACGTCGCCGAGGACCGGCAGATGTTCGTCACGCCGGTGCAGAACTCGGAGTATCCGGGCGCCCTCTCGTTCCTCATGGGCCACGGGCTCCGGCCGTCGTTCACGTTCACCTTCAACGAGAAGGCGCAGTTCGAGGGCGGCCCCGTGCTCGTCGGCAAGCCGCGGTCGCCGACTCCCCACTACGAATTCGTGATGTTCTATATCGACAAGGCGCTCCTCGCGAAGAAGGACCCGGGCGTCGTGCGCCGCGTCCTCATCGTCGACGCGCAGGGCAACCGGAACCGGTTCGACTTCGAGAACGCGTCGCAGCCCGCGTCGATCGATCCGGCGGAGTTCCAGTTCACGGCGCCGCCCGGCACCGACGTCAAGCAGAACTGATGACCCCGCGCCTCTCGCTCTCGGAGCTCTTTCCCGACATCCATCCGGAGTGGATCCTCGCCGAGGACGACGATCTCATCGTGGTCGACAAGCCGGCTGGCCTGTCGACGCACGCGCCGGAGGCGGAGCGGATCGACGACATGGTGACGCGCCTCCGCGCCTTCCTCCGCGGCCGGGGCGACGCGGAGGCGTACCTCGGGATCCACCAGCGGCTCGATCGCGACACGTCGGGCGTCCTCCTGTTCACGCGGCGGCGCGAGGCGAACGCGGCCATCGCGCGCCAGTTCGAGGGGCGCACGGTGCAGAAGACGTACGTCGCCGCGGTCTCCGGCTTCGGCGATCGCCCGCCGCGCGGCACCCTCCGGCACCGCCTCGTCCCGGCGCCGGGAGGTGCGATGCGCGCGCTCGCCGAGACCGGCGGGGCGCGAGAGGATCGGACCGCGGGGCGTGAGGATCGGGCCGCGAGGCGTGAGGATCGGACCGCGGGGCGGGAGGATCGGACCGCGAAGCGGGAGGAGCGGGCCGCGGGGCGGGAGGATCGGGCCGCGAGCGGTGTGCTGGCGATCACCCGCTACCGCCTCCTCGAGCGCCGCGGCGACCGCGCCCTGCTCGAGCTCCAGCCCGAGACCGGCCGCACCCATCAGCTCCGGGTGCAGCTCGCGGCGATCGGCCTCCCGATCGCCGGCGATCCGCTCTACGGCGGCCCCGAGGCCCCGCGGCTGCTCCTGCACGCCGCCGAGCTCCGCCTCGATCACCCGGCCACGGGCGCGGCCGCGAGCTTCCGCTCGCAGGTGCCCGCGGCCTTCGAGGCGTGGCTCGCGGCCGCGCCGGCGGACCCGTACGCAGGCGGCGTCGCGGCCGTCGAGCGCGCCATGCGCGAGGCCGCCGAGCGGCGGTACGGGATCGCGCGCGCCGGCGACACAACGGCGCTCAGGCTCGTCCACGGCGCGGGCGACGGCCTCCCCTCCGTCTCCGTCGACCTGTACGGCGAGCACCTCGTCGTGTCGCTGTTCGGCGCGGGCGAGGGCGAGCCGGGCGCGCCGCCGCGGGACCTCGTGCTCGACGCGGCCCACCGGCTCGGGGCGAAGGGCGTCTACCTCAAGGCGCGCCCGAAGCACGCGAGCGTCATCGTCGACGCGCGGCGCGAGGAGTTCGCGCCGCGGCACGCCAGCCGGGGGGAGGACGCCCCGGAGGAGTTCACCGTCCTCGAGCACGGCCTGCCGTTCAAGGTGCGGCTCGGCGACGGGCTCTCCACCGGCATCTTCCTCGACCAGCGCGAGAACCGGCGGCGGGTGAGGGAGCTGGCCCGGGGGGCCCGGGTGCTGAACCTGTTCGCCTACACGGGGGCGTTCACCGTCGCGGCCGTGGCGGGCGGCGCGCGCGAGAGCGTGACGGTCGACGTGTCCCGGGGCGTGGTCGCCTGGGCGCGCGACAACCTCGCCGCGATCGGCGCGGACCCGGCGGCGCACGTCGTGGTCGAGGCCGACGTGTTCCCGTGGCTGAAGGCCGCCGCCCAGTCGGACCGGCGCTTCGACCTTGTCGTGCTCGATCCGCCGAGCTTCGCGACCACGAAGAAGAGCCGCTTCAGCGCGGCGAGCGATTTCGGCGCGCTCGCAGCGCTCGCCTTCCGCGTGCTCGCCCCGGGCGGCAGGCTGCTCGCCTGCACCAACCACCGCGGCATCGCGCGCGCCAGGTTCCGGCGTCATTTGCACGAGGCCGCGCGTGAAGCAGGATGCGACGTCGTGCAGATGAAAGATCTCCCCGATCCCGTCGATTTTCCCAGTGAACCAGGGGCGGAGTCCCACCTGAAGAGCGTCCTCGCCAGCGTGGGCGCGCCGTCCGCGAAGGCAGCGAAGGCTGCGCCGTCCGCGAAGGCAGCGAAGGCTGCGCCGTTCGCGAAGGCAGGAAAGGCCGCGCCGTCCGCGAAGGCAGGGAAGGCTGCGCCGTTCGCGAGGGCGGCGAAGGCCGCTGCTGCCCGGGGCGCGCGCCGAGGGCCCGCCGCTCCGGCCCGGACGACCCGCCGAGGTGCGCGATGAGCCAGCGGCGCCTGCTCATCACGATCAGCTCGTACAGCTACCTCGAGCCTGCCTTCCTCGCCGCGGGCGACTTCGAGCGCGGCCTCGTCGAGCGCAAGAGCTTCCCCGACGGCGAGCGCTACCTGCGCGTCGCGGTCGACTGCTGGGGGCGCGACGTGGTCCTGCTCGGCGGCGCCCCCCGGGACCTCGACTGGCTGGAGATCTACGATCTCGGCTGCGCCATCTCGCGCGCAGGCGCGCGGTCGCTCTCCATCGTGATGCCTTATTTCGGCTACGCGACGATGGAGCGGGCCGTGAAGCCGGGCGAGGTGGTGACCGCGAAGACGCGGGCGCGGCTCATCTCGGCGATCCCCTCGTGCGACGCGGGCACGCGCATCTTCCTCTTCGATCTGCACACCGACGGCATCGAGTTCTACTTCAGCGACTCGCACGTGACGCGCCACCTCTACGGCGCTCCGCTCATCACGCAGGCGGTCCGCGCGCTGATGGGCGATCGCCCGTACGTGCTTGCGGCGACGGACGCCGGTCGGGCCAAGTGGGTGCAGAGCCTCGCCCGCGGCCTCGGCGTCGAGCCGGCGTTCGTGTACAAGGAGCGGAGAGGCGACGGCGTCGGCGTGACCGGCATCAACGCCGATGTCTCGGGCCGCGAGGTCGTCATCTACGATGACATGGTCCGCACCGGCTCATCGCTCGTCCAGGCGGGGCGCGCCTACCTCGCCGCCGGCGCATCCAAGGTCCACGCCGTCGCGAGCCACCTCGTCTTGCCGGGCGACTCGCTCGAGAAGATCAGGAAGGCTTCCGTGTTCACGACGCTGCTCGGGACCGACTCGCACCCTGGCAGCCAGCAGCTCGCCGATGCGCCCGGCGCCCTGCGCTCGGTGGCGCCGCTCCTCGTGCGCGCGCTCGAGCGGGAGATATAGGGCACCTCCGGCGAGAGGCGCTTCAGGCGGCGAACCTGGCCTTCTGCCAGGCATCGCGGGAGATGCCTACGTGAGGTTCGTGAGCGGCCCGGTGCAGTACTGCCGCAAGCCGAACGTGGTCCGGGGGTCGCCGAACAGGTTCAAGATCGAGACGAGCAGGTTGTTGTGCGGGAAGCTCGGGTACCGGACCCAGCGCCCGGTGCGCAGGCCCCCGCCGCCGCCGGCCAGCAGGAACGGCATGTTCGTCTTCATGTGGGACGCCGGATCCGAGATCTCGGAGCCGAAGAAGACGACGCTCTCGTCGAGCAGCGAGTGCCCGCCCATGTCGACCTTCTCCATCTCCTGCAAGAGATAGAGGTGCTGCTCCGAGTACCAGGTGTAGATGAGCTCGCACTCGGCCGGCCTGAAGCCGCCCATTTCCTGGTAGAAATGGTGGTGCTCGGTCAGGTTCAGCCACGGCAACGTGTACTTCGCCTCGGTGTCGCTCCACTGCAGGGTGCCGACCGCGGTGATGTCGCAGGCGAGCGCCATCACCAGCATGTCCGTCATCAGCTTGCCCACCTTGGGGATCGCCGCGTCGGTCGAGCTGTCCACGATGACGCCGACGTCGTCCGCGTTGAGCCCCGCGCTCGGGTTGTAGTCGGACGTGTCGACCATCATCGGGGCCCGGCAAGCGCTCGTCGTGGCCGGCGTGCTGCCGAGGCTCTGCTCGATCTCGCGGATCTTCGTCAGGTGCTGGTCGATCTTCTGCTTGTCGGCCGCGCCGAGCCGCGCGGAGAGGGCGTCGTAGCGCCGGTCGAGGTAGTCGAGGATCGATCGCTTCCGCGCGAGGCGGAGGGCGGCGTCGTTGCTGGCGCCGGGGTCCAGCGTGCCGAAGAGCTCGGTGAAGACCTCCACCGGATCGAGGCGCGGCGGGATGGGGCTGTACGGCGCGGTGTCCTCGAAATTGGCGATGTTCATCGGCGACATCAGGCCGTGGGACTTGCCCGTCGCCCAGCGCACCGCGAGCTGGAGGCTCGCCTTCGCCTTCTGACCGGCGGAGATCCGGGAGGCGATCACCTGATCGATGGACGGCCCCCTCGCGTAGCCGGTCGAGGTGAGCATCTGATCCGTGCCCGTGAGCCAGGCGATGATCCCGCTCTGGTGCTGCTCTCCGATCGCGCTCTTCATGTCGAGGCCGTCGAGGACGAGCAGCCGGTCCTGCACCGGCGCGAGCGGCGCCAGGATGGGGCCCAGGGTGAAGCTCGTCTCGGTGCCGGTCGGACGCCAGCGGTCGATCACGGTCCCGCCGGGCGTGTAGACGGCGAGGAAGCGCCGGGCGGGGGCGGGCTGCGCGCGCGCCGGGCGCTCGGTTCCCATGATCTCCAGCCACGGGAGCGCGATGGCGATGGCGCCGGCGCCTCGCAGCATGGCTCGTCGGCTCAAGCGGAATCTCGACATACCCCTCGCTCCTTTCATGCAGCCATGCAGAGGAAACCGTCCGTCTGGGTGAGCTCGACGAGGAGCGCAGGTTCGTGACTTGCGGACCCGGACATCGTTCTCGCTCCCTCGCCCCTCGCCCCTCGCCCGCGCCGGGCGAGCTGATGTCCCGTGATTCAACAACACTATTTACGAAATGACCAGGGGGATTGTCGCGCGGGGCCCACCACGATGCGGCTCACCACGAGAGCACATGCCGCCGCGCGCTGGTGCGAGGGGCCACGTCGTCGAGCGCGCAGCGCGCGGCGCCGAATTCCCTTGCCGGCGTCGATCGGCGCGTTGATGCTCGCCCCGGATGCGCGGCTCGCGCAGAAAGGATGAGCGTCGAGGCCATGGACGAGCTGGTACGACAGGTCGCAGAGAAGGTTGGCATCTCGGAAGACAAGGCCCGGGTGGCCGTGGAGACGGTGGTCAATTTCCTCAAAGAGAAGCTCCCCGCGCCGCTCGCCGCCCACGTCGACACCGCGCTCGGCGCGGCGGCCCCCGCCATCGCCAACCTCGACGTCGGCAGCCTCGCAGGCTCGCTCGGCGGCCTTTTTGGCAAGAAGTAGCGGCATCTCCGCCGAGCGCGCCGCCAGAGCGCTCTCGACCGAAGTCCACCTCTCCTCCTCCTGATCCTGACCTGGACAACGCCGCCTTCGCGCTTCGGGCGCTTCGGGAGGAGACGCGATCATGTCCGGGACGTGCTCGCGCTTCGCTGCCTGGTGCGGCGCGAGCGCGCGCCGATTGCGCCCTGGCACGTCACGGCTCCGTCCTGGTCCGGCGCGCGCTCGACCCGGCGTCGCGGGGCCGTCGCCTCCATCTGGGTTGAGTCTTCGCATCCCCTCGAGCGCAGGCCCTGGAGAGGGCCGTCTCGGGCGCGGCGGCGGGCGACAAGCGTGGAGAACCGCGGGTTTCCTGGACGACGCACGCGCAGCGATGGATAGCGGCTGCACAGGTGGGCCCCGGCACCGGGCTTGCGAGCATCGAAGGCCTGGAGAAGCACCCGCCCACCTCCCTCTTCACGCGGGCGGTCCGCTTCCGCGAGGAGAGGAGCGATATTCCATGGCGTCCGTGATCGGCGGCGAAGCCGCGTTCATCGGGTCCTTGACCGAACTGATCGAGCTCAATTGGTCCACGGTGGACGCGCTCGCAGCAGCGCTCTCGCGGATGAGCCGACCAGGCGACAAGAGCCGGCTCGCGAGCTTCCTTCACGATCACGAGCGTCACCTCGAGGTGCTCGCCGCCCTGGCCCACGAGCTCGGCGAGCCGCCGGTGGAGAGCGCCGTCCGACCCAAGCTGAAGAGCAAGGCGCTGACGAACGGGATGGTCGGAGATCGGGCGATCCTCGAGGCGATGAGGCATTACGAGGAGGACAGCTGCGCTGCTTACGAGCGGATGATATCGTCCCGTGAAGGCCTCTCCGAGCGCGCGCGCGACGTCCTCCGGCACTCGCTCGCGGTGGAGCGGCGCCACCGGGACTGGTTCTCCGAGCAGCTCGACTCGCGACAAGGGCTTTTGCTGTTGCCGCTGTAGCGCGCGAGGGCCCTTTAGAAGACGCGGCTTTCCTGCGTCGTCTCGTGTATCATCGCGGCGATGATTCGCCCTCTCGTCCTTGCATCCCTTGGCATCGCCCTTCTCCTCCTCGGCTGCGACGAGCCCCAGAAGCCCGTTGCGGGGGCGGCTTCGGCCGCGCCTTCCGCGGTGAAGCCCGCCGACGCGCCTCCTGCCGCGAGCCCCGCGGCCGCGGCCAGCGCGCCGCCGAAGAAGCAAGACGTGGTGTGCACCAAGAGCGATCCGGTGACCTTCTCTCATCCGGGGCTCGAGGCCAGGGTGCGGCAGCAGCTCCAGAAGCCCGAGGGGCCGATCAAGCGCGCCGAGCTCAAGAACATCAAGACCATGAACCTGTCCGAGGCCCAGGGGCTCGATGAGCTCGATCCGTGCATCTTCCCCGAGCTCACGGGCCTCAAAGGGCTCTACCTGCCGCCGGGCAAGATCGACGACCTGCGCCCGATCAAGGGCCTGCTGCGGCTGGAGTCGCTGCGCATCTCTGCGACCCTGGTCAAGGACCTCTCGCCGCTCTCCGGCCTTGTCAAGCTCGACCGGCTCGACATCGGCCGCACGCCCGTCGCCGACCTCTCGCCGCTCGCCGGCCTCACCAGCCTCACCGAGCTCCAGTTCGATGAGACCGAGGTGACCGACGTGAGCCCGCTCGCCGGCCTGAAGAAGCTCGAGATGCTCCAGATGAAGCGGACGCGGGTGAGCGACGTGTCGCCGCTCCGGGAGCTCAAGAGCCTGAAGAACGTCTACCTCGAGGGCTCTCGGGTCGAGGACGCGAGCCCGCTCCGGTCGATCCCCGGGATCAAGATCCACGAAGGCTGAGCCGGCCTGCCCTCACGCGGCGCGCTCGCGCGTCGCGCCGAGCGCCGCCGCGTGCGGGCCGCGCCGAGCGCCGCCGCGAAGAGCCCGAGCTGCCAGCCCGCTCCGGCAGAGCCCGCAGCGCCTGCGCCGGCTGCGCCGCACTCGCAGCGCAGCTGCCCGTGAACGCCGACGTTCGTGCCGGGCGCGCCCTCCTCCACGTCTCCGCCGGCCGGAGCGCCCCCGGAGCCGGCCTCGCCAGCCCCACCGGCGCCCGCGCCGCCGGCTTCGCCCGGCAGCGGCGGCGCGTCGATGACGTAGAGCGGCCCGGAGCCCTGCACAAGGAACGGGCGCGGCCGCAGCGCCGGCCCGAGCGGCAGCGCGGCGAGCCTCGCTGCCGGCCACACGACGGCCCCGTCCGGATCGAGGTTCCACGCGCCGGCCACCTCGTCGTCCGGCACGGCCCGCCGCTCGGCGCCGTCGATCAGCCAGAGGGAGGCCGCGCCGTCGTCGCCGCGCACGAGCAGCGGCGACGACGGGAACGCGTCGCCCTCCGGCAGCGCCTGGAGCGCCGCGTCCGGCGCGCTGGCGACGTCCCAGAACCGCGAGAACCCCCAGGCGCCCAGCGCGCCGTCGCCGCCGAGCGGCCGCCTCACGCCGGAGGGCAGATCGAGCGGGCACTCGAGCGCCCTCGGGCTCCCCTCGAGCTCCACCTCCTCGCCGCTCAGCGCGTCGACCCCATAGGCATGGACTGCGTGCTCGCCCCCGAGCAGGCTGAGCGGCATCGGCGCCTCGAAGCCGTGCGTGCATGAGCCGAGCGGCTCGCAGAGGTCGTCGCGGCGCAGGTCCGCGGGGAAGCTGTAGCCCTCCGCGCCCGCCTCGGTCGCGGGGACGTCGAAGTAGAGCCGCGCGTCGCCCGGCGCGCTCTCCGCGTCCGGGTCGCGGGCCCACCCCGCGATACCGCTGCAGCCGGCGGTCTCCAGGGCGCCCTCGGGGGGCTTGTTGAGCAGCGCCTCGTACGAGGCCACGAGCGATGTGTAGGGCGGCACGAAGACCACGCCGACGCCGCTCACGGACTGCCGCACGTTGAAGTGCAGGTGAATCGTCGTCGGCGTGCCCCCGAAGACGTTGGACACCCGCCCGATGCGCTCTCCCCGCGAGACGTCCTGGCCGGGCGAGACTTGGACATCGGACATGTGCAGGTAGTCGTAGCGGGTCCCGTCCTCGCCGGTCAGGTAGACAGAGTAGCTGCCGACGCTCGTGATGGTGCCATCCACCACCGCGACGACCCAGTGTCTCCCCGCCTCGCACGTCGCCGGCCGCACGTCCTGCCCCTGGTGCCCTGTGCCGGAGGGGCAGAGAGGCATATCCCACGAGCGCAGCTCGCAGTAGTTGTCGCGCCACGGATAGGCGTAGTTGTCCGCGTCGCACTGTCCACCGGCAGGGCCCGCGCTCCCGCCTTTGCCGTAGACCTGGGAGTTGGCGAACGCCGGGCCCTCCTCGAGCGGAAAGCGCATGGAGGGGGCATACACGACGTCGTCGACGCGCCCCTCTCCCGAGCCTGGAAGGAGCTCGCCGGCCGGGCGGTACGAGAACGGATCGGCCGCGGCGGCGCGCGTCGAGAGCGCGAGAGCGAGCGCGAGCGCGGCTGTCGCGATCAGCGAGGCCAGCGCGGCGGAGCGGGGGCGGAGCGGGCGGAGCGGGCGGAGCGGCGCGATCATGGCATGTCTCCCGCGGCCCTGGGCACGTCGCCGCCCACATAGACGAGCTCCGAGGCGAGCTCGAGGACGAGCGCGTCCGAGGCGCAGGCCGGCGCCTCCGGGGAGGCGCACTCGACGTCGAGCGCGTACGAGACGCCGTTCTCGGTCCACGATGCGCTCCAGATACTCTCGTTCATCGTGACGAACGCCGGCGCCCCGCGCACGGCGCGGGCCCCCCGGAACGGTGGAATGCTCGGATATTTGCGAGCGAGGCGGGTCATTGTGAGCGAGACGGTGATCGCGTCCGTCTTTGCCCAGAACGAGGTCCAGTGCTCCCTGGCGACGAGGACCGGCGCCGCGAGGAGCTCGCGCTGGGACGGCACGAGCACCGGGACCCGCGAGGCCCTGGCGACGTGAGCCGCCGTCTTCGGGAGCGCCGCGAGCGCGGTCCGGTCGACCGAGGCGGCCGGCGGCCAGGTGACGGCGGCGATCACAGGGGTTGGCGCCGCGGACAGCGGCTGGGCGGCCGCTGGATCGGGCGGCGTCTCGGCGGGAGGCGCGGCCTGGTCGCACGCGGCGACCGCAACAGAGAGGAGGATAACAACAGCAGTAGGCGCGCCGCGCATGAGGCCTCGCGGAAGGGGACCCTCTATTCTAGTCGAAAATCGGCAGGCCTGGCCAAGAGGCGGTGGGGGACGCGCAAGATGTCGCCAGGGTGTGACCGGGACGACGTGACGTTCCGCGCGAAGGCTGCGTGAGCAGCGCGTCAAAGGACACCAGCCTTTGCCATGCCTGCGTGAGCTCATGGCGGTGGCCGTGCGGTCGCGAACGGCCGGCGACAGCAAGAGACAGACGACCGTCGATCGCGCGTGATGCGTGGACGTACCCCGAGATCGTCGAATGGCGGGGACGTGTTTCGAGCTTTCCAACGAGACGCGCCGTGGCAGTTCAAATTACGTCCTGCAGGCGCGTCCGCGGTGGCCCGCTGACGCACGCAGGGGCGAAGAGGGGATCGACAGCAAACAACTGATGTCTCGCGGAACCGCGAGAGCGTCCTCGTGCGGAGCGATCGGCGCGCGAATCGTCGCGCCGATCGTTCCGCGGTGGCTCTCCTCGTCATCTCCTCCGCTGTCGACCGTCGGCGACGAGGCGCACCGGCCGCGGCGGCCGAACACTGCGCCAACTGATGGTTTTTGACCATGGAATCGAAGGGAGCTCGCATGAAAAAGTATAAACTCTCCGGTCGGGTCGTCCGAGCCAAGACCGAAAGGGGCGTCGGGAGTGTGCGTGTCGAGGCGTGGGACAGCGCGGAGGTCACCACGGATCTCGTCGCCGTCGCCGTGACCAACCAGACCGGCGATTTCGAGATATCGCTCGACCAGGCCGCCGTGGATCGCCATTTCCAGGGGCGGAAGCCGCTGATCGCGCTCCGCGTGTTCTCGCCCGGGGCCGAGGAGTACGTCACGCGCTACACGCAATGGAAGGTGTCGCCGACGCCTGCGACCGTGCGGATCGAGGTGGACCTCGCGTTGACCTCGACCAGGCGCGCTCCAGCCCAATCGGTCGTACGCGGCATCGTGCGGAACGAGCAAGGCGCGACGGTCGCGAACGCGACGGTGCGCGCCTACGACGTGAGGCTGACGTCAGAGATAGAGATCGGCTCGTCGGCGACCGATTCGACGGGTCATTACAAGATCTCGTACTCGCCCCTGCTGGCATCCGGCAAGCAACAGCCGGATCTCCGGGTGATCGTCTACAACGGGTCGAATCAGGAGCTGGGCCGCTCCGCGCTGATCGTCCGCGCCCCATCGACCGCCGTCGTCGACCTGGTCACCAGCCAGAACCAGGAAGATCGCGGCCCCTCGGAGCTGCAGCAGCTCAAGTCCCGCACCGCGGCTCATACGCAGGGGGTGGTCCTCGGAACCCTTCAGGCCGAGCAGGTCGAGTTCGTCGCGATGGGGACCGAGGTGGATCGCGGGAAGGTCGAGGCGCTCGTCGCGGCCGACTCCCTCCTGACGTCCGTCGGCGTCGGCGGGTCCGCCGATTCTTTTTACCCCTTCGTCCGCATGGGCTTGCCGGCCACCCGGCGCGGGCTCCTGTCGTACCCCAAACCCGCGCTGCGCCGCGCGCTCGACGAGGCCAAGGAAGCAAAGATCGTGGGCGGCGAAGTCAGCGATAGCTTCGTCGATCTCCTCACCCAGGCCGCCGTCGATCTCGCCATGGGGGCGCCGCCCGCGGGAGCGACCTGCAGCCTCGGTCAGCTCGTCGAGCTCGTGCTGTCCGAGGAGGGCTACGCGGAACAGTTCCTCGCCGAGTACCTGGCGTTCGATGGCACGCCGGAGGCCTTCTGGGCCCACCTCGCGTCCTTGCCCGAGTACCAGAGCGAGGGCTCGCTCAACATCCCGCGGCTCCAGCTCGTGCTGCAGCTGGGCGCGCTCACGCGCTATCACTTCCCGCTCGTCGAAGAGCTGTGGGAGCGCTGGCAGGACGCCCAGTTCGCCGAGCTCAAGGACCTCGCGGCCTACAGCGAGGCCGACTGGATCGCGGTCCTCACCATCCAGCGCAACGGCTCGCCCATCAACTACCCGGCCGACACGCCCGGAGCGACGGTGGCCGAGAGGCGCGCGACCTACGCGAAGGTCCTCCGGCGGGCCCTGGAGGAGGCGTTCCCGTCGAAGGCGGTCGCGTCCGCGATCGCCGCGGTCGGCGGGAGCGAGCTGCCCACGTTCTTCAACAACAACCCTTCGTTCAAGCTCGGCGAGGCGCGCATCGGCCACTTCATCGCGTCGAACCCGGGGGCGGTCGCGGGGCTCTCCAACCCCATGGTCGCGGTGCGCGATCTCAAGGTGGTCGAGCGGCTGCACAATCTCACACCCAGGTACGAGGAGGCGAAGGTGCTGCTCGACGCCGGGTTCAAGTCGGCGCGGGAGATCTCCATCCGCGGCAAGCCCCGGGTCGGCGCCGAGCTCGGCGCTGCCCTCGGAGGCGTCGAGATCGCGAACGACATCTACGAAAAGGCGGTCGCCGTCTCCGATGTTGCGCTCGCGCTGTCGCTCAAGTTCGGCACGGCCTTCAACCAGGGCTCGGCCTACGCCCTGCCCAACCCCGCGCGCCGCGCGAGCCAGCCGGCGCCCGATCTCGCGACGTACGAGGCGCTCTTCGGCTCCTCCGACGCGTGCGCGTGCGCGCACTGCGCCTCGGTCTACGGCCCGGCGGCGTACCTCGTCGACATGCTCCGCTTCCTCGACCGGTACAGCTCCACGATCACGAAGAGCGGCAGCACCAAGTGGACCGCGAAGGAGCTGCTCCTCGGCAGCGCGCCGGGCTCCACGCCGGCGCGCGCCGGGCGGCGCCCGGACATCGGCCGGATCGACCTCACCTGCCAGAACGCCGATACGCCGCTGCCGTACGTGGATCTGGTGAACGAGATCCTCGTCCACGCCTTCGTGAGCGAGAGCCAGGCGCCGCTCGCCTTCCCGGAGCACATCGCGACCGCCGGCACCGCCGAGGAGCTCGCGGCCATGCCGAACCCGCCCAGCGGCGAGGAGGACTGGCACGAGACGGCTTACGAGCGCCTGGCGGAAACCGACTTCCCCTTCAGCTTGCCGTATCACCACCGGCACCACGAGGCGCGCGTCTATCTCGAGCACCTCGGCGTGCCCCTGCACGCATTCCTGAGCGAGCTGAGGGCGAAGTGGTCCAGCCCGGAGGCCATGTATCCCGAGGACGCGGCCGCCCATCGGCTCGGGCTTTCAGGGCGCGAGCTCGATCTGATCCGCGGCACCTGGATCACGGGCGTGACCCTGGCGAGCGCCTGGGGCGTCTCCGTGATCCCCGGCGGGCTGTTCAACGTGCCGGTGTTCCTCAAGCGCTCGGGGCTGTCCTACGACGAGCTGCGCGACATGCTCGAGACGTCCGTGCTCCATCGCTTCGGATCGCCGGCGATCCAGCCGGCGAATAGCTGCAAGATCGACGAGCAGAGCATCGGCGGCCTGAGCGATGCCGCGGCCTCGCTGGACATCTTGCACCGCTTCCTGCGGCTCCGGCTGCGCCTCGGCTGGTCGATTCGCGAGCTCGATCAGGTGCTGGCCACGTGCGCGCCCAGCGGCACCGACGTCGTGAACGGCCGCGCGCTGCGCGTGATTGCGGTGATCCAGGCGCTGCGCGCCGACTGGGGCATCTCGCTGCCGATCGCGGCGCTCGCGAGCTGGTTCGGGCCGCTCGACACCCAGCGCCGCGACGCCGGCGAGACGCCCTCGTTCTACGAGCAGCTCTTCCAGAACAAGGCCGTGACCAACCCGGTCGACGCCGCGCTCGCGCTGCCGGGGGTCGCCAGCCTCCCGACCGCCACCCTGTTCGAGTCCCACACGCCCGCGATCCTCGCCGGCCTGCGCATCAGCCGGGAGGAGCTGTCGCTGCTCACCGCGAGCTCGGGGCTCGGGCTGCCCGCGCTCGTCCCGGCGGACACCTCTGACCTCGCGCCGGTGACGCTCGCGAAGCTCCACCGCTACGTGACCTTTGCGCGGGCGGCGCGGCTGTCGTTGCCCGATTTCCACGCGCTCTACAACCTGACCACCTACAAGCCGCTCGAGGCCGACAACCCCGAGCATACGCTGCGCTTCCTGGACACTGTCGATCGCGTGCGGCGCTCGGGGCTGTCGCCCGCCGACCTCGAGGTCATCTTCCGGGCGCGGCCGTCCCGGCGCGCGCGGATCGCTGCGACCGACGAGGCCATCAACTCCGTGCTCGACCAGATGTTCGGCGCGCTGCTGGCGCTGCGAGGCAAGAACGGCGCCCCGGACAGCGAGGCCGAGGCGGCCCTCATCGAGGACACGCTCGGCGCGGCGCTGAAGCTGGACGCGCGATCGACACACCTGCTCATCGCGGACATCCTCACGACGGGCGAGTCCGACGACGTGCCGCTCGGCAGCGCGTTCTCGCTGCCCACCTCGCCGCCGCCGTCGCTCGACGACCCCAGCCGCGCCGCACAGCGCGCCGCCTACCGGCACCTGGCCAGGGCCGCGGCGGTCGTGCAGCAGCTCGGTGCGCGCGCCGACGAGATCGAGCGGATGTTCGCCGGCGCGTCGCCGGCGCTCGACCTCGACGGGCTGCCGCGCGCCGAGATCGACGGCGCCGGCGGCTCGCCGTTGTTCGCGGACTGGGAGAAGCTCGTGGATTTCGTCGAGCTCCGCTCCCACCTCGTCGGGCCGAACCCGTCGCTGGCGAGCCTGTTCGAGGCCGAGCCCGCGAAGCTGGCCGCCGCCACGGGCTGGCCCGTGGAGGACGTCACGGCGCTGCTCTTCACCCGTGGCTACGAGGCGCTCGATCCGAGCAACGCCGCGGAGCTGGTCTCGGTCCTCGGGCTCGTGCGCCGCGCGATCGTGGTGCTGAAGCGGCTCGGCGTTTCGGCCCAGCAGGCGTTCGACTGGGAGATCTCGATGCACTCGGTCGACGCCGGGCCTGCCCAGAGCATCGTCCGGGCCGCGAAGGCGAAGTACTCCGACGCCGAGTGGGCGCGGGTGGCGCCGCCGCTGCGCGACGTGCTGCGCGAGCGGCTCCGCTCGACGCTGGTGGCGTACCTCGTGGCGAAGCGGGGATACGAGGACAGCGACGACCTGTTCGCCAACCTGCTCGTGGACGTCGAGACGAGCCCGGCGGTGATCACCTCGCGCCTGAAGCAGGCCATCGGCTCGGTGCAGACGTTCGTGCAGCGCGCGCTCATGAACCTGGAGTCGGGAGAGCTGAAGCTCCCGGAGGAGGCGGCGCGCGAGTGGGCGTGGCGGAAGAGCTACCGCGTCTGGGAGGCGAGCCGCAAGGTGCTCCTCCAGACCGAGCTGTACCTCGACCCGTCGCTGCGCGACGACAAGTCGCCGTTCTTCAAGGCTCTGGAGGCCGAGCTCCGGCAGCAGGACATCACCGACGACACCGCGGAGCGCGCGTTCGAGCGGTACCTGGACAGGCTCGACGAGGTCGCGAACCTCGAGATCGCGAGCGCGTTCCACCAGGAGGAGGACGGCGACGACACGCACCTTCCGATCGACGTGCTCCACGTCGTCGGCCGCACCGCGGCCCAGCCGTACAAGTATTTCTACCGCACGCGGGTGGACGGGCTGTCCTGGACTCCCTGGGAGCCCATCGATCTCGACATCGAGGGGGACAGGGTCCTGCTCGCCGTGGTGGATCGTCGGCCACACCTCTTCTGGCCGATCATCGAGGAGCGCGCCGAGCCGGAGCAGCCGATGCCGAGCGACACGCGCGAGGCGGGCAAGACGGCGGTGACGAGCCATTACATCCGCCTCGCATGGAGCCAGCGCCGCAACGGCGCGTGGGGTGCGCGCCGGATGAGCGGCGGCTCGGAGGTGACGCTGGAGTCGGAATCCAATACGGATTTTGTCTCGCTGCTCGTGGAGCGCGACGACGAGCAGGCTCCGCCCGGGATCGCGGCGATGTATAGCAACACCTCCTTGGGCACTCGCCTCGGACACTTCGTGCAGAGCGCTTGCGGTGCGCTCGAGGGCACCAACTTCGGCTACGAGATCCGGAACTACAATCTTTTCGATCCGGCAATTCCCTACAGGACCGTCTGGCGGGGGCAGCACGTGGTGTCGAGGGATGCGACAGAGCTGGTCGTTCCGATCAAGATCAACGGCTTCGCGAAGACCATCCCGCTGCTCGGCAGCGTCACCCCGTTCCGCGCGCTCATTCCGCGCGAGATCGGCAGCGGGCACTTCAAAGACACCGCCGCGGCAGGCGTGTCGTTCTTCTTCAAGGACGCGAAGTCGACGTTCTTCGCCGATCTCGTCCTGACCGAGTACACCGAGTGGGATAAGGCCACGCAGGTTCAGCCCGGGATGACGGCGTACGGCGACATCGGCCTGAAATTCGGCGCGTTCGCCATGCGCGCGGGGCCGGCGGCGGACGAGTGGGCGCACAGGGCGCCCGAGGAGACGCGCATCGCGCACGTCTACGAAGACGCGAAGCGATACCGCTTCATGTCCTTCTACCACCCCTACGCCTGCCTGTTCCGGAAGGAGCTGCAGCGCTCGGGCGTGGACGGGCTGCTCAAGTGGTCGCTCCACCCGACCGAGCCGCTCCAGCGCAGCTCCAGCGACCACTTCGAGGAGACGTACGACCCTGATCCCGAGTACGTGCTCACGCCGTATCCGAAGGAGGAGGTCGACTTCTCGTTCCAGGGCGCTTACTCGATCTACAACTGGGAGCTGTTCTTCCACGCGCCGTTCCTGATCGCCCTCCGGCTGATGCAGAGCGGCCGGCACGCCGAGGCGCAGCGCTGGCTCCACTTCATCTTCGACCCGACCACCGGCGATCCGGCCCCGGCGCCCGAGCGCTTCTGGAACGTGCGGCCGTTCCGCGAGAACAAGGATCTCGCCTCGATCGAGGACGAGCTCCGGGAGCTGCCGGCCTCGAAGCAGGGCGCGATGGCCAAGCTGATGCGCGCGCTCCTGACGAACCAGGGTGACGCGTCGGAGAAGCTCGATCTCGCCGCGCAGATCGAGGCGTGGCGGAAGGACCCGTTCAATCCGCACCTCGTCGCGCGGATGCGGCCGATCGCCTACCAGAAGGCGGTGGTGTCGAAGTACATCGAGAACCTGATCGCGTGGGGCGATCAGCTGTTCCGGCGCGAGACCATCGAGTCGCTCAACGAGGCGACGCAGCTGTACATCCTCGCCGGCAACATCCTCGGCCGGCGCCCGGTGCGCGTCGAGCGGAAGGACGCGGTGACGCCGCGGAACTACTGGCAGCTCGAGGCGCTCGGGCTCGGAGACCTCTCCGACCCGGTGATCGGGTCGCGGTCCCGCGTCGAGGCCGAGAGCCTCGCGACCCTGATCAAGCCGCCGCACCCCACGATCCACGAGCGGGCGCCTGACCTCGGAGAGCTGTACTTCTGCGTGCCCCGCGACGAGGCGCTCTCGGGGCTGTGGGACACGGTCGCCGATCGGCTCTTCAAGATCCGACACTCGATGAACATCGAGGGCATGGTCCGGACGCTGCCCTTGTTCGAGCCGCCCATCGATCCGATGCTGCTCGTGCAGGCCAGGGCGCTCGGCGTGGATCTCGCGACGGTGCTCGGCGAGGCGAGCTCCCCGCGGCTCCCCTACCGCTTCCAGGTGGTGCTCGCCAAGGCGGCGGAGCTCTGCGGCGCGGTCTCCGGGCTCGGCGCCGCGCTGCTCGCCGCCATGGAGAAGAAGGACGGCGAGGCGATCGCGCGGCTCCGCTCCGGCCACGAGGTCGAGCTCCTCGCGGCGGTGCGCGAGATCAAGGCGCAGCAGGTCAAGGAGACCCAGGCGACCGTCGCCTCGCTGGAGCGGTCGCTCGAGACGGCGCGGCTCCGCCGCGACCACTACGCGGGCTTGCCGCGGATCAGCGCTGCGGAGCAGGGCGCGCTGGCCATGAGCATCACGGGCTTGGAGCTCGGGCTCGCGGCGCAGGTGATCGCCGCCGTCGCCCCCGGCGTCGAGGCGACCCCGCCGACGACGTTCGGCGGCGCGGGCACGATGGGGAGCCCGGTGGCCCTCACCACGATCGGCGGGCAGGCCTCGGGCGCGTCGATCGAGGCGGCGGCACAGGCGCTCTCCATGGCCGCCGGCGCGCTGCGCGAGGGCGCGTCGATCGCGTCCACGATCGCCGGCTACGAGCGGCGCGCCGAGGAGTGGGCGCTGCAGGAGCGGCTCGCGGCGAAGGAGATGCAGGGGCTGGAGAAGCAGATCGTCGCCGCGAAGATCCGCGCCGCGGTGGCCGAGGTGGAGCTCAGGAACCACGATCGGCAGACCGAGCAGGCGCGCGAGGTGCTCGAGTTCCTCCGGGACAGGAAGCGCACGACCGAGGAGCTGTACGACTGGATGGTGGCGGAGCTGTCGACCGTCCACTACCAGACGTACACGCTGGCCTTCGACATGGCGAGGCGCGCGGAGCGGGCGCTCCGGTTCGAGCTCGGCACGGCCGACAGCACGCCCGCGATGGTGCGCTTCGGCGCCTGGGACAGCCTGAAGCAGGGCCTGCTCGCGGGCGAGCGGCTCCAGCACGACCTCCGCCGCCTGGAGGCCGCGTTCCTGGAGCAGACGCCGCGAGAGGCGGAGCTCGTCAAGAACGTCTCGCTCGTCGAGGTCGCGCCCGAGCAGCTCATGCGGCTGCGCGAGACCGGCACCTGTGACGTCGTGCTGACGCAGGAGGTGTTCGATCTCGATTACCCGGGTCACTACTTCCGGCGCATCAAGTCGGTCGCCGTCACGATACCGACCGTGACCGGCCCGTACGCGGGCGTGAGCTGCACGCTCACGCTGAGCAACACGCGCGTGCGCCCGCCGCCGCAGCCGCCGGTGACCGCCCAGACCTATGCGGACACCGAGGACTTCCGGACGGATCTCGTGCCGCTGACGGGCGTGATCGCGACCAGCGGAGGGGTGAACGACGCGGGCCTGTTCGAGCCGAACCTGCGCGACGAGCGGTATCTCCCCTTCGAGGGCGCGGGCGTGCTCGGCACCTACAAGATCGAGCTGCCCGCGGCGAACAACCGCTTCGACATCGCGGCGGTGAGCGATGTGATCCTGCACATCCGGTACACGGCGCGCTCGAACGGCGCCCTCGCGGCCGCGGCGAAGACGTATTACCACGACCACCCCCCGGTGCGGCGCCGGCTCTTCAGCCTGCGGTCCGAGCTGCCGGCCGAGTGGGCCCGGTTCATGGCGGCGCCGTCGGATGACGCCGTGGCACAGCAGCTCTCCATCCCGCTCACGCCGGAGATGTTCCCCTACGCCCCGGCGACGCAGAAGGTCGCGCTGAAGAGCTACACGCTCTATGCGCGGTGGAACGGGAAGACGCATTATTGGAATTTGAACCAGGGTAGGCTCCTGGTGACGATGGCGCGGCCAGGCGCCGCGGCGCAGGAATCGTCCACGCTCAACCAGTTCCCGCTGGACAGCACCGGCGGCTGCAACACGGGGGCCAGTGACAAGAAGGATCTGCCGCCGAACGAGCAGGATCTCGGCACCTGGACGCTCAGCGCGAGCCGGGGTGCGGTGGGCGTGATCGCGAGCGACCTCCGCACGAACAGCCGGCTCAACGACACGCTCCAGGACATCTACCTGCTCTGTGAGTACGGCTTCGAGTCGGCGTGACCGTAGACGAAACCCAGGCGATCTCTCACCAAGGAGTCAGCATATGTCGGACAACATCACGCTTCCTGAGGGCGCGGGCACGCTCCTCGCCACCGACGAGATCCTCGGCGTCCACGTCCTCCGCGCCAAGCTGCAGACAGGCGTGGACGGCACCGCCGTCGACGTCTCGCAGAACGACCCGCTGCCGGTGCGCCTGGTCGGGTCGCTCCCGGCCGGCGCCAACACCGTCGGCGCGGTCCATGTGAAGCCGGACACGGCGGGTGGGCTCTCGGTCCACCGCAACGTCAGCCTGAGCGCCACGGGACAGAGCGCGAAGAGCTCTCCCGGGCAGGTGTTCGGCTGGCACCTGGCCAACTGGGGCTCGAGCGTCGCGTTCGTGAAGCTCTACAACACGGCGGGGACCCCGACCGTCGGCACGACCGAGCCTGCGTTGACGCTCATGGTGCCGGCCGGGCAGGTGGTCTCGGCCGAGCACACGAACGGCATCGCGTTCACGAACGGCATCGGCATCGGCGCGACCGTAGGCGCGGCGGACGGCGACGCGACCGCGCCCGCGGCAAACACGATGATCGTGAACGTGCTCTACAAGTAGCGCTGCCCGCAGAGGGGGTGGGCCCTCGTCCCGGGGGGGACCGGGCGACGAGGACAGGGTGGTGAGCTCGAACCGTCCGTGAGCGGCGCTGGCCCGGCGCCGCTCACGGATTCGGCGGTCGACGCCGTCGTGCCGGAGCGAGTCGCTCCGGGCGCGTTGGCCGCCCATTGCCATGGGAAGAGGGAGACGGATGAACGCTCGTGAACCCAAGAAGGAAACCACCGCTGCTCCGGCAGCATCACCGGCCGCGCCGGACGGCGGAGCCGGCGGCAGGCGCCGAGACGCCGCGCCCCTCGCCCGGGAGGGGTCCGGTAACACCGAGGCTCCGAAGGGCCTCCCCGGCGCGCCCAAGGCGCCGGAGCTGCCCGCGCCCGCGCTGCCGAAGGGCGGCGGCGCGATCCGCGGGGTGGATGAGAAATTCTCCGCGAACCCGGTGACGGGCACGGGGTCGTTCTCGATCCCGCTGCCGCTGAGCCCCGGCCGCCCGGGGTTCGGGCCAGCGCTGGCGGTGACGTACGACTCCGGGGCTGGCAATGGCCCGTTCGGCGCCGGCTGGCAGCTGTCGATCCCGCGCATCACGCGAAAGACCGACAGGGGCCTTCCCCGCTACGACGACGCGCACGAGAGCGATGTGTTCGTCCTGTCCGGCGCGGAGGATCTGGTGCCGGCGCGGTCGATCGACGGCGCGGTGCTCGACCGGTACGAGACGGACAGCGAGCGGGTGATCCGCTACCGTCCCCGCGTGGAGGGCGCGTTTGCGCGCATCGAGCGCCGCGAGGTCAAGGAGAGCGGCAACGTGTACTGGACGGCGACGACGCCGGACAACATAACGAGCGTCTACGGGCGGAGCCCGGAGGCACGGATTGCCGACCCGGCGAGGCCTGCGCGCATCTTCTCGTGGCTGCTGGAGGAGACGCGGGACGACAAGGGCAATGTCGTGGCCTACGCGTACAAGGCGGAGGACCTGACCGGCGTGGCGCGCGACGAGGCCGCGGAGAGCCACCGCCACGCGGGCCGCGCGGCGGTTGCGAACCGCCATCTCAAGCGCGTCCGTTACGGGAACACGGTGCCGGGCGTCGCGGGGAGCTTCCTGTTCGAGGTCGTCTTCGATTACGGCGAGCACGACGCCGAGGCGCCCACGCCCTCGGAGAGCGCCCCGTGGCTGGTCCGTCAGGACCCGTTCTCAGTGTACCGCGCCGGGTTCGAGATCCGCACGTACCGGCTCTGCCGTCGCGTGCTGATGTTTCACCATATGTCCGAGCTCGGCGAGACGCCGTGCCTCGTGCGGTCGCTCGACCTCACGTACGTGCCGGGCCGTCACCTCACGCGCCTCACCGCCGCGACCCAGGCCGGCTATCTCCGCGATCCGCAGACCCAGGCGTACAGCCGTGAGGCGCTCCCGCCGATCGCGCTGACGTACAGCGAGCCGGTGATTCACCGCGAGGTGAAGTCGCTCGACCCCGAGAGTCTGCGCGACCTGCCGGGCGGCACGACGGGGACGGGGCGGCGGTGGGTCGATCTCGACGGCGAGGCGCTGCCCGGCGTGCTGATCGAGGAGGGCGAGGCGCTGTATTACAAACAGAACCTCGGCGGGGGCCTCTTGTCCGCGGCGCGGCCGCTGCAAACTCGCCCGGCCGTCTCCGGCGGGCAGCTGCTCGACGTCGACGGAGACGGGCGCAAGGAGAGGGTGGTGTTCGAGCGGCCGGTGGCGGGCTACTTCGACCGCGAAGGCGCGGGCTGGGCGGCGTTCCGCCCGTTCGCGTCGCAGCCGAACGTCGACTGGAGCGACCCGAACGTCCGCCTCATCGATCTGAACGGCGACGGGCACGAGGACATCCTGATCACGGGGCCCGACACGTTTACCTGGTATCCGTCGCTCGCCAAGGGCGGCTTCGACCGGCCGATCACGATCGCGCGTCCGAGCGACGAGGAGCGCGGGCCGTCGCTCGTCTTCGCCGACGCGGCGCAGAGCATCTTCCTGGCCGACATGAGCGGCGACGGGCTGGTGGACCTCGTGCGGATCCGGAACGGCAACGTGTGTTACTGGCCCAACCTCGGATATTGCCGCTTCGGCGCGAAGGTGCAGATGAGCGGCAGCATGCGGTTCGATCACGAGGGCCGCTTCGACCCGAAGCGCATCCGCCTCGCCGACGTGGACGGCTCGGGGACGACCGATATCGTCTACCTGCACCCGGACGGCGTGCGCTTCTATGCGAACAACGCCGGCAATACGCTGGCTGCACCGGTGATCCTGCCGCCGCTGCCCGACGTGAGCGATCTGGCGGCAGTCGAGGTGATCGATCTGCTCGGCTGCGGGACCGGGTGCCTGGTGTGGGCCTCGTCGCTGCCCGGGGCGCGCCCGCGGGTGCGCTACATCGATCTGCTCGGGAGCAAGAAGCCGCACCTCTTGACCTCGATCGCGAACAACCTCGGCAGAACTACGACGGTGGCGTATGCGCCGTCGACGAAGTTCTACCTCGCCGACCGGGCGGTTGGCCGACGGTGGGTGACGAGGCTGCCGTTCGTGGTCCATGTCATCGAGCGCGTCGAGGTCTTCGACGCGATCTCGCGGCATCGCTTCGTGACAACGTATGCCTACCACCACGGCGACTACGATGGTGTGGAACGGGAGATGCGCGGCTTCGGCATGGTGGAGCAGCGGGACACCGAGTCGTTCTCGGCGTTCAGCGGGGCCGGCTTCGCGCCGCCCGCGGCAAACGCCGATCCCGAGCTGCACCTGCCGCCGGTGCTGACGAAGACGTGGTTCCATACCGGCGCCTGGATGGAGGGGGCGAAGATCTCGGCGCAGTACGAGAGCGAGTATTACGCCGGCGACGCGGAGGCGGTCCGCCTTGCGGACACGCTGCTTCCCGAGGGGCTCCGCGCCGTGGAGATGCGCGAGGCGTGCCGGGCGCTCAAGGGGCGGCCCCTCCGCCAGGAGGTCTACGCGCTCGACGGGTCGGCGGAGGAGCCGCGCCCGTACGTCGTCAAGGAGCACAGCTACGCGATGCGGCGCCTCCAGCCCGCGGTGGGCAATGCGCATGCGGTGTTCTTCGCCCATGCGCGCGAGGCGCTGGAGTACCATTACGAGCGCAGCGAGAGCGATCCGCGCGTGGCGCACGCGCTCACGCTGGAGGTCGACGATTACGGTGCGGTCCTGCGGGCGGCGCAGATCGGATATCGCCGGCGGGCGGCGTGGACGGCGTTCCCCGAGCAGGGGCAGGGGAAGGCGACGCTGACGGAGAACGATGTGGAGCACCTGACCCCGGACGAGGAGGGTGCTTATCGGATCGGGGTCCCGACCGCGACCCGGATCTACGAGCTGCACGGCCTGCCGCTCGGCTCGGAGGGGGTGCTCGCGTTCCAGGCGGTCCTCGACGCGGCGGACGGCGCGACGCACCTCGAGTACGACGGGACGCCGGGCGGGTCGTTCCAGAAGCGCCTGTTGCAGTATGCGCGCACGAGGTACTGGAGCGACGATCTCACGGCGCCGCTGCCGTTCGGCGAGGTCGGCAGCAGGGCGCTGCCGTATGAGAGCTTCGCCAAGGTCCTCACGCCTTCGCTGATCACGTGGGTGTTCGGCTCTCGCGTCACGAGCGGCATGCTCGCGGAGGGGGGCTATGTCCAGCTCCCGGACGATCCGGACTACTGGGTGTCCTCGGGGCGGGCGGTGCCCTCGGCGGCTCACTTCTACTTGCCGACAACGTTCGTTGATCCGTTCAGCAATGCGTCGCAGGTCGCCTACGACCCGTATTGCCTGCTCGTGACGGCGGTGACCGACCCGTTGAGCAATCTCGTGGAAGCCGTCCCCGACTACCGCGTCCTCGCCCCGCGGCAGCTCACGGACGCAAACCGCAACGTGAGCGAGGTGCTCTTCGACGCGCTAGGCCGGGTCACGGCGATGGTGGTGATGGGAAAGTCGGGGGCCGGTGAGGGCGACACGCGCGAGGATCCGACGGCGACGTTCGCGTACGACCTGGAGCGGTTCGTTCTCACCGGCAAGCCGAACGTGGTGCACGCCCGCGCCCGCGAGCAGCACGGACCGGCCAACCTGCGCTGGCTGGACACGTACAGCTACTCCGACGGCTCGGGCAACGAGGTGCTGCGCAAGGTGAAGGCGGAGCCAGGGCTCGCGCCCGAGCGCGACGCGAACGGCGCGCTGGTGCACGACGCGGAGGGCGACCTGGTCTTTTCGCATGCGACGTCGCGCTGGGTCGGGACCGGGCGCACGGTGCTGGACAACAAGGGCAATCCGGTCAAGCAGTACGAGCCGTTCTTCAGCGCGACGCACGAGTACGAGGACGAAGCGGAGCTCGTGGAGTGGGGGGTCACGCCGATCCTGCGGTACGATCCGCTCGGCCGGCTCATCCGGACCGACCTGCCCAATGGCACGTTCTCGCGGGTGGTGTTCGATGCGTGGAAGCAGACGTCGCACGATCCGAACGACACGGTGCTGGAGAGCGCGTGGTACGCGGCGCGCCAGGCGCTGCCGCCGGGCGACCCGCAGCGCCGTGCGGCCAACCTGGCGGCAGCACACGCCGGTACCCCGGCGGTGAGTCACCTGGACGCGCTGGGGCGGGTGTTCCGCGCGGTGGCGGACAACGGTGCCGAGGGGCAGTACGTCACGCAGAGCACGCTGGATATCGAGGGGCAGCCGCTCGTGATCACGGACGCGCGCGACAACGAGGCGATGCAGCATCGCTTCGGACTGGGCGGGCAACTGCTCTATCAGAAGAGCAACGACGGCGGCGAGCGGTGGATGCTGGCGGGCGCGACAGGACAGCGGCTGCGGGCGTGGAACGGGCGAGGGTTCGTCTACCGCTCGTCGTACGATGGGCTGCGCCGGCCGACGCACGAGCAGGTGCAGCTGGGCTCGGGCAGCGAGCGGCTGGCGCGCCGTTACGTCTACGGCGAAGCGCACCCGCAGGCGACGGCGCTGAACCTGCGCGGCAGGGCGTACCAGGTGTATGATGGCGCGGGAGCTGTGACGAGCCAGGCGTACGACTTCAAGGGCAACCTGCTGCAGGCGTCGCGCCGGCTGCGGAGCGACGTGCACGCCGACGCCGACTGGTCGGTGCTGTCGGCGCTGACGGATGTGGCTGCCATTGCGACGGCGGCGGAGCCGCTGCTGGAGACCGAGAGCTTCGGCACGCAGACGGCGTACGATGCGCTGAACCGCCCAACCAGCCTGACGGCCCCGGATGCAAGCGAGGTCAAGCCGACGTACAACGAGGCGGGGCTGCTGGAGCGGGTGGAGGCGCGGATTCGAGGCGCGGTGGCGTGGACGACGTTCGTTGACAACATCGACTACGACGCGAAGGGCCAGCGAGAGCGGATCGACTACGGTAACGGCACGTCCACGGTGTATACGTACGATCCGCTGACCTTCCGGCTCGCGCGCCTCCGGACCACGCGCAGCTCGGATGGCGCGGTTCTCCAGAACCTGACGTACACGTACGATCCCGTCGGGAATATCGTCGAGATCGGGGACAGCGCGCAGCAGACGGTGTTCTTCAACAACGCGGTGGTGTCGCCGAGTGCGCAGTACGTGTACGACGCGGTCTACCGGCTGATCGAGGCGACGGGACGAGAGCACGCGGGCGGGCTCGCCGACGTGCAGCGCGATGAGAACGACGTGCCGATCCAGGCGCTGCCCCACGCGAACGATGCGCAGGCCCTCAGGAACTACACCGAGCAGTACTTTTACGACGCAGTCGGCAACATCCAGCGGATGGAGCATCTGGCCGGCGCGGGGACCTGGATCCGGCGGTATTCCTACGAGATGACGAGCAACCGGCTCGTGACCACCTTCGGGGCTCCTGAAGGCGAGCCGTCCAGCCCGATGTATCCCCATGACGCCCACGGCAACATGACGGCCATGCCACACATCGCAGCGCTCACGTGGGATGAGAACGACCAGCTGCAAAGCATCGATCTCGATGGCGGCGGAGTCGTGTATTACACCTACGACGCCGCCGGGCAGCGCGTGCGCAAGGCCTGGGAGCACAGCGGGCTCGTCGAGGAGCGCATCTACATCGGCGGCTACGAGGTCTACCGCAAGCGCAACGCGGCGGGGCTCGTGCTCGAGCGACAGACGCTGCACGTGATGGATGGCGCGCGGCGGGTGGCCATGGTCGAGACCAAGACGGTCGACACCTCGGGGCCGCTCACGGTAACGCCGCGGGTGCGCTACCAGCTCGACAATCACCTCGGGTCGGCGTCGCTGGAGGTGGACGGGGCAGGGCTCGTGATCGGCTACGAGGAGTATCACCCCTACGGGACGACGGCGTACTGGTCGACCAGCAGCGCGGCGGAGGTGAGCCGAAAGCGGTATCGCTACACCGGCCAGGAGAAGGACGAGGAATCGGGGCTGTACTACCACGGGGCGAGGTACTACGCGCCGTGGCTCGGGAGGTGGACGGCGGCGGACCCGAGCGGCTTCAACGCTTCAGCGAGCTCATACTGGTATACCACAGACAACCCGGTAAAATTCCTCGATCCGGCCGGCTTGGACCCGCCGCTGCCACATGACACGCGAACGACCGATCAGCAAAACCTCTCCTACGCGGGAGATCTGCCTTCTGCTCTGCCCGGTGGCCAGACGACGGCAACACCCAGCGAAGAAGATCGAATCATTCCCCTGATAGACCCCTCGATGGACTACAATGAGCGCCTCGAAGTCGTTCGTGAGCAGCACCGTAGTCTAGTCCCCGTCGAACAGCAGACGCGCTTTCCGATCACAGATTGGAGCAAGCCTGAGTACGGAGGAATGCCCCTTCGTTGGGGAGAGTTGCCCACAGCTTCGTTCCACGAAGGCCCGTATGGCCCGTGGGAGGACTTGATGTGGAGGGGTGCATTTCTGTTGAAGGGCAAGTCGGATCTTTCGGATGCGCTGCTCGAACAGTATATGTACGGCAACGGAGGCACGTACCGCATCTCCGCTGATGAGCTAGCTAAGCTATCGATGGAGACTGGCGCGGACTACAACGTTAGATATGCAGACTTCAAGACAGGCCCCGAGCCGACGCTGCGCGAAGCGCTGCGTGATCAAGCGAGACACAGTGCATCACCATCGGATTTCACTTGGTCCGGGGCCGCAATCGTGAACGATGGCCTCGGCGGCGCCCGAGCAACCGTCTCGGGAACCCTATATTCGTTCGGTGATGGCGGCTACGAGTTTCGCGGAGTGGGTTCGTTCACCGACATCTGGGATTTCGATGTGCCACCGGACCAATCTCACCGATCGGCCGTGGGCGCGAGCCGAACCAAGATCGGGCATGATCTGCTTCCGGGGGTCGAATTTCGTGTAGAGACGGAGTTGTTTTCTGTCGAGATACTGCGCGACGGGATGCTGCTATCTCCAGTGCGTGATCACGAGGAGGCCGCACAGAAACGCTGGCGTGCACAGTAGCACTGCTGTGAAAGATGGCCCGTTCGCGGGATCGAAGACAGATGGGGCTGCGGCAGGGCGTGGTGCAAGCGAAAAGGGCGACCGTGGCCTCGCGGTCGGACCCGTGACATGGTAGGATGAGAACCGGGTGCACCTGCTCATGGGAATGGTCTGCTTTTACCCCAAATACGCGTCCTTTGCGCTGCTCTCCATTCTGGCCTTGGCTGGGGGGAGCGCGTCGAGTTGTAAGGCCGACGGAAAAAAACGCGATCCGTTTGGCGGAGGGCTTCCGCCGAGCGCGAGCGACATCCACGAGCAGGACATAGACATGTTCCCGGACTGGGAATATTATTTCCGGGCCAGCATGCCCGCCCAGGACTGCGAGGCCCTGCTCGCGAAGGTCGCGAGCAGGGAGGGCTTGCAACCCATCTCGGAGCACCGGCAGCTGGATGGCCAGGGCGACTGGGGCCCTCTGACCCCACCGGCGTGGTGGCAGCCGACCTGGATCAGCAGCCACCACCATGGCCGCCGGGGAGACGTGAATACCTGCGCCATGTGCAGGGGCGGCACCTTCTATTACTGGACCGGGTCCCACTGAGCGGAGACGCGTCGTCGCGTAGGCCACCTTACAGATATGCGAATCATGTGGCCGTGCTGGTCCCCCGTGAACGTGACCCGGGGGGGCAGATGACAAGGCCGAATCGATTCCAGGTTGGTGCTTTCCCCTCCCTCCCCTGTGGCACCCAATGCTGAATCAAAGTTGAATCGAGTTCAGGTTACTATTGATGGTTGTTTCGCAGGATCTGTGGACGAACGCGCTGCGCGTAGCCGCTCCGCCGAATGCGTTTTTGACAGGGCCAGTTTCGGCTGCACGTTATGCGGCGCCGGAAGGAGGCGTTCCCCTCCTCGGCGCAGAGGAGCGAGCGATGCCAGGAAGCAGGGTGCTAGTGCGGCTGCGTGCAGCGCTGTCGATGCATTGAGAGCAGCAGAGGCGTGGGAAGTATCCGAGCGAGCTGCGAAGGCGGGCGGAGGCGTACGCCAAGGAGCGCTGCCGGGCGGGGGCGACGCCGACCGAGATCGCCACGGAGCTCGGTGTCCGCCGGGTCACCGCCGAACGATGGCTATCTGGAGGTGAGTGTGCGGACGAGGGCGCGTTGCCAAGAGCCCCCAAGGCAGCCGAGAGTTTCCCGCTCATGCCCGTCGTGGTGCGTCCGGAGCGCCGAGAGGCGCCGCCTTTGCGGCTCAGGTTCGCGTTTGCCGACGGGACGCGGATGCAGGTATGTGGGCTCAGCGCGCTCGACGTTGTGGAAACGATCGAGGCGGTACGGAGGCTGCGGGTAGCCGCTCCGCGGAGCGGCTACCCGCAGGGGCACCGCTGGAGGCGGCCGCAGGGCCTTGACATGGTTGAGGATTCCCAGCACGCCATCACGGAGCCGGATCGCACGCTCGTCAAAGAGCGTGCTCGGTAACAGCACGGGGCGCGTCTGCACGCGCTGGGCGATCGCGTGGATCTCCTCGTCCATCGGCTCGCGGTCGCGCGGCAGTGGCAACGTCGTTGCGGCATCGAAGTACCTGCCGACCGTCTTGAGATCGAACCCCATCTCGCGCGCCACACGACGCGCGCTCTGCCTCGCCGCACGCCGGCGGAGCATTTCCTTGATGTCAACCATGATCAGCTCTCGGTAGGGCATTGGCCTCCTTCCGACGGCGACCCGCGCCGTCATCGGAAGGAGCCCGTCTCAGATCCCGACCGCGGCGTCCCGAGCTGGCCCCATGAGGCTGCAAAAAACCTCGGAAGCTGGCCCCATGACCCTGCAAAATAAGCTGGATCACTCCGCCGCGCGGGTGGCCCCATGACCCAAAAAAAACGCCGGCAGGCGGCCCCATGAGGCTGAAAACTGGCAGAAAGATGACGGGGACGCCGAGCTCCCGTTCTCGGTGTACCGCGCCGGGTTCGAGATCCGCACGTACCGGCTCTGCCGTCGCGTGCTGATGTTTCACCATATGTCCGAGCTCGGCGAGACGCCGTGCCTCGTGCGGTCGCTCGACCTCACGTACGTGCCGGGCCCTCACCTCACGCGCCTCACCGCCGCGACCCAGGCCGGCTATCTCCGCGATCCGCAGACCCAGGCGTACAGCCGCGAGGCGCTCCCGCCGATCGCGCTGACGTACAGCGAGCCGGTGATTCACCGCGAGGTGAAGTCGCTCGACCCCGAGAGTCTGCGAGACCTGCCGGGCGGCACGATGGGGTCTGGGCGGCGGTGGGTCGATCTCGACGGCGAGGCGCTGCCCGGCGTGCTGAATGAGGAGGGCGAGGCGCTGTATTACAAGCAGAACCTCGGCGGGGGCCTCTTGTCCGCGGCGCGGCCGCTGCAATCTCGCCCGGCGGTCTCCGGCGGGCAGCTGCTCGACATCGACGGAGATGGGCGCAAGGAGAGGGTGGTGTTCGAGCGGCCGGTGGCGGGCTACTTCGACCGCGAAGGCGCGGGCTGGGCGGCGTTCCGCCCGTTCGCGTCGCAGCCGAACGTCGACTGGAGCGACCCGAACGTCCGCCTCATCGATCTGAACGGCGACGGGCACGAGGACATCCTGATCACGGGGCCCGACACGTTCACGTGGTATCCGTCGCTCGCCAAGGGCGGCTTCGACCGGCCGATCACGATCGCGCGTCCGAGCGACGAGGAGCGCGGGCCGTCGCTCGTCTTCGCCGACGCGGCGCAGAGCATCTTCCTGGCCGACATGAGCGGCGACGGGCTGGTGGACCTCGTGCGGATCCGGAACGGCAACGTGTGTTACTGGCCCAACCTCGGATATTGCCGCTTCGGCGCGAAGGTGCAGATGAGCGGCAGCATGCGGTTCGATCACGAGGGCCGCTTCGACCCGAAGCGCATCCGCCTCGCCGACGTGGACGGCTCGGGGACGACCGATATCGTCTACCTGCACCCGGACGGCGTGCGCTTCTATGCGAACAACGCCGGCAATACGCTGGCTGCACCGGTGATCCTGCCGCCGCTGCCCGACGTGAGCGATCTGGCGGCAGTCGAGGTGATCGATCTGCTCGGCTGCGGGACCGGGTGCCTGGTGTGGGCCTCGTCGCTGCCCGGGGCGCGCCCGCGGGTGCGCTACATCGATCTGCTCGGGAGCAAGAAGCCGCACCTCTTGACCTCGATCGCGAACAACCTCGGCAGAACTACGACGGTGGCGTATGCGCCGTCGACGAAGTTCTACCTCGCCGACCGGGCGGTTGGCCGACGGTGGGTGACGAGGCTGCCGTTCGTGGTCCATGTCATCGAGCGCGTCGAGGTCTTCGACGCGATCTCGCGGCATCGCTTCGTGACAACGTATGCCTACCACCACGGCGACTACGATGGTGTGGAACGGGAGATGCGCGGCTTCGGCATGGTGGAGCAGCGGGACACCGAGTCGTTCTCGGCGTTCAGCGGGGCCGGCTTCGCGCCGCCCGCGGCAAACGCCGATCCCGAGCTGCACCTGCCGCCGGTGCTGACGAAGACGTGGTTCCATACCGGCGCCTGGATGGAGGGGGCGAAGATCTCGGCGCAGTACGAGAGCGAGTATTACGCCGGCGACGCGGAGGCGGTCCGCCTTGCGGACACGCTGCTTCCCGAGGGGCTCCGCGCCGTGGAGATGCGCGAGGCGTGCCGGGCGCTCAAGGGGCGGCCCCTCCGCCAGGAGGTCTACGCGCTCGACGGGTCGGCGGAGGAGCCGCGTCCGTACGTCGTCAAGGAGCACAGCTACGCGATGCGGCGCCTCCAGCCCGCGGTGGGCAATGCGCACACGGTGTTCTTCGCCCATGCGCGGGAGGCGCTGGAGTACCATTACGAGCGTAGCGAGAGCGATCCGCGCGTGGCGCATGCGCTCACGCTGGAAGTCGACAATTACGGTGTGGTCCTGCGGGCAGCGCAGATCGGGTATCGCCGGCGGGCGGCGTGGGCGGAGTTCCCCGAGCAGGAGCAGGGGAAGGCGACGCTGACGGAGAACGATGTGAAGCACCTGGTCCCGGACGAGGAGGGTGCTTATCGGATCGGGGTCCCGACCGCGACCCGGATCTACGAGCTGCACGGCCTGCCGCTCGGGTCTGAGGGGGTGCTCGGGTTCCAGGCAGTCTTCGACGCGGCGGCCACGGCGGAGGACGTGCCGACGCTCGCGTACGACGGGACGCCGAGCGGGGGCTTCCAGAAGCGCCTGTTGCAGCATGCGCGCACGAGGTACTGGAGCGACGATCTCACGGGGCCGCTGCCGTTCGGCGAGGTCGGCAGCAGGGCGCTGCCGTATGGGAGCTTCGCCAAGGTCCTCACGCCTTCGCTGATCACGTCGGTGTTCGGGACCCGCGTCACGAGCGGCATGCTCGAGGAGGGGGGCTATGTCCAGCTCCCGGACGATCCGGACTATTGGGTGGCCTCGGGGCGGGCGGTGCCTTCGGCGGCTCACTTCTACTTGCCGGCGACGTTCGTCGATCCGTTCGGCAATGCGTCGCAGGTCGCCTACGACCCGTATTGCCTGCTCGTGACGGAGGTGACGGACCCGCTGAGCAACGTCGTGGAGGCCGTCCCCGACTACCGCGTCCTCGCCCCGCGGCAGCTCACCGATGCCAATGGCAACGTGAGCGAGGTGCTCTTCGACGCGCTAGGCCGGGTCACGGCCATCTTGGTGATGGGAAAGTCGGGGGCCGGTGAGGGCGACACGCGCGAGGATCCGACGGCGACGTTCGCGTACGACCTGGAGCGGTTCGTTCTCACCGGCAAGCCGAACGTGGTGCACGCCCGCGCGCGCGAGCAGCACGGACCGGGTAACCCGCGCTGGCTGGACACATACAGCTACTCCGACGGCTCGGGCAACGAGGTGCTGCGCAAGGTGAAGGCCGAGCCAGGGCTCGCGCCCGAGCGCGACGCGAACGGCGCGCTGGTGCACGACGCGCAGGGCGACCTGGTCTTTTCGCACACGACGTCGCGCTGGGTCGGGACCGGGCGCACGGTGCTGGACAACAAGGGCAATCCGGTCAAGCAGTACGAGCCGTTCTTCAGCGCGACGAACGAGTACGAGGACGAAGCTGAGCTCGTGGAGTGGGGGGTCACGCCAGTCCTGCGGTACGATCCGCTCGGCCGGCTCATCCGGACCGACCTGCCGAATGGCACGTTCTCGCGGGTGGTGTTCGATGCGTGGAAGCAGACGTCGCACGATCCGAACGACACGGTGCTGGAGAGCGCGTGGTACGCGGCGCGGCAGGCGCTGCCGGCGGGCGATCCGGAGCGCCGCGCAGCCAACCTGGCGGCCGCGCACGCCGGGACGCCGGCGGTGAGCCACCTGGACGCGCTGGGGCGGGTGTTCCGCGCGGTGGCGGACAACGGGGCCGAGGGAGAGTACATCACCCAGACGACGCTCGATATCGAGGGGCGGCCGCTCCTGATCACGGACGCGCGCGACGACGAGGCGATGCAGCATCGCTTCGGGCTGGGCGGGCAGCTGCTCTATCAGAAGAGCAACGACAGCGGCGAGCGGTGGATGCTGGCGGGCGCGACAGGACAGCGGCTGCGCGCCTGGAACGGGCGTGGGTTCGTCTACCGCTCGTCGTACGATGGGCTGCGCCGGCCGACGCACGAGCACGTGCAGCTCGGCTCGGGCAGCGAGCGGCTGGCGCGCCGTTACGTCTACGGCGAAGCGCACCCTCAGGCGACGGCGCTGAACCTGCGCGGGCGGGCGTACCAGGTGTATGATGGCGCGGGTGTGGTGACAAGCCAGGCGTACGACTTCAAGGGCAACCTGCTGCAGGCCTCGCGCCGGCTGCGCAGCGATGTGCACGCGGACGCCGACTGGTCGGTGCTGTCGGCGCTGACGGATGTGGCTGCCATCGCGACGGCGGCTGACCCGCTGCTGGAGACCGAGAGCTTCGGCACGCAGACGGCGTACGATGCGCTGAACCGCCCAACCAGCCTGACCGCCCCAGATGGCCTGACCGCCTCGGGTGCTAGCGAGGTCAAGCCGACGTACAACGAGGCGGGGCTGCTGGAGCGGGTGGAGGCGCGGATTCGAGGCGGGGTGGCGTGGACGACGTTCGTCGACAACATCGATTACGACGCGAAGGGCCAGCGAGAGCGGATCGACTACGGCAACGGCACGTTCACGGTGTACACGTACGATCCGCTGACCTTCCGGCTCTCGCGCCTGAAGACGACGCGGAGCTCGGACAGCGCGGTGCTGCAGAACCTCACGTATGTGTACGACCCCGTGGGGAACATCGTGGAGATCGGGGACAGCGCGCAGCAGACGGTGTTCTTCAACAACGCGGTGGTATCGCCGAGCGCGCAGTACGTGTACGACGCGGTCTACCGGCTGATCGAGGCGACGGGGCGGGAGCATGCGGGCGGGCTGTCGGACGCGCCGCGTGACCAGAACGACCTGCCGATCCAGTCGCTGCCGCACGCGAACGACGCGCAGGCGCTGAGGAACTATACGGAGCAGTATGTCTACGATGCGGTGGGCAACCTGCAGAGGATGGTGCACCAGGCGGGCACGGGAAGCTGGACGCGGTGGTATGCGTACCAGGAGACGGAGAACAACCGGCTGACGAGCACGACCGGGGACCCGGTGAACGGGCCGTTCCGCAACTATGCGTATGACGCGCACGGCAACATGACGTCGATGCCGCACATCACGGCGCTGACCTGGGACGAGAAAGACCAGGTGCGGAGCACGGACCTCGACGGCGGCGGCGATGTCTATTACGACTACGACGCTGCGGGGCAGCGCGTGCGCAAGGTCTGGGAGCACAACGGGCTTGTGGACGAGCGCATCTACCTCGGCGGCTACGAGGTGTACCGGAGGCGCAACGGGTCGGGGCTGGTGCTGGAGCGGCAGACGCTGCACGTGATGGATGGCGCGCGGCGGGTGGCGATGGTGGAGACCAAGACGGTCGACACGTCGGGGCCGTTCACGGTGACGCCGCGGGTGCGGTATCAGCTCGATAACCACCTCGGGTCGGCGTCGCTGGAGGTCGACGGGGCGGGGCTTGTGATCGGCTATGAGGAGTACCATCCCTATGGGACGACGGCGTACTGGTCGGCGGCGTCGGGGATCGAGGTCTCGCAGAGGAGGTACCGGTACACGGGCAAGGAGAAGGACGAGGAGACGGGGCTCTACGACCACGGGGCACGGTACTACGCGCCGTGGCTGGGGAGGTGGACGAGCGCAGATCCGGCGGGGATTGTAGATGGGCCGAACCTGTATCAGTACGTGCGGGGGAATCCGATACGGCTGGTGGACGCCAATGGGACGGAGTCGAAAGAGGTTGATAATTCAAGGCTGGCCTCAGGTTTCAGCTGAAGACCGTATCCGCTGACGATGACACGGTGAAGCCTGTCCAGCACAGGACAAGAAGCATCTTCGGCGACAGGAAGGACATCAAGCAGATCGGTGAGCTACAGGTTGCGCCGCCTCCCGAGACGAGCACATCGTCTCCGGGAGCGACTCACTCGACCCCGCCGGGACGAGGAACAGGCCCGGCCGGAGCTACCTATGTGCCGCCTGGAAGGAGCAGCGGCGGTCCGACCGACAGGATGTCCCCTGAGACCGCCGCAGTCTATCGATACCTGACGGAGGAGAACCCCGTCCTTGGGGCCGTCGTGGGTGCGATCCAGCTTGCAGGAGCGATTTTCATGCTCCGTTCCGATGTTCGGGCTCTCAGCTCCGCCGCCAGGGCGAATATCTCGCCGACGTGGAGACCGGCGGCGGGGAAGGATGAGGGGCGAGAGAGCACCCCAGGCCTGTCAGCATCCTCCGTGTTACCGTCCGGCAAGGCTTTCAGCTCCCCAGGAGGGCGCCCCATCGCGACGCTTGAGCAGCGGAGTCCATCCATCATCGTCTCCGAGCCACCCGGCGAAGTCGGAGTCATGATCTCAAGACGCCTCACCCCAATGGATATGTGGTCGCTGCAGAAGGAGTTCAGAGTCGAGTTCGCTCTGGTCTATCGAACCGGAATGGGACGAGGTGGTGGAGGCGGCACGTACTGGATTTACTCTGGGTCCGTCGCAAGGGTCAGGCCGCCCATTGGGCCAAACATCCGTCTCAACAGTCACACTCATCCAAAGGGCGGTGACTACGGGCCCAGCGAGCAGGATCTCGGATTCCTTAAGGATTTGCGCAAGGCGGGCTCGCCACAGAGCGTGTCTACAGTGATAGAGCATGATATGAACGTGATTGCATTTGGTCAGCCTCGCCCAAGAAGTAGTAGAGGGAATTGGAACATGGACGACAATAGGCTGAAAGAGTTTGAGCATATGTGGCAATCGGACAAGGAGTGCTACATGCTGAGCGAAGTCGAAGGCGGCGACTCCTCGAGCCAGGAGTATGCGATCGTCGACATTAGCACGAATCATGGGGTTATCATCGAAGATAACGAGGTCGCGCACGAGGTCGTTCGGCGCATGCTCGAAGCCGGCGTGAGCGTCGGTAATCCATTTGATCCGAAAACAAGAAAGGAGATCCTGAAGCGCCGCCTCAGGTCGTCCCATGAGAACCATCAACACGACCTCCTGCTGCGGTTCTCTCGCGCCGGCATGATGCTCATGAGCCGATGCTCGTGAACGCGGTAATGCTCTAGCGCATCTTCATACCGCACTCTCTCTCTCTCTCTCGCCCGGGCGACGAGGAGCGCGGGCCGCTGGACCCAGGGGCAGGCCCGGGTACTGTGAAGAACGTCGTGAATGACTCCATTCGCGGCGGGGGTCAGGCACGTGAGATTATCATGGATGCACGTGGTACCGGACTCACCAAGGAAGCAGCAGAGAAGGGCGCAGCGAGAGCCCTGGGTATCTCACGGGGCAAGCTTGACGGTCTCACGATGATTGGTGATGGGTATTTCTTCAGATGGACTCCGAGGTGACCATGTCCAGGCCGATGAGTGTGTTCGTTGATTTTTGCGGCGATGAAGGGGTGCTCCTCAGCGCTCTCACCGAGATTCTCGGCTGCTCTCTGGTGAAAGAAGAGACTGATGTTGGAATTCTTTACCGTGGTAGGCTCCTCGATATTGAGGTTGTATTGATTGGAGATCACGGTCTGGGTGATGATTGTGGAATTAATTTTTCTGAGTATATGTACCAGTTGAAGTTGGTGGCGTTCGAATCTGGGATGCGCCTCTCCAGTTACGATCGGATGTATGAGAGTGTTGTTGTATTCGTTGCGGAGAGGTTGTGTGAGCGTCTTCGTTTCAGGACTCAGGTTGTTGTGAATCTGCAGAAAATAATCGCCACGTTCGATCCAGGAGCTGGCGCAGATCGCAGCCAGTGACAGCGGTGGAAATGGGCATCGACGCCCACAAGGGCTGAGTCCAGGTGATTGTCTCACCGACTGCCTGTGCCGAGGCACCGGACCTTGCGGGAGCCCACGCCAGCGGCCGCTTAACTCGACGCTGCGGACCGATGGTCCACGTTGAGTAAGAGCACCTAACAAAGGCGAGCCCGGGCGTAAATGAGGCAGATCAGGCAAACGGAGAGCTTGAGGAACCCACGGTGGATGTCGGCCCGCCGTTCGTAGCGTACGGTCAGGCGCCGGAAGCGACGCAGCCATGCGATCGTCCGTTCGACGACCCATCGATAGCGGCCGAGCTTCTCCGACGACTCGATACCCTTGCGAGCAATGCGGGGTAGGATGTGGTGCAGATGGCAAGCCAAGCGCAGGGCCGGGTCGTCGTATGCCTTGTCGGCGTGCAGCTTCTTGGGGCGTCGTCGCGGTCAGCCGCGAGGACGCGCGATCGGCGGCACGGCATCCACCATGGGCGTGAACATCTTCGAGTCATGGACGTTGACCGGCGTCATCTCGACGGCGAGAGGGGTGCCACTCTGATCGACCAGGAGGTGGTATTCGAGCCCGCCCGGCCGCGATCTGTGGGGTTCGGGCCGGTCTCTCGGACCCCTCTTGCCGGAACCAAGGAGGCATCCAGCGCAGCTCTGCAACACTCCCTGAAGCAAGCAAGGCGGTTCTATGCCCACGGTTGAAACGGTCGAGCGACTCCGGGCCTGTTTGCTCGTCCTCGAGCGGACTGCAGACGTTCCGCGTCTGGATGTCGAGTGGTTACGCTTGCGATGTGACGATAGTCTGCGCGCCGTTGGCCAAATGCAGCAGGACTCTCTGCGGCAGCTCCGGAAAGACGTCGCGCAGTTCGTGGAGGAGTTCCCTCATCTGCTTCCCGCCTCGCTCTTCGACGAGCTGAATGCGTGGATCGCGGAGTGAGTGCCCTGGGTCGCCAGCTCGAGGTGCCGGAGTCGCAGAGCTTCGGAGCTCGAGCTGCGGCCGCGGTCGAACGCTCCATCTGCGCAGGGCGGCGGCCCGTGCCGCCCACGCCCTCGCGGCGCGCACCGCCGCGCCCCCGGCGAGCGCAGCGGCCCGCCGCCGCCCCCTCAGAGCGTCGTCCCGCCTGCCGCCCGCGCGAGCGCCTGGTCGATGGCCCCCGGGCTGAACCCCACGAGGATCTGCCCCCGCACGTCGATGATCGGGATGCTGCCGCCGCGCTGGTGGCTCTTCGCGAGCTTGTCCTGCATCTCCGCGGCCGCGCCCGCGTCCTCCTCGATGTCCTTCACCACCGCGGCGATCCCCTTCGAGCGCAGGTAGTCCGCGGCCTGGTGGCACGGCTTGCACCACGAGGCGCCGTAGATGATCACCGTGACCCCCGCGAGGTGGCTCGGCGCGCCCGGCGCGCCGGCGCCCGCAGACGCGCCGGGGCCCGGCGCTGCGGGCGGCGGCGCCGTCTTCGCGAGGTGCTCGGCGCGCCGCTTCTCCAGCAGCGACTCCCATTCCCTCCGCGGCATCGTCCGGACCGCATACGTGCCGTCCGGCCGCTTCTGCGTCAGATCCGCGACGTAGAACGCGTCCCGCGTCCCCTCCGTCCGGTCCGAGAGCATGGCGCGCACGAGCGCGCGGCCCTCGGCCGGCACGTCGGCCGGGCGCATCTCGACGTGCGTGTCGCCCTTCTCGTCGATCCACGTCAGCATCAGGTTCGCCGTGTCGTCGCGGAGCTCGAGCGGCGGCAGCTCGGCGACCGCCTGCGCCGGCGTGGTCCCGTCGTCGCGCTTCTCCTTGCACGCCGGGCCGAGCGCCGCCGCGGCGAGCGCGAGCAGCACCCCCGCGACGCGGGCCCCCGCGGCGCGCCCCCCTCGCGGGCCCCCCGCCCGCCTCACGCCTCGCCTCCCAACGTCGCCGCGGCCCCGAGCTCCTCGCTCAGGGCCATCCACTCCGCCATCGCCGCGTCGACGCGCTTCGCGAGCGCCTGCTCCTCGCGCGCCGCCGCTGCGAGCTTCGCCCAGTCGCCGCCCGGGTCCTGCTTGAGCGCCTCGCGCATCTCCGCGAGCCGCGACTCGCCCGCCGCGATCTCCGCCTCCAGCTCCTTGACCCGCTTGCGCTTGCGCTCCGTCGCCCGCGCCGCCGCCTTGTCGCTCTCGAACGCCCGGCGCCGCGCCGCCGCGTCGCCCGCGCCCGCGTCGTCCGGCGGCGGCATCGTCGCGCCGCTCCGCCGCACCGCGCGGCCAGGAGCCTTCGCGCCCCTGTCCGCCGCCTCCGCCCGCGGCTCCTCGCGCGGCGGCGGCGCGCTCGCCGCCTTCCGCGCTCCCCGCGCGCCCTTCGCCCTCTCGCCCTCCTCGCGCGCGCGCTCCGCCTCCTCCGCCTCGGCCGCGAGCTTCTCGAGGTTGTCGCGGTAGTCGCGGAAGCCGCCGGGGTAGATGTCCACGCGCCCCTCGCGCACCGCGACGATGCGCGTCGTCACCGCCTCGAGGAACCTGCGGTCGTGCGAGACGAGCAGCACCGTGCCCTCGAAGCCCGCGAGCGCCTCCTCGAGGATCTCGGCGGCGGGGATGTCGAGGTGGTTCGTCGGCTCGTCGAGGAAGAGCAGGTTGCGCGGCTCGAGGAGCAGCTTGCCGAGCGCGAGCCGGCTCCGCTCGCCGCCGGAGAAGCCCTGCACCTTCCGGAGCGCGTCGTCCCCGTAGAAGCGGAAGCGCGACAGGTACTGGCGTGTCGCGTCGACGTTCATGTCGGCCCGCACGCTGCGGATCTCCTCGACCGCGGTCCTCGACGGGTCGAGCGAGCCGAGGTGCTGGTCGAAGTAGCCCTGGCAGAGGTTCGTCCCGCGCCGCACGTCGCCCGCGTCCTCGGGCGCGCCCGCGCCCGCGAGCAGCTTGAGCAGCGTCGATTTGCCGGTCCCGTTGGGCCCCACGATCCCGACGCGGTCGCCGCGCCGCAGGAGGAGGTCCACGCCGGAGAAGAGCGTGCGCCCGCCGCGCGAGGCGCCCAGCCCGCGCGCGTCGAGCACGATGTCCCCGCTGCGCGGGGCGGGCGCGAACCGGAACCGGACCCTCTCGGCGGTCGCCCACACGTCCTCGGGCCGGTCGATCGTCTCGAGCTTGTCGAGCATCTTGCGCCGGCTCTGCGCCTGCTTCGTCTTCTGGCCGGCGATGTTGCGCCGGATGAAGTCCTCGGTCTTGGCGACGAACGCCTCTTGCCGCTCGGCGAGCTCCCGCTCCCGGGCGAGGTCCTCCTCGCGGGCGAGCGCGTAGTCGCTGTACTTGAGCGGGTAGGCGCGGAAGCTGCGCTGCCCGAGCTCGAACGTGTGCGGGCAGACGGCGTCGAGGAACGCGCGGTCGTGCGAGACGCAGAGCAGCGCGCCGCCGAGGCCCGCGAGGTGCTTCTCGAGCCAGGTGATGGTCTCGATGTCGAGGTGGTTCGTGGGCTCGTCGAGCAGCAGGAGATCGGGCTCGATGGCGAGCACAACGCCGAGCTGCAGGCGCCCGCGCTCGCCGCCGGACAGGCTCGCGACGGGGCGATCCATGTCGGCGGGCGAGAACCCGAGGTGGGCCGCGATGATCTCCACGCGGCGCTCGAGGTCGTCGCCGCCGGCGATGTGGTAGCGGTCGGTGAGATCGCTGAGGCGGGCGAGGTCGGCCTCGCTGCCGCTGGCGGCCGCGTGCTGCGCCGCGGTGAGGGCGTGGCGCAGCTCGAGCACCTCGGAGAAGCCGGAGAGGAAGGCGTCGAGCACCGTGCCCTCGGCCGCGAGCTCGTGCGACTGCCGGAAGTACGCGAACCGGATCCCCTTGCGGATCACGACCGAGCCCGTGTCGGGGGTGAGCTCGCGGGTGACAAGGCGGAGCAGCGTCGATTTGCCCGCGCCGTTCGGGGCGACGAGCGCGGCGCGCTGGCCTTGCTCCAGGGAGAAGGTGATGCCCTGGAAGAGCCTGTCCGCGCCGTAACCGAAGCTGAGGTCGGCGACCTGGAGGACCGTCATTGCGGCCGAGTTCTAGCATGTGTCGGGCGCGCGCAAGGGCGCTCGGGGCGCGGGCCGCGACATCGCGCGCCGACATGACGTCGACAGCGCGCGTGACGGTCGGCGCGGGCCGCGCGGGCGGTGAAGAGGCGGCGGCGCCTCGCCCGCTCGGGGCGAGCGAGGCGCCCGCGGGCTCAGTCGTCGACCATGGCGGCCTTCACGGCCGGGCGCTCCATGACGCGGCCGAGCCAGCCCTTCAGGTTCTTCAGATCCGAGGTGTCGATCTTGGTCATCGACAGGCCCCACCCGAGCACGGACGCAAGATCGAGATCCGCCAGGGTACAGCGCTCGCCGGTGACGTACGGGCGGCCGTCGAGCCGGCTGTCGAGGATGCGGAGCAGGCCGCGCACCTCGTTCAGCGCGGCCTCGGCCTGCTTGGCGTCCTGCTGCTCCTTGGGGAACCACTCGCTCGTGTTCTTCATGTAGCGGTACAGGGCGCTGGTGACGTTGACCTGTCCCCAGACGAGCCAGGTCAGGGCCATGAGCTGCTCGGGCGAGCCGGGGGCCGGCCACAGGCCCTTCTGGACGCCGTAGCGCTCGCCGAGGGCGATCTGGATCGCCACCGACTCGAACATCGGCGTGCCGTCGATCACGAGGGTCGGCACCTGGCCATTGGGGTTGAGCGCGAGGAACTCCGGCTTCCTCTGGTCTCCGGCGCGCAGATCGACCCGGACGGCCTCGTGGGGGACGCCGAGCTCGGCGAGCGAGATGCGGATGCGACCAGCGCTGGACTGAGGGGCGTAATAGAACGTGATGGTCATGGTTGGCCTCCGGCGCCCCTTGTAGTGGATCCGATTCGCCGCCGTCACGCTCATCGTGCGTGGGGCCGCCAAGTTTCCTCGGGGCCCCGTTGAACAGCGGTGTTCCCATTTTGTCATGGGGAGCAAGAAATCGACAGTCATGGGCGGCTCACGAGCGGCGGTCCCTCAAGCACCGATCGGCGCGAAGAGTGAGCAGGAGAGTCGTCAGGACAACACGAGAGCTTCTTCTCGCCGACGGTCTTCATGGTCAATCCACGCGCTCTCCGCGCAAAGCGCAGATCGCGAGCGGCCCGATCCGATCCCGGCGCGGCGACATCGCGCCGGTCCTCCTCGGCGGCGTGCCCTCCCGATGGAGTCGTATCCTGATGCATCGGAGCAGATCTTTCCTGTTCGGACGAGGACGGGAGCGCGCCTCGCGCCCGCGGCACTGTCCTTGCCCGTAGCGGGGTCGCCGCGCCCCGCGCACTGGAGGCGCGCTCTGGAAGGGAAACACGATGCGCAAAATGCTTCTTCACTTTCACGTCGTCCCGATCCTCCTTGCGCTCGCCGGCGGCTGCTCCGGCGAGAGCAACCAGCAGCCCGACACCGGCGGTACGCAGAGCGGCGGTACGCAATCGGAGCAGCCCCCTGCGCCGCTCGGGCCCGAGCAGCAGGCGGAGCTCAACGCGCTGCTCGATGAGCAGGAGTCCTCGGCGAACATGACCGCGGAGGACTTCGCCTCGAGGTACGCCGTCCCCTTCGCCTCGGGCCTGCCTTACGCGCCGGCGGACGCCGAGGGCCTCTCGCTCGTCCAGGGCTCCACGCTCGCCCTCGACCAGGACGAGCTCGCGAAGCTCTCCGCGAACGGCTTCGTCATTTCGGAGAAGAAGGCCTTCCCGACCTTCACTTACGGCTACGCGAGCATCTACGCGCTCGATCTGCCGCTCTACGTGTCCGCCGACTCCATCCTGTACGCGGTCCACCGCTCGTACGACGCGATCCTGAAGGACGTGGAGCTCGCCGCGCTCGCGCCCGAGCTCGGGGCCATGCTCGAGGAGATGCGCGCGCGGCTCGCCGCGGGCGCCGCCGGCGAGCTCGGCGCCGAGGCGCGCGCCGACGTGGACCTCTTCACCGCCGTGGCGCTCTCGCTCCTGAACGACGCGCCCGTCGCGCCCGTCGCGGGCGCGGACGCCGCGAAGATCGACGAGCTCGTCGCGGGCGCCAAGGCCCACCAGGGCACGGGCAACGTGCGCCTCTTCGGCACAGGCCGGATCATGGACTTTTCACAGTTCGAGCCCCGCGGCCACTACACCGACGCACCGGCGCTCCAGCGCTACTTCCGCAGCATGATGTGGCTCGGCCGCGTCGACTTCCGCTTCCTGGAGACCCAGCAGGACGGCACGCAGATCCTCCAGCGGCGGCAGCTCGAGGGCGCCTACGCGCTGCGCGCCCTCGCCGACCAGAACACCCTCGCCCGGTACACGCGCATCGACGACACGGTCCAGACCTTCGTCGGCGAGAGCGACTACATGACGCTGCCCGAGCTCGACGTCCTGCTCACGGACCTCGGCCTCGCCGACGCCGCCGGCCTCGCCGGGCTCTCGGACGAGCAGATCATCGACGTCGTGGTGAAGAAGGGCCACGGGACGCAGCGGATCTCGAGCCACATCATGATCAACGGCCTCGACAAGGGTACGATGCCCCTCTCGTCGAGCTTCGCGCTGCTCGGCCAGCGGTACGTCGTCGACTCCCACGTCTTCTCGAACGTGGTCTACGATCGGGTGAAGGGCGGCACCGTCAAGCGCATGATGCCGAGCCCGCTCGACGTGGGCTTCGCCGCGCTCGGCAACGATCAGGCGGGACAGCTGCTCGCGCCCGAGCTCGGGCAGTTCCCCTACGCGCCGGACCTGCACATGATGCGCGTGCTCGTCGACGCGCACCCCGGCGACTTCTGGAGCAAGAACCTCTACAACCGCTGGCTCGGCGCGCTGCGGGAGCTGTCGCCGGCGAAGGCGCTCGCCGACACCGCGGGGCTGCCCGCGGTGGCGAAGACCGAGGCGTGGGGCCGGCGCCTCCTGAACACCCAGCTCGCCTCGTGGGCCGAGCTCCGGCACGACACGCTGCTCTACGCCAAGCAGTCGTACACGAGCGGCGCCACGTGCGAGTTCCCTGACGCCTACGTCGACCCGTACCCGGCGTTCTATGCGCGCATCGCCGAGCTGGCGGAGCAAGGCGGGCGCGTCGTCGACGCGCTCGATCTATCGGGCTCGCCGGGGCTGAACCAGCGGGTGCCGGCGTACTTCGCGCGGCTGCAGAGCGTCGCGCGGACGCTCGGCGAGATGGCCGAGAACGAGCGCGCCGGGGTGCCGCTCACGGCGGGGCACCTCGATTTCATCAACCAGGCCGTCCGGATTCAGCACGGCTGCGGCTCGGACGAGGGGGCGGAGGGCTGGTACGCCGGGCTCTTCTACGACGTCTTCCAGACCGTGGCCGAGGACCCGACGATCGCCGACGTGCACACGCAGCCGACCGACGAGGGCGGCGCGCCGGTCGGGCGCGTGCTGCACGTGGGCACCGGCCGGCCGCGGCTCATGGTCGTCACCGCCGATCCGTGCGGCGCGCGGCGCGCCTTCGTGGGGCTCGCCTCCTCGTACTTCGAGAAGATCACCGGAGACTTCCAGCGCATGACCGACGAGGAGTGGGCCGGCGAGCTCCAGGAGACGACGCCGGACGACGTCGCCTGGATGCAGGACCTCGTCTCCCGCTGAGCCGGTTCGGGGAAGCGCGCCGGAACGGTTCCACGTTGCTGGAACTGTGTCGGGTTGTGCCGGCGCGTCACGGTGATCATGGTTTGCGTACCTGAGCTCGGGCCGACCGAGGCGCAGGTCCGCTGCCACATGGAGTTTCAACGCTTCATGAGGGCGCTCGGGTCCTCCGAGCGCCCGTTCGCGCGACGCCCCGTGGCGATCTCGCGCAGGTCGAACAGCCTATCTCTGACAAGCGTGATGCGTTATGCGGCCGCGGCCGCCGCGAGGAACGCCCGCGAGAGCTCCGACGGCGCCGGCAGCGCCGCGCTCGCGAGCCCCCGGCGCGCCACCGCGAGCCAGCGCATCGGGTCGGCGACCGCGCCGCTCGCGATCGCCGCGAGCAGGCGGCGGCGCATCCAGTCCTTGCGGCGGTAGAAGCTCGTGCCGTGCTCGGCCGTCGGGCGCGGGACGTAGCTCGCCAGCGAGACGTGCGTCTTCTCGTGGAGCAGGAGATCCGCCAGCGCCGTGAAGGCGACCGCGTCGTCGCGCAGGAGCACCGCGGTGAGCAGCGCCCGCACCCGCGCCGACGCGAGGTTCACGCTGATCCCGCTCCCGTCGGTGTGCGCCATCTCGTCGGGGCCGTAGAGGTCCTGGTGCACCCAGATCGGCGACGCCGGCAGGTCCGTGGACTCGGAGATCGCCGCGTCGAGCCGCTCGATGATCGTCATCACCGCGGCCACGGCGCGGACGCCGGGCACGTCGATCGCGGTCTTGAGGAGCGCCTCGCGCGAGGTGCGGGGCATCGGGCACGGGGCGGCGCTCGGCGCCCGCGGAGGCGCCCCGGCGGCGGCCTGGAGGGGCTGCGACGCCGCGCCCTCGCTCGCGAGGCGCCGCCAGAACGCCTGCGCGAGCGGCTCGTCGAGCGCGAGGTACACGAGCTCCCCGGGCCGCACGCCGGGCGTCTCCCGCCCCACGGCGAGCTCCGGCCCCGGACCGGAGGCGCCGAGCGGCCAGCGGGCGGTGCTGCGGACCTGGCTCGACGACAGCGACGGCGCGGCCTCTAGCGGGCGGAGCGCGCCGGTCCGGTGCGCTTGGAGCAGCTCGCGCAGCGTCAGCGGCGCGCTCCGGTAGTGGACCTGGCCGGGCGGGGACAGCGCCGCCCCCGAGGGCCGCTGGCCGGCGTCGACCACGATCGACCGGAAGAGGGGCGCGTCGAGCAGCCCGCTCGCGAAGCGGATGACGTGCTCGGGCGCCGCCACCGTGGGGGTGCGCGCGACCGGATCGATCTCGTCCACCGCCTGCGCGGACGCGATCGTGATGCTCTCGCCGAGCAGCGCCGCGTGGAGGAGCCGGTCGAGGACCGAGGAGAGGCGGTGATCGACCGCGCGCAGGAGCTCGCGGTCGTACAGGGCGTCGCGCAGGACGAACCGCTCGAAGGCCGCGACGAGCGCCGCCTCGACCGCCGTGGACGCGGTCGCCGCGACCGCGGAGCGGCCCTTGTTGAGCGGCACGCCGAGCGGCAGCTCCGCGACCAGGCCGAAGCCCGCCGCCGTGATCGCCCGCGCGAGCTCGCGGTGAAGCCCGAGCTCGGGGCCGGGGAAGGGATCGATCCGCGCCGCCACCGTGAGCCCCTTCTGGGTGATCGTGAGCTGCGGCTCGATGCCCTCGCCCCGGCCCACGAGCAGCTCGACCGCCCCGCAGAGCTCGCCCGACGGCGGGAGCCGGAGCGGCACCTCCGCGGCGCGGCGGAGGCGCCCGCGCGCCGTGTTGACGAGCGCGCCGTCCACGTAGATCCGCGCGACGGCCGCGTCGACCAGCCCCACCGCCGCGGCGACCTCCGCGGCGAGCGCGGGCCGCGAGATCGGCTGCGCGAGCGACAGCCTCACCGAGGTGCCCGTCGTCGGGCGGCGCGGCGGCTCGGAGGCGCGCGGCGACGCGGGGACGCCCGCGCGGCCGCCGTCCGCGTACGGCGCGGGCGAGGGGCGGGGCAAGGACAGGAGCGTCCACGAGAAGTCCTCGTAGGGCGGCCCCCCGCCGAGCGGCGCGACGAGCAGCCGGTGCCCGCCCGAGGGCGTCGCCGTGACCACCTCGATCCACGGCGCGATCTCGAGCACGGAGAAGAAGCCTATCCCGTGCTCGCCGATCGCGTCGGGCTCGCCCGCCTTGCCGCTCCGGAAGGGCACGAGCAGGTCGGCGAGGAGCTCGGTCCGGCTCATGCCGCGGCCTTGATCGGTGACCGAGATCTCGCGCCCGTCCTCGGACGAGCGGACGTCGATGCGGGCGCCCGGCGGCGACGCGTCGAGCGCGTTCTGGAGCAGCTCGCGGAGCGGGCCGATGCGCGACGACGCCTGCGCGTAGATGGTGCGCGAGAGGATGCGCTGCGCGAGGTCGGGCACCGTGGCCTCGCCGCGGCAGGCGGCGACGAGCGCGAGGCGCTCCGCGCTGCTCGCCTGCAGGTAGGCCTCGGCGCGCCCGTGGATCCGCACGAGCAAGAGCTCCGAGAAAAGCCCGTACGAGATCTGGGTCATGGCTCGCCTCCAGACGTCCTTTCGCCGGGCCGGGGCGCCGCGAAGGCCGTCCCGTCCACGGGTTCGCCGACGATGAGATCGCGCTCGAGATCGGCCTCGCGCACCCCGGAGGCCCGGTCGAAGGCGGCCCGCAGCGCGTACCAGTCGCTCCAGCCCGAGGGGCGCCGCACCGCCGCGCTGTCGTCGCGGATGAGCAGGAGCCGGCGCGTGCCGAGGCACGGCAGCGGCCCGGCCGGCCGCCGCCCCGGCGCGTCGGGGAGCGGCGGCGCGCCCGGCGCCCGGCGCGCCGCCGCGCCCGCGCCGCGATCCGGCTGGAGCCGGCTCCGGCAGAGGGCGACCATCGTCGTGTGCGGGCTCGTCGCCCGCGCGACGAGCAGCGGCAGCCCCCCGAGGTCGCCGCGGCGCCGCGCCAGGGCCGAGAGCGTCTCCGGCGCGTCGATCTCGAGCTCGTCCTCGAGCAGCTCGCGCTCGCCGGGCAGGTGAGGCTGCCACTCGCGCTCCGCCCAGAAGCTCTCCGGCACGAACAGCCGCTCGGCCACGCTCGGCCCGAGGAACCCGAGCAGCGCCTCGCGCCGCTCGGGGGTCACCATGCAGCGCCCGGGGCCGAGCAGGGCGCGCGCGAGATCGAGGGCGACCTCGTCCCAGCCCGCGGATTGCAGCATGAGCGCGCTGATCTGGGCGGCCATCTCGGCGAGCCTGTCGCGCGTGCGACGGCCCTCGCCGCTCGCCGCGGCGAGCTCGATGAGGCGCCGGTAGAACGCCGTCGCGACCGCGGTGAACTCGGGCCCGACCTTGAGCGCGTCCCGCCCCTCGGTGAGCTCCACGGCGGCCGGGAAATCGATGAGCGCGAGCTCGGCGAGGGCGAGGCAGGCGTCGACCTTGACCCCGGCATGGAAGGTGGCCGCCGAGATGCTCGGGAGCAGCCCTCGCCCGCCGACGTGGAACCGCGCGAGGAGCGCGTCGTCGCGCTCCTCCTCGAGGTGGGGCCGCGACTCCAGCGCGGCCGCGCCGGGGGGCTGGGGCGCGACCGCGACCGCGACCCGCTCCTGGATGAGCTGCCCGCCGGAGATCAGCCGGCCGTCGTTCACGGCCGCGCCGTCGAGCAGCACGAGGGCGCGGCTCGCGGGGAAGAAGTGGAGCGCGTCGCGCAGGTAAGCGCGGACCGTGGCGGTCTCGAGCAGCGCCGAGGTGACGCGCACGCGCGTCCCGAGCAGCGGCGCGATCCGGCGCACCGAGCACATCAGGGCGGCGGTGAGCTCGGGCGACGCGCGGCCGCGGGCTTGCCCGAGCTCCTCCGAGGCGGCCGCAGGCGCGCTGCTCGCGTCGCCCGCGCTGGGCCAGGCCACGACGCGGATCGCCCAGCCCTCGACGCCGTCGCCGGTGGTGAGGTGCAGGCTGAAGCTCTCCGGATCCGAGAGCCCCAGCCCGAGCACGGAAAAGAACCCGACCCCGAACCGGCCGAGATCGATCCCTGGCCGCTTGTCCGTCGCGAACGGGATGAGCAGCCGTGAGAGGATTGCCCGGAGCCCCATGCCGGCGCCGGCGTCGCTGACCTCGACGCGCCCGTCGGTGACGGCGACGTCGACGACGGGCTGCGGCGCGCGGGCCGCGTCGGCCGCGTTGAGCACGAGCTCGATGAGCGGCCGGAGCGGATGCCCGAACTGGCGGCAGATCTCCTCGTCGAGGATCTTGAGCAGGTACGCGCGGTCGATGGGCGGCTCCGCGAGGTCGCGCTGCCCTGCGCACAGCGCCTCGAGCGCGGGGCGGTGCAGGCCGACGGCGACGAGCTCGTGCAGCGCCCCCAGAAAGTACAGCCCGGCGTCGCCCGGCAAAGGCGCGGCGCGTCGGTCGCCGCCCCCGTCACCCCCCGCTCCGTAGTGCGCGTGCACGCTCGACTGCTCCCCCTCACGCCCGCCCTCGACATGCCCCTGCGCGAGTTGCGCGCACCCACCGTGCGAATGCGCGCCGAGTGAGCGCCGAGTGGCGGACGAGCGAAGGCGCTTTCACCGCCCGTGCCGAGCCGAACCGTCGCGCGTCGACCGTCCGTCCTTCAGCGCGCGGCCGCCGGGGGCGTCGGCCTTCGCCGCTTCGGCCTACCCAGCGGCTTGGTGCTCGCGCGGCGAGCTCGGTGCGCCGCGCGCTTCGTCCTCGTCCGCGCCGCCCGCGCCCTGGGCGTCGCCGAGCCGCGCCGCGGCCCCGCGGGGGAGCGCTGCGCCCTGGGGGAGGGTGGTGCTCAGGGGCAGCGGCGTGACGCTCTGGGGCGGCGGCGTGACGCCCTGGGGCAGGTCGGAGAACTCGGGCAGGTCGGAGAGCGCGAGCGCGCTCCACTTGCCGGGGGGTGGGATCGACGTCACGCCGGCGCGCTCTCGCTCCAGGCGCGCGTTCAGCTCGCCTCCGATGAGCAGCGCCAGCGCCAGGAGCCACAGCCAGAACAGGAAGATCGCGACGGTCGCGAGGCTCCCGTAGAACGTGGCGTAGCGGCCGAGCGTGGCCACGTAGAGCGAGAAGAGGGTCGACACGGCGGACCAGAGCACCACCGTGAGCACCGCGCCCGGGAAGATCCGGCGTCGCTCGATGTTCGGGCGCTGGATCGAGATCCTGAAGAAGGCGGCGACCATGCAGATGACGAGGCCCCCGGGGAGGGCGAAGGCGACGATGCGGGCGCCGATCGATCCGGAGAGCGTGCCGATCAGCACGCCGACGCCTGCGACCACGGGCACCACGGCGAGGCTGGCCATCACGCACGCCGCCGCGATCGCCCTGCGCACGTACCAGGGGCGCTCGCGCGTGTTGTAGATCGTGTCGAACACGCCCATGGCGGTCGAGAGCCCGGAGGACGTGATCCAGAGGAAGCCGGTGATGCTGATCGGCGCGACCGCCGACGACTGCGAGAGCCGGATGAGCTCCTCCGAGACGAGCTTCGCGACGTCCGGGGGCGCCGCCTGCAGGATGGGCCGCACCACCACATCCGACCACTGGTGGATCCGGCTGAGCACATAGCCGGCGAAGGCGGCGAGCGGGATCAGGCTGAGGAACGCGTCGAAGGCCATCGCGCTCGCGGCCCGCGGCCCGTTGTGGCGATCCAGGCTGATGATGACGCTCCACACCGCCTTCGCCGCGCGGTGGCGCGCGATGTGTTGCCGGATCGGAGCAGGCACGGGCGCAGCGTCGCTCTCCCTCGTGCGGGGCGCAATACCATCCGCCCCGCCGCCGCGCGCGGCCGATCTCGGGACGGCGGCGATGTCCGCGCAGCGGCGCTCGGGCGCTCCAACGCTACGGCGCGCGCGCCTAGGCGTCGGTGTTCCTGTCGGCGGCGAGGAGGCTCTGTACGGCGTAAGGCACCGACTCGACGCCCGCGAGCTCGGCGAGGGCGTACGCGATGTGCTCGCGGCTCGCGTGCGGCGGGATGCCGACGATCGCCCACGAGCCGCCCTCGCCGCGATGCAAGTTGCTCCCGCGCTCGACGCGCATCGCGGCGAGCGCGGGGTAGACGGCCACCGTCATCCGCTTCGGCCGGAGGCGGTCCAGCGTGCGCATGGCAAAGGCGATCCGGTCGAACTCGCTGGGGTCCCGGTACTCGACGTGCCGCGCCCGGTCGAGCTCCACATGATGGGCATCACGCTCGCGCACGTCGTGAGCATAGCCCAAGGAGACCGCCGCGCCGCTCCGGCCTGCGGCCCCGGACGGCGGCTCGAGCCGGCTCGAGCGAGCCGCGGGTGCCGGCGCCGGCCGGCCATGCTACGCGCCGAAGCGCCATGGACAGCCTCCCCCTGCTCGCCGATCACCCGTACGCCTCCTTCCTCGATCAGGTCGAGAAGCCCGCGCGCTACGCGGGCGGCGAGGTCGGCTCGGTCGTGAAGGACTGGGCGTCGGTCGAGGCGCGCGTCTGCCTGGCATTCCCGGATGTCTACGACATCGGGATGAGCCACCTCGGCTTCAAGATCCTCTACAAGCTCCTGAACGACGACCCGCGCACGCTGGCCGAGCGCTGTTATACGCCCTGGATCGACATGGAGGCCCAGCTCGTGAAGCGCGGGCTGCCGCTCGTGTCCCTCGAGTCCGCGCGCCCGCTCAGGGACTTCGACGTCGTGGGCTTCTCCCTCCAGTTCGAGCTCACGTACTCCAACATCCTCACGATGCTGCACCTCGGCGGCATCCCGCTGCGCGCGGCGGACCGCGGCGAGGACGACCCGATCGTGATCGCGGGCGGCCCGACGGCGACCCACCCCGAGCCGATCGCCCCCTTCCTCGACGCCATCGTCATCGGCGACGGCGAGGAGAAGGCGACCGAGGTCGCCCTCACGTGGGCGCGGCTCAAGCGCGAGGGCGTGCCGCGGCGCGAGCGGCTCGTCGCGATCGCGCGCCTCGGCGCCGTCTACGTGCCCTCGCTCTACGCGACCCGGCTCGATCCCGACACCGGCTTCGAGGTCGTGGACCGCCCGCTCGCCTCCGGGATCCCTTTCCCGATCGAGCGCGCCCTCGTCGATCTGAACCAGTACCCGTTCCCCGACGAGAGCCCCACCGGCGGGCCCGAGGCCATCTTCGACCGCATGTCGATCGAGATCGCCCGCGGCTGCACCGAGGGGTGCCGCTTCTGCCAGGCCGGCATGATCTACCGACCCGTCCGCGAGCGCGATCCCGAGCAGATCGTCGACACCGTGATGCGCGCGGTGCAGAGGTCCGGCCAGGACGAGGTCTCGCTCACGGCGCTGTCGACCGCCGACGTCTCGTGCATCTCGCCGCTCATCAAGAAGGTCACCGAGCGCCTCACCGCGGAGCGCATCTCGCTCGGCGTCTCGTCGCTGCGCGCCTACGGGCTCGAGCCCGACCTGCTCGACGAGCTCAAGCGCGTGCGCGCGACTGGCCTCACCTTCGCGCCGGAGGCGGGGACCCAGCGGATGCGCGACGTCGTGAACAAGAACGTCACGGAGGAGCAGCTCCTCGAGACGGCCGAGCGCGTGTTCAGCCGGGGCTGGGGCAAGATGAAGCTCTACTTCATGATCGGCCTGCCGACCGAGACCGACGAGGACGTGCGCGGCATCGTCGAGACGGGCGCCCGCGCGGCCGGCGCCGGGCGGAGGGCGGCGGGCAAGGGCAAGCCGGTCGACGTGACGGTCAGCGTCTCGACCCACGTGCCGAAGCCTCACACGCCCTTCCAGTGGGCGGCGATGGACCCGCTCGGCGAGGTCGGGCGCAAGCAGCAGCTGCTCAAGGACACGGTGCGGCCGTATCGCGCCGTCACGCTGAAGACCCACGAGGCTCACGCCAGCGTCCTCGAGGGCATCTTCGCCCGCGGCGACCGCCCCCTCGCCGACGTCCTCGAGCGGGCCTGGCGGCACGGCGCCCGCTTCGATTCGTGGGAGGACCAGCTCGATCTCGCCGTGTGGGAGGAGGCGTTCACGCACGTCGGCGTCGGCCGCGCGAAGTACCTCGGAACCCTCCCCGTGACGGCGCGGCTGCCCTGGGATCACATCGACGTCGGCCTCGAGGAGGGCTTCCTCGCGAAGGAGTACAGGAAGGCGCTCCAGAGCCGCCTGAGCCCGCCGTGCGGCAAGGTCGCCGGCGCGTTCGTCCACCACACGAACCTCGACGACGCCAAGGCCGACACGCGGCGGCTCGTCTGTTACGACTGCGGTGTCGCCTGCGACATGACGCAGATGCGCGAGGAGCGGCTCACCTTCCTCGATCGGCTCGGCGCCCACCGGCGCTCGCTTCCGGTGCTCACCGAGGCAGGCGCCGCGCCGCCCGCGGTCGCCGCGGGTCCCTCTGGCGAGCCGGCGAGCGGAGGCGGAGCGGAGCGGGCGAGCGGAGGCGGAGCGGAGCGGGCGAGCGATGGCGGAGCGGAGCGGGTCAGCGCGCCCGCTGCGGAGCCGGCGAGCGGCGACGAGAGGGAGCCCTCGCGCGCCGCAGGGGAGGCGCCCCACCGCGCGCGGCGGATCGCGCCGGCGCCGAAGGGGCGCGGCGGCTTCCGCTACCGCTTCCGCTTCGAGAAGGCCGGGCCGATGGCGCTGCTCGGCCACCTCGACGTCGTGCGCGAGCTGCCCCGCGTGCTCCGGCGCGTCGGCGCGCCGATGACCTACACCGCGGGCTTCCACCCGAAGCCCGACATGACCTTCTCGCCGGCGCTCTCGCTCGGCGTGATCAGCCTCGACGAGTACGTCGACCTCCGCCTCGAGCGCGACCTCGATCCCGCCGCGCTCAACGCGCTCGTCGCCGCGATGTCGGCCGCGAGCCCGCGCGGGCTGGTGTTCCGCGGCGCCGTCAAGCTCGGCCCGGAGGACCCGTCCCTGAGCAAGCTGATCGCCGGCGCGCGCTACGCGCTCGCCTTCGCGCGCTCCGCGATCGGCGGCGACGCGGAGGCGCTCCTCGCGGCCCGCTGCAGCGCCGCCCTCTCGGCCGCGTCGCTCCCGATCCGCCGGGAGATCGAGCGGCTCGCCAAGATGGTCGACGTGCGCCAGTACCTCGTGCGGGCCGAGGTCGGCGGGCCCGAGGTCCACTCGGCGCTCGCGCGCGCCGGGCTCGTCGGCGACCTCGTCGCCCTCGAGGTCGAGGTCGACATCCGCGGCTCGGGTGCGGTGAAGTCGTCCGAGGTCGCGGCGGTGATCGCGGGAGAGCCGGGAGAGGCGCCGGGCGCGATCACGCCGCCGCCGCACCGCGCCGTGCGGCTTCAGCTGTTCGGCCGCGCCTCGCCGGCGGGCTCCGCAGCGGGCGAGCGCTTCTCGCTCTTCGATCTCGAGCGGGCGCGCCGCGTCAAGTCGGCTCCGGAGCAAACACCCGCCCTCCCGGTCGCCGCGGACGCCGAGTGAGCCAGCCCGGGACGGTCGCGTCGTAAAGATCCTCCCGGCGGCGGCGGCGGCGGCGTACGGGGCGCGAAGCGTGGAGCGTGCGCGGGCGATCGCTCGTGGATCGGCTACGCTGGGCTTTGCTTTATGGCGAAGGAGGGTCACGAGATGGCGTGCTGCGCCGCGCGCCTGGCCGCGGCGGGGGCGGTCGGCGCGAGCGTCGCGCACGAGCTGCGCAACGCCCTCGCGGTCGCGGAGTCGTCGCTCTACCTGGCGCAGCGCGATCTCGACGATCGGCCTTGCCTGCTGCGCCACCTCGATCGGGTGACGTGCGAGATCCGCAAGGCGCACGAGGTCATCGGCAGCGTCCTCGGGCTGGCGCGCGGCGAGCCGCTGCGGCGCGAGCCGGCGCACCTCGGCCGGCTCATCGAGAGCGCGCGGCACGCGCTGGTGTTGCGCACGGCGGTCCGGTTCGAGGTCGCCGTCGCGCCGGCCGACCTCACGCTCCTGTGCGACCCGATCCTTCTCGAGCGCGTCTTCTCGAACCTCTACCTCAACGCGATCGAGGCGTTCGACGAGGGGGCCGGCGGCGTGATCGTCACGCGGGCGTGGAGGGGCGATGAGCGCACGCACCTCGAGGTCGAGGACAACGGCCCCGGCGTTCATCCGTGCGTGGCCGACCACCTCTTCGATCCGCTCGTGACCGCCAAGGTGAAGGGGACCGGCCTCGGCCTCGCGCTGAGCCGGGTCATCGTCGAGGCGCACGGCGGCGAGATCGCCGCGACGGCGGGCCGGTGCGGGGGCGCTGCGTTCCGCATGTGGTTGCCGAACGCGTGACGGCCGCGGAGCGTGGCGAGCGTCGCCGGGACGCCACCTCGACGTGCTAACGTCCTCTCATGCAGGTCAAGCGCCGGACAGCGGAGCGAGGCCCTTTCCGCGCGGAGCACCTCCGCGCGGGTGATCCGTACGAGCTGTCGAACGGCCACCCCGTCTACTGCGCCCCCACGGGGGGGCGCGCCTCGGGGCCGAACCACCTGGGCAGCTCGGTCGTCGGGTGGGACCCGGCGGTCAAGGAGGTGGGCGTGGACACGGGGTACTCCCCAGATCCGGGCACCCTCCTGGCGCCGGACGTCGCGGTAGGGAACGTGCCCGACAGGCCGGGCTGGGTGAAGGGCGTGCCGGAGCTCGCGATCGAGTACGCCGACGTGGGGCAGGACGAGGCGGCGCTGAAGGAGAAGATCGCCGACCTGCTCGCGGCTGGTACGAAGCTCCTGTGGGTTGTGCGCCTCATCGGTCCACGGCGGGTCGAGGTGCACGAGCCGCACCGGAAGGTGCGCGTCGCGCTCCCCGGGGAGCAGCTGAGCGCGCCGGGCATCCTGAAGAACGCGGTCCGCGTCGAGGCGCTCTATGATCGAAGCGAGGCGGAGAAGAGCACGCTGACCAACCTCCTCCAGCGGCGTGGATACGAGGATCTCGACGCCGTGCTCGATGCAGGGCGCGAGGAAGGTCGCGAAGAGGGGCGCGAGGAAGGTCGCGAAGAGGGGCGCGAGGAAGGCCGTGAAGCGGGGCGCGAGGAGGGGATCCTCGAGGGCAAGCGCGACGCGCTGAGGCGTGTCCTCGATCGGCGAGGATTGCGGCTCACGAAGGCGGCCGCGGCGAAGATCTCGGCGTGCAGGAGCGAGCGCGAGCTCGACCGCTGGCTCGACCGCGCGCTCGTCGCGTCGGCCACGGCGGAGGTGTTCCGCCGCGCGGGCCGTTGACCCGGGCCCGCGCGCCGCATGGATCAGGCGCGGCCGCGGCCGCGGACGAGCTCGGCGATGGCCTCTCCCAGGCCCTCCAGCGTGAGCGCGAACATCGGGAAGATGCCCTTGATCGCGTCGACGGTCGGGTGGGGGTAGGGGCCGATCCCATCCGGGTTCAGCCACACGGCGCGATCGAAATGGTCGCGGAGCATCATCAGCCAGGCGACGCCGGGCAGCCGCGCGTCGGGGTCGAACGAGGAGCCCGCACCGCCGCCGGAGCCCGACGAGCCGAGCAGCTCGTAGGGCGCCATCGAGGCGTCTCCGACCATCACGAGCTTGTGGTGCTTCCCGCACTCGCGGAGGAGCTCGCGCACCGGGATCGGGTCGAGGAGCCCCTCGGTCCTGAAGACCCTCTCGTAGACGCAGTTGTGGAAGTAGTAGCTCCGCAGCTCCTTCCAGTGCGTCGCGCGCTTCGCCGCGCTGAAGAGCTGCGACACGAGCGCGGCGCTGGGATCCATGGAGCCGCCCACGTCCATCATCAGGATCACGCGCGTGTTCGGCCGGCGCGGGGGCCGCGTGACGATCTCGATCTCGCCCGCGTTCCTGGCCGTCGCGTCGATGGTCGCCTCGATGTCGAGCTCGCGATCGCCGCCCTCGCGCGCGAAGGCGCGCAGCTTGCGCAGCGCCACCTCGATCTGGCGCACGTCGAGCGTGAGATCGCTGCGGTAGGGGCGGTAGCGGCGGGCGTCGGCGTTCTGCACGGCGCCGCTGCGCCCGCCTGCGGGGCCGCCGACCTGGATGCCGCTCGGATGGAAGCCGCCGCGGCCGAACGGCGAGGTGCCGCCGGTCCCGATCCACCGGCTCCCCCCGTCGTGGCGCTCGCGCTGCTCGCGGAGGCGCTCCTCGAACCGCCGGAGCACCTCTTCCAGATCGAGCTCCTCGATCATCGCCCTCTCCTCGTCCGAGAGGGCGCGCATCTTGATGGGATCCCGGAGCCACGAGAGGAGCTCCTCCGTGACCGCCTTGGCCTCCACGTGCACGCCGCGGAAGTGCTGGGCGAACGCCAGATCGAAGTCGTCGAGGTGCGCCTCCGAGTGGACGAGCATCGCCCGCGCGACGTGGTAGAAGCCTTCGAGCGAGCTCTCGTGGAGGCCAGCGGCGAGCGCGCGCGCGAGGCCGACGGCCTCCTGGGCGCCGACAGGGACCTTGCGGGCCCGGAGCTCGTAGAGGAACGCGACGAACATCGCTACGACCGGAACCGCCTGCCGCCCGCCAGCTGATCGGCCAGCGCGACAAGGTCCTGCTCCTTCTTGAGCAGCGCGCCGAGGAACGGCAGCGCCTTGTCGAGCTTCACCTCACCCACGCCCGCCCTGCGCAGGACGGCGATCCAGTCGATGAGCTCGCTCGTCGAGGGGCGCTTCCGGATCCGGGTGTTCTTCCGGATCTCGTAGAAGACCTGCATCGCCTGGTCGGCGAGCGTCCGATCGAGATCGGGGTGATGGACGCGGATGATCTCCCGCATGAGCTCGGGCTCCGGGAAATCGATGAAGTGGAAGACGCAGCGGCGCAGGAAGGCGTCCGGCAGCTCCTTCTCGTTGTTGCTGGTGATGATCACGACAGGCCGCTCCCGCGCGGCGATCTCGTCGCCGGTCTCGGCGACGCGGAAGCGCATCCGATCGAGCTCGTGGAGGAGATCGTTCGGGAACTCGAGATCCGCCTTGTCGACCTCGTCGATGAGGAGCACGACGCGCGCCGAGGCGTTGAACGCATTACCGAGCGGGCCGAGCTTGATGTACCTGCGGATGTCGCGGACGTCGCCGTCGCCGAAGCGCGCGTCGTAGAGCCGCTGCACGGTGTCGTAGACGTAGAGCCCGTCCTGGGCCCGCGTGGTGCTCTTGACGTGCCAGGTGATGAGCTCGGCCGACAGGCTCCGAGCGATGGCCTCGGCGAGCAGCGTCTTGCCGGTGCCGGGCTCTCCCTTGACGAGGAGCGGCCGCTCGAGCACCAGCGCGCAGTTGACGGCGGCCTCGAGCGCCTCGCTCGTGAGGTAGCGTTCGGTGCCGCGGAAGCGGCGGAAATCGGACATGCCGCAACGGTAGCACCCCCGGCCGAGCGCGGCGGACAGCGCCGGATCAGAGCCAGTCGCGCGCGAGGTAGGCCGTCCACGAGGCGGCGCGCTCCCAGAGCGGGCGCCGGGCCCAGCGCGCGACGGTGATCTCGCGGCAGTGGGCGAGGTCGTCGGCGAACATCCGCTCCATCGCGCCCGCGAACCCGCGGTGCGAGATGATGGCGTTCACCTCGAGGTTCATGCGGAGCGACTGGCTGTCGAGGTTGGTGGAGCCGACGGTGGACCAGAGGCCGTCGATGACCGCGGTCTTGGCGTGGAGGACGCGGCCGCGCCACTCGAACATGCGCGCGCCGGCGTCGAGGAGGTGGCCGTAGATCGCGCGCGACGCGAGCAGGACCGCGGGCACGTCGGTGGTGCCGGCGACCATGATCCTGACGTCGACGCCGCGGCGAGCCGCGGCGGACAGCGCGTGGATGATCCGGAGCGGCGGCAGGAAGTAGGCGTTGGTGATGAAGATCTTGCGCCGGGCGCGCTCGATGGCGAGCCGGTAGGCTTCGCGGATGCCGTGGCGGTGCCTCCGGCGGGGGAGGTCGTTGCTGATGATCTGCACGGCCGGGTCGGGCCTGCGCTCGGCGTAGCCGTAGCGCTCGTCGTCGATGGGAGCGCCGCCTGTGCGCTGCCATGTGCGCAAGAAGAAGTACTGGAGCTCGGCGGCGGCGGGGCCCTCGATGCGGAGGTGGGTATCGCGCCAGTCGGCGCCGCCATCCTCCGGAGCGGCGTAGTCGTCGGAGAGGTTGAGGCCGCCCGTGAAGGCGACCGCACCGTCGACGATGAGCGCCTTGCGGTGGTCGCGGCGGGCGACCTTCCCGAGGGGGGCGGAGAGGTCGAGGGGGCGGAAGGCGAGGGGGCGGACGCCGGCGCGGCGGAGCCCGTCGAGGAAGGACGACGACACGGAAGAGCCCCAGGCGTCGAAGAGGACGTTCACCTCGACGCCGGCCGCCGCCCGCTCCATGAGCGCCTCGGCGAAGCGCTGGCCGGTGCGATCGCCCCGGAGGATGTACGTCTCGAGGCAGATCGTGCGCCGGGCGCGGGCGATGGCCTCGAGCATGGCCGGGTACGCCTGCGCGCCGTCCTTGAGGAGCGCGAGGCGGTGCGCGCCGACGGTCATCTCGGCGAACGCGGGCGCGGTAGGGGGCTGGGACATGCGGCGGGGGCCAGGCTGCCCGGGACGAGGCGGCGCGATGATAGCGCGGACGGGCGCGCGACGCCGCGGCGTGATGCTTGGCCGGCGTCGGTCAGCGGTCGATTCCGCGGGCCTCGCCTCGGCCCGCCATCGCGTCCGGCAGGCCAGGGGCGACGCTGCACCGCACCGAACATTCATGTCCTCGGGCAGAAGCGGTGTGCGGAGCTACCCGCGTATCTCGGGGGCTGAGACGTAGCGTCCATGTCCTTTGCCCGGAGTGAGGCCGCGCGGTTCATGAGGCCCTACCTGTCATCGACTGTCCGAACGAGCACAACCACACGTGGGCATCGAGCTCAACCGGCGCAGCATCCGTCGGGGGCGGCGACCTGTCTGCTCCATCGGAGGAAAAGGGGCGCGGCCAGGTGGCGTTGCTTGCCCCTACCTACGCGAGCACCTAGCCTGGACCGCGAACGAAACCAGCGCAGCGCGGAGGGAAACACCATGATGCCGATGATGAGCCTGCCGATGATGGGGCCTATGGGGATGATGCCGCAGACGATGGGAATGATGCCGCAGATGATGGGCATGATGCCGCAGACGATGGGCATGATGCCCCAGATGATGGGAATGATGCCGCAGATGATGGGCATGATGCCGCAGATGATGGGCATGATGCCGCAGATGATGGGCATGATGCCGCAGATGATGGGCATGATGGGTCAGATGCCGATCATGGCGCGGATGACCTGTGAGATGGATAAAGAGGGTATGGTCTGCAAGATGATTCCCATGGATGGCATGGGGATGGACATGCTGCGCCAGCGCTGCGAAGCCATGATGAAGATGATGGGAATGGGCATGCCCATGATGATGATGTGCGGCAACATGCCAATGATGATGTGCATGAGCACCGGCATGGGCGTCGGCGCGAGCGGCACGAGCAACATGGGCGCCGGCTCGAACGTCGCCAGCATATCCAGGTGAGCGCGGCGGCGCGGCCGGCATTTCCCGAGCGCAGCGCAGAACACACGGAATCGCCGCGGCACCGGAGGGAGAAGAGCAGCGCCGGGAGACGTCCTTTCCCTCTCGGCGTCCTGGCGCCTCGGTGATCCGAGCTGTCGAGCGCCCCTGTCAGCCCGTCTTCTCGACGTACGTCATCACCAGGTAAAGGATGACCTGCTGATCGGTCAGGTTCCTGTACTGATGGGGCACGTCGGCGTCGAACATGATCGCGTCGCCGGTCGCAAGCACATGGCGCTCGGCGCCGACGACCATCTCCAGCGTTCCGGAGGTCACCACGAGGTTCTCCACGGTGCCCGGTGGGTGAGGATCCGCGTGTTCCGTGGCGAGGGGCGCGAGCGTGATCTCGTAGAATTCGACGGTCCTCGGCACGTCGAACGGGAACAGCGCGCGGGACGTGAACGAGCCGTCATGCGACGTCAACACCTTGGCGCGCGCGGCCAGGATGAGCGATGTGCCGCCGAGCGACTGGTCGCTGATCAGCGCCGAGAAGGGCACGCCGAGCGCCCGCGCGATCTTCCAGAGCACGTTGATCGTCGGCGTGCTCTGGCCGAGTTCGATCTGGCTGAGCATCGCCCGGCTCACGCCAGACGCCTTCGCCAGCCGCTCGAGGGAGAGCCCTCGCTTGGTCCGGAGGCGACGCAGGTTGGCCCCGACGATGCCGGTGAGCGCCGAGGAGGCGTCCTGCGGGGCCATCTCGTAGGCCCAGGCGTCTCCGGAGGCCTCGTCCACGTCCCGCTGCGGCCCCTCTCCGTTTGCGCGGCTGGAGTACGAGCTCGCGGGGCCAGCGACGCTCTCCGGTCTGCGCTGCGAGCGTGGTCCAACGGGCGATGAAGGGCGCCCCGCCGATACGGCGGACGCTTGCACGCCGTTCTGGTAGCCCTCCACGGGCAACGACGCGCCGAGCCCATCGCCGGAAACGAGCCCAGGAGAGCTCCGTGGTGTGTTCTGACGGACGGTCTTCATCGCATCTGCCAGACGGGCATCCACGTCCACATCGGGAACCACCAGAGGGCGACCTGCATGGTCAATGAGCTGCCCGGCAACGGCTTCCTGTCGGGAGCATGCTCGTTCCGAGCCACCCGCCGCTGCTGCCGGTATTCCTCGAGGTCGATCACTTGAGCACTCTGGGGGCGCATCCGCTTACCTCCAACCCGTAGGTCCATCATCCGTTATAGCGGATTGTTTGTCAAGGGACAGCTCGGCCATGACGCACGAGGGTCGGCACGCTGCGTTGGCCCGGGGACGGTACGATGCCCTCTCGTCCGTGGCGACGGGCACCTGCCTCTCCGCCCATGCCGAGAAAATCGAGCTTTTCATCCGCCCTGTCCATGTTCAGGGCGTGCAAGGATGAGGCTGCTTTGTGTTGACGCGTTGCGTCTTTTGCGGCTGGGCGGAGCGAAGCGCCTCCGAAATAGTGGACGATGCGGAGTGTGGGCCGCCTGAGAGTGCGCTCGTCGCGCTCATCGGGATCGCCGGCGCGGCCCACCCGCGCGAGCGGTTCACCCGTGGCGGGGGGAGCGGACGTTGGTGCTTTCCAGGAACATCCGGCGCGCGCCGCGCTCTGTCCTCCTATCGCAGCGCGGCCGCCGAGAGGGCGAGTGCGCCGCGACAACACGAACACACAAGGAGGCAGCCATGGCGGGCGTCGACGTGGGAGGTGGCGAGAGGCGGGCGCGAAACAGCGAGATCAACATGATTCCGTTCATCGATCTGCTGATGGTGACCATCGCCTTCCTGCTGATCACGGCGGTGTGGGTCACGAACTCGCGGCTCAAGACGAGCGCGGAGGTGCCTGCTGCCGCGGGGTGCGGTGAGGAGTGCCAGAAGGAGCCTCTCAGGACGATGCATGTCCACGTCGGCGAGGATCAGTTCAACCTCGTGTGGAAGCAGGGCGCGACTGTCCTGAGCGAGGTGAGCGTCCCCAAACGTCCTGTCGAGATCGGCAGGGCGGGAGCCACCGCGATCCGTTACAGAGAGCTCGGCGAGGCCATCCAGCGCGAGTGGGAGCGGAGCGGCGAGCACCGCGCGCCGAGCGACCGCCGCGCCGACCAGGCGGTGCTCCACAGCGACGACAAGACGCCGTTCCGCGAGCTCGTCGCCGTGCTCGACGCGATCAATGCCCCGCGCCGAACCGTCCTCCTCCAGGACGGCCGCAGCGCGGAGATGCCAGCCTTCCTAGCCACCTTCTCAGCACGATAGAGCGGCGTCGTCTAGAGACGGGCGGGAAGTTACGCGGTGAACTCGGTCGTCAGCGCTACCCAGTTCGAGGGCGGGCGGACGGCGTAGCTCAGGGCCAGGACCTCGATCAGCACCACCCGGTAGATCGCGTGGACGTCGTCGACGTCGACCTCGTGCGCGTTCGCCTCGAGCGCCGCGTCGAGGTGCTCCTGCACGAAGGCGAGGACGTCGGGCTGCTCCATCGCGATGACGTCGTCCGAGTCGACCGCCTCGGCAGGATCGTGGAGGCGGATCTGCTCGTCCAGGTTCAGCGACTCCTCGACGCCCGTGAGCGCCGTCTCGGTGACCTCGTCGAGGTCCTGACCGAACAGCTCGTCGAAGGCGAGCCAGATCGCGAGCGTCAGGAAATAGCCGAGGGCGAGCGCCGTCTCGTCGAGCGGGCCGGAGAGCACCGAGGAGATCCGATCCGCGAGCGCAGGCTGCGTCTGCTCGAAGCGCGTGAACGCGTCGTCGAGCTGCTTGCGCGAGTCGTCGTCATCCTCGGCGAGCTGATCCTCGATCTCGGACAGGACGCGCGCCGGCACCTGAGCGTACGAGGGGACGGGGCGAATGGCTGCGCGGCGTACCCACACGCGGACAACCTAGCACACGATGGCGCGGCTCATGGAGCGAGCAGCCGGATGCTCGACGCCGGAACCCACCCCTCCGTTGCGCCCCAGCGGACCTCCGCGAGCCCGCCCGATCTCCTGCCGACCTCGACCGACGCACCCTCGGGGATCGCGCTGTGCTCCGCGCGGGGCAGCGCGCGCCCGTCCTCGTCGAGGAGCCGGACCTCGGGGACCACCACGACGCCGGCCCGGGTCGTGAGGCGGAGGTGCCGCGCCGCATAGGTGAGCGGCACCAGCGCGAGCAGCGCGACGAGCGCCGTCGGCGCAAGGACGCTGCCCGCGACGTGCGCAGGGCCGGCAGGGCGGCGCCGCAGGACCACGCCCAGGGCGAGGAGCAGCGACGCGAGGAGCGCGGCCGCCGCCCAGGTGCGCTCCGAGGCGAGGCCGACGATGACCCGGCCGAGCGTCGGGCGCACGTCGACCGCATCCGTGGCGCGGCGCGAGCGCCGGCGGGTGATCTCGGCGCGCACGAGATCCAGCGCGCGATCCGCGTCGGCGTCGCCCGGACGGAGCCGCAGCGCCTCCTCGAACGCGGCCGCCGCCCGGCCGAGGTCTCCGGGGCGATCCGCGCCCTCGCGGACGCGCGTGACGTAGGCGAGCCCGCGGTTGTAGCTCGCGTCCGGGTGCACGAAGCCGCGGTCGGCGAGCAGCTCGAACGTGTCGATCGCCGCGCCGTACTCGCCGCGGCCGAGCGCCGCCGTGCCCTCCTGGAACATCACTTCCGGGGACTCCGCCGGCTGCGCGCGCGCCTCGCTCGACGGCAGCGCCGGCGCGAGGCTGGCGGCGAGGAGGAGCGCGCCGGCGAGGAGGCGCCTGCGGCGGCCGTTCATGCGGGCTTCCATCGCGAGAGCTCGGTCACGACGGCGCGGCTCTGCTCGACGAGCGCCGCGGCGGCGGCGCCGCCGCCCTCCTGCGCGGTCGGCTCGAACCGGATCGCCTCGCACGCGGCCAGCGCCTCGCACGCGCGCGACGAGAGCGGCTCGGGGACGCCGCGCCGGCCGAGCTCGCCAGGGAGCTCCGCGAGCAGGACGCCGCGCGAGCGGAGGCCCGTCGCGGACTCGATCGCCCGGTGCACCGCACGCTCGATCGCCGCGGCCGTCGCCCCGAGATCTCCCTGCGCGGCCGCCTCCTCCGCTTCGCGCTGCGCTATCGCCGCGAGCCGGGCGGGCGAGCTCGCGCCCGCCGCGCGGCGATCGCGCGCCCGGCGCAAGAGCCGATCGCCCGCGCCGAACAGCGTGACGGCGAGCGGCGGCGCGGCCAGGAGCAGCCAGAACGGCGCGCCGTCGAGGGGCAGCGTCGCGGGCGGGGTGTGCGGGCCGAGCGACGTGCGGAGCCCCGGCATGCCGGCGAACGGCGCGCCGCGGCCGGCGCCGTCGCCCTCGGCGAGAGGCGCCCTGGACGGCGGTCCGGACGACGCCGGAGGAGCCACCGGGCTGACCTGGACGACGCCGAGCTCGGCGCGCTCGACCACGTAGCGCTTCTGCGCCGGATCCCAGTAGGGGAGCTCGATCTTCCCGAGATCGACCGCGCCGCTCTCCTGGATCCGGACGACGTAGCCGAACGAGCGGGTGCCGCCGATCGCGCCGCCGCGCGGCTCGATCGCGTCGCGCTTCTCCGGGTCGAGCCAGTCGAGCCCGGTCCGCTCCGGCACCCGGAGCGACTGGGGGAAGTTGCCGGTGCCCGCGATCTGCACGTTCACGGCCACCGAGCCGCCCTGCTCGATCTGGCGCGGCTGCACCGTCGCCTTGAGCGTGAACTGACCGACGTCGCCGACGGCATAGCCGGACGGGCGGCCGGCGAGGGGCGGCTCCGTGACCTTCACGACGACGTCGTTCGATTCGCGCAGCACGCGCGCGCCGATCCGGCGACCGGTGATGCGCGTCTGCATGCTGCCCGTGCGCAGCTCGCCCGTCTTCAGCGGGAACAGCGCCAGCTTGTCGACGAGGCGGGCCGCATAGCGGTACCCGCCGACCCGCGTGTACACGGGCCGTTCGGTGCGGGGGTCCTCGAGGAGCGTGTGGCGAAGGAAGTCCGGCGCGGGCGCCGCGCGGGGCTCGGTCATCTCGGCGTTCTCGCGGAAGTACAGGTAGAACGAGACAGTGACCTGCTCGCCGACCACCGCGGTCGTCTTGTCGGGGATGGCGCGCAGGAACACCACCGGGTCGGGCTCGCGCGGCATCGCCAGCTCTGTCGCCTCGGCCTCGGGCTGGTCCTGGGTCGCCTCGTCGTCGAAGAGGCCGCCCGGACCGCCGAACGGCCATGGGAAGCCCTGCAGCGGGCCGCCGGGCAACAGGAACGGGTTGCTCGGCCGGCGAGGCCGCCCGCTCGCCGGCGCGACCTTGATCAGGATCGGAGCCGCCGGCAGGCGCCTGCCGTTCCACGAGATCGTCGGCCCCGGGATGGTGTAGCGGCCGGGTTTGTTCGCGACGATCTGCCACGTCGCGCTGATGCCCAGCTGCGTGATCATGACGCCGCCCCCGAGCTGCGTCTTCATCTGCGTCCCGATGCTCGGGCCGGAGACGATGGAGAGGTCGGGCGGGACACGCAGCTCCGGATCGGAGGGCATGCCGGCGCCGCGCTCGACGAGCGCCTTCACCTCGACCGTGAACGGCTCGCCGACCTCGACGTCGGTGGCGCTCGCGCGCGCCGTGAGCTCCGGCTGCTGCTGGGCACGCGCGCGGAGCGGGGCGATCAACGCGAGCAACGCCACGAGCAGCGCGGCCGCGAGCGGCGCGAGGCGCGGGGGGGCGAGCGCGAGCGTCACTTGTCCTCCATGCCGCGGCCGCGCCGCATACCGGCCTTGTTCTTCGCCTCCTGCTCCTGATACGTCGGCGCCTCCTCGAGCTGGTCGAGGATGCGATCGTCCTGCCGACCGGTCTGCGGCGGCTCCTGGGGCTGCTCGCGCGGCGGCTCGGGTTGCTCGGGTGAGCCGGCGTCGGGCGCCTGATCCTGCGGGCCAGCGTCGGGGCTCTGATCCTGGTCGCCGCCGTCGTTGCCCGCGTCCTGGCCGCCGCCGTCGTCGCCCGCGTCAGGCTCGCCGCCGTCGTTGCCCGCGTCCTGGTCGCCGCCGTCGTCGCCCGCGTCGGGCTCGGCGTCCGGCGGCGCATCGGGCTCGGCGTCCGGCGGCGCATCGGGCTCGGCGTCCGGCGGCGCGGCGTCCTTCTGGTCCTCGATGCGCCGCAGCGCGATCGCCCGGTTCCAGGCCGCGTCCCGGCCGACGCCGTCGCCACCGGCCTCCTCGAGGACCCCGGGGATGATGGCCAGCGCCTGGTCGTAATACGTCACCGCATCCTCGTACTTGCGCCGCAAGAACTCGAGGTTGCCCGAGAGGTAGCGGGCCCGCGCGCGCAGGTCGGCCGGCACGCTCGGATCGGCCCCGATCGCCTTCACGAGGACCAGCGCGCAGTCGATCTCGATCCCGCGCAGCGCGTCGCTCTGCTCCTGCTCCGGCCCGCCGTCCGCGAGCCCCTCGTCACCGAACCGATGACCGTAGCGCTCGGCCAGGTGGAACAGCGTCAGCCCGAGATCGAACGAGCCGTTCGGCTTCTGGCGAACGGAGTCCGGCAGCCCGATGCCGGCGTCGCTGCACGCGCCCGTCCCCAGGTAGCTCTCGAGGGCCTGCGCGGCAGACTCGAGGTTGCCCGCGTCGAGATCGCGGATCGCCTGGTCGACCGCCGGCGCGTTCCGCTCGAACGGGGACGTCGGATCCCACCCGCTGCACCCGGTCGCCGCCGAGAACGCGGCCCCGGTGAGGCACGCGGCGGCGAGCCCGATCGCGATCCAGCGCCCCCGGCGCGCGAAGAACCCGGCGAGATCCACGCGCTTGCGATCACGACGCGGCATGCTGCCCTCCCGCGTTGCCCCGAGGCGTCGGCCCCGCTCCCGCCGCGAGGTCCGCGCCGAGCGGGCGCCCCTTCAGCAGTCCGGCGCGCTTCGGCGCGGCCTCGGGGTGTGTCGCCACGAAGCGACGGCGCGGAGCGTCCTTGAGGAACACCTCGGCGATGAGGAGCAGGATCGCGAGGCCGAGCGGGTAGAAGTAGACGTCCGCGTAGACCGTCTCGACCCGCTCCGAGAGCTCGCTCTTCATCTGCCGCCTGAGCTCCGCGGCGATCGTCTCGATGCCCGTGGTCCCCTTCTCCGCGCGGATGATCTGCCCGCCCGGCGTCGCCTGCGCGATCGACGCGAGCTGCTGCTCGCCCGACAGCGACAGCTCGGTCGTGAGCGGCTTGCCCTGGCGATCCGTCCGCCACCCAACGATGCGGCCGTCCTGGCCGATCTCCGGGATCGGCTCCGGCGTGCGCCCGCCGATCTGAACGACGTGGATCGTCGTGCCCTGGGCGCCGATCGCCTGCGCGACGCTCAGCGGGTAGCCCTCGAGGTCCTCGCCGTCCGTGACGAGCAGGATGATCCGCTTGTGCTCGGCGGACTTCGGATCGCGCCTCAGGAGCTCGTTCGCCTGGTCGAGCGCGCGCGCGATCGCCGTGCCGCCGATCGGCATGTCGTTCGGGTCGAGCTGGCGGAAGAACTGCGCGATCGCCGCGCCGTCGGCGGTCAGCGGGAAGCCCATCGGCTCGCCGGCGAACGCGACCGCGCCGAAGCGCGCGCCCTCGAGATCCTTGATGAGGCGGGCGACCTCGACCTTCGCCCGGAAGATGCGGGACGGCTCGACGTCGCGCGCGTACATGCTCTTCGAGTAGTCGAGCACGATCACCACGTCGACGTTGGTCGCCGGCACGAGCCGCGTGCCTTTGCCGTACTGGGGGCGCGCCGCGGCCACGAACGCGAGCGCCGTCGCGAGCACGAGCAGCACGCCCTTCCAGGCGCGGCGCTTCGCCGGATCGGCGGTGGTGAGCGCCTTCACGCGATCTTCGTCGCCGAAGCGCTTGATGGCGCGCGCCACGCCGAAGCCGCCGAGGATGAGCAGGAGGCCGATCAGCGCGGCGAACGCCGTCCCGAGCAGGAACCAGGGAGCCGCAAAGTTCACGGGAACCTCCGGAGCAGCCAGGCGCGCAGGAGCGCGTCGAGCCCGATCAGGAACACCCCGGGCAGGAGCAGGAACGGGAAGAGATCCTCGTACGCGGCGCTCGACGCCTCGAAGCGGGTCTTCTCCAGCCGGTCGAGCACGTCGTGCATGCTGGCCGCGAGCCCCTTCGCGTCGGTCGCCACGTACGACGCGCCGCCGGTCTTCTGCGCGATCTCCTGGAGCAGCGCGGGGTTCACCGGGAAGCGGTGGCGCACGTAGCGCGGCTGCCCGAAGAGATCGATGCCGTCCTCGACCTCGACCTCGTCGTCGGTGCCGATCTGGATCGTGTAGACCTTCGCGCCGAGCGAGGTCGCGAGGTGGGTCGCGTACTCGGGGGAGATGGCCCCGGCGTTCGAGTCGCCGTCGGTCAGGAGGATGACGACCTTCGACTGCGCGTCGCTCCTGCGCAGGCGCGCGACCGCGGTGCCGAGCGCGTCGCCGATCGCCGTCGCGCTGCCGTCGATCACGTTGAGCGTCATCTGCGAGACCATCTGCGTCAGCAGGTGGTAGTCGAGCGTCGGCGGCGACAGCACGTAGGCGGCCTTGCCGAAGACGACGACGCCGAGGCGATCGGTCCTCCTGCGGCTGATGAAGTCCTGGAGGACGAGCTTGGCCGTGTCGAGCCGGGTCAGCCGCTTGCCGCGCGGCAGCTTCGGCTGGCCGGGGAGGTCGCTCGGCCGCGCGTCGAGGATCGCGCGCATCGAGCCCGACAGGTCGAGCGCCACGACGATGTCGATGCCCTTGTCGTCCGAGCGCTGCTCGCGGAGCACGCTGACCGGCCGCCCCATCGCGAGGACGAGCAGCGCGAGCGCCACGGCGCGCAGCACGCCCGGCAGGTCGCGCAGGTGGCTGCGCAGGCCGCGCGGCCCGCGCGCGAGCGGCGCGACCGTGCCGAGCCGTAGCCGCGGCCTGCGCGCGTCCTCCGCGAAGATGCCCCAGTACCAGACGACGGGCACCGCGATGAGCGCGAGCAAGAACCAGGGGTTCTGCCAGCTCGCCGAGGACCAGGCCTCGCGGCGCGCGAGGTAGGGGTACACGCAGGCGACCGCGGCGACGACGAGCGTCGCGATGAGGGCGAGCGATGCGCGCTTCGTGCGGCTCAAGGCGCCTCCTCCGGCGTCCCGGACGGGCGAGCGGGCGGCTGCTGCCCGCCGGCGGGCGAGCTCCGGGGGCCGGCGCCGTCGCCGGGCCGCGCCGCCGGCGGGGTCGTGCGGTGCACGATGTTCTCGCCGTCGTCGAGCGCCGTGAGGCAGTCGGCCTCGCTCGGCTGGAGGCGCGCGAACTTCACGAGATCGCAGTCGGCGAGGAACCGCGCGATCTGCGGCAGCACCGGCACGGGCGGGCGCACCCGCGCGAGCAGCTCCCGCATCTCGTCGCTCGTCGTCTCGAGGCCGTCGAAGCCGTACCGCGCGCCGAGGTACTTGCGCACGCAGTCGCTCACGCGGTCGAAGTACTCACCGGTCCGCCCCTCGCCGAGCAGGTCGGAGCGCCGGAGCGCCTCGAGCTCCTCGAGCGCGGCGATCCACGGCAGCTTGGGCGGCGGCGCGACCACGACGCGGGGCCGGCGCAGCCAGCGCCGGACCAGCCACGCCACGAGCAGCCCGAGCGCCGCGCCGATGAGGATGCCGACCGTGAGCTGCTTCGCGAGCACCCACTCCTCCCGCTGCGGCCGCGGCGGCGGGTTCGGCTTGACCTTGGGATCCCGCTCGTTGGCGATCGGGTCCTCGATCACGATCTCGTGCGGCCGGGTGCAGACGGTGACGAGCTCCCCGCTCGCGCGGGACACGGCGATCGGCACCGGCGGCAGCAGGAGGGCGCTCCTCCCGGGCTCCTTGGGCAGCGGGACGAACGGGATGACGAGCTTGGTCGTGGCGCCGGCGTCGGTCGCCGTCGTCGTGCTGGTCGGCCCCGCGCCCGCGTCGGCCTCCGGCAGGACGAACCCCGCCTTCTGGATCGCGCGCGCGGCGTCGCTGTCGCCCTGGACCTTGAAGCCCTCCGGCAGCACCGTCTCGCCCTTGCCGTGCGTGACCGTGATCTCGAGGTGGGCCGCGTACCCGCTGAACCCGTTCTTCGGGAACGTCTCCTCGATCCGGGGGCGCGTCGCGCCGGGCGGCACGTGCTCCGCGCACGAGGCCCACACGCTCTCGCCGCGCTCCTTCGCCGCCGGCGCTGCCGACGCCGGGGCCGGCAGCGCCGGCGGCGGCGGGGTGTCGTCAGCGGCGGGCCCGCCGGCGCCGCCAGCGTCCGGCTGCGATCGCGCCGGCGCCGCGCACGCGAGCGCCGTCGCCAGCGCGGCCCACGCGAGCGGGCTCGCGCCGCGCGCGGCGTGGACCGCCGAGCGGCGCGTCCTCATCGCCTGAGCCTCCGCGCCCGCTTGGCGAACAGGTCGCGCAGCGGGCTCACGAAGCTCTCGCCGGTCTTCACCACCACGGCGTCGAGCGCGAGCTTCTTGAACAGCTTGTCGCGGTCGCTCCGCACCTTGCGCATGGCGGCGCGGTAGTGGTCGCGCACCGCCCGATCGCCGGTGTCCACTACGACCTCTTCCCCGGTCTCGAAGTCCTCGAACGTCGCGAGCCCCACGTCGGGCAGCTCTTCGTCGCGCGGGTCGACCAGCATCACCGGGATCACGTCGTGCTTGGCGCTCGCGAGCGAGAGCGAGCGCTCGAAGCCGGAGGCGAAGAAATCGCTGATCACGAAGGCCACGCTCCTCCGCTTGGCCACCTTCACCAGGGTCTCGAGCGCGAGCTTCAGGTTCGTCCCCGTGTACTTCGGCTCGTGCCCGAGGATCTCCCGGATGACGCGCATCACGTGCTTGTCCCCCTTCTTCGGCGGGACGAGCTTCTCGATGGCCTCGGTCGCGAGCACGAGGCCCACGCGGTCGTTGTTCTTGATGGCGCTGAAGGAGCAGAGCGCGGCGATCTCGGCGGCGACGCGCGCCTTCGACGCGCGCCGCGTGCCGAACTGCTCGCTCTGCGAGGCGTCGACGACCAGCATGACGGTCATCTCCCGCTCCTCGACGAACACCTTCACGAACGGCTCGCTCATGCGGGCCGAGACGTTCCAGTCGATCCAGCGCACGTCGTCGCCGGGCAGGTACGCGCGCACCTCGCGGAACGAGAGCCCTTGCCCCTTGAAGACGGACGAGTACGTCCCGGAGAGCTGCTCGTTGGCGAGCCGTTGCGTCCGGATCTCGATGCGCCGGAGCTGCTTCAGGAGCTCGGGCGGCAGCGGGTTCTTCGAGCCGGAGGCCTTGATCACGGCACCTCGACCACCTCGAACACGCGCCGGACGATCTGCTCGGACGTGACCTCCTCGGCCTCCGCCTCGTAGGTCAGGACGACCCGGTGCCGGAGCACGTCGGGGCCGATCGCCTTCACGTCCTCCGGCGTGACGTAGCCCCGGTGGCGCAGGAAGGCGTGCGCGCGCGCCGCGAGCGCCAGCGCGATCGAGGCGCGCGGGCTCGCCCCGTACTCGATGAGGCTGCTCAGCTCCCGCATCCCCTTCTGCCCGGGCTCGCGCGTCGCGAAGACCACGTCCACGATGTAGTCCTTCACGCGATCATCCATGTACACGTCGCGCACGACCTTGCGCGCGGACACGAGCTCCTCGGGGGTCGTCACCTTCGCGGCCTTGCCCTCGATCGCGGACGTCGTGCGGTCGATGATCTGCCGCTCTTCGGCCCGCGCGGGGTACCCGACCTTGACCATGAGCATGAACCTGTCGACCTGCGCCTCGGGGAGGCGGTAGGTCCCCTCCTGCTCGATCGGGTTCTGGGTCGCCATGACCACGAACGGGCTCGGCAGCGGGTAGGTCGTGTCGCCGATCGTGACCTGCCGCTCCTGCATCGCCTCGAGGAGCGCGCTCTGCACCTTCGCGGGGGCGCGGTTGATCTCGTCGGCGAGCACGAGGTTCGCGAAGATCGGGCCCAGCTTGGAGGTGAAGTCGCCCTTCTGGTGGTTGTAGATGACGGTGCCGATGAGGTCGGCGGGCAGCAGATCCGGCGTGAACTGGATCCGCGAGAACTTCGCGTGGATGGCGTCGCAGAGCGTCCGCACCGTGAGCGTCTTGGCGAGGCCCGGGACGCCCTCGAGGAGGACGTGTCCCCCGGTGAGCAGCCCGATGAGGATGCGCTCGATCATGTACGTCTGACCGACGATGACCTTGCCGACCTCGCTCAGCAGGGTGTCGATGAAGGCGCTCTCTTTGGCGACCAGCTCGTTCAGGGCGCGTACGTCGTGCATAACGGGTGGGAGCTCATAGCAAGCCCGGCCGCCCGAGGACAACCGGCGCCTCTCGAATATTCCTCGGCGCGAGGCGGGGCCCCGGCGCGCGCTCGTCGGCGCGGGGCGGGGCCCCGGCGCGCGCTAGAAGCCGGGCTCGCGGAACTTGGCGCGCCCGGTCTCGCCAGGCGATCGGGAGCGAGGCGGGCTCGCGCTCGCGGCGGGGGTGGAGGACGGCGGCGCCGCGGGCGTGGTGGACGGGGCCGGCTCTGACACGTGCGCGGGCTCCGGGGCGTGCGGCTCGGCGGTGACGACCCCCGGGCGCGGCTCCACCGCGATGGCCGGCGCCGCGGGCACCGCCACGGGCGGCGCGCCGGGGCCCTCCCCAAGGCCGATCCACAGGAGCGTCGCCGCCCCGAGCAGCGCGCCCGAGGCGACGAGCGCCGCCGCGGTGGCGATCGTCCGGGCGCGGCGGCGCGGGTCCAGGCGCGAGGGGGGGCGCCCCCGCGATCTGCCCTCCGCGGCGCGCAGCGCGTCCTTGATCAGCGCCGCGCGACGCGCGGTGCGCGCGGCGAGCGCATTGCGGATGTACCCCGTGACCTCGCCGGGGCGGCTGCCGAGGGCGGCGCTCACCGCCTCCAGCGCGTCCGCGAGCTCGGCCATCGTCGCGAAGCGCTCGGCCGGATCCTTGGCGAGCGCGCGCATCACCGCCGCCTCGAGCGCGGCGGGGTACCCGGGGACGAGGGGGCCCGGCGGATCGACCGGCTCGGGCCGCGCGATGCGCGCCATCGTCGCGAGGTCGTGGCTGGCGGCGAACGGGTGGGTGCCCGTCGTCAGCTGATAGAGCACGATCCCGAGCGCGAAGACGTCGGACCGCCGGTCCAGCTGCTCGCTATAGACCTGCTCGGGCGCCATGAAGAGGATCTTGCCCTTCATGTGCCCGGTGTTGGTCGTCGGGTTGTCCACCTGCGCCATGGCCTTGGCCACGCCGAAATCGGCGATTTTGACCGAGCCGTCCCGCGTGATCAGGATGTTGTGCGGCGAGACGTCCCGGTGAACGAGCCCGATCAGCGCGCCGCCGTCGTCCCGTAGCTCGTGGGCCGCATGGAGCCCCCGCGCCGCCTCGATCGCGATCCTCACCGCGACGGGCAGGGGGAGCGGGCTGCCCTGCTTGCGGGTGCTGCCGCCGAGCAGCGCCACGAGCGCGTCGCCGTCGATCCACTCCATGACGAAGTAGAGCACCCCGCTCTGCTCACCTTGATCCAGGATCGCGCACACATTGGGGTGCTTGATCCGGGCCGCGATGCGCGACTCCGTGAGGAACATGCGCTTGCAGCGCGGATCGCTGGAGAGCGCCGGCAGCATCGTCTTGACTGCCACGATCTTGTCGCCCTCCGCCCCGCCGCGCTCTCGGGCCGCCCACACCGTCCCCATTCCGCCCTGCGCGATGGCGATCAGCAGCTCATAGCGGCCGAGAAGCTGGCCTGGCACGAGATCGACGGGCGCTATCACAGCTCGTACCTGCGACTCCTGTGTCGTCGTGAATCCGACCATGCTGAAGCCCTCACCGACAGTGGGAGAGCGTTCCAGGCGGGTCGTGCAAGAGCGTTCCAGGATCGGACGCCAATCTCAAACAATTTTCCAGTTGTCGAGGATCGATCTGCGTGAGTACGGTTAGACTGCCTCTATCGCTTGGTGATGGAAGGAGGCGTGGGTGAAGCATCGGATCACCATCGGCGGAGTGGTATTCTTCGCCCTGGTCGGCGTCGGTCCGGCTGCGTTCGCCGAGCTTCCCCCGGAGGACGCCGGGCGCGCGCCGCCGGCCGCGGTCGCGAGCGACACTGCGGCTCTCGCCGCGCCCCACAAGCCGAGCGCCGCGGAGCTCGCGTCCGCGCGGCGCCTCTTCGCGCTCGGCCTCGCCGCGGAGGACGGCGGCCGGTGGGCAGAGGCGCTGGAGACGTACGAGCGCATCAGCAAGATCGTCGTGTCCCCGCCTCTCTGGTATCACCTCGGGGTCTGTCATGAAGCGCTCGGCCACGTCGTCGAGGCGCTCAACGCATTTGAGCTCGCCGCGTCCGGCGCGACCGCGCGGAGCGAGCTCGCGCTCGCCAGGGAGTCGCGGGCACGACTAGAGAAGCTTCGCGTGAAGACGTCGCAGATCGTCCTGCAGCTGCCCGAGGACGCGACCGGCGTGCGCGTCGAGATCGATGGTGAGCCGATCCACGCCGCGCTCGTCGGCGCGGCCATCCTCGTGAGCCCCGGGGCGCGGCGGGTCGTGGTGGAGGCCGAGAACTATGCGGCGCGGTTCGAGGCGTCGGTGCAGGCCGAGACGGGCGCGGTCGTCGAGCTGCGGGCCGATCTCGGCCGCAAGCGATCGCCCGCGGTCCTGCTGTCCATCGCGCCCGCGCGCCGGGCGCTGCCCAGCGCGCCCGCGCCCGGCCCGCGCATCTCGCCGGTGGTCGTCGTGGGCACGGCGGCCGCGCTCGCCGCCGGCGCCGTGGTCACGGGCGTCGTGGCGTACGACGTGCGGCACAGCTTCCTGAAGAAGAACGCGAACCCTGCCCCGGGCTCGCTGGGCGAGCGGCAGGCGCTGCACGATCGCGGGCAAGCGCTCGCCGTCACGAGCACGGTGCTCACCGGGGCCGCCCTCATCGCAGGCGGCGTCGCCACGTACCTCTTCTGGCCCTCGTCCTCCTCGCCCGCGGCTCCTCCGGACGCCGCCGGGCGGCGGCTTGCGCCCGCGCCCCGCACCCCCGGCCCGACGGCGCTCTCGCCATGGGTCGGCGCGGACGGCGCCGGGGTCGCCGTGCAGGGAGTGCTGTGAGCGGCGCCCATCGCCCCGGAGCGGGCATCGTCGCGGCGCTCGCCTTCGCCTGCACCGGCCTCGGAGCGTGCGCCTTCATCGCGCCGTTCCCCGACGTGGCGGCGGATCCCGTGCCGGTGGGCGAGGGGGGAGCCGGCGGCGGCGGCGTTGGGGCGGGCGGCGGCAGCGAGGTGCAGGAGATCTGCGTTCCCCGTACCGAGGCGGCCTGCTACGCGGGGCCGCAGGGCACGCAGGGCGTCGGCCTCTGCGTGGGCGGCGTCGCCGCGTGCAATGACGACGGGACGGACGTCGGCGCCTGCGTCGGCCAGGTGCTGCCCACGTTCGAGAGCTGCGCCACGCCCGAGGACGAGAACTGCGACGGGCGAGCGTGCACGGGCGATCCCGTGCACAGCGTCGCGCTCGGCGGGGCCGGCGCTCAGCAGGGCCTGGGCATCGCCGCCTCGGCCGACGCCGTCGTGGTGGTCGGCTCGGCGTCGGGCAGCACCGATCTCGGCGCGGGCCCGTCGGACGAGCTGGGCGCGCTCGCCGAGCCGGACTCTTTCCTCGTCTCGTTCTCCCGCGACGCCTCCACGCGCGAGGGGCGGTTCCGGTTCGGCCGCCGCTTCGCGGACAGCGTCGCCCGGGCGGTCGCGCTCGCGCCGGGGGGCGACGTGGTGCTCGCGGGCAGCGTGGCCGGCGACGTCGATTTCGGCGGCGGCGTGCTCGCGGGCGCCGGCCGCCGCGCCGACGTCGTCGTGGCGCGGTTCGACGCGACCGGGGCGCACCAGTTCAGCCGGCGCTTCGGCGACGAGGCCACGCAACAGGCGGCGGCGGTCGCCGTGGACCAGGCGGGCAACGCCTTCATCACCGGCGAGTTCTCGGGCACGCTCGACTTTGGCGAGGGCCGTCAGGGCGAGCGGTTCACCCTGGAGAGCCACGGCAGGAGCGATGCCTTCCTGGCCAAGCTCGACGCCGCCGGCAACGTCGAATGGGCCAAGCGGCTCGGCGGCAAGGGAGATCAGGCCGGCACGGGCGTCGCCGTCGACGGCGACGGCAACATCATCGTCGTCGGCTGGTTCAGCGGGGAGGTCGATTTCGGGGGCGAGAAGCCGCTCACCACCGAGGCCAAGACCGACCTGTTCATCGCGAAGCTCGACCCCTCGGGCGATCACGTCTGGAGCAAGGCGGCTGACGCGACCAACGCGGCCGAAGCGCTCGGCGTGGCCGTCGATGGAGCGGGCAACATCCTCGTGACCGGCTCGTTCCGGAGAGCGATCTCCTTCGGCGAGTCGCTGCTCACGAGCAATGGAGACAAGGACATCTTCCTCCTCCGGCTGGACGAGAACGGTGTCCTCCAGTGGTGCGAGGACTTCGGCGACGACGCCGATCAGGAGGGCGCCTCCGTCGCGGTCGATCTGGCGGGCAACATCCTCCTCACCGGCTCCTTCCAGGGGAGCCTCGACATCGGCAACGAGGCGGACTCCGCCACGGGCGCCGCCGACGTGTTCGTGGCGAAGCTCGACCCTGCCAGCAACCCGATCTGGCTGCGCTCGTTCGGCGACTCGGGCGAGCAGCGCGGCGCCGCCGTCGCCGTCGATCTCCTCGGCGACAGCTGGGTGACCGGCCGCTTCGACGGCGTCCTCGATCTCGGGGCGGCCACGGCCACGAGCCGGGGCGCCGGCGACGCGTTCCTCGTGCAGATCGGGCCGTGAGCGCCGCTCGCCGGCGGCTCACTCGCCGGCGAGCGGGTAGATCGGCCGGATGTCGATCGGGATCCCCTCGAGGCCGCCGAGCGCCTGCTGCATTGGCTCCGAGACCTCTCCGTACCTGGCGAGGAGCTCGCCGGCGGCCTGCCTGTCGCCGCGGTGCTGCACCATGCAGAGGTCGCGGACGAGGCGGGTGATCGCGGCCTCGAGCTCCGCGGCGTCGACGGTGAAGCGTCGTGTCGCCGGGTCGAAGCGGGCGGCGCGCTCCTCGAGGAACCGGTTGATCTGGAGCGCGGCCCCCTTGCCGTGCGCCTCGGCCACGCCGAAGCGGGTGCTCCTGAAGAGCCCTGCGAAATAGGAGATGAGGAGCTTTTCCCTGAAATCGGCCGCGAAGTGGCCTCGCTGGATCATGAAGAGGACGTTGTAAGCGCCCATCACGTCGGCCTTGGCCTCCTCCAGCGCCGAGTACGTCGGGCCGAGCGCGATCCGCACCTCGACCCGCTCCCCGCTCACGGTCGTGAACGCAGGGCCCAGGCTGTGCGAGAGCTCGTGGAAGAGCGTCTCGTTGAAGAACGCGTCGGAGGACAGGTGATCGAGCTGCGCCGGGTCGAGGATGCGCTCGGCGATGGGGCGCATGATCAGCTCGAACTTCGTCTCGATGACGTTGCGGAGCAGGACCTTCTTGGCCCCCTTCTCGGCGCGGACGCGCTCGTCGTTCGGCAGGTTGAACGCGATCGTCTGGACCGATTTGCGGGCGTCGCCAGCGCTGAACACGAGGTCGACGACCTGGATGGGGCTCTCCCCGCCGCGCGCCGTCTTCACGTCCTCGGGGACAGGCAGGTTGCGCTCCATCTCCGGGAGGAGCTCCTTGTACTTCGAGAGCTTCCGGGAGGCGTCGGGGTCGCTCACCGTGACGAACGACTCGAACGAGGCCTTGAGGCCGAGGAGCTCGTCCTCGTAGGTCTCATAAGGGCCGATGGTCGCCTCGACGCGGCTGTCGAGGTCCATCCAGTCCTTGTCGGATGCATAGTAGTCGTCGGAGCGGAACGCGGCGGCCCGGGACCTCAGGAACCGTCGCAGGCTCTCGCTCGCGGTGAGCGCCGCGGCCTCCTCGAGGAGCGCGCCGGCGGGGCCGAGCCACGCCGCATAAGCCTGGCTGTACGGCACGGCGACGAGCCGGCCCTGGTCCCGGCGGATGAGCGTGAACAGGCTCGTGAAGGCCTCCTTGTCGCCCGGGTGCTGCTCGATCCACGCGTTGAGCTCGTCGGCCGAGAGATCTTCCGGGTAGAAGCCGGCGCCGGGCGGATGGGGCTCGTCGATGGCGAAGGGGCGGTGGTGATCCTGCCTGTCCCATGGGCCGCGCATGATGTCGAAGTAGGCGAGCCTGTCCCGCCCCTCCGGGGTGCCGTCCGCGACGAGCTCCTCGCGGAGCTCCGGGTTCCCGGCGTAGGCCTGCCGATCGAACACGGGATCGAGCTGCCGCGAAGCCTCGATGAGCTTGGCGAGCGCTCTCTTCTCCGGCTCGGGCAGATCGCCGATGTCCGCGGTGAGCCTGGCCGGCGCGAACTGCTTGACCTTTTCGGACAACAACATCGGGACCTCCTTATCTCATGAGAGGTTATCCCCGGCTCAGGAGCGGCTCGCTGGGACCGGGTGGGCGTCGCGGTACTCGCGGATGGCCTGGGCTTCGTCGATGGCGTGCTTGAACCCGGTCGCGGCGCGGAACGCGGCCCCGTCCACGACGACGGGGTACTTGATGTGGGTCAGCGCCGCGCGCGGGAGCTTCGGCAGGCCGAAGCGGCCGAGCGCGTTGCGCAGGACGAACTCGGGGAGGGGCACCGCCACCCGGCCCGCCGCCCGGATGATGAGCGACAGGGGCACAGGCTGCGGGCCAGAGACGTTGTAGACGCCGCGGATGCGCTTCTCGAGGGCGAGGCAGATGGCGGTGACGACGTCCTGCTCGTGCATGAACTGGAACAGCGGGTCGAACCCGAGCACGTACGGGACGTGGGGGCCGCGGAGGAAGCTCGCCAGCGTGCCGTGGCCTGTCGGGCCGAGCGTGTAGCACATGCGGAGAACGGTCGTGCAGAGCTCCGGAGCGCGCCAGAGCGCCGTGCAGGCGTAGAGATCGGCCGCGACGAGGTCGGCGAGCTCGGGGAAGGTGGACACCGCCATCGGAGGATCCTCCTCCGTGTGGTAGAGCGGCGACTCGGGGCCGGCGCCGTAGTAGGTGTGTCGGCCGACGAAGATCACGTGCTCGACCCCGCAGGCGCGGCTGTTGTCGAAGACGACGCGCGTGCCTCCGAGGTTGATCCGATACCGCTCCTCCGTCTGCTCCACGAGGTGCGTCACGGTCGCCATGTGGATGACGGCCTGGGGCCGGGCCTTGCGGAACACGTCCTCGGCGGCGCGCTTCTGCAGATCCACGTTGTGCATCTCGATGCCGGCCGGGGCGGTCGGCCACGGCCGCCGGTCGATGCCGATCACCTCGTGCCCCTCCTCGAGGAGGCGCGTCGCGACCATGCGGCCAAGCTGGCCGGTGATCCCTGGAATGAGGACCCTCATGCGTGCTCCTTCGATGAGGCGGGCCTGGGCGGCGTGGCGCCGCGCCAGTCCAGCGAAAGCTTCCCGCGGCGCCGCTTTCGTCCGGCCTCGATGAGCTCGGCGATCCTCGCCTTCACCTGCTCGACGTGGCCCAGGATCACCTCGTCTTCCTCGGCGCCGGTCCCGGCGAACGTCATCGGCTCGCCGTAGGTGATCTCCAGCTGGACCGGCAGCGGCGCCGGGATGAGGTACGGGGTGATGGGGATGTACGGCACCCCCAGCAGCCGGCCGATCGTGTACGAGTTGGCGATGGTCGGCACCGCCTCGCCGCCGCCGACGAAGCCGAAGGGGATGACGGGCGTCCTCGTCTTCATCGCGAGCCGGACGAACCCGGACCCGAAGTGCACGAGCGAGTTGCGCTCGCTGTAGAGCTTGGCGGTGCCGCGCGCCCCCTCGGGGAACACCATGAGCAGCCGCTCGTCCTCGAGGAGGCGGCTCGCGTGCTCGGGGAGGCCGGTGAACTGCCCTGTGCGGCTCGACCAGAGCGAGGTGAAGGGGAGGCGATTGATGAATTTCTCCGCCATCCCCTCGGCCAGGCGCGGCGGATCCATCTCGAAGAACATCGACGCGACCACCATCGCCCCGTCGATGGCGACTCCCCCGCAGTGATTGCCGACGAGCATCGCCCGACCGCGCGCGGGGACGTTCTCCAGGCCCGTGACGCCCACTGAGAAGTAGTGATGATAGAAGAAGTCCAGGAGGGAGAAGAAGAGACCCAGGTGCTTCTGGGAGATGCCGTAAGGATCGACCCCGAAGCTGTTGAAAGGGATCTCCAGCCGCTGGACGCGCTGGGCAATCGAGTCGCTGACGAGCAGTGTCAAGGGTCACCCTCCGGGAGGCTTCGGCGCCCGGAGGGTATGCGCGATCGGGCGAGGAGCACAACCTCCGCCAACCGGCGCAAGAGGCCGCCGGCGCGGCCGAGCCACGGACCGCGCGCCGCGCGCCGGGCGCGCCCATCGAGGATCGCTCCTTGAAACATAACGCGCCGCGGCGACGCCTTCGCGAGCGGTCGTCGCCGGCCGCGCTCGTCGCTGGATCGAGGCGCCGCGCGTCATGCGCGTTGTGCGTGCGCGTAGTGATTGAGCAGCCGTGCTGCCCGCGCTATGGGGTCGGCCATGTCGATCCGACGCAGCGCTCCCGAGCTCTCCGGCCGCACGGGCCGAGCGCGTCCCTGCGACGCCCGCCGGGAGGTCGCCTCGTGACAGCGCTCGTGATCCGCCGGGCGGCGCCCACCGACGCCGCGCTGATCGCGGCGAACAACCGGGCCATGGCGCTCGAGACGGAGGGCAAGGTGCTGGATGCCGCCACCACCCTCCGCGGCGCCGCCGCGCTGATCGTGGATGAGGCCAAAGGGTTCTATCTGGTGGCTGAGCACGCGTCCGAGATGGCCGGGCAGCTGATGATAACCTATGAATGGAGTGACTGGAGAAACGGTACTTTCTGGTGGATCCAGTCCGTCTATGTGACCCCCGCGCAGCGGCGCAACGGGGTCTTCCGGGCGCTGTATCGGCGAGTCCACGAGATGGCAGCGGACGCGGGGGACGTATGCGGCATTCGCCTGTACGTGGAGACCGCGAACGCGCGAGCGCAGTCGACGTATGTCGCGCTCGGAATGCGGCGTTCGCACTACGAGCTCTACGAGCTCGATTTGACCTTGGGCTCGTCCTGAGCCGTCCGGCTCTCCTGGTTCGAATCAGGGGGGACGACCGCGGCCATCGACGGCCAGGAGCCCTTGACGAGGGCTCGCATCGCGGCCGTCTTCAGCGCCACCTCCCCAGGATCGAGGAAGACGCCGAGGGCCTGGCGGATGTGCGGGAGCGAGCGGATGAGATCGGCTGGCGTCATCGCTTCGGGCGGCGACACGTCGCACCGCTCGCAGGCCTCCTGGATGATCCTTCTGGCGAACGCGGGTGCGAGGCCACAGCACTCGACGACCTGCTCGAAAAGCGAGCGCATGAGCTGGTTCCCCCCGGGGTAACGTCCGACGTGCGGCGCGTCTTTCACTTGGGCGAGCACATACCGCCCCACGACAAGAATAGCCTACCTCCCCTATCGCGCTCGTGAGGCGACCACTGACGTTCTGCTGTCTTCCGTGAGCATGTAGGCCACGCTGCGGCGCGTTCAATGTGCGATAGCGCGACCCGACGTCGCGCTATCGGCGCCGAGGTCGCGGGTGCTCGCGGTCGTCGGGGTATTGGACGTGTCTCCATGGTCGGAGTGTTGGACGAGGTGGCGAAAAGGATCATGGCTCGGCCCGGGGGCCGCGCTGGGGCCATGCGCAGGTACCGTCTCGGGCTATCTCCGCAGTGACGTCGTGCGTCACAGCCCTGTGCGCGTCACAGGCCTGATGGCTTGAAGGGCGTCCGGGAGGTCGTCCGTGGAGCGCTCCGCTTCGGCTCTGGCGCCTTTGGCGGGGTCTTCGGCGCCGCGCTTCGAGCGGTCGATGAGCGGGTGGCCGGCTTCGCCGTCGGGGCCGTGGATCCGCTGGTCGTGCGCGTGTCGGGCCGGCTCGTCCTGGGCTTGACGGCCGTGGGCGGGGTCGCTCTGGAGCTCGGCCGCGGAGCGGGGCTCGTCGCACGGTTGGCGGTGGGAGCAGGGACCTGTGCGGGCCTCCCCGCGGAGCCCGGGGCGGAGCTCTGGGCGGCTCTGCCCGGAATCACGCCCTGAGCGGAGCTGTCGGGAACAGCGCCCTGAGCGGAGCCGCCGGGGACCGGGGATCCGGCCGGTTCGCCGGGATGCCCGGGCGCGATCGCCTGGAGCGGCCCGCTGGCCGCCGCGGCCGCGGGGAAGAAGGACGAGATCCGGGAGACAGAGGCGCTCTCCGCCGTGAAGGGAGCGGCGGGCTCGCGCTGGCCGACGGCGAGAAAGGCGCCTGCCCCGAGCGTGAGCGCGACCGCGCAGGCGCTGGCGAGCACGCGGCGACGCACGATGTGGTGCCGGCCGCGGGAGACGGCCTCGGAGACGACGGCGCCCAGCCCCGGCGCGCTGCCCTCGACGCCCGAGTTGTCCGGCGCCGCCTCGGCGCTCCGCTGGCTCAGGGGCAGACGATCGCTCGACGGAGCGCGCTGGCTCAGGGGCAGACGATCGCTCGACGGAGCGCGCTGGCTCAGGGGCAGACGATCGCTCGACGGAGCGCGCTGGCTCAGGGGCAGACGATCGCTCAACGGAGAGCGCTGGCTCAGCGGCGATCGCGCCGACCTGGGCGCCGACGCGGGACCGCTCCGCGCGCTGACCGGCCCGGCGAGGCCCTCCGGCGGCCCGCGCAAACCGACCTCCTTGATGAGCGCCTCCACCGCTCGGGGCGACGACACGGCGAGGCCCGGCGTCTGCGTGGCCGCGTCTTCCAGCGCCTCGGCGAACGCCGCGGCGGTCGGGAAGCGGTCGTCGGGGTCGGTGCGCAGCGCGCGCAGGCAGATCTGGTCGAGCGCGGTCGGCACCGACGGGACCACCCCGCGCGGACCCGTGGGCGCGCCCTCGAGGATCTGCGCGAGCAGCGCGCCGTCGTTGTCGGCCTTGAACAGGCGCTCCTCCGTGAGCATCTCCCAGAGCACCACGCCGGCCGAGTACACGTCGCTGCGACGATCGACGTTCGCGGCCCGGATCTGCTCGGGCGCCATGTAGGCGAGCTTGCCCTTGAGCGCGTTGCCCCGCGTCGACACGAGCCTCGTCTCGGCGCGGGCCACGCCGAAGTCGGTGATGCGCGCGATGCCGTCGACGCCGACGAGCACGTTCTGCGGCGAGACGTCGCGGTGCACGAGGTGGAGCGGCTCGCCCTCGCTCCCCGTGAGCTCGTGCGCGGCGTGGAGACCCGCGAGCACGTCGAGGAAGATGCGGAGCGCGATCCCGAGCGGGACGGGCCGCTTCGCCCGCGCGCACGTGCGGAGCAGGTTGTGCAGCGACGGCCCCTCGATGTACTCCATGACGAGGAACAGCGGGTCCTCGACGAGATCGAACGTCGCGACGACGTTGGGGTGGCGGACCCGCGCCGCGAGGCGCGCCTCGTCGAGGAACATCGCGACGAACTCGGGCTCCGCCGCGATGTGCGGGTGCATCATCTTCAGGGCGACGAGGCGCTCGAACCCGCCGGCGCCCACGGCACGCCCGAGATACACCGTCGCCATGCCGCCTGACGCGATGGCGCGCAAGCTCTCATAGCGGCCCGCGTGCAAGGTCACGTGACCAGACTACACCATGCGTGGTGCGTTCTCCACGACTCCCGCGCCGCTCGCGCGAGCGCGTGCTCCTCCCACACGGCCCACACGGCCGCGAGGAGAACCGGATTCTGTGTCGATGTGAGGCGCCCTGCGACTGGTCGCCGGGCCCAGAGGCGCCGAGCCCAGGGGCTCACGTGACCTGTCCGTCGGCGATCCGGGGCTGTGGTGCCGCGCGCGGCGTGGGAGGAGGAGGCGCGATCAGCTCACGATCGGCAGCCGCCGGGCCGCCCGCCGTGTGCGCGCGCCGCCCTGCTCGCGCTCGCGCAACGCAAGGTCGTGCTCGATGATCGTTAGGGGGTTGTCGTAGGCCGGTAAAGGAAGATCCTGATTCTTCGCATAGACAGGGTGCCTACCGTGCTTCTTGTACCACTCGGCCACGGTGGCGTTGGCCTTCATCTTCTCGAGGATGTTCCGCCATCCAGCCCCGGTGTTGTACGCACAAAAGCTGATCTCGCCGAGCTGCGTTCCGTACGGAATGATGCACATCTCGGTGCGGCGGAAGTCGTAATTGAACAGATCCTGGAACCACATGCCCGCGACGAAAAGGACCCGCCACTCGTACTCGCGGGCGTCGCCCTCGCCGGCGTGCGCGGCGCCCGTCTGGCTCATGAACTGCTTCAAGAGCGTCGCGAGGTGGAAGCCGGGCGGCGCCTTGTCCGGTTGGTAATGGCGCAGCAGCGCCGCGACGACCTGCGCCTTCGTGATGGCGCGGCCGCGCCCCGCGTCGAAGATCGCGCGAAGGTCGGAGAGCAGCCCTTCGACATTGATGAAGTCGAGCAGCGGGACCATCTGCTTCGTCTTCTTGTGGACGAACAGCACGGTCCCGATCCCGCAGTTCGGGTGGCAGCCGCAGTTGATTTGCCCCCAGTCCTTGTCGGGGCCGTCGAGGAGGTCGGTCACGTTGCCGAAGGGGCTGAGCGCCGACAGGGGGAACCAGTCGCGCAACGGGTCGGTCACGCCGGTCTGCCGGGCGATGTCGTGCGCGAGGTGGCTCAGCGTATAGCGCTGCTTCTCGCGCAGCTCGTCGGAGATGTCCTCGTCGCGGCCGGTGAAGCTGACCGGCTGGAAGCTGACGACCGTGATCTTGTCGGCGTTCTGGACCGCAAAGTCGATGATGGGCCCCACCTGATCGTTGTTGACCCCGTTGACGATCGTCACGACCAGGATGACGTCGATCCCGGCGGCCGAGAGCTCCTCGATCGCCCGCAGCTTCACGTCGTAGAGGTTCCCGATCTTCCGGTGGCCGTTCGCGTCGTTCGTGACCCCGTCGAACTGCAGGTACGCCATCCGGAGGCCCGCTTCCTTGGCCTTCCTGGCGAAGCCCGGCTCGTCCGCGAAGCGGATCCCGTTCGTCGCGCACTGCACCGCGAAGTACCCCTTCTCGCGCGCGTACCGGATCGCGTCGAGGAAGTGCGGGCTCAGCGTCGGCTCGCCGCCGGAGAACTGGATCGACATCTGGCGGCGCGGGCGCACCGCCGCCGCGTCGTCCAGGATCCGCGTGATCTCCTCCCAGGAGAGCTCATGCACGTAGCCGACCTGATTGGCATCCATGAAGCACGGGTCGCACATCATGTTGCAGCGGTTCGTCAGGTCGACCGTGAGCACCGCGCCGCGGCCGTAACGGATGGTGCTCGAGCCGTGGTCGTGGATCCTGTCCTTCGTCATCTCGACGTCGCGGCCGCCGAAGAGGCGCTCGATCCGCGCCAGGAACGCCGGGTCGATCGAGATCGTGTCCGAGAAGAAGCCGTGCTTCGGGCACGTCTTCTCCATGACCACGCGCCCTTCGCGCGCGACGATGCTGGCGCGGATCTCACCGGGGTTGTCCGTGATGAGCCTGGTCCAGTCCGCCCTGCCACTCAGGATCTCGGCGCGCGCCTCCTTGACGCAGCGCGGGCACAGGCTGTCCGTCTCGCGAGGCCAGCCGAGCGGGGGCGCCGTGCGCTCGCCGCCCCTCGGGATCGGCTTGTCGCTCCACTTCGGGTGAAACGGCCTGGGCTCGCCGCCGAGGCGGCTCAGTCGCCGCAAGACCGGCCACGCCTTGTCGGCGGAGACCGTGATGGCCTTTTCCAGTGTCCGTACCAGGTCGATCAAGCGTCACCTCTCTCACAGCCGCATTATCGCGGCTGCACGGTAGGTCGACCTAGCGCGTGCTTCCATCAAATTCCAGGCTGTCACGCGGCGCTGACACGGCCTGGCCTGGGGCGTGACAGCGGGCCGTCGATCGCGGGATAGTGCGGTGCAGCGAATGCGATTCCTCCCTGGAACCCCCCGCGCCCTGGGCCTCGCCGCGGCGCTCGCGGCCACCGCGATGGCGGGCTCGGCAGCGGCTCAGCCGGTCGCGCGGACCGCCCGGGCGCCGCAGGCCGCGGACGAAGGCGGCAAGGCGCCCGCGGGGGCCGAGGCCGGCGCGACGCCGCTGCGCGGCAGCCTCGGCGTGCCCGTCGGCGAGCGGCTGCTCTCGTCGAGCGACCCGGCAGCGCGGCTCCGCGGCATCGAGCGGCTCGGGGCGATCGGCACCGAGGAGGCGGTGAGCGCGCTGCTCGCCGCGCTGGAGCAGCACGGCGCCCCGGGGGCGCGCGATCCCAGGGCGCGCCTCGCGGCGGTGCGGGCGCTCGCGCCGCACGCGCAGCGCGACAGCGTGCGCCAGCTCCTGGCGCGCGAGCTCTCGGAGAGCGCGCCCGCGCGCGGCGCCGCCTCGCCGCTCGGCGAGGTGCTGCGCGGCACCGCCGCCCTCGCGCTCGCGCGCACCGGCGAGCGGCGCGCGCTCGGCGTGCTCGTGAACGCGATCGTGCAGGGCGGGGCCGCGGGCGAGGCCGCCGCCCGCGCGCTCAAGGCGCACCCGCCCGCGTCGCTCCAGCTCCTGCTCGGCAGCCGCAAGCGGATCGAGCCGGCGCTCGCGAGCTTCCTCGGCGATCTCGGCGATCTCCGGGCGATCGCGGCGCTCCGGCCGATGCTCGAGGGCGGCGACAGGGCGGCGCAGGTGGCCGCCGCGCGCGCCCTCGCGCGCCTCGGCGACGAGGCGGCGCTGGCGAAGGCCCGCGCGTGGCTCCGGAAGCCAGAGCCGGGGCTCTTCGAGCCGACCGCGGAGATCCTCGTCTACCTCGGCGCGCCGGAGGCGCCGGACGCCGTGGCCGCGCTGCTCGGATCCGAGCTCGGGCGGATGGAGGGGCTCAGGCTGGCCGAGCTCGCGCCGGCGGAGCGGCTCGTGCCGGCGCTCGCGCGCTCTCTCCCGCTGCTCCCCGACGACGCGCGGCCCCGCGCGGTCGCGGCGATCGGCCGCGCGGGCGGCACGGAGGCGGCGCGGCAGCTGCGCCGGCTCCCGAGCGAGCGCCCCGAGCTCGCGACGGCGGCCGCGTTCGCGCTGGCGACGATGCCGGGGGCCGAGGCGCGGGCCGCGGTCGCGGAGCTCTTCGACGGCCCGCGCGCGGCGAAGGACGCGGACCTCCGCAGGCTCGGCCTGCGCGCCGGGGTGGTCCGCGGGCTCGCGCTGCGCGACGCGCCCGAGGCGCTCGAGAAGCGGCTGCTCGCCGCGCTCGCCGCGCCGAAGGGGTCGAGCGATCGCGCCGTCGGGGTGTTCGGCGCCGTGGCGCTCGGCCTCCGCGACGCGGTCGATGTCGTCGGCGCCTGCTCCCCGTCCTCCTGCGATCGCGCGGCGGTCCACGCGGCGGCGCGCGGCGCGCTCGCCCGGGGCGAGCGCGCCCTCGCCGCCCTCGCGCCGCTCTTCGCGGCGCTCGCCGCGTCGCCGCCCGGCGCCGCGAGCGCCGCGCAGAGCGGCGACGCGGCGCCCGACGCGGCGGCGATCTCCGCCGGCGTCGCGCTGCTCGCGGAGCCCGGGGGCGGGGCGATCGCGACCTCGCGGCTCGCCGCGCTCGCAGAGGCGGGCGGACCGCTGTCGCCGCTCGCCGCCCGCGCGCTCGCGGCCCGCGACGACGAGGTGGTCCGCGGCAGGATCGAGCGGCTGCTCGAGGGGAGCGATCCCGTCGTGCGCGCGCACGTCGCGCTCGGCCTCGGGAGCGACCCCATGCCCGACAGCGTCTCCCTTCTCGCCCGCGCGTACCGCTTCGAGGACGACCCCGCGGTGCGCCGCGCGATCGTCCGCGGCCTGTCCCGGCGCGCCGAGGTGCAGCGCAGGCGCGTCCTCGTCGCGGCGCGGGATCTCGATCCTGACGAAGGGGTGCGCGCGCTCGCGCGGGCCGCCCTCTCCGGCGTCGACGCGCGGGCGCTCGATCGGCCGCGCTCCGCGCTGGCGACGGGCGTCGTGTGGGTGGCCATCGTCCCGAACGACCGGAGCGCGTCCATGAGCGCCTCCTCGCGCCCGGCACGGCTCGTCCGGCCGGATGGGCTGGCGGTCCCCGTCGTGGCCGATCCCGACGGCGTGCTCCTCGTGCCGGCGGTGCCGCCCGGCGCGAGCGCCGTCCTGCTTGCGCCGGCCGCACCCCCGGGGGACCCTGGCTCATGACGACGATGAGCAACGCGACGGACGAGGGCGACGCGGGCGTGGAATCACGCGCCGAATCACGCGTCGAATCGAGCGCGGAGCCCCGCGCCGCCGGGGCGCCGGCGAAGGCCGAGGCCGACCGCGCTCCGCGGAGCGGCGGCGCGGCCGCGGGCGCCGACGCGATGTCGTTCGAGGAGTCGACGCGCCGCCTCGCGAAGATCGTCGCGGAGCTCGAGGGCGGCGACCTGCCGCTCGAGCGCGCGCTCTCGCTCTTCGAGGAGGGCATCCGCCTCTCGCGCTCGGCGCAGGAGCGCCTCGATCGCGCGGAGAAGCGCGTCGAGGAGCTGCTCGGGATGGACGCCGACGGGCGCCCGGTGACGCGCGAGTTCGAGAGCTGAGCGGAAGAAGGGTGACATGAGGACCGCAGCGGCGCTGATCATCGGCAACGAGCTGCTCAGCGGGAAGATCGCTGACGAGAACCTGGTCGTGCTCGCGGGCACCCTGCGCGCGCTCGGCGTCAGGCTGGAGCGGGCGGTCATGGTGCTCGACGAGCTCGAGGTGATCGCCGCCGAGGTGCGCGCGCTCGCGGCGTCGCACGACTGGGTCTTCACGAGCGGCGGCGTGGGCCCGACGCACGACGACCTGACGATCGCGGGCGTCGCGCGCGCGTTCGGCGTGCCGGTGGTCAGCGCGCCCAACATCGAGAGCCTCCTGCGCGATTACTATGGTGATCGGCTCACCGAGGGGCACCTGCTCATGGCCCGCATCCCGGAGGGCGCGCGGCTCGTGACCGGCGGCAGCGCCGCGTGGCCCGGCGTGGTGATGCGCAACGTGTGGATGCTGCCCGGCGTGCCGCAGATCTTCCGGGCGAAGCAGGCGCTCATCCAGGCGGAGCTCTCCGGCGGGGCGCCGTTCGTCTCGCTCGCGGTGTTCACGACGCTCGACGAGGGGCAGCTCAAGCCGATGCTCGACCGCGTGGTCGAGGCCCACCGCGACGTCGACATCGGCTCCTACCCGAGGTGGTCCGGCATCGAGTACCGCACGAAGCTCACGTTCGACGGCCTCGTCGAGGCGAGGGTGCGCGCGGCGCGCGACGCGTTCGCCGAGAGCCTCCCCGCCGAGACGATCGTCCGCGTCGAGTGACGCGCGCGCGGCGTCGTTCGCGCTCCGGGCGAGGGCGCGACGGCGCGAGGGCCTGGCGGCCGCCGAGGGCCTGGCGGCCGTCGAGGGCCTGGCGGCCGCCACCCTCCGCCGCCGCTCCGCCGCCTCGCCGGCGCGCGCGTCCCCGCGGCGCCCCGGGCCGGCAGGCGGGCCCGCAGCGTGCTTGTCGCTCGCGCATGAGCCCGTGGAAGCGCGCCGCCTTGCTCCCTGATCACCTCCCCGAGACGTGCACCGACGACCCCGCGGCGCTGGCCGCCTTCGTCGGCCCGCGAGAGCGAGCGCTCGAGGAGGGGATCTGGTCGCTCGGCGACGCCGACCTGCTCGCGATCGTGCTGGGCACAGGGCTGGTCGGCACCCCCGTGACGCTCGTCTCCGCCGCGCTCCTCTCGCGCTTCGCGGGGCTGGAGGGGCTCGCGCGGCTCGGCCCGCACGCGCTCGCCGAGCACCCCGGCCTCGGGCTCGCGAAGGCGCTCCGGATCGCCGCGTCGCTCGAGCTCGGGCGGCGCGCCTTCGAGCGCGCCGTGCGCCCGCGGCCTCCGGTGCGCACCTCGGCCTCGATCGCGGCGTGGTGCGCGGCGCAGCTCGGCCCGCTCGATCACGAGCAGATGTGGGTGATCTCGCTCGACGGACGCAACGGGATGAGGGGAGCGCGCAGGGTCGCGCAGGGCGGGCTCCACGGGTGCTCCGTCACGGCGAGGGACATCCTCCGCGCCGCGCTCTCGGACGCGGCCTCGGCGCTCGTTCTGGTGCACAACCACCCGAGCGGCGACTCGGCGCCGTCGCCCGAGGACGTGGCCATGACCAACGCGGTCGCCGCCGCCGGCGAGGTGATCGGCGTGCCGCTCGTCGACCACGTCATCCTCGCGCCGGACGGGCACTACTCCTCGCTGCTCGATCTCGGGATGATCGCGCCCGGCGACGCGCCCCGCGCCGCCGCACCGCCGAGCCGAGGCTAGGCGCGCTGGCCGACCAGGAGGCCGTGCCGCTCGCCGCCGGGCGCCCCTCCGGTGCCTGGCACGCTCGCGAACCGCAGCGTCGCGCCGCCCCAGTCGACCGAGGGGCTCCCCTTCAGCAGCGAGGTATAGAGCGCGCTCGCCTGCGTCATCGGGCAGCCGATCGCCTCGCGCACGAGCGTGAGCGACGCGCCCGTCGCGTAGCTCACCGGCGCCTGCCTGCCGTCCTCGCCGATCACCGTGACCTTGAAGACGTCGTCCTCGGCGCGCGCGGCGCGGTCCGGATCGGTCAGCGCGAGGTGCAGCGCCTCGATCGCGCCGCTCCCGGGGCCATTGTTCGGGGAGTCGAGGGTCACGTGGAGCTCGAGGAGCGGCGCCGTGTAGCGGACGATCTGCCGCGCCGCCGCTCCCTCCGCCGTCGCGGGCGCCGCGCGCGCCTCGCGGCGCCTGAGCTGCGCCTCCATGACGAGCGCCGACCGCGCGAGCTCCCGCTCCGTCTTGCCGAGCAGCCGGCGCGCGCGCATCTCGGCGAGCGCGCGCTGCAGCACCTCGCGGTTCCTCGCCGCCTGCTCGTGGCTCCGCTCGCGCGCGAGCAGCGCCTCGAGCTCGCCCAGCGCTCGCTCATGCTCCCCGATCGACGCGAGCGCGTCCGCGAGCGTGAGCCGGGCGTCGGGGAACGAGGGCGCGCGCCTCACCGCCTCGCGGTAGGCCGCGATGGCCGGCGCGATCTCCCGCCGCGCCTCGTGCGCGAGCCCGAGCGCGAAGGCCGCCCGCGCGTCCTCCGGCGCCGCCTCGCACGCGCGCGCGAGCCAGCGCGCCGCCTCGTCGTAGAGGCGCAGATCGTAGAGCACGACCCCGAGCTCGCGCAGCGCCCGCGGATCGGGCGGCTCGATCGCCGCGCCCCGCCGGAGCTCCGCGGCCGCCTCGTCCAGCCGGCCGAGGCGGACCAGGGCGCGGGCGTAGGCGAGGCGCGCCTCGATCTGCTCCTCTCCGCCGGTTTTCACCCCGCGCGCGAGCGCCCTCGCCGCGTCCGCCCAGCGCTCCTCCGCCGCGTACGCGGCGCCGAGCGCGAGCCACGCCCCCGCGTCGTCCGGCGCGCCCGCGACGTGCGCCTCGAGCCCGGCGATCCCGCCCGCCATGTCCCCGCGGCTCAGCAGATCGAGCGCGCGCGCTCGCTGCGCTCCGGACGACGTCATGGCGGCAGCGTACGCCGGCGCGGCGGCGCGGGTCGAGCGCCCGAGCGGGCCGGGCCTCGCCGCGCCTTCGGCGTCAGTAGCCCTGCGGGAGATCGCCCGCCAGGCACGAGACGGTGTTCGGCGCCCCGCGCGACGACCACTTGGCGCCGGTCGGCGCCCCGCCGGCGAAGCGCACGCCCTCGTGTGGATCCCACGACGGCGTCTCGCCCGGGCGCAGCGAATGCGTCCCGCTCTGGTAGAACGCGATGATGTACGTGTGCCCCGCGACGCGGCAGCCGAGCCGCCTCGCGAGCGCCTGTGCGAAGGACCGGCCGGTGTGCCCGAACGCGCTGCAGCAGCGGAGCCACACGAGGGCGTCCGGCCCCGCGAGCTCGGCCCTCAGGGCGTCGAGCGCCTCATCGAGCGGCGAGCCGGGCCGGAGCGCGGCCTCGTCGAGCCGCGTCCCGCCCATGCGCATGTACCCCCAGCCGCCGTGCCCCCAGGCCTGCAGCGACGCGATCTTCCGGCCGCGCTCCCGCGCCGCGCGCGCCGCCCAGCCGAGCGCCTCGGCCCAGCTCGCGGCGGACTGCCACGCGTCGGCCGCGCCCGTCATGCGGTGCAGGAGCGCACCGGCGCGCCAGATCGGCGTGAGCCCGATCGTCGCGCCCACGGCCTCGCCCAGGACCTCGAGATCCCCGGTCTCGGCGGAACCGGCGGCGTCGGCCGCTGCTGGGCGCGCGCGCGCCGCCGCGTCATCGCGCCGCCTCGCGCCGTTCGCCCGCCGCGCGCTACCCCACCCGACGTCGGTGTTATCGAAGAGGATGAGCCGCATACAACCCCCATTCTACGCGCTCTGAATGTACCGCCGCTCGCAACCGCGGCCACGCGGTCGATTCCCCACCCGCCCCCCGAGCGTCTCCCGACGCCGCACGCCGCACGCGCCGCACGCGCCGTACGCCAGCGGCCACGCCCCGGGCGCGGTGAGGGCGCGATGGACGGGAGGAGGTCGTCCGTCGACGTCCTCCACCGCCTGGTTCGTGGTGGGCGCAATCGGTAGTGATTTCCTCCCGCGCCCTCGGTTAGCCTGCCCGAACCGATGGGCCTGTCCGAAAACATCAGGTTTTATGCGGCGACCGATGTTGGCCGCATGCGGGACCACAACGAGGACAACTACCTCGTCGACAAGAAGCTCGCGCTCTTCGTGGTCGCCGACGGGATGGGCGGGCACGCCGCTGGCGAGGTCGCGAGCGCCCTCGCCGTCCGCATCATCCACGAGGAGCTGAAGAAGGAGCGGGACCTCATCGAGAACCAGGCGCGCAGCAACGTGCGGCGCGCCGCGATGAAGGAGGTCCTCAGCCTGCTCGAGCACGCCGTCCAGCGCGCGTGCGCCCGGATCCACGAGGAAGCGAAGGCCGACACGACGAAGCGCGGCATGGGCACGACGCTCTCCGCGCTCCTCATCGCCGGCTCGCACGGCTACATCGCGCACGTCGGCGACAGCCGCATCTACCTCCTCCGCGAGGGCCGCATCCAGCAGGTCACCGAGGATCACACCGTCTACAACGAGCTCATCAAGCGCGGGAAGCTCACGCGCGATCAGATCGAGAAGGTCGCGCAGAAGAACGCGATCACCCGCGCCGTCGGCGTGTACGAGCGCGTCGAGGTCGACACGCTCACCATCGAGGTGCTCCCGGGCGACCAGTTCCTCCTCGCGTCGGACGGGCTCCACGGGTACATCGCGCACACCGCGGAGCTCGAGCCGTTCTTCGAGGAGGAGAACGGCGAGATCGCCGCCAACGGCCTCATCGATCTCGCGAACAGGAAGGGCGGCAAGGACAACATCACCGCGATCCTCGTGCGGCTCGGCCAGGGCGACCACCGCGACAGCGTCCGCGCCCGGCTGCTCGCCCTGAAGCGCGACGTGCTCGCGAAGATGCCGCTCTTCGCGCGCCTGCAGGAGCGCGAGATGCTCCGGGTCATGCAGGTCGCCGAGGTGCTCTCGTTCGAGCCCGGCCAGATCGTGGTGCGCGAGGGAGATCGCGGCGACGAGCTCTTCATCGTGCTCTCGGGCCTCGTCCGGATCATCCGCGGCGAATCGGTGCTGAGCGAGGTCGGCCCGGGCGAGCACTTCGGCGAGATGGCCCTCATCCGCAGCATGCCGCGCTCGGCCACCGTCTCGGCCGTGGAGCAGAGCGAGCTCATCGCCGTCCGTCGCGCCGATTTCTTCGAGATCCTCCGCAAGGAGCACGAGCTCGCCGTGAAGCTGCTCTGGCAGTTCCTGGGGGTGCTCGCCGACCGGCTCGACCAGACGTCGCGCGACCTGAGCACCGCCCGCGAGGAGCTCGCCGCGGAGGACATCACGAGCGAGATCTTCCCCGACAGCGAGGAGGGGAAGAGCCCGTTCGCCCCCGAGGAGCGCTCCTCGGCGCGCTGAACGGCGCCCTGAACGGCGCCCCGCGGCCGCGGACGACGCGGAACGGAGCGAATTGCTGCGGCGTGAGCGGCGGGGCGCGACCGCGCGAGCCGGGCGAGCGATTCGCGGATTGACACCCTCCTACCCCGGCCGGTAGCGTCCGTCCGACGGATAACCATGAGCATGCACGGCAGAAGGTACTGCGAAGGCCATCTCGCTCGCGTCGCCATCAACGTGGCTGGGGGCTCGGCGTTCGCGTCGCTCGCGCTCGCTGCGGCGGCTCTCCTCGCCGCGTCCCCCGCGGCCGCCGACGAGCCGCGGAGCGCCACCGAGCCGCGGCTCATGATGGAGACGGGCGAGATCACGAGCGTCGTCGACGCGTTCGACGACGGCGACACCTTTGATCTGAACTTCAGCTTCGGCTTCGAGTACGCGTCGAAGAGCGCGAAGATCCGGCGCGAGACGAGCATCGCCGGGCCGGGGCTGTCGTCGGGCGGCTACACGTCGAACCTGCTCAACGTGGCGACCTACAACGAGGCGACCTCGAAGCTCAACCTGCGCCTCGACGTCGGCCTCTACCGGGACCTGGCGCTCTACCTCAGGATGCCGCTCATCCTGAACCACACGCGCGAGCTCACCGATCTCAACGGCAGCGCCGGGGCGGAGGCGCAGGCCGTCGCGCTCGCGGGAGCCCCGGGGGAGCAGCTGTTCCAGATGCCCTTCACGTCGCCGAACCGGAGCGGCATCGAGTACCTCGCCGTCGGCCTCGACGTGAACATCATGAACCAGGCGCGCGACCGGACGAAGCCGACCTGGCTGTTCGGGGTCGAGGGGCGCTTCCCCGTGAGCGAGCCGATGCACGCCTGCACCGAGGCGCCGAAGAGCGGCCAGGTGAAGTGCGCCGATCCGACGGACGTCAACCGGAACAACAGCAGCGACAGCGAGTTCGAGGGGGAGGGGATCGCCCAGCGCGACCCCGGCGTGTCGCGCGGCACCATCGGCCTCGAGGTCCACACGTACCTGTCGAAGCGGATCAAGTACGTCGAGCCGTACGGCGGGTTCAAGGCGCTGTTCGAGTTCCAGCAGGAGTCGAGCGACTACGGCCTCACCGACCTGAAGACGTCGCTGGTGAACCACCCGCCGCTCGTCGGCAGCGTGATGCTCGGCGTGATGATCGTCCCCTGGGAGAACCGCGAGAAGTACACCGGGCTCACGCTCGATCTGCGCTTCACCGGCGAGTACCACTCCGAGGGGCGCGACTACTCGGAGCTGTTCGACGCGCTCGGCTCGAGCGACGCGAGCTCGCTGCGCCAGCCGCAGTGGGCGGCGTTCCGCGACAACGACGCGTACGATCCGGACCTGTGCAGGACCGGCGATGCGAGGGCCTGCTCGCCGTCGGTCGTCGACCAGGGCTCGCAGCGGACGTACTTCACGGGGCTCAGCGACGTCCAGCCGTACGGCTCGTACCGCGCCTCGGCGAGCGTGACGTGGAGGGCGGCGGAGCTCGTGAAGTTCCAGATCGGCGCGGGCTTCCGCCACGATGGCGGGCACGGCATCGGCGGCGACCAGCCGTGCAACTCCCAGTACAAGGACAGCCTCGGGGCGGCAGGGCCTTGCCGCCGCCAGGACGCGGACGGGCGCCTCACCGTCACCGGCAGCCCGAACCCCAACTACCGCCCGACCATCAACGCGGTCGGCCGCCGCTTCTACATCAACGACAGCAACACGTTCGACCTCTTCGCGAGCGGCACGTTCATGTTCTGATCGACGCCCCGAGCGGCGTGGCCACCGCGGCGAGCGCCGCCTCTGGCCGAAGCAGCAACCCCATGATCGACCCCTGGCACCTCCGCGGTGGCGCGGGCGCCCTGGCGCTCGCCGCGGCGCTCGCCGCCGCGCTGCCAGCGTCGGCTCAGCCTGAAGGCGCGGCGTCGCCCGCGTCGGTTCAGCCTGAAGACGCCGCGTCGCCCGCGCGCTCCGGAGGACACGAGCGCTCGGCGCAGCCGCCGGCACCCGCGCAGCCGTCGAGGTCGGCCGTGGTGCTCGCGACAGCGGTCGCGCCCGAGGCCGAGGAGCGCGCCGCGCCGCTCGCCAGCGCGCTCGACGCGCTCCTCTCGGACACGGCGCAGGACCTCGGCCTCTCGGTGGATCTGGCGGACCGCGTCGCCTCGCGATCGCGGCCCGACGAGGCCGAGCTCATCGAGCGCGCGCGCTCCAGCGACAAGCTCTTCATCGCGCCGAGCCTCGAGCTGCGCGGCGACGAGGTGGAGCTCAGGCTCGCCCTTGCGTCCGGCGGATCGAGGTCGCTGAGGGTGCGGGTCGAGCGCGTCGCGCGGGACGACCTCGCGGTGCGCGCCGCGGTGATGCTCCGCGACCTCCTGGCCGAGCTCGACGTCGGCGCCGCCGCGGCCTCTGCCTCGGCCCGCGAGGCGCCGTGCCCCGAGCGGTGCCGCGGGCGCCTCGCCACGCCGGCGCGCAGCATGGGGAAGGCGACGCTCGCGGCCAACGCGACGCTCTACGGAGGCCTCGTGGGCTTCTCGATCCAGCGATCGAGCGGCTCGGACGACCCGCGCCTGCTCTACCCGCTCCTGGCGGTCGGCGCCGGCATCGGGCTCGGCGGCGCGATCATCATCGCGGAGGAGTGGGACGTCGGCGTGGCCGACGCGTGGTACCTCGGGTCCGGCACGTGGTGGCCGACGATCGCGGGGCACCTGATCTACCAGGGCCGCTTCGCGCAGCACGCGGAGGATCCGGCCCAGGAGCGCTGGGCCTCCGGGCTGATCGGCGGGACCGCCGGGATCACGCTGGCGGCGCTCGGGCTCTCGCTGGGCCGGATGTCCGAGGGCGGCGCGCTGATGGCGCAGTCGGGCGGCGGGCTGGGGCTCATGATGGGCGGGCTGGTCGAGTGGGCGGGGCGGGGCGACGTGCAGCGGACGCCGATCGCCGGGATGGGCTACGGCGCGGCGCTCGGCTGGCTGGCGGCGGCCGCGGCGGCGACGCAGCTCGACGTCACGCCGTCGGAGATCCTGGCGATCGACGTGGGCGCGATGCTCGGCGGGCTGGGCGCCGCCGCGCTGGCCAGCCCGCTCGTGTTCGAGTCGCCGACCGAGGCGCAGCAGCGGGCCTGGGTCGGCGCCACGGCCGCGGGCTTTCTGCTCGGGGCGGGCGTCGCGTGGCGCGTGACCCGCCCTACCACGGCCGGCGCCCGCAGCGCGGGCCCCTCGTGGAACCGGTTCGGCCTGCCCATGTTGGGAGTGATAGGAGAGAGCGTGGTCGGGAGCCGGCGAGCGCCCGCGCTCGGCCTCGGGTGGCAGGGGGCGATTCCGTAGGAGCTATGAAGATCACGATCACCGAGCTGGATGCAGGGACGCGCCTCGACAAGCTGCTCGTGCAGCTTCTCCCCGGGCTGGGGCGGGCGGGCGCGAAGCGGCTGTTCTCCGAGGGGCGCGTGCGTGTGCTCGGGGTGGGGAAGAGCGGCGCTGGCCGGCGCGCGTCGAAGGGCGACGTCGCGGCGGCCGGCGAGGTGCTGGAGGTCGACGTCGAGCCCACGGAGGCCTCCGGCGCGGCGACGCCGGATCCTTCCGCGCCGCTCGACGTGGTGCTCGAGCGCGACGATCTGGTGGTGGTGAACAAGCCCGCCGGGGTGCCGACGGCGCCGCTCCATCCGGGCGAGCGCGGGACGGTCGCGAACGCGCTCGTGGCGCGGTACCCCGAGATGGCGGGCATCGGCTTCTCTCCACGGGAGCCCGGGCTGTGCCACCGGCTCGACACGGACACGAGCGGCCTCGTGCTCGCGGCGCGCACGGCCGCGGCGTTCGCGGCGCTGGGCGCCGGGCTGAAGGAGGGCCGGCTCGACAAGCGCTACCTGCTCATCTGCCAGATCGGCGATCTCCCCGAGATGGGCTCGATCGAGGTGCCGCTCGCGCCGCACCCGAAGGACAAGAAGCGGGTCTACCCGTGCATCCACCCGCGCGACGTGGCGCGATACGCCCCGAGGCCGGCCGCGACGATGTACAAGCGCGTGCGGCAGGTGGGGCTCTGGGAGCTCGTCGAGGCGCGGGCGCCGCGGGCGCTGCGGCACCAGATACGGGCGCACTTCGCGTCGGTGGGGCACCCGCTGGCCGGCGACGTGCTCTACGGCGGGCCCGCGGTGGAGGGGCTGAGCCGCCACGCGCTGCACGCGCACTACATCGGGTGGGGCGGCAGCGACGCGGTGCCTGCGTTCGTCGTGACGTCGTCGCTGCCCGCGGACATGGCGGCGCTGGTCGGCGAGGCCTGAGCCGCGGGCTCGCCCGGGCGCCGCGCCGCCTCGGGGCGCGCTCGCGCCTCGACCGAGCGAGCGCGCACGCGCGCCTCGCCCGGGCGCCGCGCCGCCTCAGGGCGCGCTCGCCTCGACGACATGGCCCTCGACGTCGCGCGCCCGCGCCGTGATCTGGAGCTCGTCGGCCGACGCCGTGCCGCCGAGGTCGCTGAAGCGGAACGCGATCACGTACGCCGACGACTGCGCATTGAACTTCGCCGGCTCGATCCGGATGCCTCCGAGGCTCTGTTCGTCGATGGTCGCGGCGTCTCCCTCCCCTGTATATTTGCGGTTCCACTCCTCGTAGTTGAACACCCGCTCCTCGATGACCTCTCCGGTCGACCGGCTTGACGTCGCGACCGCGACCTCGACGAGGCCCGGGGAGATGCCTGGCAGGGTGGCCTCGACCTCGACCGAGACGCTCGACGTGGCGTCCTCGTCGGTGCGGCGCGCGGAGAGCGCCGGCGGCAGCCCGCCCGGCGTCGGGAGGAAGCGGAGCGGGTGCACGCAGTACACCTTCTCGTGCCCTCCCTCGCGGATCTCGAAGTGCAGGTGGGGGAACAGGCTGCTGGCCGCGAGGCCGGTATAGCCGATGTGCTGACCGCGCCCGACCTGATCGCCGGTCTCGACGACCGGCATCGCCAGGTGGATATAGGTGCTGTAGAAGCAAGCGCCCGGCGGATCGCAGTGCTCGATCTGCACAACGACGTCCTCGAAGTCCTGGTAGCGGCCTGCGCGTATCACCTTTCCGTCGGCGACCGCGTACACCGGGGTGCCCATGACGGTGGGGATATCGATGCCGCGGTGGAAGTCGTAGACGCCATCGCGCGAGGTCTGCAGGCGGGGACCGAAGCTCGACGACATCGGCTGGATCTCGTCCGTCCCTCCGATCGGCCACACGAGGTCTGGGCCTTCAGTCTCCGAGCCGCAGCCGGCGGCGAGCGCGGAGAGGGCCAGCACGGGCGCGAGAGACGATGGCTTCATGGTGGCGAGTCCGTGGTGCGTGGGCGCAGCGCAGGTGGCGAGTCCACGGCGCAGCGCCGCCCCCGCAGGGTATCGAAGCACCGCGCGGAAGTCGAGCCAGGGGTGCTGTGATGGATCCATGCGGCGCCGTGATGGACCCGCGCGGCGTGACGCCGCACCATGGCTCGATTCATCGCCTGCGGAGCAGCCTTTCGGCGCTGCACGCGTGTACGATGGTGCGATGTCGCGGTGCGCGAGGTGTTCTCTTCGGACCGCGCCGATCGTCGCGGCCTGCGCGCTCGCTCCGGCCGTGCTGGCGCCGCGCAGCGCTCTCGCGCAGCAGCCGGCGGACGCGGCGCCCGGGCGCGCCGCGCCCCGATCCGCCGGGCCGAGCGACCCATCCGGCGCCGGCGGCGCGGGCGGGGAGCGGGCGCGCCGCGGCCCGGATACGCCGTATTTCCCCGTCAACCTGTCGCTCATTTTCCCGCTGAGCACCAACGCCACGGCGCCCGATCTCGCGACCCACCTCGATCTCGCGCTCCTGCTCGGGCGCGTCGGGTTCGTGGACGGCGCCCAGATCGGCCTGTTCTCGTGGACGTCGGGGGATCTGCGCGGGTTACAGCTCGGGGTCGCGAGCGTCGTCTCGGGGCGCGCCGAGGGGCTGCAGCTCGCGGCGGGCTTCGCCTTGGCGGACGCTCCGCTCGCGGGGGTGCAGCTCGCGGGGCTCTTCGGCTGGGCGAGCACGACGGTCGCCGGCGCGCAGATCGCCGGCGTCGCCAACCAGACGTACGCCGACGTCGACGGCCTGCAGGCGGCCGGCGCCGTCAACGTCGCTCGCGGACAGGTGACGGGCGTGCAGGCGGCTGCCGTCAATATCGGCCGCGTCGACGGGCTCCAGATCGGCGCCATCAACGTCTCGCAGGAGCAGCGCGGGCTCCAGATCGGCATCATCAACGTGGCCCGCAAGATCGACGGGCTCCAGATCGGCGTCATCAACGTGACCGACAACCTCGAGGGGGAGTCGCTCGGCCTCATCCCGCTGCCGCGCGAGGGGGGGATCCGGCTCGCGCTCTGGGGGAGCACTGGCCTGCACGGCAACGTCGGCCTCAAGTTCTCGAGCCGGTATGCCTATACGATTTTGAGCTTCGGGCTCCACAGCGAGCCGCGCGCGCCGAACGCCAACGACGGGCGCGCGGCGGAGCGCGAGCCCCTGTATGCCGTGGGCCTCGCGATGGGCTCTCGCCTGCCGCTCGACGTCGAGGACCTCTCGCTGAGCGCCGATGTCGGCGCCTACCACCGCGGCCCGTTCCAGGGCGATCTCCCCGGGCGGAACGAGGTGCTCAAGGCGCGCGTCTCGGCCTCGTACGCGCTGGCGGAGCGCCTCTCGCCGTTCGTCTGCGCGGGCGGCTACATGACGTTGCGGGGCGAGGGCGCGCTCGACGTCGGCGGCGGGCCCGAGCTCTGCCTCGGCGTCGAGCTCGGCCTGCTCGACGCCGCGCGGCGTGTTCGCGCGCCCGCCGCGCCCCCCGCCGTCGCGGGCCGCGGCGGCGCGCTCAGGGCGTCGCCGGGGCCAGCGCGTACGACCGGTGCGTCATCGTCACACCGAGGCTCGTGAGCGCGGGATCCGTGGCGGTGCAACGCACGAAGCTCCAGTCGTTCGGCGTGGCGAACGCGAACCCGAGGGAGCTGTCGGCGACCGTGCCCTCCCACTCGATGAGCGACACGTCGTCGAGGAACGAGGTGGCCTCGCCGCTCGCCGGCACACCCGCCCTGAAATAGAACCGGACGGAGCCCGCGTTCGCCGGCGGGGTCAGGTCGACGGTGAACGGCTGCCAGCCGTAGGTGCCGGCCGCGCGCGTGAACACGACGCTGTTCGACACGCTGGTCCCGCCGCTCGTGTACCAGTAGACCTGCACACGCATCTGGCCGGCGTTGTCTCCCTTCATGTAGCCGGTCAGGGTCAGCTTGCGGCCAGGCTCGAACTTGACGCGGTTGTTCATGTAGGTGGAGACCTCGGAGGTGCTGCTCGACTTGCGCAGGAACACCATCGCTCCGGTCCCGCCGTGGACGACGCTGTTCTCGATGTAGCGGTATTCGCTCATCGACCACATCGAGCCTTCGTGCGAGGTGTCGTCGATGTCGCCGTCCTCGAAGTCGCCGTAGAGCATGATCTCCCGGCCGTAGTCGCAGCTCGCGGCGGCCGTCGTCCGGACGGCGGCGAGCGAGTCCGCCGGGCTCGAGCGCAGGTGCGCGAGGGGGGCTGTGCGGCGGCTCGTGAGCGGCGCGCTCCGCGTCTCGACGGCGTCGCTCGTCGTGTACTGCGAGGGGCTGCTCGCCGCGACGGCCCGCGGGCCGCTCGCGAACACGACGGCCCCGGTGAGGCCGTCCGCCGCCTCGCCGGGCGCGGGCGCCGCTGGCAGCGTCGTGGAGAGGTGACCGATGTGGCGGATCGCCCGGCCGAGCCAGGCGCCGCCCACGAGCTTCGGGACGTAGTCCTCGTTCTGGAACGGGATGAGCTGCACGCGGTGCACCGCGCGGTTGCCGCTCGCGTCCTCGTCGATGTCGATGGCGGCGAGGTACGACTGGTACGTCTCGAAGACGTCCTGATCGAAGACCATGTTGCCGAGCGACATGAAGATGTAGCGGGGGCCGGCGCCGGCGTTGTACAGCCCGATGCCGTGGATCGTGTGCGGGTGGTGCGCCACGACCATGCCGGCGCCCTTCTGGACGAGCTGGGTGAACCGCCGCCGCATGCCGGACGACGGATAGTCGCTGTACTCGATGCCTCCGTGCACCACCGGGATGGCGAAGCGCCCGACCGCGTCCTGCGCCATGAAGTCGCTGATCTCCGTGAGGCCCAGCTCGAGCGCGCCCGCCTTGGGAGGAGGCCCGTCGGAGGCGGTGAGCGCGTACTCCGGGAGCGTCGTCCCGTCGTTGACGATCTGGTTGAACCCCTGGAAGGCCACGTCGACGCCGCGGAGCGTCCGGTAGAGCACGGTGCCCTTCGCCATCGTCTCGTCGAGCCCTGCGCCGAACCAGTCGAGGCCGGCGTTCGGGACGGCGGTGAGCGTGTCGGCGACTCCTGCCCCCAGGTAATCGAACATGTGGTTGTTGCCGAGGCTCACGGCGTCGACGCCGGAGAGCGCGAGCGCCCTGACCGTCTCGGGGTAGGAGAAGAACGTGAACGACTTGTAGGGGTGGGGTGTCTGCGGGTTGGCGGTGACGGGGCACTCCAGGTTGACCTGGGTGTAGTCGGCCGACGAGAGGACGTCGCGCAGGAAGGTGAGGATGGCGCTCGCGTCGGCTTGCCGCGTCGCGGGGCGGATGAGGTCGCCCACCTCTCCCTCGATGCCGTCTTCGTCGCTGTCGATGAAGCGCCGACCGAACATCGTGTCGCCTCCCACGAGGATCCGGGCGCGGCCCGCGCGCTGCTCGGTCAGCACGACCCGGCCGACCCCGGCACCCGCCTCGGCGAGCGGCCGGTGCAGGTCGGCAGGGATGATCTCGCTGTAGTACCCGTCGACCTCGACGCGCAGCAGGACCGAGCGCCGCGCGAGCGCCGAGAGCGTGAACGCGCCCGCGCCGTCGGTGAACGCGATCTCGCCGTGGTTGACCGCGCCGCTCCCCCAGCCGATGGCCGTCACCTCCGCCCCCGCGACCGGCGATCCCGCCTCGTCGACGACGACGCCGGTCACGTCGATGGGGGCCGCCGCGTAGGTCGCGTCGTACGCGGCCTCCGTGGCGTCGAACTGGTACGCCGCCGACGCATCGCCCGCGGCGAGCCAGGCGCAGGCCGCAGCGCACACGGACAGCGGCCTGGATGTGATGACGCGGACAATGGGTCTTTCTGCCATGTTCGCTCCCGATCGGTTGAGGCCTGTTCGAGGACGGATGACCGCAACAGGCGTGATGGGCGCCAGAGCTCCTTCAGGGCCGGCTCAACACGTGCAAATGTGACGTGCAAATGTGCCGTGTGACCAGACTCCGAGGTGACCAAGGCCGACGATGGGGTCGCGAGCGTCGACTGGCCGCTCAACCCTCGCTGGAGAGGCCGCGAGGGCGCCGACCCATGCAGGATTCGATCCGTTTCAGCGATGGCGCTGGAGACAAAGACGATTATCTCGAGACTACCATGCTTCGGTCATCGCTCGCTATACGCTCGAGCGGAGCCGACCGCGATTTGTTGTCTTGCCGTCTTGTCGTCTTGTCGTCTTGCCGGCGTAGCAAGGTGTTCTTGCACGTGAAGGCGTGTGCATGGATGGTGCGCTGTGGCGATGCGCGCCTGTGTCGCATGGGGGCGTACTGCCCTGGGCGCACTACCCGACCAGCGCCGAGCCCTTGGCGAGCTGCGCGCGGCCGATCACGGCCAGGAGATCCGTTTGGGTCACGATGCCGCGCAGGCGCATCTTGGCGTCGACGATCAGCGCTTCGTGCACGCGCCCTCGGGAGAGGAGCTGGAAGAGCTCGTTGATCGGCGTGTCCTCGCCGGCGGTCTCGAAGTAGATGGACGGCAAGTCCCGCACGGTGGCCTCGGGCATGACAGACGCGATCGAGACGTCGATCGCGCCGTGCACGACGCCTCGCTCGTCGACCACCGGCAAGACGCGCAGGGCGCGCTCGCGGAGGCGGCGGAGCGCGAGCGCGCTCGGATCGTCGGGGTGAATCGTGACCAGATCGCGCGACATGATCTCGCCGCAGGTGAGGCCTCCGCGCAGCCGCCGGTGCGCCTCCTCTTCGACGTGCCGGACGAGGGCGATCAGGTCTTCGCGCTCGACGTCGAGGGGCGTACCCAGGCGCTCGAGGGCGGCGTCGATGTCGCTCGGCGAAAAGCCGACGCGGAGCTCGGGCGGGGCGTCGGCGGTGCCGTGGGGCGAGACCGGCAAGGTCACGACGTGCGGGTAGCTGCGGCGCACCAGGTTGTTGAACAGCAGCCCGGCTGCCACGAGCAGCAGGGAGTTGATGGCGACCGGCACGAGCGCGAAGTGATAGCCCAGGCTCGTCACGACCGGGCCGCCGATGACCGCCGTGAGCGCCACCGCGCCCGCGGGCGGGTGCAAGCACCGGAGCAGGCTCGTGACGGCGATGGTGAGCGCGACCGCGGCGGCGCCGGCGCACAGCGGATCGGGGATGACGCGAGCCGCCGTGACGCCGATGACGGCCGCCAGCACGTTGCCGCCGAGCACGGACCACGGCTGGGCGAGCGGGCTCGCGGGGACCCCGAACACGAGCACGGTCGAAGCGCCGATCGGCGCTATCAGGAGCGGAGCGTGCGCGGTGGGGCCGAGGCAAGCGTGCATCACGACCCCGGTGGTCAGCAGCCCGAGCAAGCCCCCGACAGCAGCGTAGATCCGCTCGCTGACGAGCAGCGGCGTGCGCATGGGCTGGAACCGCGTAAGAAAGCTCGAGCCCGCAACTCCGAAGCTCATCGCGCGGCCATATATCGAGATGTTCGCGCGCTGTCTACGAAGGCTTACGAAGGCTCACGGACGCTGACGAGGGGCTCGCGGATCGCGAGAGCGTGTCGGGACGGGGGCCGACTCGGCGCTACGCCGCAGCGGAGACCGCCTTCTTGCGGGGGCGCGGCGCGCGAGTCGCCCCGGCCGCGCCGGCGCCGGACGGCTTCGTGGGTGTGGCGCTCGCGGGCGGGGTGGACACGGCGCGGACCAGCGCGGCGGCGATGGCCGCCGTCATCCTCGCGGTCGGCAGGCGCGGCGTGAACGCGAGCACGCGCTCGCCGGGGCGCCGGCCGCGCGAGGAGCGGCCGCTCTTCGCGACCCCCTCGACGGCGCGCTCGCACGGAGAGCCGGGGGCGACGCGCAGCAGGACCTCGGGCAGCCCGATGGCGCCGCCGGCGCCGGGCGCGTAGACGACGCCGACCTCGATCGCGACGAAGCCGGGGAGCGCCGCGCGCGGCGAGAGGCCGAGCCGGAGCTCGTCGGCGTCGGGGCTGCCGTCCGGGATGCGGAGGCGGCCGACGACGCGGAGCTCCTGCGCCGCAGCCGCGGCGCCGGCGGGGGCCTTCCGCAAGCGCCGCACGCGCCGCGCGACGTCGCGCAGGAACGCGACCGGCCGCGCCGCCGGATCGGCGGGGAGCTCGGCGAGCCGGCCGGTACAGAAGATCGCGAGCAGCGCCGTCGCGTCGAGCGCGAGCAGGTGGGCGTGGTACGGCGAGGCCGCCGCCACGGCGTGGACGCCCGCGCCGAGCGCGGCGAGCAGCGCGACGAGCAGCGCCTTGCCGGCGCGCGTCGAGACGTCGAGGTAGACGCCGCGCACCCGCGGCGGCTCGCGGAACGCCTCGGCCTCCGCGATGGGGAGCCACTTGCCAGGGCGCCGCAAGGTCGCGGCGGCGCGCTCCGGGCGGGGCGTGCGGTGCGCGGCGAGCGCGGTCGCCGCGGCCACGAGCGCGGCGCCCGGCGTGCCGTCCGTGAGCAGGAGCTCCAGGGCGACGCCCGCGACGAGCGCGAGCCCCGCGAGCGCGGCGCGCGGCGCGAGCGGGATCGGGACGATGGGCCGCGGCGCGACGCCCGCGGCGCGGGCGAGGCGCTCGTGCTCGCGCGCCTTGAGCGCGACGAGGGCGCTGTAGAGCGCGAAGAGGACCACGCCCGCGGCCACGTAGAGGGTGCGGCTGCGATCGGGGCTGCCGGCCGCGGCGTCCGAGATGCGGCCGAGCGTGTCGGCCCCGGGCTTCGCCGCGGCGGGCTCGGGCTGGAAGGCGCGCGCGTCGGCGCGGACCGCCCACCGGATCGGCTCGGCCTTGGGGGCGTACGGGCGGAGCAGCTCCAGCTCGTCCTTGTCGAGCGCGCGGCGGAGCGTGGAGAGCGTCGTCGGCGCCGGGAGCGCGTCGGGGGACGCCGCCTCGCCCGCCTCGTCGGGCCGCGCCTCGTCGACGCGCGGCTCGTCGGGCGCGGCCGGCAGCGCGACGGTGAGCCGCGCCGAGTCGTAGCCGTCGTCCCAGACGGGGCCGCTCCAGGAGACGCGGGAGCTCGGGCCGTCCTGCCGGATGAGCCCGCGCTTCATGAGGTCCGTGCGGTAGCGGAAGAAGAGCACGAACACCCCGCGGCTCAGCCCCTTGCCGTCGAAGCGGGCCCGCATCGCCGCCGGGCGGCGCGTGCCGTCCTCGCGCGGCCGGGGGTCGGGCGGCAGGAGCTCGATCGCGACCGGCGTCGCGGACGCGAGCGAGCCCGCCTCCGCGGCCTTGAAGGGCACGGCGTAGCTGCCCTCGTCGAGCTGGGCGTCCGGGTCGACGCCCTGGATGTCGAGCGCGCGGAGCGGCCCGCCCGAGATCTTCAGCGTGACCTTGTGCTCGACCGTGGCGGCGCCGGCCCGATCGATCGACAGCCGCACGTCGTCGCCGGCGACGTGCACCTCGACCCACGCGCGCGCGGGGAGGGCGAACGCGATCGACAGGAGCGCCGCCAGGAACGGGAGCAGCAGCGCCGGCCCGGGGCGGCGGGCGATGCGAGAGGGCATGGTCCAGGAGTCCCACGGCGCCGCGCGCGGGGCCAAGTTCCGGGGACGCCGCCGGCCGTGCGGGGGGGTCGATCCGCGCGCCGCGCGCCGCGCGCGAGAGGTTCGCCGCCGGTCGCCTTTCCCGTGGCAGGCGCCGCGCTCACCGACCGGGCCGGCGCCGCGTGCGGGGAGGCTGAGGCCACGAACAGGCGAGGGCGTCGATCAGAAGACGACGCCGAGCGAGAGCGAGCCCATGAGCTTGATCTTCCCCGCCTTCTCGTAGAAGGAATACTGGTAGGGGCCCGCGGTGATCGTCACGGGATCGGCGAGCGCCACGCCGATCCCGAAGCCTCCCGACATGGCGAACCCGCCGTCTCGGCTGAGCACGTTCGTGCTCCCCACCATGCCGCCGAGGACGACGCTGCTCACATCGCCGCGGCCCTCGAGCCGCCCTGGAGGGGTGATGACCGCCTCGAACGACTCGTAGCCGATGCGCCCTTTCACCCAGAAGCCCCGCAGCGCCTTGCCTTCGACGTAGACGCCGACGTCGGCCGCGAGCGCGTAGCCGGTCGTGTCGAGCGACGCATCCTCGAGCGAGCCCCAGATCCACGACGGCGCGATCCCGATGGTGAGCGGCCCGATGACGGCGACCTCGCCCTCGAAGGTCATCCTTCCGAACAGGAGATCCAGGGCGTTGTAGCGGACCGACCAGCGGCAGCAGGTGGACTCGGGGGGCTTCGGGGGCGGTGGGGGCCCGGCCGGCAAGGCGTAGCCCGGACCATAGCCGGGCGGCTGTTGAGGATAGCCTTGCTGAGGATAGCCCTGCTGAGGGTAACCTTGCTGGGGGTAGCCCTGCTGAGGATAGCCTTGCTGCTGAGGATAGCCTTGCTGCTGAGGGTAGCCTTGCTGCTGAGGATAGCCTTGCTGCTGAGGGTAGCCTTGCTGCTGAGGATATCCCTGTTGCTGAGGATAGCCTTGCTGCTGAGGATATCCCTGCTGCTGAGGGTAGCCTTGCTGCTGAGGATATCCCTGCTGCTGAGGATATCCCTGCTGCTGAGGGTAGCCTTGCTGAGGATACCCCTGCTGCTGAGGGTAACCTTGCTGAGGATACCCCTGCTGCTGAGGATACCCGGACGGCGTCTGGGCAGCTCCGCCGGGCTGCGCCTGGCCCTGCGGGAGCGGCTGAGCGTTCTGTTGCGCTGTCGCCGCTGGCGCGAGGAGGAGCGAGCCGAGGCCGAGAAGGAGGCCGCAAGCTGCCGGGTGGAGAGCTGCCCTGGAGGAGGGCGCGCGCGCTGGGCCCCGACCCGTGGTGAAAGCGCAATCCATGGCGGTGGACTGTACCGAATCCCGAGCACGTCGGCTACACGTGCGCCGCGAACCGTCGCTGCGCTCGCGCGCGCGATCTCCAGCCTGTAATCTCCGTGCCGATGCCGCCAGTCCCCGAAGTCGTCGCCGTCACAGAACTCGCGCCCGGAAGCGCCGCCTCGAGCGGAGCCGCGGCCGTGCCGGCGGTCGATCCGCGCGCCGCGCGCAGCGCCGAGACACCCTCGGCCGAGCTCGATCGTGCGCTGTCCGAGCTGGGCGACGCCGCGCTCGGGTTCGCTCGCATGCCGGCCCTCGAGAAGGCCTTCCTGCTCCGCTCGTCGCTCCCCGGCCTGCTCGCCGCCGCGCGCGCCGAGGTCGAGATGGTTTGCGCCGAAAGGGGGCTCGATCCCGGCTCGGCGGCGAGCGGCGAGGCGTGGCTCACGGGGCCTTGCGTCACGCTCTCGCAGGTGCGCCGCCTCGCCGAGGCGCTCGAGGAGATCGCCGCGCGCGGACGCCCCCGGCTCGGCCGCGGGGCGGTGCGCACCCGCGCGGACGGCCGGATCGAGGTGGAGGTGTTCCCGGCGCGCCTGAAGGACACCGCCCTGCACGGGCCGCTCCGCGCGCGCGCGCTGATGCAGCCCGGGGCGACGCGCGAGAGCGTGCGGCAAGAGCAGGCGCGCTTCTACCAGCAGCGCGACCCCGAGGGGGGCGTCGCGCTGGTGCTCGGCGCGGGCGACGTCGCCGGCGTCCCCCTCCGGGATGCGCTGCACAAGCTCTTCGTCGAGGGGCGCGTCGTGGCGCTCGCGATGAGCCCGCGGAGCGCGCCCCTCGGCGCGGTGGTCGAGCGCGCCCTCGCGCCGCTCGTCTCGCGCGGGCTCCTCCGCTTCGTCTACGGCGGCGCCGATGCGGGCGCCTACCTCGCGGCCCACCCCGCCGTCTCGGAGGTCCACGTCACGGGCACGGCGGCCGCGCACGACGCGCTCGTCTGGGGGCCGCCGGGCCCGCTGCAGGCGCGCCGGCGGGCCTCGGGAGAGCGGCTGCTGGACAAGCCCGTCTCCTCCACGCTCGGCGGCGCCAGCCCGGTCCTCGTGATGCCGTGGCTCTACGGCGGCGACGAGCTCTGGTTCCAGGCGAGGTGCCTCGCGAGCCAGGTCGTCAGCGGAGCGTACGGCAGCCACGCTGCGAGCGTCCTCGTGCTGCCCCGGGGCTTCGCGCAGCGGCCGCTGCTCTTCCGGATGCTGCGCCGCGCGCTCGCCGCCGTTCCGCCGCGGCGCGCCGCGCACCCGGAGGCCGAGGCGCGGTACGCCGCGCTCACGGCCGGGCGCGCGCCGATCGACCCCGAGCGCCTCGAGGCTTCCGCTGACGTGCCGCTGCCGTGCGGTGTCGCGCGCATCGGCGCGCCAGGGCCGGGCGAGCTCCCCTGGACGCTGATCGCCGGGCTCGCCGCGTCGGACGCCGCCGAGCCGCTGTTCTCGGCCGAGCCGCTCGGCGGCGTGCTCTCCGTCGTCGAGGTCGGATCGAGCGATCCGGCGGAGTTCCTCGAGGCGGCGACCCGCTTCTGCAACGACCAGCTCAGGGGCAGCCTTGGCGCGACGATCGTTGTGCACCCGATGAGCGAGGAGGACCCCGCCGTCGGGGCCGCGCTCGACCGCGCGCTGCTCGATCTTCGGTACGGCGTGATCGCGGTGAACCAGGCGCCCGCCGCCGCGCACGCGGCCGTCGTCCCGCCCTGGGGAGGCCACCCGGGCTCGACGCTCGCCGACATCCAGAGCGGGCTCGGCTTCGTGCACAACACGGCGATGCTCGCGCAGGTCGAGAAGTCGATCCTGCGCGCGCCGCTCACCACCTTCCCGCGGCCGCCCGGCTTCTACGATCACCGGCGCTCCCACGTCGTCGGGGAGAGGCTCGCGGCCTGCGCCGCGGATCCGCGGTGGGGGAGCGTCGCGCGCGTCGTGGCGGCCGCGCTACGGGGCTGATCCGGCGTCGCGCCCCCACCGCGATCTCGTCGCGTTCCCGTCTCGATTCCGCCGCGATGACGCGGCGATCAGGACGGGAGCGACGAGCGGAACTCCTTCACCTTCTCCACGATCTCGCGCAGCGCGTTCCGCGAGGCCTCGGAGACGTCCTCGGCCAGCTTCTCGGCGTCGAGGAGCTTGGGCTCCAGCTTGTCCCAGGCGTCCTTCGCATCCATGCCGGCAAGGTGGAGCCTGACGCGGATCTCGTCGCGCAGGGTCTGGAGCGACGACAGGCTCTTGTTCAGATCGCTCTTCAGTTCGGACGTGATGTTGCTCATTCTTGTCCTCCCGTTTCTACGAGGTGTTGATTGCTCCTCCTCCGCTGGTGATGCATTGGCCGCGCCAGTTGGCGCGCTTCGACGCAGCGCGCGAAGTTCACGCGTCCCGACTGGAGCCGAGCCCATCGATGCTGGGCGCAGCCGCCGCGCGACCTTCTCTCGATGTGTGGCGAAAGCGCCCAAGGACGTGCGTTTTGCCCCACCTCGGACGCGAGCGCGCGTTCGGGCTCTCAGGCAAGCTGCTTCTGCGCGCAGATGATGCCGTCATGATCGGCATAGACGAGCTCGCCAGGAACCCACGTGACCCCGGCGAACGTCACGGCGACGTCGCGGTCCCCCGCGCCCTTCTTGGCGCTCTTCCTCGGGTGCGTCGCGAGGGCCTTCACGCCGATCGGGATGCGGGCGATCGCCTCCGCATCGCGGATGCAGCCGTGGACGATCACACCGGCCCAGCCGTTCTGATGGGCCATGGCGGCGATGTTGTCTCCGAGGAGCGCGCAGCGGAGGGAGCCGCCTCCGTCCACGACCAGCACCCGCCCCTGGCCGGGCTCCTCGAGCGCCTTGCGGACGAGCACGTTGTCCTCATGCACCTTCACGGTGGTGATGCGCCCGTGAAACAGCCGAGCTCCGCCGTAATCCCGGAAGATCGGATCGGCGACCAGGACGTCCGGGTGCTCATCGCATAGATCCGTGGTTCTGATCTCTGAGCTCATGAAGACTCCCTGGCCATCTTCATAGGTTGTCGCCCGCCGGATTCAACCGCTCATCCGCCGCCGGTCACGAGGGCTCGTGGCGCTCGCCATCCTTGGCGGTGGGGAGGGAGGCGCCGCTCTTGCGCTTGCCCGCGCCGGCGAACGCCGCCGAGTCGATGCCATGCCGGGCGAGCCACCGGCGCAGCTGGTTCCTGTGCATCCCGAGCGAGCGCGCCGCGCGCGTGACGTTCCCCTGCTCGCGCCGCAGGGCCGTCTCGATGGCGAGCCGCCGCATCTCCGGCGGCGCCGGCGTGCGCCTCGCGACCTCCGTGATGTCGAGGCCCGCGGACGGCGCGAGATCCGCCACCTCCACGACGGTGCGCCCGGCCGCGAGCGCCGCGAGGCCCGCCTGCCGCACCTCGCAGAGCAGCTCCCGCACGTTGCCCGGCCACGCGCGCAGCGCGCAGCACTCCAGGAAGCTGGCGCCCGGCGCGAGCCGCGCGCCGGTGCGCCTGAGCTCCGCCGCCGCCAGCCAGGGGAGCTCCTCGAGACGCTCTGTCAGCGACGGGATCCTCACCTCGGGCCGGCCGATCCGGTAATAGAGGTCGTCCCGGAACCGGCGCGCCGCGACCTCGGCCTGGAGATCCTTCAACGTGGCCGCGCACAGGCGGAACTCCACCTTGCGCGGGCGCGTGTCGCCGAGCGCGACCACCTCCCGGGTCTCGAGGACGCGGAGCAGCTTGGGCTGAACCGACGGATCGAGCTCCGCGACCTCGTCGAGGAACAACGTGCCGCCGTGAGCCGCCTGGACATAGCCCTCGGCGTCGGCGGTCGCGTCCGAGTAGGCCCCGCGCCGCGCCCCGAAGAACAGCCGCTCCGCGAGGCCCTCCGGGATCGCGGCGCAGTTCACGGCGACGAAGGGGCCGCCCCGCCCCGTCGCCGCGTGGTAGGCGCGCGCCGCGAGCTCCTTGCCCGAGCCGCTCGGCCCGGTGAGCAGCAAGGTATCCCCGCGCATCCCCGCGCGGTGGATCGCCTCGCGGACCTGCCTGAGCGTGGGGCCGACCAGCCCGTCCTCGTGCTCCAGGACCCCGCCGCGCTGGAACGGCTCGATGTCCGCGGTGAAGCGCAGCAGCGTGCTCCCGAGCCGGATCACGCGCGGGAGCGACGAGAAGACCTGATCCTCGATCTGCGCTCCATCGACGAAGGTGCCGTTCCTGCTCCCGAGATCGGTGATCCGGAGACCGTCGCCCGACAGCGCGATGCGGGCGTGCCGGCGCGACACCTGCTCGTCCTCGACGACGACCGTGTCGTCCGCCGCTGCGCGGCCCAGCACGACCGCGCCGCCCTCGAGCGGGATCGGCGCGCAGGCAGGCTGGCCGCGGGCGAAGATGACCACCAGGCCAGGCGTCGCCCCCTCCGGCGACGCCGACGGCTCGGTGTCGGACGCCCTGATCGTCGACTGATCGTCGGCACCCACACCTTACGCATACATGATCCCACGCCGGCCCTGAAGGCTCTCACATGTCGGACGGTGTGGTCGAAAAATTCTACCGAGACACGATGCCTGCGTGTCTCTCGCCGTGGGGGTGCCGCTGCTCGTCATGGGCGTGCCTCTGGCCGAGGCGCTCAGTACCGCGGCACCGAGGGGTCGACATCTTGCGACCACGCATCGATTCCGCCCTGGAGGTTGTAAAGGTTCCTGTAGCCCTTCGCGAGGTAATGCTCGGCGGCCGCCTGGCTGCGGCCGCCGTGGTGGCAGTGGAAGACGATCCGCGCGTCCTTCGCGAGCGTCTCCAGGTGCCGCTGCCCTGCCTGGTCGAGGTGACGGGCCCCCTCGATCCTGGCGATCTTGCGCTCCTGCTCGGTCCGGACGTCGAACAGCTCGATCGCCTCGCCGCCGTCCATCAAGGCCTTGAGCGCGGCCGACGAGATCTGTTTGACCTTCGGCGGCTCGTTCGGGCTCTCCAGCTTGAAGCCGCCGCCGGAGGGGCCCTCGACGAAGTCGATCGACAGCCCCTCGGCGCGCCGCGCGCTCGCGCGGTCGAGCAGGAACACCGCCCCGCCCGCCTGGGCCTCGATGTCGCCTGCCTGCCGCGGTCCAAAATAAAGACCGTAGTTGTAGGACGGGTCGATCTCGATGTGGACGAAGTCGGCCTCGGACTCCTTCGCGGCCGCGAACGCTGCGAGCGCCGCCGCGGTCACGCGGAGCGTGGGCGGCGCCTGCCCCTCGCCATGCGCGAGCCCGAGCGCCTTCACGAGCTCCCCGGTCGCGTGCAGCTCCTTCACGATGTCGCAGCCGCCGATGAACTCGCCGCGGATGTAGAGCTGCGGGATCGTGGGCCAGCTCGAGAACTCCTTGATGCCGTCGCGCAGGGCGGCATCCGAGAGGACGTCCACCGTCTGGTACTCGGGGAGGTGCTCGTCGAGGATGCTCACGACCGCGGCGGAGAACCCGCACTGCGGCATGGTGCGCGTTCCCTTCATGAACAGGACGACATCGCTCTCGCGGATGATGGTGGCGATCCTGGCCCGTATGGGCTCGCTGAGGCTCATGTGCTTGCTCTCCCTCCGCGGCGGTGGCGGTGCGGTCGACTCCAGCGCGCGTCCGCGGGCCTCTCGCTAGCATGAGCAAAGCACGGCAGCGAGGGCCTCCAGCCGGGCTCGCTCGCGTCGACCGAGGGCGGAGCGAGCGACTCCCTGCGCGCTCAGCGGCCGAACAGGAGCCCCAGGACCGCCGCGATCGCGGCGAGGGTCGCGATGAGGGCCGGCGCGCCGAGCCCGGCGCCGAGCACACCGAAGCGCCCGCCGCTCGCGCTCGGGGGGCGCGCGAGCGCGTCCGACGGGGGCGGCGTGACGCGGTGCACGCCCGGCGACGCCGCGCTGCCTTCGCGGAGCTCGACGAGGAGCTGATCGAGCGGGGCGAGCTCGCCGAACGGGCGCACGAGGCGGAGCGTCACGCCGCCGCTGAGATCGGGGGGGAGCCGGAGCCGCAGCGTCCTCGCGGCGACCTCCGTCGGGGCGCGGTGGGCGCCGCTCCGGGCGCAGCTGTCGCAGCCGCCGCCGTCGCAGCGGGCGCAGGTGACGCGGGCGGGCACGGCGACCTCGATGTCCGCGCCGTCGCGCGCCCACGCCGCCGGGACGGCGATCGCGAGGCGGCCTCGCGAGCCATCCGAGGCGTCGAGGCCTTCGCGATCGATCAGCTGCGCGAGCTCGGCTCTGCCCATGGACCTTGTGTGCCGCACCCGGGCCCCGGCGCCAAGCGCGGGCGTCGGGCGGGACCCGCCGCCGCGCTCCCGCCCGCCCTCTCCGCCGGGTGCGGGAGCCCTCGCGGCCGCGCGGCCGGCGCTCATGAATGCGCGTCGCGCGGCTCGCCGCGGCGCGCGCCGCCGTCCGCCGGCGCCCGGCCGGCGCGCAGGACGCCCACCGCCGAGAGCAGGCACGCGATGGCGAGCAGCAAGCCGCCGAGCGACCCGGGCCGCGTGCTCTCCTTCAGCCCCACGACGAGCACGCGCGCGAGCTCGCCGTCCGGCACCTTCGCCGGGTCGGACAGGTAGCTGAACACAGCGCCGAGGTCGATCCACGTCGCGTGGATCGTCGCGACGAGCGTCGTCAGCCCCATCGCCGCGATGAACCCGAGCTTGCCGGGCTCCGGCCGCCGGGCGAACTGCAGCCCCGCGCCGACCGTGACCATCCCGAAGACCAGGATAGGCCACATCCCCCAGCCGCCCTCGACGAAGAAATCGAACATCGGTGTCTCCCTCTCGTCTGCTCTTCTCTGCCTGCCGCGTGTCGTCGTCGCCGCCGCCGTGTGCGCCGGCCTTCACGAGCCCCAACGCGGCGCCGCGGATCCCGTGACAGGAAAACTTCCTTGTCACGCCCGCGGCGCTCGCGCGTTATGCCGGCGTGGAGAGGGAGGGCGCAGCAGCTCCGTCCGACGCCGAGCTCGCGGCTCGCCTGAGGCGCCGCGATCCGCGCGCCTTCGACGCGCTCTACGCGCGCTATAACGCCCGGATCTTCAGCTTCCTCGTGCGCCTCTCCGGCCGGCGCGACGTCGCCGAGGACCTGTTCCAGGACACCTGGCTCGCCGTCGCGCGCCACGCCGGCCGGCTCGCCGAGGACACGGATCTCGCCGCGTGGCTGTTCACGATCGCCAGGAACCGCTACCGGAGCCACCGCCGCTCCGCCTTGCTCGACCTCGCCCGCGCCGCGCTGTTCTCCCGCGAGCCCGCGCCGGCTGCGCCCGAGCCCGAGGGCGCGGCGGACGCCCGAGCCGACGTGGCGGCGCTGGAGGCGGCGCTCCGCGAGCTCGCGGCGGTGCACCGCGAGGTGTTGCTCCTCGGGGCCGTCGAGGGGCTCGACTCGGCGCAGGTCGCCCTGGTGCTCGGCATCCGCGAGGACGCCGCGCGCAAGCGCCTGTCGCGCGCCCGCGCCGAGCTTGCGGCCCACCTCGAAAGGCGAAATGCTGAGCGGCCCCGGCGGGGATCGACGACCCCGATCTCCGCCGCGGACGCGACGGACGCTGTGGATAGACACGCGCGGAGAGGTTCTCGATGAAGCCGTTCTCAGGAGAGGATCCGCTGGCGAGGGGCCTCGCCGAGCTGCCGGAGGTCGCCCCGCTCGATCCGGCCCGGGCCGACGCGGTCCGGCGCCTCGCCCGCGCCGCGCTGGTGGAGACGGAGCGCCCTTCGCCGAGCGCGCGGCTCTCGCTCGCCTGGTCGGCGGTGATCCTGCCCGGGCTCCTGCTGACCTCGGGCTGCGTGTACGTGTGGGATTCGGTGCAGAAGATCGGGCAGATCTACGGGGGAGGGTAGCGGCCGGGCGGCGCCTTCGCCGCGCTGCCCGTGACGAGCCGCGCGGGGCGAAGGGGCGGCGCGCGGATCAGTCGCCGATGTCGACGACGTCGAGCCCGTGGTACCAGAGCGCGCAGAGCGCCGTGTCGCCGGAGATCGTCACCTGCGAGGCGTACGACGAGAGCTCGCCCTTCGTTTCGAGCGTCAGCTCGTCGAGGTCGGCCGCGTCGAGCACCGAGAGCGCGGGCGGGCTGTAGCCGGCGAGGAGGAGGCGCGTCCCGTCCACGGCGCGCGGCCAGCCGGCGTCGGGGGCCGAGAGCTCCTGCATCGCGACATCGATGCTGCCTTCCACGAGCCCGCTGGCCACGAGGATCCCGGACGAGTACGCGCCCCCGCCCACCGCGTCGCCCACGGCGAAGTACCCGGACGTGTACATGAACACGCGGTCATCGCCCACGAACACCTGGTCCACGCGGGTGTCGTCGTCGAGCGTGTGCTCGTCCCGGAGGCGCGCGCTCGCGCTGCCGACGTCGAGCAGCTTGAGGGTGTGGCGCGTCCCGCGGCAGACGCCGGGCCCCTCATAATTCTCCTGGTTCGCCGGCACGAATTCAGCGGTGTAGCTGAACGCGCTGTAGCACTCCTGGTATTTCGCGACCTGGATCTCGACCGCCTCGTAGTCGACCGTGAGCGCGCGGTTCAACGCGCCATCGAAGGCGAGCAGCGAGCCGGGCACATTGACCGACGTCCGCACGACCGGCGAGGAGGGATCGGCCACATCGATGCGGTCGAGGTAGAAGCGCGCCCTGGAGGGGTCGTTCGGCAGCGGCACCCAGTGCGACGTCAGCACGGTGGTGCCGTCGACCTGCAGGCCCGTGTAGCCGCCGCCGTCGGGCAGGGGCAGCGAGCGGTGCGTCGGGCTCGACGGGTTCGAGAGGTCGATGATCTCGAGCGACGGATCACGGGGCTGCGGCTGCGCGCTGCCGTCCTCGTAGTAGTAGTACTCTTCCTGGACATTGCGGAGCACGAGCGTGCTCCCTGCCTGGACCACGGCGCTGCCGGCGGAGACGATCCTGCCGTAGTACCCGTAATAGTAGAGCGCGTTGCTGTTGAACGGCAGATCGCGCTGGCTCGCGATCCGAGGGGCTTGGGGGTTCGTGAGGTCGATGACGGCGAGGCTCGTCTTCGTCGAGTCCGCGTACGAGGGCCAGAGCAGGTAGGCGAATTGCCCGTGCGCGAAGAGCTGCGCGCTGGAGAGGCCGGATCCATAGCAGTCGTCCGTCGATCCGGCGGCCAGCGTCGCGAGGTCGAGCTTCCCGATCGGCTCGGCTCGCCCCGGCTCCGCGGCGTACACGACATCGAGCTCTGCGGCCTGCGTCCACCAGTCCGCGCCCATGCGGACCACGAGATCTCCGGTGGCCACCGTGTTGCTGACGACCGTCGCCAGGGCCAGGTCGGCGGCCTCGACCGGGGCGTCGCGATCATCGATGTTGAACGTCCCGACCTCCTGGTCGGAGACGGCGAAGAGCCGCGTGTCATGGACGAACGCGCGGCGCGCCTGGCCGCGCGCCGGGGCGGAGCCGCGCTTCGTGAGCGTGTCGGCCGTGAAGTCGATCAGCTGGACGCCGCTCTTGTACGAGCCGCAGCCCTTGCCCTCGGCGATGTCCCAGCCGCTGTACGGCACGAGGAGGGTGCCGAGATCGTCGAGGATGGTGAAGGCCTTGTGGATCCGGTCCTGGTCCTCGGCGAAGCTCGCCCAGTCGCCGCCGAAATGGACGCGCTTCAGCATCGTGGGCTTCGCGAGATCGGAGACGTCGAAGAGGGAGACGTGGAGCGAGCCGTCGGTGGCGGCGTTGTCGAAGCCGAGGGCGAGCAGCCGGTCGCCGCGCGGCTCCATGTGGTAGACCCAGCCGGGCATCTCGAGCTCGCCGACCTGGGCGGGGTGCTCCGGGTCGCTGAGGTCGATGGTGAAGAGCGGGTCGGTCTGCTCCGCCGTGATCGCGTAGGCGCGGTCGCCGTCGAAGCGGACGGAGCGCAGCGTCTCGGGCTTGGGCAGGGTGAGCTCGGTGAAGCCGAGGGGCGTGAGCTCTTGCGAGGACGCGACGGTGAAGGTCTGGACGCCGGGCAGCGCGTTGGTCCGCCAGATGCCGGGCTGGCTGACGACGCGGAGGACGCCCTCGTGCTCGTCCATCTGCCAGCGGCTCTGGATCTGGCCGACGGCCTCGACGCTCGCGCCCTCGACGAGCGCGCCGCCGGGGTCGGAGATGTCGACGACCTGGATGGTGGAGTGCCCCTCGTCGGTGCCGTCCCACTCGATGCCGGCGATGTACATGCGGTCCTGGGTGACGCTCACGCTGCGCTGCCACCCGTAGTCGTTGGGGTCGTCGTCGTAGCTCAGCTGATCGACCACGGCGATATGGGCTGGGTCGCCGACGGCCAGGGAGGTGACCGTGGTGTTCCGCGATTCCTTGCACCCCCAGCAACCGCCATCCTCGAACGTGACGGTATAGAGCACGTCGCCGACGATGCGCGAGTCGGAGATGGCGCCCGGCAGGTCGAACGAGCCGATCTGCTCGATATCCGCCGGGTCGGAGACGTCGAGCGCCTCGATGTGGCTCGATTGCTCATAGGAGTATGAGCCGGTGGCCGCGTCGTAGATGTATTGAGTCCACGACGAGAACATCGCGTAGACGACCCCGTCGCGCAGGTACATCTCGAAGGGGATCCCGCTCGCCCGGTAGCGCCCGACGAGGCTCAGCCGGTCGCGCCGGGAGATGTCGATGATGCTGAGCCCCGAATACTGCGAGAGCGCGTAGAGCTTGCCGTCCTTGACCTGGATGATGTCGGCCTCGGTGATCGCGCGCTCGGCGTCGCCATCGGCCGGGGGCGCGGTCGGGGCGCCGTCGCCGCCGGTGCCCGCTGCGACGCCGCCACCATCCTCGGCCGTATCTCTTCCACCGCCGGCCCTCGGGTTGTCAGAGATGAAATCGGTCGAGCCGGTTTCGGAGGAAGGCCCCGTCGAGCCGTTCCCGCAGCCGGTGAGTCCGGCCGAGGCCGCCGCCGTCGCGAGGACGAGCCAGCCGGCGTAAGTTCTGGACAGGAAGGTCATTGTTCACCTCGTTGAGGACGAGACACAGGGCGTCATGTCTGCGCCGGTGCGCGTGCACTGTTCAGGTCCCGTGCCCGGCGCACTTAGCAAGCCGTGGGCCATGCAGAACCCCACGAAAAAGCCAAGGAATTTGCGTGTATTCCCGCGGCTTGTGCCAGAGTGTGCGACCGGCGGGCCGCCGGCGGTCAGGGACCTGCCCGCAAGGCGTGCGCCGTGGCGCTGTTCGATGCCCCGATCTCGGGGTGAGCTCTCATGACCAGGAGGCGGCTCACACCGCTTGTGGGCATCTGTTCGTCACCGAGGGAGCATCGCGCCTGCGCGCAGGGATGCGTGCGGGCGTCGGCGCCGCGCTTGGCACGAAGTATGAACCCTGGCGCCTGCGGCTGCCGAATGGCACGGTCAGTCTATCTCTTGATAGGAGGCTTGATGATGGATCTTTTCAGCAAACGTCACCGGCTCGTCGTTGCGATGCTCATGCTCTTCGTACCTTTGCTCACCGGCGCCAAGGGCAAAGGCTGTCAGGGCCCGATCGAGGGCGGGGGAGCTGGCCCTGGGGGAGGCGGGGTGGCGGGCGGCGAGCCGGCCTCGTGCAAGGTGACCGGCTGCAGCGGTCAGGTCTGCGCCGATGCCGATGAGGACGTGGTCACGACCTGCGAGTGGCGCGAGGAATACGCGTGTTACAAGGAGCACGGCGTGTGCGAGCGGGGCGCGTCGGGCGAGTGCGGCTGGCGCGCGACACCGGAGCTCGAGGCGTGCCTCGGCGGCGACGAGCCTGCCCCGTGCGTGGTGACCGGCTGCAGCGGTCAGGTCTGCGCCGACGCCGATGAGGAGGTGGTCACGACCTGCGAGTGGCGCGAGGAGTACGCGTGTTACGAGGAGCACGGCGTATGCGAGCGGGGCGCGTCGGGCGAGTGCGGCTGGCGCGCGACGCCGGAGCTCGAGGCGTGCCTCGGCGGCGACAAGCCTGCCCCGTGCAAGGTGACCGGCTGCAGCGGCCAGGTCTGCGCCGATGAGGAGGTGGCCACGACGTGTGAGTACCGGGAGGAATATGCGTGTTACAAGGCGCACGGCGTGTGCGAGCGGGGCGCGTCGGGCGAGTGCGGCTGGCGGGCGACGCCGGAGCTCGAGGCGTGCCTTGGCGGCGACGAGCCTGCGCCGTGCAAGGTGACGGGCTGCAGCGGTCAGATCTGCGCGGACAAGGATCTGGACGTCGTCACCACGTGCGAGTGGCTCGAGGAGTACGCGTGTTACAAGGAGCACAGCGTGTGCGAGCGGGGCGCGTCGGGCGAGTGCGGCTGGCGGGCGACGCCGGAGCTCGAGGCCTGCATCGAGGCGGCTTCCGGCGAGTAGAGCGGAGCGCAGGTTCGGGCGCCGACTTCGGCGCTGACCCTTGCGGCGCCGATCTCTTTCATGATCTCCCTCCGGGCGACGGATCTCGACATGTGACCGCCTGAGCCCGGAGGCGGCCTGCGGGTGCGTGGACCGCGCCTGCTCTCTCTGGAAGTGAGACCGTCAGTCGATCTCGAAGCGTGCAGAAGCGCTTTCCCTACTCTCCCACGAGCCGCAGCCCCACCGGCAGCCCCTCTCCAAAGAACGCCGCGCGCTCGGACTCCTCGACGGCCACCACCTCGCGCACCGCCTTGAGCCACGCCTCGGGCGCGCCCGCCTTGACGAGCCGCCGCTCCACCTCGCCGCGGACCCGGTCCGAGACGTCGCGCGCCCGGTCCCCGGTCCTGCGCGCGAGCTGCACCGCGGCCGGCGCCGCGGACGGCAGCTCCTGCCACTTCTCGCGCAGCAGGTGGTCGAGCCACCGCTCGGCCGCCGCCGGCGACACCACATGGTGGACGCTCGCGTAGGCCGGCACGCGCGCGCCGAGGCGGCCGATCGCCGCCCAGAGCCGCGCGTCGCGGTCGGTCCACGTGCGCTCCAGGATCCACGCGCCGAGCTCGCTCCGCCGGCCGGCGGGCACGCGCTCCAGCGACGCGCAGAGCTCGAGCAGATCGTCGAGCGCCTCCGGCTTCACGCCTTTCGGCTTCTTCAGCCGCTGCTCGGCCGGGGCCAGGAACGGATCCGCCAGATCCCGGATCGCGACCTGCAGCGGCTCGTCGAGGCCGCCCGCGATGCGGCGCCAGGCGATCCAGAACTGCTGCCAGGAGCGCGCCTCCTGCGGGAACGCCAGCCGCTCGGCGAAGAGCGGCGCGAGCGCGGCGACGCGCGCCGGGTCGCCCGCGTCGCCGAACCCGGGGCGGAGGCAGTAGCCGGCGAGCGACCAGAACACGCGCTCGTGATCGGCCGAGCGCCGCCGCGAGCGCGCGCTCGGGACGAGGGTGTCGAGCAGCGCCCGCGCGGTCTCCGTCGTCCAGGCGGCGCGCTCCCCGAGGATGCGCTCGAGCTCGCGCACGAGGTTCTTCGCCTCCCGCGGCGCCACGTCGGGCCGCCCCTTGCCGAACACCCGCTCGATCGCCTCCCGGGCCTCGTCGAGGCGCTTGCCGCCCGGCGTCGCCGCGGCGTGAGGCCTCGCCTGCGCCCGCTCCGCCGGGGCGCCGTCCGGCGCGCTTCCCGCGGCCTCGGCCGCGCGCGCGCCGCGGCCGTCCTCGCGCAGCTGGAACGCCAGCCGGAATCGGCGCGGCGCCGCGGCGTCCACCTCGACGCAGGCGAGGTCCAGGGTGCCAATCGCGGTGAGCTCCCCCTCGATCTGCACCCGCACCTCCGCCTGCTTTCCGGTCGCGGCGCGCGCCGCGTCCCCCGCGTCGAACGCCACAGCGATCGGCGGCAGCGCCTCGAACCGGTCGTCCTCGAGGGGGACGAGGTCGCCCGCGCGATCGGCGCGCGCGTCGTCCGACGCGAACAGGTCGAACCGCACCGGGCGCCCCACGACGAGCGCGAACGTCCGCCCGGCCGCCGCGTGGACGCTGCCCTCCTTCGCGCCGCGCGGCACGACGCAGACCGCCGGCCGCGGCCCCCCGGCGGCCGGCGGCTCGAGGCCGACGTAGTAGCCGCGCGCCGCGCCCCCCTCGATGCGCACGCCGCGGCCCGCGAGGGCGAGGCCGTAGGCGACCGCACCCCGCGCCACCGCGAGGTCGGGATCGGCGTGCGGGAGCAGATCGAGCGGCGGGCCGCCCCAGCGCTCGACGACCTGCGCGAGGCGCTCCGCGACGCGGCGGGCGCGGAACACGCCGCCGTTCAGGAGCAGCGCGGTCGGCCCTCGCGCCTCGGGGGCGTGGCGCGCGAAGAACCAGGCCACGTGCCGGGTGATCGCGACGTCCCGCTCGTAGGGCAGGCCGAACGCGACGAGCCCGCTCCGCCCGCGCTGCGGCCGGGCGTCCCGCGGCGCCTCCGGGAAAAAGCCGTCCAGCACGACGCCCTCGACCTCCTCGCGGCCGAGGCGCGTCGTCAGCGCGCCGCCCACGAGCCGCGCGCCGTGCGAGAGCACGGTGACCGGCGCGTCGTCCGGCGGCGCCGGCAGCGCCGCGCCGGCGCCGCCGGACGACGCGGCGCTGCCGGCGCCGCCCGACGACGCGCCGCCGGCGAGCAGGCGCTCCTTGGCGGCGCGGCAGGCCAGCACGAGCTGCCCGAAGCGCGCCGGGTCGAGCTTCTCCCCTGCGCCCACGAGGCGCGGCTCGCAGAGGTGGGCGAGCGCCAGGTCCATGTTGTCGCCGCCGAGCAAGAGGTGGTGGCCGACCGCGACGCGCGAGACCTCGGGGCGGCCCCTGGCCGCGCCAGCGCCCTGGGCCACCCGGATGAGCGACAGATCGGTCGTGCCGCCCCCGACGTCGCAGACGAGGACCATCGCCTCGCCGCCCGAGCGGGCGAGCAGGGCGTCGAGGCCCTCGGCGCCGGCGAGCCGCATGAAGTCGTAGAACGCGGCCTGCGGCTCCTCGAGGAGGCGCGCCGAGAGGCCGGCGCGGCGGGCGGCCTCGACGGTGAGCTCGCGCGCGACCTCGTCGAACGAGGCCGGCACGGTGAGCACGACCTCCTGCGCCGCGAGCGGGCGCTCCGGGAAGGCGTCGTCCCAGGTGCGCCGCACGTGGGCGAGGATCCGGGCGCTCGCGTCGAGCGGCGAGACGCGCGGCAGGGAGGCCGCGTCCTCGGCCGCGCCCCATGGCAGGATGGGCGCCGTGCGGTCGACGGCTGGGTGGCAGAGCCAGCTCTTCGCCGAGGCGATGAGCCGCCCGGGGATCTCGCCGCCGCGCCGGCGCGCGTGCTCGCCGATCGCGAAGGGCGCGTCGCCGAACGGATCGGCCGGCGCCTCGCCGGGGAGGGGCGCGTAGAGCAGCGACGGCAGCAGCGGGCGCGCCTCGATCTCGGTGGCCGTCACGAGCTGCGGGATCGAGAAGACGCGGATCGCGCCGGGATCGGCGTCGCGCTCGGCCCACGCAACCACGGTGTGCGTGGTGCCGAGGTCGATTCCGACGATCAGGCTCGAGCTCTTCGCGGGGGCGGACATGCGTGCGCGCAGCAACGATACTGGATCGTCGCGGCGCATTCCGCAGGTCCGGCGCGCCGCCGCGCCGGCTCGCGCGCGCCCGCGCGCTTCTTCCGGTTCTTCCGGGCGATTCCCCGTGCTAGAGCCGCGAAATGCGAGCGAACCGAGCGATCTGGCTTGTGGTCCTGGGCGCCCTTGCGGCGGGGTGCGGGTCGGCGAAGACCGAGATGTCGGTGGCGGCGAGCGCGGCGCCGCCGCCTCCTCCTCCTCCGGTGGTCGTCCAGCCGGCGGCGCCTGCCGAGGCGGTCATCGAGGGGGATCGCATCAAGATCGCCCGGCCGATCTTCTACGACCTCGACAAGGACGAGATCCGGCCGGAGTCGTTCTCGGTCCTCGATGCGGTGGCGAACATCCTGCGGACGCACCCGGAGATCACCGCGCTCACGGTCGAGGGGCACACGGACAACCAGGGCAGCGTGGATCACAACATCAAGCTGTCCGAGCGCCGCGCGAACGCCGTGGTCCGCTACCTCGTCCAGCACGGCGTCGCGACGCCGATGACGGCGCCGGGCTACGGCGCCGGCGCGCCTCTCTGCTTCACGAACGACGAGGGCTGCCGCGCCATGAACCGGCGCGTGGAGTTCCGCATCAAGTCGAAGTGACCGGCTGGCGGCCGACCGAGGCCGCCTGCCCGTCGCTCCAGGTCCGACACGCCCCTCCCCGAGCCTTCTCCTGGGCCACCCGGGCCTCGGAACAACAGGCCAGGTTAACACAGCCACTCATTCGAAATCGACCGATTTCGATCGACGCAAGCGCGTGCCCCGGTTTGTCGCGGGGTTACGGCGCACTGGCCCGCTGGTTGTTGGTCGCGTTGGTTACGTCGGTCACGTCGGTTGCCTCGGCTTCGCTCGTTGCCCCCATTACGCTCGTCGCCCTTCCTTCCGTCCTCGCGCAGCTCACCCGCGCCGCGCTGGCTATCGCGTCACCGTCCGCCCCGCGAGGCGCACGGCGCGAGAGGATGCCTGTCCGTCTGTGCGCCTGTGGGACAAGCGACTCCCAAAGATGATTGTGCTGCAAATTTGTATTGAACGGCGCCTCTCGATCGTACTTAATACATCACGGGAATCCGCGCGCTGAGTGCGACGCGCCAGTTCGAGCAACTCATTGCATTCCAAGGTGGATCATGGCGAGCGTTCGTCGTCGTATGCTGGAGATCGCTTGTCTCGTCCTTCCGGGGCTCGTGTGGATTTCGCCGCGCACCGCGGCTGCGCATCACGTCGACCATCTCAGGTGGGCGGAGAGCCTCGTGGACAACGTCAGCTCGGAGAACAACGAATACAACTCGAGCCCCAGCTTCATCAGCTGGGCTGGCGTGGCCGGCGCGCGCCGCTACGCGAACCGGACGCAGTGCGCCACCTTCCTGACCGAGCTGCTCAAGCGGGGCTACGGGTTCACCGAAGCATCGCTGAACGACTGGCTGGGCAGCCGGAGCCCGAGCGCGGCCGCCTACTACGACGCCATCGTCGAGGAGAATGGATTCAAGAGGATCCACGACCCCAGGGACGCGCGCGCCGCCGACATCATCGCCATCCGCTACCCCGCTGGCGAGTCGTCGACCGGGCACGTCGCGATCCTCCGCCGGGCGCCGAGGGCGAAGCTACCCGTCAGCCCCCTCGTCGCGGGCACATTCCAGTTCGAGGTGAGCATCGTCGACTCGACGAGCACGCACCACGGCTCGTCCGACTCCAGGTACGCGTCGAGCGGCCGGGGGGCCTCCGGCGCCGGCTACGGGACGATGCGGCTCTATACGAACACCTCGGACACCATCGTCGGGCACACCTGGAGCACGGCCGCCGTCACGGCCTATTATCCCGCGGCGGTGCGCCAGGTGGTGATTGGAAGGCTGGTGTTCGAGGACGACGATCGGGGCAGGGGGTCGGACGACGACGACTCCGACGACCGGTGGTAGCGAGGGACTGAGGGCTATTTCCGGGTGCCCAAGGCTCGTCCCTGAGGCCGTGGGCGGCCGGATCATTGGCCCGCCGAGCTCGGCCCTACCGAGGCCCGATGCTCATTGCGCGCCGCTGCGCGACGTGACGGGAATGCGCGCGGCGCCCCCTTCTTCGAGCCAGGTCGCGAGCGTCTTCAGCGTCGGGTGAAGCGCGCGGAGCGAGGCGACGTCGATGTCGACGCGGAGCTTGAGCGCGGCCTCGACGATGCGCTCGAACAGGGTATTTTCGCGCAGGGCCTCGGCCGGAAAGCGCGCATAGGCGAGCGGCTGCCCCGTCGCGCGCCCGAGCGCGGCCGCCGTCTCGACGCCGGTGAGCACGTCGCCGCCGAGCTCGAGGGTTCGGCCTGCGAAGGCGTCGGGCGCCGCGAGGACCGCGGCCGCGATCGCGCCGATGTCCTCGGCCGCGATGAAGGGGATACGGTGCTCCGGCGGGTAGAAGAACGTGAACTTCCCCGGCGCCGCGTAGAACTGCGGCTGGGTGAGCAGCTCGAAGAACGCCCCCGGGCGCAGGATGGTGAAGGGCACGTCGAGCGAGCGAACGTACGTCTCGATCTGCCACTTGCTCTCGAAGTGGCCGACTCCCGTGCCCGGCTCGAGGCCGGCCATCGAGGTGTACACAAGGTGCCGGACCCTCGCCGCGCGCGCGGCGTCGGCGACGTTCTTGCCGAAGCGCGCCTCGTCCTCCGACGTGACGCCGTACTGCGGTTGCCCCTCGCTCGGCTGCACGCTGAAGACGGCGTCCGCCCCCCGGGCCGCGGCCTCGAGCGAGGCGCGGTCGCCCAGGTCGCCGCCCACGACCTCTGCCCCGAGCCGGCGCAGCGCCGCGGCGGGCTCTCCCTGGGGATTTCTGACGAGAGCACGGACGCGAACGCCGCGCGACAGCAGCGCTCGCGCCGCGCCGCCGCCCTGCTGTCCGGTAGCTCCGGTGACGAGGACGAGCCTCTCCTTCGTGGTCATGACTGGGTCTCCCTTCGCGCGTGGGTCGGCCCCGTGGCGCCGCAGCGCCGGCCCCCACGCGCTCCACGATAAGGGCTCGCGAAGAGACGAACAGCGCTGTATCGTCCATAGAAATGGTTCGATCGTCCAGAGAGGAAGATGCATGGACGTCCTGACGGAGGCGCTCCGCAGCGTCCAGCTGCAGAGCCAGATCTACGGTCGGCTCGAGCTGAAGGCGCCCTGGGGCATGCGGATCGACGCGCACGACGTGACGACGTTTTACGCGCTCTCGCGGGGCGGCTGCGTGCTCGACGCGGGCGGGCGCCGCCTGACGCTGGCGCCCGGCGACGTCGTCTTCTTGCGCGCCCGGCTCGCGCATGCGCTGCGCGACCGCCCCGGCTCGCGCGCCGTCTCGCCCGAGGTGGTGTATGCGCAGCGCGGGGGCCGATGCGGGGGCATCGTGCACTACGGCGGCGATGGGGCGCCGACGACGATCGTCGCGGGCGGCCTTCACTTCACCGACGCGCGCCTGAACCCGCTCCTCGCGAGCCTGCCCGAGCTCATTCACGTGCAGGGCGACGGCGGCGTCGCGACGCGGTGGATCGAGTCGACATTGCAGTTCGTCGCCGCCGAGATGGACGCGGAGATGCCCGGCTACGAGCTCGTCGCGGGCCGCCTGGCCGACGTGCTGTTCGTGCAGGCGCTGCGCACCCATGTCGCGGGCGTCACGTGCGAGCAACCGGGCTGGCTTCGAGCGCTCTGGGACCCCTCCCTCGGCGTCGCCTTGCAGCGGATGCACGAGCGGCCCGCCGACCCGTGGACGGTCGAGGCGCTCGCGCGCGCCGCGGGCGTGTCGCGCTCGGCCTTCGCCGCACGCTTCAAGGGGGCGCTCGGCGTCGCTCCGCTCGAGTACCTGACGCGCTGGCGCATGCACCGCGCCGCCGAGATGCTCGCCGACGAGGCCGCGAGCATGGCGTCGGTGGCGGGCGCCGTGGGGTACGCCACCGACGGCGCGTTCGTGAAGGCCTTCAGGCGCCACATGGGCGAGACCCCGGGCGCCTACCGGCGCAAGGCGCGCGCCCGGCCCGACCGGTAGCCGGTAGCGCTCGCCCTGGAGCGTCGGCCGGCGCGCGCCCACCTCAGAACGCCGGCACCACCGCGCCGCCGTAGTGGGACTCGATGAAGCGCCGCACGTCGTCGGAGTGCAGCGCCTTGATCAACGCCTGCACCTCGGGCCGCGTCTCATCGCCCTTCCGCACCGGCAGCACGTTCGCGTACGGGTTGCCCTTGGCGGACTCGCGGGCGAGCACCTTCGCGTCCAGCTTCAGGTTCTTCTGCGCCTCGAGGAAGTAGTTGCCGTTGATGACGGCGGCGTCGACGTCCGCCAGCGTGCGCGGCTGCTGCTCGGCGTCGATCTCGCGCAGCGCGAGCTTGCGCGGGCTGTCGAGCACGTCCTTCACGGTCGCGGCGACCCCCACCCCCTCGCGGAGGCGCAAGAGCCCGTGCTGGGCCAGGAGCTGGAGGGCCCGGCTCCCGTTGGTCGGGTCGGCCGGGATCGTCACCTGCGCTGCCTCGGGCAGGTCCTCGAGGCGAGCGTGCTTGGTGGAGTAAAGGGCCAGCGGCTCGAGGTGCACGGCCGCCGCGCTGCTCAGCGAGAGCCGGCGATCGGCGCTGAAGCGCTCCAGGTAGGGCACGTGCTGGAAGTAATTGGCGCCGAGCTGGCCGTCCGAAAGCGCGATGTTCGGCTGGATGTAGTCGGTGAACTCGACCACCTCGATCTTCACACCCTCCCGCTCGGCCAGCGGCGCGGCCGCCCGGAGGATCTCCGCGTGCGGCACGGGGGTGGCGCCGACCTTCAAGGTGCGGCTGCCGCCGGCGCCGGCAGGTTCGTCCGGCTTACCGCAGCTGGAGAGCAGCGCCGTCACCGAGAGCAGGAGCGCTGAGACAACGATCGCTGGGGTTCCCTTCATGGTCAGTCCTCCGGAGGGTTCATGGGGCGAGGCGGCGCGGGCCAGGCCGCTGGAACAGGGTCAATCGCGGGCGCCGGCGCCCCGGGGGCTCGTGCGGTCGAGCCGGGAGGCGAGGCGGTCCCCGAGCAGCTGGACGCCTTGCACCAGCACGAGGAGCACGACGAGACAGCCCAGCATCACATCCGTGCGAAAGCGCATGTAACCGTATTTCACCGCCAGGTCGCCGAGGCCGCCGCCGCCCACGGCGCCCGCCATGGCGCTGTATCCGAGCACGCTGATCACCATGAGCGCCGTGCCGCGCACGAGGGACGGCAGCGCCTCGGGCAGGAGCACCCGGAGGATCACCTGCCGGTGGGTGGAGCCCATCGCCACCGCCGCCTCCAGGAGCCCGGGGTCGACCTCCCGCAAGCTCTGCTCCACGACGCGCCCCATGAACGGGATCGCAGCGACGACCAGCGGCACGATGGCGGCCGTGGTGCCGATGGTGGTGCCGACGAGGAGCCGGGTGAGCGGCACGATGGCCACCATGAGGATGATGAACGGCACGGAGCGCCCCACGTTCACGAGCGTGCCGAGCGAGCGGTTGACCAGCGGCCGCTCCCAGAGCCCGCCGCGGTCGGTGATCACCAGCAGCACGCCGAGCGGGAGCCCGGCGAGCACGACCAGGATCGCGGAGACCGACGCCATGTAGAGCGTCTCGACGGTGGCTATCCACAGCGACGCCACGAGCTCGCTAGGCATGGGCGACGGCCTCCGACAGACAACGCTGCTCGCGCAGGTGGCTCAGCGCCTGCTCCAGCGCGTCGGGGGCGCCGGTGAGCTCGACCAAGAGCCGGCCCACCGGGACGCCTCCAACCCGCTCCACCGTGCCTTCGAGCAGGGTGGCGTCCACGCCGAAGCGGCGCGCCAGCACGGCGAATACCGGCTGAGCGGCAGCGTCCCCGGCGAGGGACAGGCAGACGAGGCGGCCTCCGGGGCGGCCTCCGGGGCGGACAGACCAGCTGCCCGCGGTGAACGGCGGATAACACAGCGCGCTCAAGCGTGCGCCGGGGAGCGCGAGCAGGTCGATGACCTTGCCTTGCTCGACCACGCGGCCACGCTCCAGCACGGCCGCCGAGCGGCAGATCTCCTTGAGCACCTCCGTCTGGTGGGTGATGAGCAGGATGGTGAGCCCCAGCTGCCGGTTGATGTCCCGCAGCAGGCCGAGCACCGCGCGTGTCGTCTCCGGGTCGAGCGCGGAGGTGGCCTCGTCGGACAGCAGCACGCGCGGCCGCGGCGCGAGCGCCCGGGCGATCCCCACCCGCTGCTTCTGGCCGCCGGACAGCTGGGCCGGGTAGGCCCACGCCTTGTCCGAGAGGTCGACAAGCGAGAGGAGCTCATCCACCCGCTCGCGGATGCGTCCCGGCGGCCAGCCCGCGATGGCCAGCGGATAGGCGATGTTCTCCGCCACGGTTTGCGCAGAGAAGAGATTGAAGTGCTGGAAGATCATGCCGATGCCCTGGCGGGCCTGCCGGAGCTCCCGCGGGCCGAGCGCCAGCATGTCCCGTCCCTCGACCTTCACCTCGCCCGCGGTGGGCCGCTCAAGCAGGTTGACGCAGCGGATGAGGGTGGATTTGCCCGCGCCGCTGTGCCCCAGCACCCCGAACACCTCGCCCGGGGCCACGCGCAAGGAGACGCCCTCCAGCGCCGTCACCTCGCGCCCGCCGTGCCGGTACACCTTGCTGACGTCACGCAGCTCGATCACGGCCGATGACCACCTCCCGCCCGCCCCGCAGCAGTCTCCGGGAGCGGGCCGCCAGCGGAGAGCGACAGCCGTGTCGCTCGCGCAGAAGCTGTGAGCCCGCTTGTAGCGTCCGCGTCGTGCCATAGCAACACGAGGCCCCACGATTGCTGCCCACGCAGCAGCGCACCGACGCGTGGGACCGGTCGCCGGAGCCGTGACTGCATGGATCCTGCCCCCGGTTTACGTGTGACCCTTCGGTTGATAGAGTTGTCCCCAGGAGGCCCTATGCGCGAGCCGAGCGAGACGGGAGTTGCCGACGGCGGCCATCGTGGCGTGCTGGGAGCGGTCGCCACGACCGCAGCGGCCGTGGCGGTCGGGGTAGCCGGCCGCCCGTCGCCGGCGGCGCCTGCGGCCGCCGGGGGGCCGGCCCGCACGCTCGGGCGGACCGGCGCGCAGGTGGAGCCGGTGTCGCTCGGGGGCGAGGGGATCCTCCGCACGACGGGCCGTCACCGCGAGGCGGTGCCCGTGATCCTGGAGGCCCTGCGCCTCGGGGTCAGGTACTGCGACACCGCGCCTGCATACCAGCAGAGCCAGGACTACTACGGTGAGGCCTTCCGCGCCGCCGGCCCGAAGGCGCGCGAGCAGGTCTTCCTCGCCTCCAAGACCCATGCGCGCGATCGCGACGGCGCGCTGCGGCTGCTCGACGACAGCCTGCGTCGGCTCGGGACAGACCACCTCGATTTATGGCAGCTGCACGATCTGCGGGAGATCGAGGAGCTCGACGCCATCTTCGGCAAGCGGGGCGCCATCGAGGCCGTGGAGCAGGCCAGGGCGGACGGCCGCGTGCGCCACGTCGGGATCACCGGCCACCACGACCCGCGGATCCTCCTGGAGGCGATGCGGCGGTATCCTGTGGACACCGTGCTCTGCGCGGTAAACCCCGCAGATCCGGCGCGGCGACCGTTCCTGACGACCGTTGTCGAGGAGGCGCGGCGGCGCGGAGTCGGCGTCATCGGCATGAAGATCATGGCCGCGGGCCGCCTGCTCCAGGATCGCGCCGCGAGCGCGAGCGAGCTCATCCACTACGCGGCGAGCCACGCCGACACGGTGATCATCGGCTGCTCGTCGATCGCCGAGGTGCGCGAGAACCTGGGCGCGCGATCCCTCTCCTTCCCGATGCCGCCCGCGGAGCGCGCAGCGCTGGAGGCGCGCGTCGCGCCGCGCGCCGGCCGTTACGACACGTTCAAGGCCGGTTGAAGCGGCGGATACGCGGCTCCGCGAGCGAGTCGAGGCCCGCGGAGCTTCGGTGTGTAAAATTTCTCCTTCACTGCAATCCTGCGTTGTCTGCCGCACACCAACCATGCGCCAACGCGCAACACGGCGCGACGGAGCGCGACGGAGCGCGACGGAGCGCGGCGTTCTCCCTGGCAAAACGCCGGCGAGCGCGCCCCCAGGCCCCGTTGACAAGCGGAGGCGCCGGGGTCTAGAGTGGCGACCCTCTGAGCTCGCTCGGAGGCCCCAGGCCTGACAATCATCGGCTTATCCGACCCGGGGCAGCGCTGCCTCCGGGTTTTTTTCTGTCGCTATCCACGGAGACCGCGCGTCCATGAGCAATCAGTACGGCCACTTCGACGACGAGAGCCGCGAGTACGTCATCACCCGGCCCGACACGCCGCTGCCCTGGCTCAACTACCTGGGCTCGGACGAGATGTTCGGCCTCTGCACCAACACGGCCGGCGGCTACACGTTCTGGAAGGACGCCAAGCTGCGCCGGTTGACGCGCTACCGGTACAACAACGTGCCGATGGACCTCGGCGGGCGCTACCTGTACGTGAACGACGGCGGGGTCGTGTGGAACCCCATGTGGAAGCCCCTCAAGACGGCTCTGGATCGCTACGAGTGCCGCCACGGCCTGGGCTACACGAAGATCACGGGCGAGAAGAACGGCGTCGAGGTGGAGGTCCTCTTCTTCATCGTTCCCGGCGAGAACGTGGAGATCTGGCGCACCCGGGTCACCAACAAGAGCGGCTCGAAGAAGGACATCCAGCTCTTCTCCTTTCAGGAGTTCTGCTTCTTCGAGGCGCTCAACGACATGACGAACTACCAGCGCACCTACTCCATCGGCGAGGTGGAGATCGAGGGGAGCGCCATCTATCACAAGACCGAGTTCCGCGAGCGCCGCTCCCATTACACGCTCTTCGCCTGCACGCGCGCGATCGACGGGTTCGACACGAGCCGTGACGCCTTCTGCGGCAGCGTCCACCACGGCCTCCACGAGGCCCAGGTGCCGGCCAAGGGGAAGGCCACGAACTCCAAGGCGTTCGGCTGGAACCCGATCGGCAGCCACCAGGTGAGCCTCTCGCTCGAGCCCGGCGCGAGCGAGACGATGAGCTTCGTGCTCTCGTACGTGGACCACGGGGACCTGCCCAAGTTCAAGGCGCCCTTCGTCCTGAACAAGCAGAAGGGCAAGGAGATCCTCGCCAAGTACTCGGCGCCCGGCGTCGTGGACGGCGCGTTCGCCCAGCTGAAGTCGGACTGGGCCGGGATCCTCTCGAACTTCCAGGCCGACTGCCCGGACGAGCACGCGACACGCATGCTCAACACCTGGAATCAGTACCAGTGCATGGCGACCTTCAACCTCTCTCGGTCGGCCAGCATGTACGAGACCGGCATCGGCCGGGGCATGGGCTTCCGCGACTCGAACCAGGATCTCCTGGGCTTCGTGCACCTCGTCCCCGAGCGCGCCCGCCAGCGCATCCTCGACATCGCCGCCACCCAGCTCAGCGACGGCACCTGCTACCACCAGTACCAGCCGCTGACGAAGAAGGGGAACGCCGACATCGGCGGCGACTTCTACGATGATCACCTGTGGCTGATCCTCTCCACGTGCGCGTACATCAAGGAGACCGGCGACAAGGCCATCCTCAAGGAGGCTGTGGGCTACGCCGACAAGCCGGGCTCGAAGGAGGACCTCCTTCACCACCTCGAGACGTCCATCGCCTACACGATGAAGAAGCGGGGCCCGCACGGCCTGCCGCTGATCGGCCACGCGGACTGGAACGACTGCCTCAACCTGAACTGTTTCAGCACCGAGCCCAACGAGAGCTTCCAGACCGCGGGCGACGTGAAGGACTCGAAGGCCGAGTCCGTGATGATCGCCGGCCTCTTCCTCTATGCCAGCCGCGAGATGGCGGCCCTGTACGACTGGATGGGCCAGAAGTCCGACGCTGCGCGCATGCGTGAGCAGTACGCGGAGATGCTGGCCGTCATCGAGAAGGAGGCCTGGGACGGCGAGTGGTACCGCCGCGCCTACGACGCCGAGAGCCGGCCGGTCGGGAGCAAGGAGAACGAGGAGGGGAAGATCTTCATCGAGAGCCAGGGCTGGTGCGTCCTAGGCGGCGCCGGCGCGGACAACGGCCGCGCCAAGCAGGCGATGGAGAGCGTGCACAAGCACCTCTACACGAAGAACGGCATCGTGCTGCAGCAGCCCGCGTACACGACCTATCACCTCGAGCTCGGTGAGGTGACCTCGTATCCGCCGGGCGTGAAGGAGAACGCGGGCATCTTCTGCCACAACAACACCTGGATCCACCTCGGCTGGTGTCTCCTCGGCGAAGGGGAGCGCGCGCTGGAGTACTATCTCTCCATCTGCCCCTCGGCGAAGGAGAGCCAGATCGAGACCTATCGCGCCGAGCCCTACGTCTATGCGCAGATGATCGCTGGCAAGGACGCCCCGGTCTTCGGTGAAGCCAAGAATGCCTGGCTCACCGGCACGGCGGCCTGGACGTTCGTGTCCGTGAGCCAGGGGATCCTCGGCGTGCAGCCCCAGTACGACGGGCTGAAGCTCGATCCCTGCGTGCCCAAGGCGTGGAAGAGCTTCTCCATCTCCCGCCGCTTCCGCGGCGCCACCTACGAGATCAGCGTCAAGAACTCGGGGGTGTGCAAGGGCGTGAAGAAGCTGACCGTGGACGGCAAGACCGTCGCGGGGAACGTGATTCCCCTGTCGCCGGCCGGCTCGACGGTGCGCGTCGAGATCGAGATGGGCTGAAGGCCCTCTGTCGGAGCGCGCCGCGCGATGGCGGCGGCGCGCTCCGCGTGCGCTCGTCCTGCCCGCGCAACTCCACGTAACGCGCGCGCCGAGCCCGCGGCGGCGAGCGCGCGCGCGGCTCACTCGGCCTGAGCCGGGCCGACCCACCTCCCGTTCAGCATGACCCGCTTCACGCGGCGCATCGCCCGGATGTCCGCGAGCGGGTCGCCTTCGACCAGGACGAGGTCGGCGAGCTTGCCCGGCTCGACGCTGCCGAGCCGGTCGTCGACGCGAAAGTACCTGGCGTTCTCCAGCGTGCCAGCGACGAGGACCTCCATGGGCGAGAGGCCGCTCTCGACGAGCAGCTCCATCTCGTGCTGGTAGGCCCAGCCTCGCTCGGCGCCCGGCGCCTTGCCGTGGGAGCCGACGACCACCCGCACGCCGGCGCGGCGCGCCGCGAGGGTGAGCTTCATCATGTTCTCGAAGCCGCGCACCTCGGTCTCCGTCGCGCCCGCGTCGCCGGCGCGGCGCTCGAAGATGGCGAGCGTCGGGGTGAGGAAGGTGCCCCGCGCCACGAGCAGCCCGAGCAGCGCTCGGGTCCGCGGCGCGGCGAGGGAGATGCCGCGAAAGATCTCGTAGCGCCCCGGAACGCGCGCGTCGTTGTCGGCGATCACCGACTGGCGGTAGCGCTCCGCCTCGCGCGGCGGCACGAGGGCCGTGCCGAGCGACGTGATGTGCTCGATGCCGTCGAGCCCGGCGCGGACCGCGGCCGCGGCGTCCACGGTCTCGAGGTGCGCGACGGCGATCACCCCGCGCGCGTGCGCGGCCTTGGCGATCTCCTCGACGAGCCCGAGGGGCAGGCGGAAATAGACCTTGATCGCCGATGCCCCGCGCTCGACCAGCTGATCGACGGCCCAGCGCGCCTCGGCCGCGTCGCGCACCAGCATCGCGTTCTCCGGATAGGCCGGATACGGCCCGTCGAGCAGCGGCCCCGCCAGGAAGAGCCGCGGCGTCGGGCCGAGCTTGCGCGCGGCGTCGTACGCCTCGATCCAGTTCCCCGGCTCGCGCAGCGAGGTGACGCCGCGCTGCAGGATGACGCCGGGCAGCCCGTCATCGCCCTCGAGGTGGAAGTGCGCGTCGATGAGGCCGGGCAGCACCCAGAGCCCCGCGCCGCGGACGACCTCCGCGCCGGCCGGGACGTCGGTGGCGCCGCGCGCGCCCGCGGCGACGATGCGGTCGCCGCGGACCACGACGACGGCGTCGCGCACGGGCGGCCCTCCCCGGCCGTCGATGAGCGTGGCCCCGACGATCGCCGCGCAGTGCGCGGCGTCCGGCCGCGCGACGGCGTTGATCTCCCGCGGGGGCGGGAGCTTCGGCTGCCCTTCCGGCGAGGCCCATTGCACGGGCGTGCTCGCGCAGGCGGACAGGCCCGCGAGCGTCGCCGCCAGACACACGCGCAACACGCGCAACCGGATGCTCATCGTGCCCTCCCCCGTGACGCGCGACGAGCCCCGCGCGCGCCGCAGCTCCGCGGCGCGCGTGGGGCCGTATCGCTGGCGCCGTCGTGCGCGATCGCAGCGCGAGGCCGGGCTCTGCGATCGCGCACGACGCAGGCGCCGCGCCTCTGATCATAGCAGAGCCGCGCTCCAGGGCCGCTGTCACGAGCGCTTTCCAACTTCCACCTTCAAGTCGTCGAAGGCGCGCGCTCCCGGCCACGTCCGCCGCCATCTCCAGATTCGCTCGAGGCATCGAGATGGCGCAGCGCTGCGCGGGCAGCGGCGCTCCGGCGACGGGGCGGCGTTCCGTGGAGCACAAGGAGGCTCGGAACTCGTGACTTGCGGGATTCGGTGCGACGCTCGCGGCGAGCGTGCGCCGCGAGCCCCCGGCCACGGCGGCGCGCGCGGCTCGCGACGCGCGATTTCGGTGCTGTTTCGTCGGGGCGTCCGAGTCGGGCGATCCCCGAACCGCGGGCGCTGGTCGGCTCGTCCTCAACGCGCATGCCATGGTATTTGGGGTCGCTCGACCGGGCCAGGCGCGGTCAGCCGTTTCGCGCGCCGCATGGAAGATAGTTGAGCGTCACAGCCTGGGTGGAGTAGTGTGCCGCCGCCGGCACGCGGGGGTTGTCGCGACCGGCGAGTCCCCTTGGGACTGACAGACGAAGCGACGATCGACGACGGGCGCTCGTTCGAGCGCGCCGGAGGACAACATGCGTAATATTAATCTTGTCAGCATTGGCTCGATGGCTCTCATCCTTGGCGCGACCGCCTTCTCCGCGGGGTGCGGGGACGACACCGAGACGACGGGCTCGGGCGGCGGGACCACCGCGAGCACCTCGGCCGGCGAGGGCGGCAGCGGCGGCACGGGCGGCAGCGGCCAGGGCGGCAGCGGCCAGGGCGGCAGCGGCGAGGGCGGTGCCGGCGGCACGGGCGGCGGCGCGGACTGCGTGACCTGCTCGGCGCCTCTCGTGGCCGACGCCGACCCGGCGGACCTCTGCGAGTCCTCGATCCCGAAATACGAGGCGGTCACGCAGTGTATCTGCGAGGCCTGCGGCGCGGCGGAGGGCGACCCCTGCTATGTCGCGTGCACAACGGACGAGGCGGCGGACGAGGCGTGCAACGCGTGCGGCACCGAGGCGGCCACCACCGCTGAGGGCGCGTGCATCGAGCAGGGGACCGCCTGTCTCCAGGACGGCCAGTGATCTCGACGCGCTGAGGTCCAGCGGCTCTGTCCGACCGACCTTCAGCGATTCGCCCCGTGGCCGCAGGGGAAGGCAGGACGCCTGCCTCCCCCGCGGCCGCCATTTCGCGCTCTCCCATGTCGTTGTGCGCTCGCTGCGACAGGCGCCTGTCGGTGCGCGGGCGAGCCAGCGGAGAGAGCTAGTCGACCTCGGCCACCGTCACATCGACGCTCATCGTCTCGGCGGCGGCTGTGTAGAGCGTCCCCGCCGTCGGCGTTGCGTCCATGTAGTTGCGGCCGTAACCGACCCGCACGTGGTTGAGGCTGGCCAGCACGCCGTTCGTGGGGTCGAACCCCTCCCAGCCGATGTTCGGGATGTAGAGCTGGACCCACGCGTGGGTCGCGTCGGACCCCGCGCGGCTCGTGCCGACGTTGCCGGTATAGAGGTATCCGCACACGTAGCGCGCCGGAATGCCGAGGAGCCGCGCCATGCAGATGAACAGATTCGCGAAATCCTGGCAGACCCCGCGCCGGTTCACGAAGGCGTCATACGGGGTGGTCGCCAGGTTCGTGGAGCCCGGCACGTACTTGTATTCGCGGAAGAGCGTCAGGTTGATCGCGAAGAGCGTCTCCATCAGGTCCGCGTCGTTCTTCTCGACGAACGACATGGCGTAATCGAAGAGCTCCTGGAGCTGGGTGTCGGGGAGCTCCGCCGGGCGCACATAAGGCGCGATGATCGCTTGCTCCCAGGGCATCCAGACGAGGGGGAACGCGGGCCGGATCTTCTTCTTCGCGAACGCGAAAGGATCGGCGTCGCAGAGCTCCACGATCGAGTCGGCCGAGATCGTGAGCGCGGTATACGGGGCGGTGATCTCGAAGCGTGTGACCCGGTTGCCGAAGACGTCCTCGAACTCCACCGTGGGCACGCAGGGATCGATCGTGAGCGTGTGCGAGAGCACCCGTTGATCCCGGTCGTGCACCGGGCAGAGATGCAGCTTGTGCACGCTGCGCTCCACCGGGCGATCGTAGGTATATCTCGTGGAATGGACGACGCGGAGCCTGCGAATTGTCGGTGCCATGTCGTGCCCTCGATGAGCGCGCTCCGGCTTGGCCTCGCGCTCCGCCTCTCGCTCCTTGGCCTCCTGCATGCTGCGGCGCGTCGTGAGGGTAGCGCGCGTGGGCGCGCTGCGCTTCAGGATGGACGGCGGGTCGTGCCGCTTCAGACGCAGGCACCCCCGCGCTCACGCCTCGGCGCGCACCGACAGCTCGATCCGCCAGCGCTCGTTCGGCTTCTGCGCCTCGCGGGGGATCGCCTCCAGGAGCAGCGTCCCCACCTCGGTGACCGACGCGCGCAGCTGCACTGGCACCATGTCGCCCTCCCGGCGGCCCTCCGCGGGCAAGGTGACCTCGATCGGCGAGAGCTCCTCGAGCTCTCCGGGCTTCCAGCTCTCGAGCTCGGTCCCGGCCTGGTCATCCCGGCGCACCGACGAGCTGAAGAAGCGGAAGCGCACCGGCTCGCCGACCACCACGCCGAACTCCTGCGGCGGCAGCGTCGCCTCGGTGCCTTCCTCCATGCCGAACGGCGCGAGGCAGAGCGCCGTGATCGGCGGCTCCAGGCCGGGCACCGCGGGGACGGCGCCCTCGATGCCCACGTAGTAGGCCCGCGCTGTCCCGCCGCGGATCCGGAGCCCACGGCCGCGCCGCGCGAGGCCGTAGGCGGCGGCGCCCCGCGCGACCGCGAGATCCAGGTCGTCGCTCGGGAGCACCCGCGGCCGGGGCGCGCCGTCCTGCTCGAGCCAGGCGCCGAGCGTCGCGACGAGCCGCTCGCGCAGCGCCGCGCTCTTCATGACGCCCCCGTTGAAGAGCACCGCCGTCGGGTGCAGGAGGAGCGGCGCGCGGCCGGGCTCGGCGTTCGCCCCTCCCTGTGGGGCGAAGCCCGGAAGCTTCGACGTCGCGCCGGCCTGCCGCCCCAGGAACGCGGCCAGGTGGCGGGTGATCGCCGGGTCCTGCGCGTACGGGAGGCCGAGCTGCGTCAGGCCGGCGCGCGCGCGGGTCGCGGGGCGCGCGGACGAGGGGACCTCGGGGAAGAACCCGTCCACGAGCGTCCTCGTGATCTCGTCCCGCGTGAGCTCGGTCCGGATCGCCGCCCCGAGCAGCTTCGAGCCGCGGCCGGCGATCGCGATCGGCGCCTCGCTGATCGACGGATCGCCGAGCAGCCGCTCCTTGGCGACGCGCGCGGCGTGGGTCAGCGACGACATCTGCCAGCGATCGAGCTCCTTGCCCTCGGCGGCGAGCTTCGCCTTCACGACGTGCGCGAGCGCGAGGTCCATGTTGTCGCCGCCGAGCAGGATGTGGTCGCCGACCGCCACGCGGACGAGCTCGAGCGAGCCGTCGCGCGGGACCGCGGCGATCGCGGAGAAGTCGGTGGTCCCGCCGCCGACGTCGATCACGAGCAGCACGTCGCCCGGCTGGAGGTGCTTGCGCCACGCCTCGCCGGCCGCGTCGATCCAGGCGTACACGGCGGCCTGCGGCTCCTCGAGCAGGGTGAGGTCCTCGAACCCCGCGGCGCTCGCGGCCTCGACCGTGAGATCGCGCGCGGCGGCGTCGAACGACGCGGGCACCGTGATCACGATCTCCTGCTTCACGAGGGCGAGCGCCGGATCGTCCTTCGCGAACTGGTGATCCCACGCCTCGGTGAGGTGCTCGAGGTACCGCCACGACGCCTCGACGGGCGAGATCTTCTCGATGTCCTCGGGCGCGCCGAGCGGGAGCGTCGAGCCGCGCCGGTCGATGCCAGCGTGGCTGAGCCAGCTCTTCGCGCTCGAGATGAGGCGCGCCGGCGCGTCGACGCCGCGCGCCCGGGCGTGCTCGCCGACGGCGAAGCGCCGCTCGGCGTCCCAGGGCAGCGCCTGGGGGCCCTCGCTCTCGTGAGGGATGTACATGAAGGAGGGCAGGAGCGGCCGCGCCTCGAGCGTCCCCTGCGCCACGAGCTGCGGGGCGGCCATCACCTCGGGCGACGGCGCGAGCCGCGCGTCGGCTCCGTCCTCGGGCAGGCGCGCATAGGCGAGCGCGCAGTGGGTGGTGCCGAGATCGATGCCGATGATGTAGCGCGCGCTCATAGCTCGACCTCCGCGGGGGCGATGATGCTGGCGTCGTGGCCGGCGACCGGCGTCGGCAGCGAGACATCGTCGGCGCGCCAGCCCCGGTGGCGCAGCACCCCTCTGTAGGGCGCGGTCCCGGACACGTTGCCGATGAGCTTGATCTCGGAGGGGTTGTAGCCGGCCTCGAGCGTCACCTTCGCCCCCTCGTCCTCGCGCCGCACGGGCGCGAGCTTCGCGTGGCTTCGCAGCGCCTTGCGGCAGCCCTCGTGGACCATCCTCGCCGCCACGCCCACGTCCGCGTCGCCGAACGAGGCGATGTCCTGCTCGAGGAAGTCGACGAGCCGCCCTTCGCGCTGGAGCAGCGAGAGCAGCTGGAGCGCCGAGCTCACCGCGGGCGCGGCCTGCGGCGCGGGCGCGGTGACCGGCGCGGGGGCGGGCTCCCTCGCCGCAGCCGCCTCGGGGGCGGCGGGCGCGCCGCCTGCTCGATCTCGCTCGAGCTGCCGCGGCTCGGCGCGCTCGGCCGGCGGCAGGGCGGCGACCGCCTCGCGCGCCTGCCAGGCCCGCTCGGCGAACTGGGGATCGAACAGCACGCGGAAGAAGCACGCGAAGGCGAACCAGAGCCGCGTGGACCAGGGGAGCGGAGGGTCGTGGAGGTCGGCCACGGCGAGAGCCTAACGCCGAGCGTAGGGATCGGCACAGAGACCGGCGCGCGGGGCAGGGGGGCGCCTGCCCCGCGCCGCCGCCCGGGGCGACCCCGGGCCCCTCAGAAGGTCGCCCGGAGGACGGGGACGCGGACCTCGTGCCCCTGCGCCACGCCGAACTTGAACATCTCGTCCTGGGAGTAGAGCGGCTTGAACGAGAGCGCGGGCACGCCGAGCGCGACCCGGCGCGGCGTGATGTCGACGAGGCCGAGCCGGGGCGCTTCCCGGCGGGCTCGCCGGAGGACCTGCGCTGCGTCCGTCGTGAGCTGGACGTTGATCCCCGGCTGCGCGGGCTCCGCGGCCGGCTCGTTGCGGATCGGCTCGCTCTGGTCGGACTCGGGGGGCTTGTACGCGGTGGCGTTCAGGGTGACGACGAGGGTCGGGATGACCAGCGCCATGCCCCCGGCGAGCATGTAGAGCGGCACCTCCGCGGGCGGCTCCGCGGCCTCGACGAAGTAGCCGGCGACGCCGCCGCCCACCGCGCCGAGCCCGCCGAACACGAGGTACGGCCAGGCGCGCTCGACCCCGATCGCCCCCATGGTCAGCATCACGACCTCGCCGCCGAGCAACGCGCCGCCGACGATCCCCTTGCCGTCGACGCTCACCGTGTCTCCCCCGCTCGCCTGCTGAGCGCTCGCGCGCCCGGCGGCGCCGGCGAGCACCGCCGCTGCCACGGACGCTCCTGCCAGACAATGCGCTGCCTTACGATTCAAGCGGTTCATCGGCATCGTGTTTTCCCCGTGTCGACTGTCGCGAAGCCTGCGAGGGCTCGAGCCATGGATCACCGCCTGCCTCATCCGAGGCTGGCGTCCGGGCCGGTCGGCTGGCGATCCCGTCTGGGCCGTCGAGCCGTTCTTGATTTGTGAACCGCTGGCGGAGCGAGCGGGTGCTCACGCGCCTGGTCTCTCCTCCAGCGAAGCCGGTGCGCGAGCCTAGCACGGGTCTCCGCGCTTCGAACCGCTGCGTTGCCGGTGCGGAGGATGGGTGGTATGGGTCCACTCGAACCGGGCTGTGGACCGCCGCCACCTGCCGCTGAGAGCGTGGCAGCCTTCAAGGGATCAACGCTATGGGCCGCATCGGACCGCTTGAAATCGCCCTCCTCGTAGGCCTCGCACTGCTCCTCTTCGGCGCGGGGAGGATCGCCGACGTCGGGAAGGGGATCGGCGAGGGCATCCGGAATTTCAAGAAGGGGCTCCGCGACGACGACGAGGAGGCGGCCAAGCAACTCCCGGCGAAGCCCGAAGAAAAGCAAGAGGACACGCACAAGCCCGTGTAGCGCCCGCGCTGGAACGCGGTGCTCGGGCCAGCGAGCATCGACGTCGGTCGACGCTCGCTGGAGCGCGTCTATACTCGATCGCCGTATGCCTCACCGACCCATGGAGCGCATCGCCAAGGCGCTCGTCGTGTCCGCCGCGTTCCCGCTGGCAGCGTACTTCGTCCTTCAGTTCGGCCCTGGCGGGCTCTGGCGCGGGTTCGAGCCCGCGCTCGCGGTCACCGGACAGGTGGCCAAGGCGCCGTACGACCTCACCCGCCTCGAGGCCGTCAACGAGACGCTCAAGATGATCCGGGACAAGTACGTCGAGCCGGATCGCGTCAAGCCGAAGGAGATGCTGCTGTCGGCGCTCAACGCCGTCCAGCGCGACGTCGCGCAGGTGATCGTCCTCAACGAGGATCCCAACGAGGTCACCGTCCGCGTCGAGACCAGCGAGAAGAAGTTCCGGATCGACAACATCCAGGGCCCCTGGGACGTCTCCGCGCGCCTCCGCGAGGTCTTCACCTTCCTCCAGAAGAACCTCCGCGGCACCGAGGTCGATCTGCGGGACGTCGAGTACGCCGCGTGCAACGGCATGCTGCACACGCTCGACCCGCACTCGACGTTCCTGAGCCCCGAGGCGTACAAGGAGATGAACCTCTCCACGTCGGGCGCGTTCGGCGGGCTCGGCGTCGTGATCTCGATCCGCGACCAGATGCTCACCGTCCTGAACCCGATGCCCGACACGCCCGCGGGCAGGGCGGGCCTCAAGCGGCTCGATCGGATCGTGAAGATCAACAACGAGTCGACGCTCAACATGCCGCTCGACGACGCTGTGCGGAGGCTCCGCGGCGATCCGGGCACCCCGGTCACCGTGTGGCTGACCCGCGAGGGCGAGGGCGGGTGGCAGGGGCCGAAGGCCTTCGAGCTGACCCGTGAGGTGATCAAGGTGAGGTCCGTCGAGTCGCGCGCCCTGGAGGGCGGCGTCGGCTACGTCCGGCTCAAGACGTTCCAGGCGACCTCCACCGCGGAGCTCGACGCGGCGCTCGACGGGCTGCGCAGCAAGGGGCCGCTGAAGGGGCTCGTGCTCGATCTGCGCGGCAACCCGGGCGGCCTGCTCGATCAGGCCGCGCGCATCGCCGACAAGTTCCTCGCCGACGGCGTCATCGTGTCCACGGTCGGCGCCTCCGAAGGGCGCGAGGAGAAGCGCGCCAAGGGGCCGGGCACCGAGCCGCTGTACCCGATCGTGGTGCTCGTGAGCGGCAACAGCGCGAGCGCGAGCGAGATCGTGGCCGGGGCGCTGAAGAACAACGATCGCGCCGTCATCGTCGGCTCGCAGACGTTCGGCAAGGGCAGCGTGCAGCTCGTCTTCCCCGACGTCACGGCCGAGAAGGCGGCCCTCAAGCTCACGATCGCGCAGTACCTGACGCCGGGCGACATCTCGATCCAGGGCGTCGGCGTCACGCCGGACATCGAGCTCGATCCAATGACGGTCGACGACCTCGAGATGGATCTCACCGTGCAGAAGGATGGGCTCCGGGAGCGCGATCTCTCGGCGCACCTCTCGAACGCGCGCGCGGCGGCCGCGGGCAAGCCGTCCGAGGTCGTCCGTTACCAGCTCACGAGCGCCGAGCGCGAGCAGATGCGGGAGCGCGGCGGCGACATCGACGAGGACTTCGCCGTCGACTTCCCCATCCGCTTCGCGCGGGATCTCGCCGCGCGGATGCCGCCCTCCACGCCGAGGCTCCAGCAGCTCCGGGCGATGCACGACTACATCGATCAGGTCGGCAAGGAGGAGCTTGGCAAGGTCGCGGCCGAGCTGACGAAGCTCGGCGTCGACTGGTCCGACGCGCCCGAGGGCGCCACGCCGGCGGCGAAGTCCGAGCTCGACGTGAAGGTCGAGACCGATCGCCCGAGCGCCGAGGTGACCGCGGGCCAGCCGATGGAGCTCCGGGTCACGGTCAAGAACAACGGAAAGCAGCCGGTCTACCGGCTCCGTGGGACGACGGAGAGCGACAACCCGTACTTCGACAGCAAGGAGCTCATCTTCGGCAAGATCGGCCCCGGCCAGACGAAGAGCGCGAAGGCGCCGCTCGGCTGGTGCGAGGTCGAGGGGCGGAAGATCGGCTCGACGAAGCCGAGGAAGGCGAACGAGAAGCGCGTCTGCACGATCCCGATGGACGCCCTCTCCCGGAGCGACGGCCTCAAGGTGAAGTTCGAGGTCGCGGCCGCGGCGGAGCCGCCGGCGGTCGAGATCCGGCCCACGGTGCGCGCGCTCGACCGGCCGCTCTTCCAGTACGCCTATCAGATCGCGGATGACCGCGAGGGCAACGGCGACGGGCTCATCCAGAAGGGAGAGCGGGTCAGCATGTACCTGACCGTCAAGAACGTCGGCAAGGGGCCGTCGTACGAGACGCAGGCGAACATCGCGAACCTCTCGGGCGACGGGCTCATGCTGCACGCGGGGCGCTTCGACATCTCGAACATCAAGCCGGGCGACGTGCGCAAGGTGGTCTTCAGCTTCGACGTGGAGCAGCAGCTGTCGGAGCCCGAGGCGACCCTCACGCTCTCGGTCGGCGATCGCGATCTCCGCGAGTTCGCCAGCGAGAAGGTGAAGATCCCGATCTCGCCGCGCATCCAGCTCAACGGCGGCGGCTCCACCATGAAGGCCGGGGCGGAGGGGGCGACCCTGCTCCCGTCGCCGGAGGCGAGCGCGCGCGGCTTCGGCCGGCTCGCGGCGGGCGCCGTGGTCAAGGTGCTCGGCGAGGCGCCAGGCGGGTTCGTCAAGATCGACCTCAGCGCCGGGCGCTTCGCGTTCGTCGCGGCGCGCGAGGTGACCCCTGGCGGCGGGCCGGCTCCGGCGGCGGTCGCGTTCGAGGACCTCTACTCGCACGCGCCGCCGACGCTGGACATCGCCGCGGCGGCGCTGGCGACGAGCGCCGGCACCATGAAGATCACGGGGACGGCGTCGGACAGCGAGCGGCTGCTCGACACCTTCATCTTCGTCGGGTCGAGGAAGCTCTACTACAAGTCGAACCGCGACGGCGCCGACCCGAAGAAGGCCGAGTTCTCGTTCGAGGCGCCGCTCCGGCCGGGGGTCAACGTGATCACCGTGGTCGCGCGCGAGACGCCCGACACCACGACGCGGCGCACGCTCGTCGTGCGCAAGGACGGGCCTGACGGCTCGATCCTGAAGACCCCGAAGTCCGACAACCCCGTGGACGATTGGATTGCGGACCGCGGCGGCGAGGAGTAGGCCGCTGGGGAATGGACCAAGGCGACGGCGACATGGACGAACGCGGTGACGGGCGTGATGGGCGTAGAGGGCGGGGCTCCGCCGGGCTGCCCTGCCCGGCGAGGATCTGGTAGCCTCATCACGTGGGACTCCTCGCCTGGCTCGGCCTGAAGCAGGGGGGCTCGTTCCCTAACCTCGACGCCCTCCTGACGGAGCTCCGCGCGGCGCTCCCGGACGACGAGGCGGTCGTCCTCCGCTACATCGCCACCGTCATCGTCCTGCTCGGCAAGGTCGCGTGCGTCGACGGCCGCTTCTCCGACAAGGAAGACGAGCTGCTCCGCGAGCTGCTCACGCACGTCGACGGGCTCGCGCCGAGCGGCGTCGAGGCGGTGTTCAACGCCCTGCAGGGCAAGCTGCCCGCGCTCCAGGAGGGCGAGGTCGACCGCTGCTACCGCGAGCTCAAGGCGCTCTGCAACGCGAGCGAGCGGGTGGAGGTCGTGCGCCTCTTGATCCGGCTCGCGGCCGCGGATGGCACGCCCACGCCGGCCGAGCGGGCCGAGATCGAGCGCATCGCCGAGGAGCTCGGCGTCTCGCTCGCTGACATCGAGCCGGACCTCTCCGTCGAGGCCGGCCCTCAGGCCGGCTCTCCGGCGCTGCCGGACGACCGGAGCGATCCCGGCAGCGAGCCCCCGGCGTGACCCGGGCGCGAGCGCCGCTCGGCTGATCCGTCGCGTGTGTCGCGCCGCTGCTGGGCGCCAGCGCCGCTCGGCTGATCTGTTCTGTCGCGCGCGTCGCGCCGCTGCCGGGCGCCGCCGCCGCTCGGCCGATCAGTCGCGCGCGTCGCGCTGCTCGGCGCTGCCCTCGGGGCTCGGAGCGCGGCTCGCGAGGCCGAGCGCCCGTCGCTGCTTCAGCGCCGTGAGCGCCACGAACAGGACGAACAGGACGGCCCCGAGAACCGCCACGAGCACGCCGAAGTTGAAGAGGTAGTGCGCGCCCTGCGCGCCCCCCACCCCCATCAAGAAGATCCCGAGCAGCGCGATGCCCGCGCCGATGACGGGATCGGGGCCGACGTCGTTCTCCGACGTCGCACGCGAGAGCCCGCTCCCCTGGACCCCGGAAGCCTCGTTGCTCATCGGATGGCTCACACGAGGAGCTTAGCAAACTGGTCAACCGCCCGAAACCCGCCAGCGCTGGACCCGGGCTATGCTGCGCGGGTGAGCACGCCCACCCACCCACGAAACGACCGTCCCTCTCCGCCCGCGCCGTCTGACTTCGCCGGGCGCCGCGTCATCTGCTTCGAGAGCCGCCGCGCCTCCGAGATGGCCTCGCTGATCCAGCGGTATGGCGGTGTGCCCGTCACGGCGCCCACGCTCCGCGAGGTGCCCATCGAGAGGAACGAGCGCGCTCTCGACTTCGCGCGGCGCCTCGCGGGCGCCGAGTTCGACGTCGTGATCCTGATGACCGGCGTCGGGACCCGGGCGCTCGTGGCCGAGGCGGCGCCTGCGCTCGAGCCGAGCCAGGGCGGCGAGGCGTCCGACGGTGACGCTGGTGCGGACGCCCAGGGCGTATCTCTCCTGGCGGCGGCGCTTTCGTCCGTGCAGATCGTCGTGCGCGGCCCCAAGCCGGCCTCGGCGCTGCGCGAGCTGGGCCTGACCCGCTTCATCACCGTCCGCGAGCCGAACACCTGGCGGGAGATCGTCGAGGCCGTCAGCGTGCTCGGCGACCTGAGCGGAAAGCGCGTCGCCGTCCAGGAGCACGGCGCGCCGAGCCACGAGCTTTACGCGAGCCTCTCGGCGGCCGGCGCGCATGTCACGCCGGTGCCGGTGTACCGCTGGGCGCTCCCGGAGGACACCGCGCCGCTCCGGCAGGCGCTCCGCCTCATGGCGGACGGCGGCGCGGCGATCACGCTCTTCACGAGCCGCGCGCAGGTCGAGCACGCGCTCCTCGTGGCGGCCGAGGAGGGGCTCGTCGAGCGGCTGCGCGCCGCGCTCGCGCGGGGCGTGGTGGCGTCCATCGGGCCGGTCTGCACGGAGGCGCTGCGCGCCGAGGGGATCGAGCCGGATTTCGAGCCCGAGCACCCGAAGATGGGCCACCTGGTCAAGGCGGCGGCCGCGCGCGCGCTCGAGATCCTCGTCGCGAAGGGAAACCGGGGCGACGCGCCCCTGCCGGCTCAGTCCTCGTAGTCGTCGTACGCCTCGTCTTCGTCAGCGGAGCGCGCCACGGTCGCCGGTCGGGGCGCGGGGCTGGGCTCTGCGCCGGCGGCCGCGCGCTCATCCATGTCCGCGTGGCCCCTGTCGATCAGCTCGGCGCGGTAGAGCACGCGCCCGTCCTCGGCCGTGATCTCACCGCCCACGTCGCCCCAGGCGAAGTCGTCGCTCTGGAGCGTGCGCATCGTCGCCTTCGTCTTGCCGATGCGCACGCGGAAGCTGGTCCGCTGGCACGGGATGGAGGAGCCGCCGACCTCGACGTTCACCGCCTCGCTGCCGAGCACGTCCTCGTTCTCGTCGGCGGCGAGCGCGGTCTTGGCCATCATCGCGTCGTAGGCCGAGAGGGTCGCCGGCCGCTCCGCGCCATCGTCGATCCACGCCGCGCCGAGGATCTCACCGCGCCTGCTGGGCTCGTCGCTCATGCGGACCCGCAGGGCCTCGGTCTTCTTGCCGTCCTCGAGGGTCACGTCGACCACGAGGACGTCCCCTTCACGCGCGACGACCCGCTGCGTGAGGAGCAGCGGCGTCTTCCTGAAGCTGCCCGAGAACCGGTAGGCCACATAATCGCCGGGCTTGCGCGCGCCGGACGCCTCGTCGGCGATCGGGCCGCGCTCGTCGAGCGAACCCTTCGTCCGCTGCGGGACCTCGCGCCGCGCTTGCGCCGCCACCTTGGCGGAGCCGTCCTGCGGGCGACCGGATCGAGCGTTCGTCTCGATCCCGGCGCCGCAACCGGCAGCCAGGACCGAGGTGAGGGCGGCGAAGAGGAGCGGTCGGTTCATGCCCCTCCGGTACCGGAGAGCGCCCGCCGTGGCCCAATTTCTGTCGTTTCCAGGGCGCACCCGCGCGGCCGCGCGCGCGATGCGTTCAGGGCAGCTTGCCGCTCGGGAGCATATCGTCGAAGGCGGCGTCGAACTCGTCCGCGATCATCTCGGCGCCGACGGCGCGCGCGGCCGGCTTCGGGACGTCGATGCGGCGCAGCCGCTCCGCCACGCTGCCGCGCGGGTCGCTGTAGCTCGGGCTCATCCGGGCGACGCGCTGGAAGTAGTAGAGCGCCTGCTCGGGGACGCCGCGCATCTCGTAGGCGTTCGCGATCTCGTAGGTCAGCGCGAGCTCCTGCTCGACCGTCTTGTGCGAGGCGTGCAGCCCGCGGATGAGCGCGTCGATGCCCGCCTCGATGTTGCCCATCTGGAGGTGGGTGACGCCGATCATCGATTGGCAGACGCACTCTCGCCCGGGGTCGCGGGCGGCGAGCTCGAACTCGCCGATCGCGTCGGCGTAGAGCCCCATCTCCTTGTAGGCGACGCCGAGATCGTAGTGCGTCGACGCGTCGGACTCGGAGATCTGCGCCGCGACGCCCGCCTTGAACTGCTCGAAGACGCTCTCGACGCTGATCTGCCGAGGATCGTCCTGGACGCCCGTCACCGAGCCCGGAACGACCTCAAGCTCATCGATCATCTTGAGCGACTCGGCGATGTCGAACGCGCGATCCTCGTCCGGCCGCTCGCTGCCGCGCGGGACGGCCCGCGTGCCGCTCTCGTTGTCGGTCGCCGCCCGCACCACCCCCCGCGCGTCCGAGGCCAGCTCCGTGACCTCGCGCAGCCGCTCCATCAGGAGCGGGTGGTTCGGCAGCCGCGCGAGCTGCTCCTCGAGGATGTTCCGCGCCTCGTCGAACATCCCGTGCTGCGCGAAGAACTCGACCTCCTCGAGCGCGTCCTCGTCGAGCGCGTCCGCGCGCCGCAAGGACCCCGGCGGCACGGAGCGGCCCGACGCCGGTCGGACCGACGCCGGTCGGCCCGACACCGGGCTGTACAGGGCCGGCGGCGGCGCCGCGAGCACGGGAGGGGGAGGTATCGAGGACGCCGGGGGCGGAGCCTGGGACGCAGCGACGGCCAGGGGGTGCTCGGGCGCACGGCTCGGGTTGACCGACGCCGTCTCCTCCTCCTCGTCGTCGATGGCCTCGAGCTCCTCGACGTCCTCGACCTCTTCGACGTCCTCGATCGGGAAGCTCGGCAGCGGCGGCTCGTTCGCGAACGGGTCGTCGAGGTGCGTGACGAGCTCGGGCCGCCGGGGGAGCGCCTCGACGACGCCGTCTTCGTCGAGGGTGTACGCGGGCAGCGGCGCGTCGGGGTCGTAGAGGTCCTGGCTCGGCACCTCGGACGCGTACGCGTCGTTCTCGCCGGCCGTCGGCGAGGCTTCCGGCTCGGCGTGCTCCTCGTCGGCGAGCTCGTCCTCCTGCGGGACGGCGTAGCCGAGCAGGTTGAGCATCTCCGTGGCCTGCGCGTTGCCGGGATCGAGCAGCAGCACCTCGTCGAGGAGCCTCGCCGCGTCGTCGACGGCGTCCTCGCTGGCCAGCTGCTGCGCGAACGCGAGCATCTGCTCGACGGCGGCGTCCTGATCGCCCGCCTCGATCAGGACGTCGCAGAGCTTCTCGCGCAGCTCTCGAGCGGCCGGCAGCCGGGCGACGCCGCCCTTGAGCAGGGCGACCGCCTTGTCGTACTGCCGGTCGCGCCGGAGGCTCTCGGCGTGCGCGACGAGCTGCCGCGGGCTCGCGATCGGCGACGTCGAGGGCTGCGACGCGCGGAGCGGGATCGGCACCGCGGACGCGGGCTCGTCGTCCTCGACGTCGAGCTCCTCCGCCTCCTCGTCGTCGCCCTCGCCCTCGCCCTCGTCGAGCTCGACGTCGATCGACGCGCGCGTGCTCCTCGACGAGGGCGCGATCTGGGAGGCGAGCTGGCGCACGCCCTCGTCGTTCGGGGCGCGCGTGATCAGGGCCGAGACGAGCGCGGCGAAATGGTCGACCCGCCCGGCCTCCTTGGCGATGCGCGCCGACTCCTTCTGCACCTCGATCGCCTTGGCCGGCTGCCCGAGCAGATCGAAGGCGCGGGCGAGGAGCGCGAGCGTCTCCAGGTCTCGCGGGTTCTCCTTGAACGCGATCTGCAGCTTGGTCAGGGCCGACATCCCGTCGCTCGGATCGCCGCGATCGAGGTAGATCTCGGCGGCCATGCGGGCGAACCGGGCGTCCGGGCGGTGCTGCAGCAGGCGCTCGACCACCTTCAGCGCGTCGTCGCGCCGCCCGAGCTTGAGCAGGAGCTCGGCCGCCGTCCCGAAGCGCTGGATCGCGGCGTCGTAGTCGCGGACCCGGATCAGCGCCTCCGCGAGGCGGAGGTAGGCGAGGGGGTTGTTCGTGTCGAGGTCGACGACCCGCTTGAAGATGTCGATCGCGTCGCGGTCGGTCGCCCCGCGCGGAGGAGGCGCGTCGCGACCTCGTCGTAGGCGGCGAGCGCGTCGCTCGTGAGCCCGAGCTGCGTGTAGATCTCCGCGAGGCGCGGGACGATGTGGCCGAAGCGATCCTCGTACTGCGGGACGTGCTTGTGGATGATCTCGCGGATCTGCTTGTAAACGGCGATCGCTTTGAGCGCGAAGCCCTGAAGGGAGTAGAACTGGCCGACGCGCTCGTAGGTGGTGATCGCCTCGACGTACTCCTCCGTCTTCAGGTAGAGGTCGCCGATCTTGAGCAGCGTGCGGACGTCCTTCGGATCGTCTGCGACCAGCTTCTGGTACTCGACAATGGCCTTGTCGAAGCGCTTCCGCTCGACAAGCTTCTGCGCGGTCTGGAGTACCTTGTCGCGATCGACCGCCACGGCGATGGGAATCTCCTGCTGAGGGCAGCAAGGCGTTGCTCGGGCGCCTCGTCGGCATCCCTCACCTCGCCTAAAAAACACCTAGCCAATCCCGCCACCACGTACAAGCGCGCGGCGCCGGAAGTTCCGGAAGCTACCGCGAAGGTGCTTGTTTGCAGTGTGCGGCCCCCCGGGGGCCCCCTGTCTGGCGACGCGGCGACCGCCTGGCGCGGTGGCCGCGAGCCCCCGCCCCGGTCGGACGCTGGGCGGTCCGGTCGAGGCGCGTCGAAGAGCGCGCCCTACCCTGTAGGAACGCGCTGAACGGCCGGGGATTCGCGAAGATCGCGGGGAAGGTGGCGAGCGCCGCCATTCCCGCGAAGACAGCGTTAAGCCTAGCAGTCGAGCGGCCTTGTTGCACATTTCGTGAGATCTTCCGCGACCCGCGGTCGCTTCGCTGGCGGTAGCGCGGTCGCGCGACCCCGCGATCGCGGCGTGGGCGTCGGGCGTGGGCGCGCGGGCGATGTATGCGCGCCGCGCCGGATGAAAGGGCAGGGGGTAGGTCGCGAGCTCGGCCGTCGGCGGGGGCGGGCGCGGGCGTCGGCGGGAGGGCGCTCCGGACCGCCGCCGTTTCTCGACCGTCCCGGCGAATGGACCTAGAGTTGGGCACCATGTCGCGCAGCCAGGCCTACCGTGCCCCGTTCGCTCCTGGAGAGGAAAATGCCGTCGACGCCGCGCTTTGCGAGCGGCTCCTCTCCGTCGCCCTGTCCAAGGGAGGTGATTACGCTGACCTCTTCTTCGAGTACCGCGCCGGAGGCGGGTTCACCTTCGACGAAGGGATCCTGAAGGCGGCGTCGCGCGGGGTGTCGATGGGGGTCGGCGTCCGCGTCCAGCGAGGAGACGCGACCGGGTACGCGTACACGGAGGACCTCACCTGGGACGCGATGCGGCGCGCGGCCGAGACGGCGGCGCAGATCGCGACGGGCTCCGGCGGCAAGGAGAAGATCGAGCTCAGGCGCCGCGAGCTGCCGACCCGCTACGAGCTGCCCAGCATCTCGCTCGACGCCCCCGGGCTCGCGAAGCGCGCGCTGCTCGAGCGCGCGAGCGCCGCGGCGCTCGCCTACGATCCCAGCATCGTCAAGGCGGAGGCGAGCTTCGTCGAGGAGGTGCGCGAGGTCCTCGTGGCCACGAGCGACGGGCGGATGGCGCACGACGTCCAGCCGCTCATCCGCTTCGGCGTGCGGGCGCTCGCCGAGCGCAGCGGAAAGCGCCAGGAAGGATCGAGCGGCGGCGGCGGGCGCATGACGACGGCCTACTTCGAGGGCAAGTCGCCGGAGTGGCACGCCGAGGAGGCCGCCCGGCAGGCGGTCGCGATGCTCGACGCCCGCGACGCGCCCGCGGGCGAGATGAACGTCGTGCTCGCCCCGGGCGACAGCGGCATCCTGCTCCACGAGGCGGTGGGGCACGGGCTCGAGGCGGACTTCAACCGCAAGGGGACCAGCAACTACGCGGGACAGGTCGGCAAGGACGTCGCGAGCCCGCTCTGCACGGTGGTGGACGACGCGACGCTCCTGCAGTCGCGCGGCACGATCAACGTGGACGACGAGGGCCACGAGCCCGAGCGCAGCACGCTCATCGAGAACGGCAAGCTCGTCGGGTACATGCACGACCGGCTCTCGGCCCGGCACTTCGGGCTCACGCCGACCGGCAACGGGCGTCGCGAGAGCTTCGCCGCCGCGCCGATGCCCAGGATGACGAACACCATCCTGCTCGCGGGCCCGCACGATCCCGAGGAGATCGTGAGGTCCGTGAAGCGCGGCGTCTTCGCGAAGAAGTTCGGCGGCGGCCAGGTCGACATCTCGAACGGCGATTTCGTGTTCTCGCTGACCGAGAGCTACCTCATCGAGGACGGCAAGCTGACCGCGCCGCTCAAGGGCGTGAACCTCATCGGCAACGGCCCCGAGGTGCTCCGGCGCGTCACCATGCTCGGCCACGACGTGGCCGTCTCCGACGGCATCTGGACGTGCGGCAAGGACGGACAGAGCGTCCCCGTGGGTGTTGGCTGCCCCACAATCAAGATCGATCTCATCACGGTCGGCGGAACGCGGATCGGCTGATTTTCAAGGCTGGAACGCCAGGCGGAAGGTAAGCACGACAGCGGGATTGGTGGGTTTAGCGCGGTGCGTCTTGCCGGCCCGCCGTGACACCCGTATACGGGGCGTTCATGGCGCGTCGCTCGTTCATAGCCATCGTTGGACACGGACCGGATCTGGAGCGCGACGAGGGTGCCGCATCGGTCTTGCGCTCGCTGGGCGCTGACGTGCGGACCCTGGATCTCTGGGACGATCCACCGCGGCTCTTCCACGACGACGAGAGCAAGGCACGGGCGATCGTCGTCGAGGCGCTCGACAGGCCGGATCTGGCCGCCGCGGCGCTTCGCGCGCTGCGCCGCGAGCCGCGCCTCGAGGAGGTCGGCGCGCTGGTCGCCGTGAGCGTCGCGCAGATCGCGCGGATCGAGCCGTCGAGCGGCTTCGACGACTTCCTGCTCGTGCCGTACGTGCCCGCCGAGCTCTACGCGCGCGTGCGCCTCGTCGAGTGGCGCCGCAGCGAGTTCGCGACCGAGGAGCGGGTGAAGGTGGGCGCGATCGTCATCGACCGCGCGGCCCATGACGTCTCGGTCGGCGGCATGCATGTGCCGCTCACCGCGAAGGAATTCGCGCTGCTCTCGTACGTGTGCGAGCGCCGCGGAAAAGTTGTGTCGCGGACAGAGCTCCTCCGCCGTGTCTGGGGCAGCCAGTACGAGGGCGGCGCGCGGACCGTCGACATCCACGTGAGGCGCCTCAGGGCGAAGCTCGGCGCGGCGCTGCCCCTCGTCACGCTGCGCGGGGCCGGGTACCGCCTCGAGTCGCCGATCCCCGGCGCCGGTGGTCCCGAGGGCGGCGACGCGAGCAGGGCGCTCCAGCGAAGCGGGGCCGGCGAGGAGGCCCAGGGCGACGAGCGCGGGGAGCTGCGCGACGAGGACGAGGACGAGGAGAGCGACGACGAGGGCGACGAGGACGAGGGCGGCGAGGACGGCGAGGACGAGGAATCCGCGCAAGCCGAGCGGCGAGCGGGGCCGTCTGCGCACGACGCTGCGCCGCCCGGGCGCGAGCGGCGCATCACCCGATGACGTCGCCGGTTCGCCGCGGCGGCGCGCGAACGACCGCCGCTGCGGCGCGCGGCGGCGGCCGCTCGCGCGCCGAAGGGCCGCCGATCGTCGCGATCAGCGTCGGGTGCCCCAGCGGGGTGGGCCCCGAGGTGGCCGTGGCCGGCGCGGCGTCCGTCGAGGGCGCGCGCTGCGTGCTCGTCGGCGATGAGGCGATCGTCCGGCGGGCAGCGCGGCTCGTCCGGGTCGCGGCCCGCCGGCTCGTCGTGGTCGATGGGCGCGCGGCCATCGAGCAGCTCGCGCCCGGCACGATCGGGCTCTGGGCGGGCAGCACGCGGCTCTCGCGGCCGAGCGCGTTCGGTCGGCCCGAGGCGGAGGACGGCGCGGCGCAGCTCGCATGGATCGACGCGGCGACGGACCTGGTCCGCGACGGCGTCGCTGCGGCGCTGGTCACGGGGCCCGCGTCGAAGCACGCGATCGCCACGAGCGGCGCGCCAGGGTCCGCGGACTTCCTCGGGCACACAGAGCACCTGGGCCGGCGGCTCCGCGCGCGCGAGGTCACGATGGCCTTCGCCTCGGGCAAGCTCGTGACCGCCCTCGTGACGACGCACCTGCCGCTGCGCGACGTGCCGGAGGCGGTGAGCCCGCGCGAGGTGGCGCGCGCCGCGGTGTGGCTCGCGCGGCTGCTCGGCGACCTCGGCCGCGAGAAACCGCGCGTCGCCGTCGCCGCGCTCAACCCGCACGCTGGCGAAGGCGGCCTCCTCGGCGACGAGGAGCAGGTGCGGATCACGCCGGGGATCCGCCTCGCGGCGCGGCGGCTTTCGCGCTCGGGCCCGGCGGCGGAGCTGACCGGGCCCGTCGGCGCGGAGACGGCGTTCCGGCTCGCGGCGCGCGGCGCGCTCGACGGGGTCGTCGCCATGTACCACGACCAGGCGACGATCCCGAGCAAGCTCCTGGGCTTCGGCGAGGCCGTGAACGTCACGCTCGGCCTGCCGATCGTGCGCACGAGCGTCGACCATGGCACCGCGTACGATCTCGCGGGGACGGGCCGCGCCGACCCGCGCGGGATGCGCGAGGCGATCGTGCTCGCGGCGCAGCTCGCGGCCGCGCGCGCGCGCTGACGCGGCGACACGCCGACGCTTGCGCGCGGGCGCAGGAAGGCGCGGCTCAGCGCGCCCCGGGGCGGCCGCCGAGGTGCGCGAGCAGCCGCTCGAGCGCCGGCATGCTCACGCCGCGCTCTCGGCCCATCTCGAGGACGGTGGCGCCCATCGCGAGGTGCTGCGCGTGGAGCTTGGGGCCGAAATGCACGTCGAGGAACCGCAAGAACTCCGGGGCCAGCAGGCGCACGAGCGCGATGCCCGGCTTCAGCGTGAGCGGCCCGATGAACCGGAGGAGGAGCTTCGTCCACGGGGCCACCTTGCCCAGCCGGTTCGCGAGCGCTACGGACTCCCTGGTGGCCTCGATCACGGTGCTGAGCACGCTGTCGTTCTCGAGGAGGGCGCTCGCCCCGCCGCCCGCGTCGATGGCGGCGATCAGGGGGAAGAACGCGGTCGTGGTGGCCACGTTCTGCGCGCCCACGTCGGGCTCGATCCGCGCCGGAACACCGGCGCTCGTGAGGCGGCGCGCGAGCTCCTCGAGCAGCGGTCGTTCGGCGGGGGCGCCCCCCTCTTCGTCGATGAGCGTGGACGCGAGCTCGGTGATCCAGGCGCGGACCACGCCGCGCTCGTCCAGGTAGCCCGAGACGCCCGGCATCGCGGGGGTGATGCGGCGCCGGGCGGCCTCCTCGAGGTCGGCGCGCTCCCTGGGCAGGAGCGGCGTGAGCACCACGGCGGGCGCGGCCGGGCCGCCGCGGAGCAGATCTGCCACCGACCTGCCGCCCGCCCCGCGCTGCGCGGCGCCGCCGAGGTCGGCGCGGGGGACGAGCTGATCGAAGCGCACGGTGATCAGGACGACGTCCGCGTCGGCCGGGATCTCGGCCGCGAGGCGCGGGCGAGCGAGCGTGTCGCGTCGATCGGCGCCGTTCACCTGCTCGACCACGAACGGCCGTGCGTCGTGGACGCGCTCGGGCCGGACCACGAACGTGACGTCGTTTCCCTGGGTGGCGAGGCGCACGCCGTAGATCCGCCCGAGCGCGCCCGCGCCCACGATGCTGATCCGCATGGCTCCCCCCGTAGCCTGCGCGGCGCTCGGGGAGAAGGGGGTGGCTGTCGCCGTCGATCGCGGCGGATCCCTCAGAACGTCCGCTTCGAATCGATGAGGATGGTGACCGGGCCGTCGTTCTCGACGAATACGCGCATGTCGGCGCGGAAGCGGCCCGTGGCCACCGTGAGGCCGCGGGCCCGCAAGGCGGCGATGAAGCGCTCGTACAGCGCCTCGGCGCGCACGGGCTCCATGGCGCCGTCGAAGCTCGGCCTCAGGCCGCGCCGGACGTCGCCGAAGAGCGTGAACTGGCTGATCGCGAGCACGCCGGCGCCGCGCACGTCCGAAAGCGCCCGCGACATCTTGCCGGCGTCGTCGCTGAACACGCGGAGGCCCGCGATCTTGCCGGCGACGTGGTCGGCGTCGGCGTCGTCATCGTCCTTCGCGGCGCCGACGAAGGCCACGAGGCCGCGCTCGATGGCGCCGACCACCTGGCCCTCGACCTCGACGCGCGCGCCGAGCGCGCGTTGAACGACCGCGCGCATCGCTAGCGCTGCGCGGCCGCGCTTCGACTCGGCGCGGCGGCGGCGGGCTCCGCCCCGGTGCCCGCGCTCAGCCCGAGCTCGCGCATCAGCTTGGCCGTGAGCTTGAAGTAGGTGCCGCGATCGTACGGCTGGTTGAGGATGTGAAAGTCCTTCCGGACGAGGCCCACGCAGCCGAAGCAGTAGGTGCAGCCGGTGCAGTCGACCGAGCGCACGAGGTACGACGACTGCGTGCACCGCTCGGACGCGACGCAGTGGCTACACGCGATGAGATCGCGGCAGCCGCGGCAGTGCGTGCTGTCCGAGGAGCGCTGGGTGTCGACGCAGTAGTGGCACCGCTGCAGCGCCTTCGAGTTGCGGCAGAACGTGCAGTCGACGCAGCGCTCGCACGACACGCACGCGACGCACCGCTCGTTGCCGGTGCCCGTCTCGAACGTCTGGATCAGCTTGCGGAGCTCGGCCTCGAATTCCGCGCGCGTCATTCCGCCTCGCCGCTCGCTTCGGAGATGTCGCCGCCCGCGCTGCGCCGGGGCGCGCCATCCGCGGCCGGGGCCTCGGGCCTGCCGCTCACCTGGCGGCGCAGCCGCTCGGCGGCCTCGCGCGTCGCGGGCTCCTCCGCGAACTCCTCGATGCGGCGGAGCCGCGACTCGAGCACGGCGCGCCGCTTCGGCAGCTCGCCGACGAGGATGCCCGCGAGCTCGTCGATCGCCTCCTGGATGCGCTGCTCGTCGCTGTGCTCGAGCAGCTGCAGGTACACGTCCTGCTCCGCGGGGAACGCGTGGCCGGCGCGGAGGAACTCGTTCGCGGCCTTGGAGATGTTGGGCCGGCCCGACGCGCAGAGCAGCTTCGACAGGAGCCGCTGGCGCTCGACGGCCTTCGGGTCGCTCTGCGGAGGCGGCGCGAGGACGATGCGCCCCGGCGCCTTGGACGCGGCGTCGCGTCCGGACTTGACGCGCCCGCCCTTGCTGTCCTCTGCCTCCGGCTCCTTGCGCGGAGAGAACAGCGCCTCGAGCGCGGCGCGGTGTTGCTTGGCTGCCCGCCGGTCCTCGCCGGTCTGCGTCGGACGCGGCAGCCCCGCGCTGTTCGGCTGACCACGGCCATAGGCCGTGTGGAGCTCGGGATTGTGCCAGACCTTGGTTGCGTCTCTACGAATTCGCCGCATGTCGTGCCCCTGGTGACCTCGGAGCGATCATGGACGCGCCACCGGGTTCGGCTTCCGCATCCCGCGTGTGGCGCCCCGCTTGCATCGATGGTGTGGTGAATGAGGCTGGTGCGTGTTGGGCCGGGCGCTTCCCCCGCGATCCGCGATGGCCCGGACGATGTTGCGCAAGGGACGCGACGCCTATCTTCGCGCTGATCACGCTGGCCGCGTTGATCGTGAAGGTAGGGCCACGCCGCAGTGCGTGGTGCGCCGGGCGATACCCGACCGCGGACCGCGTGACGAGGGGCTCTGCCCCCATGCACCCCGGAGCCGCGCTCACGACCCGACCGCAGTCGCGAGGCAGCTGGTTCCTACCACAGCCTTTGGTCAGCGCCGCAGAAAATTGGGCTGCCCTCCGCACTTCATGCCATTCCTGTCCTCAGGGTTCGGTCCCTTCTGAGCTTGCCTTCCGAGTCTCCCTTCCGAGCTTTCGAGCTTCCGCGAGGGGCGTCTCGGAGACGCCGTTTCGAGGTTGCCGGTCTCGTCCCAGGTCGATTCAAGAAGCGGACCGCCGACTGCCCTTACCAACCCCCATCCTGCGGACGGGCGGCGACGCCGTGTCCTGGAGATCTGCTTCGTGGTGGATGGCACTCGCACCCGACCCGACTGGAGCTTTCCATGATGAGCCTTCGATCCGTGAGCAGTGCAGGCGCGGCGCCGCGGGACGCAGGGGGAGCTGTGCGCAGGGGGGAGCCGCGTGCGCGCCTGAGGCGTGCTCGCGCGGCCGCGCTCTCGGTGCTGGTGAGCATCGCGGTGCCGGCGATCCTGGCGGGGCCCGTCCGCGCGGAGCCGCTGCCCGGGGCGCACGCCGCTGCCGAGAGGTCCGGGGAATCCAGGGAAGAGGGGAGCGTGCAGACCCGTCGGGATCGCGCGCCAGCGAGCCCTGCAGGTGCGGAGCAAGCCCCGCGAACGAAGACGCGGGAGAGCTCGCACCATGGCCGTGCGAAGAGCGCGTCGGCCGCGACCGGTGACGAGAAGACGAGCGGGGCGGGGGACCGGAACCGGACGGGGACGGCTCGCTCCCGCGGGAAGGCGCCGCACGCGGCTGCAGACGCCGAGGAAAACGCGGGCGGTTCGGCGAAGGCGGGCGGCGGGAAAAAGGGGGTCGCCAAGAAGAAGGCGGGCGGCGAGAAGAAGAAGGAGAAGAGGCGGGCGGCGCGCACGGTCGAGAGCAAGCGGCGCGGGGCGAAGAAGGGGATGGAGCGGGAGGCGCCTCCGAAGCCGTGCCACGGACCGGTGCTCTCGATGGACCGCAGCGGGCTGGAGCCCGAGCGCCTCGAGCTTGTCGACTGCAAGGGGAAGCCGCGCGAGGAGGCCCGGCGCGCCCTCTCCTTGCTTGCGCGCCCGTGGGGCACGCCGCGGCCGATCCTGTCCGACGAGGGCGCGCCCGCGCGGAGGCCGGAAGCGGCGAGCCGCAAGGGGCGGCGCGCTGGCGATGAGCCGCGAGCCGTCGGGAGCAGGGCGAGCGGGGTGCAGGCAGGGGAGGTCGCGCCCGGCGTGCGGCTGCTCGATCCCGGGCTGCTCTCCCGCATCGACGCGCTGGCGCGGCGGTACCCGGGCCGGCTCGTGTCGCTCGTGAGCGGGTACAGGCCGCAGAGCCAGGGCAGCCTGCACCAGACGGGGCGGGCGCTCGATCTGCGCATCGCCGGGGTGAGGAACGACGAGCTCGCAGCCGCCTGCCGCGCGCTCGCCGACACGGGCTGTGGGTACTATCCGAACAGCTCGTTCGTGCACGTCGACGTGCGCGCGCCAGGGACGGGGAGCGTCTCGTGGATCGACGCGTCCGGACCCGGCGAGGCACCCCGCTATGTGACCGCGTGGCCGCCGCCGCAGGACGAAGGGCGAGGGGCGACCGAGGGGATGTCCGGCGAGGACGCGGAGGAGGTGCTCCGGCGGGAGCGCCGCGACAGGTCTGCGAGCACGGCGCCGGAGAAGATGGCGGGCCCTGTGTCGGACAAGGCGAGCGCGGCGCCGGAGAGGGCGAGCTCCGCTTCGGAGACGGCGGGAGCGGCGCCGGAGAAGGCGGCGAGTGCGGCGCCGGAGAAGGCGAGCACCGTGCCGGAGAAGACGGGAGCGGCGCCGGAGAAGGCGGGCGCCCCGCCGGAGACGGCGGCGAGGGGCACGCCGTAGTAGTGAGGCGGGATGGGTATCACGATTCCTCGCCGGCACGCCTCGGCGCTCGCCGGTACGTTCGGTCCGCTCGCGATCCATCGCCACGAAGTCATGGCCGCGGGCGCGTCGTATCCCGCCTTCACGCTGGAGCTCGCCGACTGGATCTCGGTGGCCGCGATCACGGATGAAGGCCAGTTCGTCCTGGTGCGGCAGTACCGGCACGGGGTCGACGCGGTGACCATCGAGACGGCAGGCGGCCTTGTCGATCCAGGGGAAGAGCCGGCGGCCGCTGCGCCGCGCGAGCTCCTGGAGGAGACGGGGTATACTGTGGAGTCGCTCGAGACGCTCGGGTGGGTACACCCGAATCCCGCGCTCCAGGCGAATCGCTGCTTCCTCTACCTGGCGCGCGGCGCGCGGCGGGTCGGCGAGCCCGAGGGCGACGAGCACGAGAGCACGGAAGCGGTCGTGATGAGCGCAGGCGACGTGATGGCAGCGATGCAGGACGGCCGGATCAGCCACTCGATCGCCGTGATCACCCTGCTGCGGGCCCTCGCCGTCGCGACGGCGGCGCCGCGCTGACCGCGTGATTCGTGGGAACGGCCTGTCCGCCGGCACACGCGATAAGCTGCGCTATCGACGTCCAGCGTGGGCGAGAGCACTCGCGCCTGCGCGGGCCGGTTGACACGGTCGGACCTGTCGCGTCTTGATGCGCGCCCTTCGCGGGGCCGCCCCGGGAGATCGGGAGCGGCGCCGCGGAGCGCAGCAGTGGACCTCACGGGGAGGCCATGGAGACCCGATCGATGCGCCGTGTTCTTCGGCCGACCGCTTTCTTCTCTTGCATCGGCGTTGTCCTGCTCGCGGGGTGCATGAGCTCCTCGCCTGCTCCGCTCGACACGGTGGCCACCGCGGACGACGACGGCGGTGGGAGCGTCGGAGTCGGCAGCGCCGCCGCTGGACCCGGCGGCTCAGGCGATACGCCGGGCGCCGGCTGCGACGAGCTCTCGCTGGAGCTCCAGAGAGCGCTCGACGCGGCCGTGGAAGCGCAGCGGCTCCCCGGCGCGGCCGCCGCCGTGCACCTCGGCGGGTGCAGCTGGCTCGGCGCCGCGGGGGTCGCGGACACCGAGGCCGACGTGGCCATCCAGCCCGGCGATCTCTTCCGCGCAGGGAGCATCACGAAGACCTTCGTCTCCACGCTGGCGCTGATGCTCCGCGCAGAAGGCCGGCTGTCGCTCGACGATACCGTATCCGCGTACGTCGGCGGTGTCCCCCACGGAGAGAAGATCTCCGTGCGACAGATCCTGAACCACACGAGCGGTATCTTCGACTACACGGCGCTCGACGAGTTCTGGACCGCGGCCCTCGACGATCCGACGCGCACGTGGACACCCGCGGAGCTCATCGAGCTCGCGGCGTCGAAGCCGCCGTATTTCGAGCCAGGGCGCGGCTTCGCCTACTCCAACACGAACTACATCATCGCCGGCCTGATCGTCGAGGCGGCCTCGGGAGAGCCGATCGGCGAGCTGCTCCGCAGCCGCGTCCTCGAGCCGGCGGGGCTCGCGCACACGTACCTCGACGGCGCCGAGGAGGCCGTGCCCGGCCTCGTGCACGGTTACGGGCGGAGCCGAGGGGAGCTCGTCGAGATGACCTCCGCGATCGACGCGTCCGCGGCGGGCGCGGCGGGCGCGCTGGTCTCGACCACGGGTGACCTCACGAGCTTCTACCGCAAGGTGCTCGACGGCGCGCTGCTCGGCCCCGCCGAGCTCGAAGAGATGACCGCGTGGGTCGACGCGCCCCTCGGCGAGGTCACCGGGTACGGCCTCGGGCTGTCGCGCCGGGAATCTCCGCTCGGCGTCCTGGTCGGTCACGACGGTGGTATCTGGGGCTTCACGTCGTCGTCTTATTACGCGGTCGACAAGGATGCTTCTATCACCGTGCTCGTCAATCTCGAGGGCGGCGATGTCGGCAGGATCGTCGATGATCTGGCGAATGTCCTGATCTCGCCCTGAGCCGGGCAGGGGCGTCGCGTCGATAGCGACGCGCACGCGCTCAGGCCGGTGTCGGTCGCTGTCCACCGCGCGCACACGCGACGCCCCGGGGCGTGCGAGGCGCGCGCGCGGCGCCGAGCCGCGGTTGTCAGGAACCCGCGCCGCCGCGCGCGGAGCCAGCGGTCCGCCGCGAACGGGCCTCACGCTTGCATCGCCATGGACGCAGCCTGCACGGGATGACGCCCGGCAAGGCGCTCGCATCGTGAAAGGATTCCGTGATGAAGCTGGTGAAAGCGCTCGGGGCCCTGACGCTGTCCGGAATGGCGCTCGGCACCGCGCAGATCGCTGCTGCGGAGAGCACGACACCCATCCAGGATCTCGTGCTCGTCGAGGAGACAACGAGCTCGGACTTTCCCGACGCCTGGTTTCCCCCGGATGATGTCCCTTACCATGGGAATTTCCGGCCGTTCAGGCCATTCTGGCCATACAGGCCGTATGGGTACTTCCGGCCGCACAGGCCGTACAGGCCGTATGGGAGCTTCCGGCCGTTCAGACCGGTCCGGCCCTACGGGGACTTCCATCCCTACGGGCGGCCCCTTGACCACGGGCGATCGGATGCAGCGCCGGCAGAGGACCCCTCCGGGCCGATCATGAGCCTCGAAGAGCCTCGCTGACCTCGATCCAGGAGCGCCGCCTGGGCGCGGCGGGCCCCGTTCGTCGCGTCGCGCTGTGTGGAAACCGCAGGATTGGTCCAGCCGGAGAACCGATGACTCCGCGCGCGCCGCGGGGAGGTGCCGGTCCTCGAGCGCGGGGGCCGGCGGAGGGAGCCTCATGGGTGGAAGACAAGGACGTCGGCGCCTCGCCCCGTTGGCCATGGCCGCGGCGGCAGCGCACCTCGGCTTCGTCGTGCTCGGGGCGCTCCAGGTCGATCTGCGCGAGGCGGGGCGGCTCGGCCAGGCGGCCGCGTATTACGGGGCGCTCTCCGGGGCCGACAGCGGCTACAACTTCTTCGCTCCCTCGGTCAGCGCGCTGCCCTGGGCGAGGTTTCAGGTGACGGACGCGCGAGGGAGGGTGATCTCCGACGTCCTGGAGTCCGGGGCGAACCACGAGGCGGATCTCCGGGTCAGGAGCATCGTGGCGCTCTTCATGACCGAAGAGGACGAGTCGCTGCGGCGCTCGCTCGCGGCCTCGTGGGCAGGCAAGGTGCTCGCGAGGTACCCAGGAGCCGCGAGCGTGATCGTCCGGCTGGAGGTCTGCGATCTCCCGTCGATGCAGGAATACCGCGAGGGCAAGCGGCCGACGTGGGGCCTGATCTACCAGGCGAAGCTCGTCCCCCGGCGCAGGTTCCAGGCCGCCTCGCGCGCGAAGGGCGGCGCGCCGTGACCGTGAGCAGCGAGCCGAGCGGCGCCTCGGGCAGGGCCGGGCTCTTCCCGGTCTCCGCGCTGGCCTCGGCGGCCTCGGCGATCGAACGGTTCGCGCTCGCCCCGGCGTCCGCCATGCCCCTCGCGGCGCTCCGCATCGGGCTCGCCGCCGTGCTCCTCACCCAGGCGGCGCTCGTCGCTCCGCTGCTCTTCGATCTCTACGGCCCCGCGGGCATCCTGCAGGACCCGCTCCGGGACGCGTTCACCCCGCGCGAGCTGCCCGGCATCGGTTGGCTGACCGCGCTCCTCGCCCCGCTCGGGATCGGCGAAGCCCCGATCCTCGTGGGCACCGGAGCCGTCTACGCGCTCTCCCTGGCCGCGCTGCTCTGTGGCCTCAGGACGAGGGCCGCTGCGCTGCTCGCCTGGAGCACCCACAGGATGCTGATGGTGACGGCGGACCCGACCGTCTACGGAGCCGACGTGTTCGCCAACATCTTTCTTTTCTATCTCGTCTGGGTGCCCTCCGGCGCGGCGCTGTCCTTCGATCGGCGGGGGCATGGGTCACGTCGCGCCCTCGCCTGCGCGCCCGACGAGCCGACGCCTGCCGCGCGGCTCGGGCTGCGCGTCGTCCAGCTGCACCTCTGCGTCGCCTACCTGGCGAGCGGACTGGAAAAGGCTGCAGGCCAAGCCTGGTGGAACGGTGAGGCGATCTGGCGCTCGGTGATGCTCCCGGAGTATCGCCAGCTCGATTTCTCCTGGCTGGCGAGTCACCCGTGGGTCGCGCAGGCCGCTGGGTGGTCCGTGCTCGCCGTGGAGCTCGGGTACGCCTTCCTGATCTGGCCACGGCTCACCCGGCGCGCCGTCGTCGTGGCCACCTCCCTGCTGCACCTCGGGATCGCGGCCTTCATGGGGCTCGGCGTGTTCGGCGCCATCATGCCGGTGCTCACGCTGGCTGCCTTCGGGGTGCCGGCGGAGCCCTGCTTCCCCTCGCCGCGGCCCGCGCTCCCGCGCGCGGGAGGCGGCTGAGCTCCACGCGCGGTCGGGCGGCGGGGCGCGGCGCGCTCGGCCCGATGGCGTATGCTGCGCCCGATGCGCTCTCACGACGCGGCCCGCCCCGGCGCGCCGCAAGCCGCCCCCCTCGCCCGCCGAGCTCTTCCATCGCATCTTCGAGCTGCTCGCCGACATGGAGGGAGCGCAGAGGGCCAAGGTCATCGACCTCGCGCGGCGCCTCATCCCCACGCTCACGGCCGAGGACATCCGCAACCCGCACGACTTCCCCGGCCTCGACGACCCCGACTGGCACTTCGAGGACGGGCAGCTCGCCGGCATCGAAGCCGTCCGGTTTGCACTCCGCGGCCTCGCGAGCGATGTTCTGGGGGATGGCGAAGGGCGCGAAGCGCGAGAGAGACCCGAAATCGGCGGCCAGCCCGGCGCGAGCCGCGAAGGCGGCGGCGCGCAAGGCGGATGAGGCGTTCTATCAGCCGTTCGCCACGCTCCGGCAGCTGAACAAGCCCAAGGCCAAGCCGGCGCCCGAGGCCAAGACCAAGGCGACGGCGTCCTCGCCCGAGGCGAAGGCCAAGGCGACAGCGTCCGCGCCCGAGGCGAAGACGAAGGCGAGATCGATCGCGCCCCCGGGCGCCGGCGCGGCGCCGCGGGCAGGCGCCGAGCAGGCGCCGCGGCCCGTCGACCCCGAGACCTTCGCCATTTACATGGCCGGCGTCCGCGTGCTCGAGGATCGCGCGACCCGGATCCCGGTCACCGCCAGCCGCGTCGAGCGGGCCGCGCTCCCGACGATCGCGTTCGACCCGGACGAGGACGCGCGCTCGCGCATGCGCTCGCTCGTCATCGAGGGGATCAAGTTCGAGACCACGGACGACAGCGAGCGCATCGAGGGCCGGCGCCTCGACGTCGATCCGCGCGAGCTCAGGCGGCTCCGCCGCGCACGCTACGCCGTCGACGGCACCCTCGATCTGCACGGCCTGAGGCTCGAGGCGGCGCGCGAGGCCGTCGAGGCGTTCGTCTGCAAGCGGCAGCGCGACGGAGACCGCGTCGTCGCCATCGTCCACGGCAAGGGCAACCACTCGCCCGGCGGCCACGCCGTGCTCCGCGGCGAGATCGCGGCCTGGCTCAGCAACGGCCGCGTCGCCCGCCACGTCGCCGCCTTCGCGACGGCCCCGGACGTGGAGGGCGGCGCAGGCGCGTTGCTCGTGCTGCTCACGCGATGAGGTCCGCGTCGCGCGCCGAGCCCGGCGGAGCGCCGGGGCACGGGTCGCAGCCGAAGGCGCGCGCGCCGCGCCGCGCCCTCGCGCCGGCCGCCGCGCTGCTCGCCCTGGTGCCCGCGTGCGCGCCGGCGCCAGCCGCGCCGCCCGAGCCGCCGAGGCCCGCGCCGCCAGCGCAGGCGGCGTCGACGCTCGGCGACGGGGAGCGCGGTGAATACCGCTCGGATCGCTTCGATCTCCGGCTCCCGCTGCCCGATGCGCGCGGCTTCCGCGTCGAGGACGGCGAGGGCCCCTGGCTCGTCGCGACCCACGCCGCGTCGTCGACGTCGCTGCTCGTGCGCACCTGGCGCGAGGACGGCCGCGCGAGCCGCGCGGCGTGCGAGGCGCGCGCGCGGCTCTGGCGCGACCTGCCGAGCCCCGGCGAGGGCCTCACCGCCGCCGAGCGCCGGATCGACGTGCCGGAAGGGTTCGACACGGTCGTGGCGATCGGTGTCGCCGACACCCCGCCGGGAGCGCCGATCGACGGCTTCGCGGTCGCCTTCGGCGGCTCCGGCCGGCGCTGCTTCGCCTTCATCGCGGAGACGCGCGCCGCGGGGCCCTCGGCGGAGCAGCTCGTGGCGGAGCGGCTCGCCGCTGTGGTCGAGATCTCGCTCGGCGGCCTCCGCCTCGTGCGCGAGGTCGCGCCCGCCGTGCCGCGCGAGCCGCCGCGGTGAGCCGCCGCGAGCCGCCGCGGTGAGCCGCCTGCTGTGACCCGACTGCTGTGACCCGACTGCTGCCGCCGCGGTGAGCCGCCGGCTCAGCGGTAGACGCCGCTCCGCGCGCGGGACTCGAGCGCCGCGGCGAGCTCCTCCTCGCCGATCGACCAGGCCTCGGCCGACAGCGCGCGCGCCTCGACCGGCTGGAGCGCCTCCACCGCGTGCGGCGCGAGGCGCAGCCGCGACAGCGACAGGAGGCGCTCGAGCGCCTCGGACGCCACGCCGCCCTGGAGCTCCTGCCGCCACGCGCGATCGATCGCCTCGAGCCGCGCGGGGCTCTTCCACGCGTCGGCGATCACCACGCGGCCGAGCCGCGCGTCGATGGCGTCGATCCCCGTGGGCAGCGCGACGATCGCCTGCTGCGCCGCGCGCGTCGGGTCGCCGAGGCCCAGGGAGAGCAGCGCGCGGGCCGCTTCGAGCAGCCGCGCCTCGTCGGGCCGGAGCGCGGCCCGATCGACCGACGGGAGCCGCTCCAGCGCGGCCGCGTAGCGCTCGCGGCGCGTGGCGTCGATCACGGCGGCCAGCGCGCGCAGGACCCTCGCCGTCGGCGGAGAGAACCACGGATCCGCGCCAGCGCGCGGGCGCTGCGCCGGGTCGTCGAGGTCGAGCGCGGCGGCGCGCCACAGCGACGCGCGCGCGTCGAGGACGGCGCGCGTCGCCTGCACCGCGAGCACGAAGAATGTGACGGCGGGGAGCAGGCCCTTCACGCCCCAGATCTCGCTGAGGAAGTAGCTCGCCGCGACGATGGACGAGAGCGCGAGGAACAGCACAAGCCGCCGCCGGCGCCTCGCCTCGTCGCCCGTGGCGCCGGCAGCCCCATCCGTCGCGCCGACGAGCTCGGCGCACCACTCGAGCAGCCACGTGAAGGCGGATCCCACGTCTGCGGGATCAGGATGCCCTCCGCTAGGCCTCCGCGCGAGGCCTTTCGATCTCCGCGCAGAGCGCCCGGGTGAAGTCGCCTGTGCTCGCGGCGCCGCCAAGGTCGCGCGTGCGCACCTGGCCGGCCCGGTAGAGCGTCGTCAGCGCCCGCTCGATCCGATCGCCCGCGTCGTGCTCGCCGAGGTGCCGCAGCATCATCACGGCGCTCTGCACGAGCGCCGTCGGGTTCGCGTAGCCCTTGCCCGCGATGTCCGGCGCCGACCCGTGCACCGCCTCGAAGACCGCCGCGTCGTCGCCGATGTTCGCGCCGGGCACGATCCCGAGCCCGCCGACCAGGCCGGCCCCGAGGTCCGAGAGGATGTCGCCGTAGAGGTTCTCCGTCACGATCACGCCGAGCCGGTTCGGATCGCGGACCATCGTCATGGCGGCCGCGTCGACGATCATCTCGCCGAGCTGGATCTCGGGGTGCCCCACGGCCACCCTCCGCGCGCAGTCGAGCGCGAGGCCGTCGGAGATCTTCATGATGTTCGCCTTGTGGACGATCGTCACCTTGCTCCGGCCGTGCTCCTTCGCGTACCGGAACGCGAACTCCGCGATGCGCGTCGAGCCCCGCTCGGTCGTGAGCTTGATGCTCTGGGCCACGCCGGGCAGGATCATGAGCTCGAGCCCGGCGTAGAGCCCCTCGGTGTTCTCGCGCACGATGACCATGTCGACGTCGAACCGCGTGTCGACGCCCGGCAGGCTGCGGATCGGCCGCACGTTCGCGTAGAGATCGAGCGTCTGCCGGAGCGTCACGTTGACCGAGCGGAACCCGCCCCCGATCGGCGTCGTCACCGGGCCTTTCAGGGCGATCCGGTTCTTCCGCACGGCGTCGATCACGGGGAGGGGGAGCGGCGATCCAGTCAGCTTCGCGACCTCGATGCCCGCGTGGTGGATCTCCCAGTCGACGGCGACGCCGGCGGCGGAGACCACATCCTGAGTCGCCGTCACGACCTCCGGGCCGATGCCGTCGCCCGGGATCAGCGTGATGCGATAGGCCATGGGCCGTCCCAATAGCAGGTGCGCAGGCGGGAACAATGGACAAGCGCACCCGTGTTGCGATGGCGCATACACGCGCCGCGTCAGCGCGCCGCGCCTGGCTGACGCGGTGATGGGGCGCGGCGACGGAGAGAGGCGCACGAGGCAGCGGGTCGGGCGGCTCGATACGGCCTTTTACAATCGCGCGCGACCTCGGTAGGGTACGCCTCCGCACGGCCTGACAGGCCGCTGTCCCCTGGAACCGGGCGCGGGCCGGGCGATCGGCCCCAGCTCATGTTCACCAACTAGAGTGAAGGAGCGTGCTCATGCACCCTCGTGTCTTGAAAGGTCGCAGAACCGCTTTCGCGGCCTTCCTGCCTGCCGTGATCGCGTCGTCCTCGCTGGGGTGCGGCTACTCCGAGGAGGAGTGGAAGGCCCAGCTCGACAAGTACAACCGCCTTCAGAGCCAGCACCAGACCACGGAGGGCCGCCTCGCCGAGACGCAGAAGGAGCTCGAGGCGACCCAGGCGAAGGTCGCGGAGCTGACGAAGCAGCTCGAGGCGGCCGGCGTCGACATCAGCAAGCTGAACGAGAACCTCCAGGCGACGAGCACGCAGGTGTCGCAGCTCAGCTCGACGCTGGAGGAGCGTGAAAAGGCGCTCGCCGAGTTCAAGGCCCGCGCCCGCCAGCTGGAGGCGATCAAGGCGCGGTTCGAGACGCTCAAGAAGAAGCTGGACGAGCTCACGAAGCTCGGCCTGGCGGTGAACATCCGGAACAACCGGATGGTCATCTCGCTGCCGGGCGACGTCCTCTTCGACTCCGGGCGCGAGACGCTGAAGAAGGAGGGCAAGGAGATCCTTCTCAAGGTGGCGACGGTCGTCAAGAACGACAAGTCGCTGCTCCAGCGCGACTACCAGGTCGCCGGCCACACGGACAACAAGCCGCTCGCGGGCGGCCAGTTCCGCGACAACTGGGGCCTGTCGCTGATGCGCGCCCGCGAGGTGCTCGTGTTCCTCGTCAGCCCGGCCGACGTCAAGGGCGGCGGGGGCGCGCTCCCCGTCGCGAACTGGAGCGCGGCGGGCTTCGCGGACACCGATCCGGTCGCGACCAACGACACCGACGAGGGCCGGCAGAAGAACCGCCGCTGCGACCTCATCGTGGTGCCGAGCGTCGAGGAGATGCTCGACCTCCGGGCGATCACGCAGTAACTCGCGGCGCACGCCGCCGCCCGCGGCGCGCTCTTCGACGGTCGCGTCCGCGCCGTCAGGTCGGCTCGGGTCAGCTTTTAGCTTTTGTGTCCACCGCCCGGCGATGGCCGGGCGGTCCTGCGAAACTCGCTCGGCGTCTGGCCGGTGACGGCGCGGAACGCGGCGGCGAACGCGCCGAGGCTCTGAAAGCCGACGTCCAGCGCGACCTGCGTCACGCTGGCGTTCGGGCCGGAGAGCAGGTCGATCGCCCGGAGAACGCGCGCGCGGGTGACGAAGCCGCGCCACGTGACGCCGGTCTCCTCGCGGAACCGCCGCCGTAGCGTGCGCTCCGTCGCCCCTGCGAACGCCGCGGCCCGCGGGAGATCGGCGCTGGAGACGTCGCGCAGCGCGCACTCGATCGCGCGCTGCACCGGCCGCGTCCTGCCGCGGGGCAGCCGGTACGTGGCGCCCCGATCGAGGAGCGGGCCGATGATGTCCGCCATCGCCGCGAAGAACGTGTTGGCCGCGGCGTCGTCCGGACGCCGCGCGACCGGCCAGCGGCGCGCGTAGATCACCATCTCGCGCAGGAGCGCGGGGATCTCGAAGATCCTCACCGCCGCGAGGGGGGAGGGGAACGCGGCGGGCTCGAAATAGATCGAGACGATGGACGCGTCGCCGCAGGTGGTGGCGTGCCGCTCGCCCGCGGGGATGAGCGCGGCGAGCTGCGGGGGAAGCAGGAAGGACGCGTCCTCGACCTCGAGGCGCGCCGTGCCGGCGAGCGGGCAGAGCAGCTGGTGCCGCGCGTGGGTGTGCCAGCCGTAGGCGGCTCCCGGCAGCTCGTCTTCGTAGGAGAACGCGCGCGCGCCGGCATGATCGAGCCCGAGGCGCGCGAGGTGCTCGGTGGTCTCCGTCGGGGTCAGGACGCGGGCTTGCAAGGCGTGGCCTCTCGGCGGCGATCTTTGTCCGTTCGCCGGCAGCCGTAAAGCCGAAGAGCGTCCACCCTCGAACGCCATGAAGCAAGCCACTCCCACGGCGCACGATGCGTTGATACAGGAACAGTTCACCCGCCAGGCCAGGCCGTTCGCCGAGGTCCAGGCCCACTCGGCGGAGTCCGCCATGGGGCTGCTGCTCGACGCGCTCGCCCCGGCGCCGGGCGACGCGGCCCTCGACGTGGCCTGCGGGCCGGGGATCGTCGCCTGCGCGCTGGCCCAGCGGGTGGCGAGCGTGCGGGGGCTCGACATCGTCCCGGCGATGCTGGACGAGGCGCGGAAGCGGCAGGCGAGCCTCGGCCTCTCCAACGTCACCTGGGAGCTCGGCGACGCGAGCCGGCTGCCCTATCCGGACGAGAGCTATCGCCTGGTCACGACGCGCTACAGCTTCCATCACCTGCTGGAGCCGCTCGTGACGCTGCGCGAGATGGCCCGCGTGTGCCAGAGGAGCGGGCGAGTCGCCGTGATCGACGTGGCGCCCGCCGCGGACAAGCAGGCAGCGTACGATGCCGCGGAGAAGATCCGCGATCCGTCGCACGCGAGCGCGCTCACCGAGCGGGAGCTCCGAGCCCTGTTCGACGCAGCGGGGCTGGAGATCGAGACGACGACGCGGTACCGGCTCGAGGTGGAGCTCGAGGCCGCGCTCCGGGCCTCCTTCCCGGAGCCCGGCGGAGCGGACCGGCTCCGGGCCCTCTACCGCGCCGACGTCGGCGTGGATGCGCTCGGCGTGGGCGCAGAGCTCCGGGGAGACGAGGTCCACTTCGCGTATCCGATCGTGATCCTGGTGGGCCGGAAGCGCGGCTGAGCCGAGAGGCACCTTCTGCCAGCGACTGGAGCGATGCGCCAGGGCTCCGCTGCTCAGGGGAGCAGCGCGGCCGGGCAGGAGGGGTCGGTCGTCGCCTCGACGTCGTCCACGTGCAAGGCCTCGTCGTCGAGCGGCGCGTCGCAGGTCCCGCTGGCCTTTATCTTGAACGAGAGCTGCTGGGGCCCGCCCGCCGTGCGCGGATCCAGGCAGATCGTCTGTTGCGTCCAGCGCTCGCTGGCCGCCAGGGCGCCCCCTGGCGTCGAGGAGGCGGTCGCCTCGAGGAGGTGGCTCGTGCGGTACCAGAACTTCAGCGCCGGACCGGCCGTCCCCTGGGGCTCGGGGACGGTGAACACGGTGGAGGCCGAGGGCTCGCGGCACGGCTTCCGCACGGACAGCGAGAGCGAGACGTCGCCGGCGTGCGCGGCCGCCGAATCGACGGCGAGCCTGGCGCTGCCGCGCGCCGGGTCCTCCGCGTTGAGGACCCATGTCGGCGAGAGGCCGGCGTCGGCGCCGTCGTTCTCGAAGCCGGGGTCGAAGAGCGGCGCGTCTTCGGGGCAGCGGTCGTCAGAGACGATGGCGAGATCATCCACCGTGAAGTCCCGCTCGTTCTCGTCCATGCAAGGCTGGCTGTGCCGGTTCCGGAAGGCGAACGCGAGGCGGTGCGCCATGCCGAGCGCCCACCGGGGCAAGCAGGCATGCGAGACCCGCGCCTCGCCCGTGCCCGTCAGGGCCGTCAGCCGGTGCGCGCTCAGCATCACGTCGACGATCGCCCCGGGGCTCCCACGGCTCCAGATGCGGAGCGCCGGGCTCGGAAGCGCGGCGGACGGCAAGGGCGCCGAGAGCGTGCCCTCGAGCGAGGGAGCCTGGCAGAACCGTGTGGTGGCGAGATGTCCACCCTTGCCGCCGCCCTGGCCCAGGCCGCCCCCGATCTCGGAGACGCCGCTCTCGGGGGTCGCCTTCCAGCCGGCGGCGCCTGCTTCGAAGTCGCCGTTCAACACCTGGCCAGGCTGCGGGCACTCGTTCATTTCATCAGGCTGAAGGGCGACGTCATCGAACGTCAGCGTGAAGTCCTGTCCGGCGCCCTCATCGCACAGGGGAGAACGCCGGGCGGGCCCGAGGAGCAGCTCGATCGGCCTGCCGTAGGCGCGCTCTCCCAGGCACACGCGTTGCGGGGCAAAGGACGAAGAGGGCATGAGATCGAGGTCGGTGAACCCTCCGTCGATCCGGACCCCGACCCCCGGAGGGCCGAGGCAGTCCATCGCGAGCTCGCAGCCGATGCGCGCGGCGAACGTGAGGAGGAGCGGGCCGACGCACGCGAGGTCCGGCAGCGAGAGGCGCTGATAGAAGCCGGCCATCTGGCACACCGCTTCTCTCCCGATGACGCCGGCCCCCGGGTTGCCGTTGCCCTCGATCTCGGGGGAGACGAGCGCTTCCCCTGTGGTGAACCACGTATCCGAGCGCTGGAACGACGGGTCCTGCAGGCCTCCCCGCCAGTCGCAGTCGCCGTGGACCGTCGCGTCCTCATCGGCGCTGGCACACTCCGAAATACAACCGCTGTCTGCGCAGCAGAGCCCGTCGTCGCACCGACCCAGAGGCCCGCACGGACAGCCTTCCTCACCAGGAGGGCAGTCGGCGCCCCCGCCCGCGTCCTCGACGCCTGCGCTCTCGGCGCCGCCCGCGCCCTCGGCGCTGCCGTCGCCTCCCGCCCCGTCTGCGCCCGCCACGCCGGCTGCGCCGGCGGAGCCCTGCTCCGTCCCGGAGCAAGCGCTCGCGAATGCGCCAAGCACGGCAGCGACACAGCAGGTCAACGGGCGTGACCATCGCATCATCAATTCAAGCTAGCGGCCGAATCCCGCGATCGCAAGGTAGATAGGATGTTTCCTTTTTTCGGGCGAGACATCGAGATAAGGAGAACTCTCAAGTCGTATCGGGCGAAGCCGGAGACGCGGACGTCCGCACGCTGAACTCGAGCCCATCGTGACGCGGGCAAACATCGGTTGAGGAAGCGCAGCGAGCGCGAGCGTCCGAGAGGCGGGCGCGCCCGGCGGCTCGTCGTGCGAGCGCAGGAGTGTCCGCGAGAGCTTCGCGGCGCGAGCCGGGCGACGACGCACCGCGTACTTGGCCCCGCGCCGAGCGCGTCAGCCGCCGGAGGCGGCGCCGAGCGCCGTGGAGGGCACGAGGCTCGAGACGGGGCTCCCCCCGGCATCCGCGCCGAGGAAGGCCTGCAGCTCCGCGAGCAGCGGACCCGACTCGCCGACGAAGGGCAGGTGATCGACGCCCGGCAGCTCGACGTAGCGCGCGCCGCGGATGCGGCCGGCGAGGTCGCGCCCGGCCGCCGCCGGGACGGCCCGATCGCCGGCCCGGTGCAGCACGAGCGTGGGGGCGCTCACACGGCTCAGCGCGGCCCGGACGTCGGCCGCCGCGTGTGTCCGGAGCATGCGCGCCGCCCCGCCCGGGCTCGCGCCGTGGCGCAGGTACGCGGCCCAGAAGCGCCGGAACGCGCCGTCATCCGCCGCGGACGGGGCAAGGCGATCGAGGAAGAGCGGCTCGCCCCAGCCGCTCCGCAGCGCGCGCTCCGCCTCCTCGGCGTCCTCGCCGGCGAGCCCGAAGAGGCACCCCGGCCAGGCAGACATCTGCGCCGCGCTCCCGAGCGCGATCAGGGCGCGCGCCCGCGCCGGGTGAGCCGCCGCGAGCAGCGCGCACGGCGCGAACCCGGCGCCGACGCCGAGGAGCGCGGCGCGCGCCACGCCGGCCGCGTCCAGCACCGCCAGCAGATCCTCCGCCTGCTGCTCGGCCGGAACGCCCACGCCCTCGCGCTCGCTCATCCCGGTGCCGCGCTGGTCGAGCACGATGAGCCGCGCCCACGCGCCGAGCTCGGCGAAGAACCGGGAGATGAGCGCGCCCTCCCACGCGGCCTCCACGTGCGTCACCCACCCCTGGACCAGCACCAGATCGATCGGCCCGCCGCCCGTGGTCTTGTAGGCAAGGCTCGCGTCGGCGCTCGTGGCGAAGCGGGTCTCCGCCGCGTGCAGCCGCGCGGGCGCCCGCGTGGAGGAGACCGCCCCCTCCCGCGCGGCCTCGAGCCCGCGCCGCATCGCCTCGGCGACCTGCGCGTACGCGCCCGCCCACGCCCGCGCGGTGGTGGGCGCCCACGCGTCTCCTTCGAGCTCCTCGAGCGCCTCGAGCAGCGCGCGGCCCACGGCGTCGAAATGCTCGGGCAACGCGGCGTACGCCGCGTGGCGGCGCCCGAGCGCCTCGAGCATCTCGACCAGCTTGTCCGGCGCGCGCAGGTTGTCGATCACGAGCTGCAGCGCCGCGGCGAGCTTGAGCCGCTGCTCGCGCATGTCCGGCGGGAACAGCGCCCGGAGCGCCGGCTCGCGGGTGAAGAGCCGCTCGTAGAAGCGCGTCACGAGCGCCTCGGCGCGCGGGGCGAGGCGCTCGAACGAGGCGCGCACGACGTCCGCGCCAGCGTCCTGCGCGCTCGCGGGGGACGACGCGTGGCGCACGATCTGGAACGCCCGGCAGAGCGCCTCGGTCTCCTCGAGCGCGGCCTGCACCTCCTCGGCCGACGCGAAGCGCGCCTCCGGCTCGCGCAGGACGCAGCGATCGATGACGGCCGCGAGCATCTCCGGGACGTCGGGGCAGATCGAGCGCAGCGGCGGGAGCGCCCGCGCCGTCACCCAGCTGGCGATCGCGTGCACCTCGAGCCCCGCGTGAGGCAGCCGGCCCGCGCACAGCTCGTAGAAGACGAGCCCGAGCGCGTAGACGTCGGAGCGGGGCGTGCCGGCGGTGCCCGCCCAGAGCTCCGGCGCGAGGTAGAGCGGCGTGCCCATCATCATGCCGCCGTCGGTCAGGCTCGCGGTCCCGAGCGCGGAGGCCGCGTCGAGCGCCACCGGGATCGCGGTCGTCAGGGCGGACATGTCCGCGAGCGCCCACGGCGCGGGCGCGACGGAGGCCTTCGGCGCGGCGCGAAGGCCCGCGTCGAGGGCGGCGGCGCCGGGCCGGTCGGCGAGCTTGGCGAGGCCGAAGTCGAGCAGCTTCACCTCGCCGCTCGCGTCGAGCATCACGTTCGCCGGCTTGATGTCGCGGTGGAGGACGCCCCGCCGGTGCGCCGCGGCGAGCCCGCGGGCGAGGCCGAGCGCGAGGCGCAGCGCGGACGGCCACGGGAGCGGCTTCGGGAGCAGCTCGAGCGGCTCACCCTCGACGAACTCGTAGGCGATGTACGGCCGCCCGCGCACCTCGCCGATCCGGTAGACGGCGACGACGTTGGGGTGCTGGAGGCGCGCGATCGCGCGGGCTTCGACGCGCAGCCGCTCGATGGTCCTGGGATCCGGGCTGTCTGCCGCGACGAACTTGAGCGCGACGGGCCGGTCGAGGACCTCGTCGTGGGCGAGGTACACCTGCCCCATGCCCCCGCGGCCGAGCGGCCGCACCACGCGGTAGTCGTCGAAGGTCGAGGGCGGCGTCCAGGAGAGCGGGGGCGGCGGCGGCAGCTCGCTCTCGCCGAAGCGCTGGTGCGTCGCGTGGAGGAAGAGCGGCGCCCCGAGGTCGCTGTCGCTCGGGCGCGCCGAGATCCGCGCGCGGCAGCTGTTGCAGCCGGCCACGTGCCCGCGGATGCTCGCCGCGTCGTCGTGCGGGAAGTTGCCCGCGAGCCAGGTGGCCAGGGCGTCGTCGGACGGGCACGGGGTCATGCGCTGCTGTTCTCCGGAGCGGCATTCTCCGTGCGCGCTGTGGGCAGCGCAATGGCCGCGCGGGCTCTGCCGCGCTGCGCTGCCCCGCCGTCGTGAGAGTCAGCACCTGTGCGCCTGTCGTGCCCACGCCGCGCTGGCGAGCGCGCTCGCGCGAGCCGCGAGCCGCGGGCGCGCTCGCGCGCTGGACCGGCGCCGCCGCGGTGTCACGCTCGCGGAGAGCGATGAGCGACCCGAAGCCACCGCCGAGCCCAGCGCCCCGGTCGGAGACGGCGCGGCAGGCGCTCCTGGAGGAGCTCCGCAGGGGAGCGGCGACCGCGTGGGAGCTCTCCACCCGCCTCGGGATGCGGGAGCGCGACGTGGCGCCGCACCTCGAGCACCTCGCGCGCTCGTTGCGCGCGCGCGGCGAGCGGCTCTCGGTCGCGCCGGCGCGCTGCCTGCGCTGCGGCTACGCGTTCGACGAGCGGCGGTCGCTCGCGAAGCCGAGCCGCTGCCCCGCGTGCCGAGGGGAGCGCATCGAGGCGCCGCGGTTCCGGATCGACGCAGGCGAGGGGTGAGGCTCCCGGGCGGCGGCGCTCCTCACAGGGTCGGCCGGTCGGGCGGCTCCGGGCGCCCGCGCCGCGCGGCGCGGGCCTTCACCTCGCCGAGCAGCCGCGGGCCCGCGCGCTCGCCCGCGCCCGCGAAGAAGGCGCGGGCCTGGGTGAGGTCGCCGTGCGCCGCGTAGAGCTCGACGAGCTCTCGCTCCGCGGCCTCGTCGATCGTCGCCTCCAGCGAGCCGGCGCGCCCGGGGCCGAGCTGCACGATCGCGCGCAGCGCCCTCATGGCCCCCTCGGTGGCGCCTCGGCCGCCGATGCCCCGCAGGCTCCACGACTTCACGTAGAGCGCGCGCTTGCGCAGCGGCGCCCCCGCGGCGCCGCGGAGCGCGCCGTCGCAGGCGCTCACCGCCTCGTCGAGGCGCCCCGCGGCGAACGCCAGGTCGGCCAGGGCGAGGTAGGCCTCGGCCGCCTCGCCGGACGCCGGGTGCTCGAGGGCGAGCTGGCGCAGCCGCGCCTCGGCGCCGCGCGCGTCCCCGCCGTCCTGGAGCGCCCGCGCGAGCGCGAGGAGCGCCCGCGGCCGCTGCTCCGCTGCGCGCAGCGCCGGCGCGTCGACGAGCGCGGCGTAGGCCGCCGCGACGCCGGCCCGCAGCCGCGCGGCCTCTGCTTCGAGCGCCGCCCGCCGCGCCGCGCCGCGCGCGCTGTCCGCGCCCGCCTCCGCGGCCTGGTCGAGCACGAAGAGCTGTACGCCGATCACGCGGTAGCGCCCCGCGAGCGACTCCGCCTCACGGAAGAGCGGCTCGGCCGCCGCGCTCGCGCCGGGGTCGGCGCCGCCGCGCGCGGCGGGCGCCGGAGCTCCCGCGCTCGCGCCGGGGTCGGCGCCGCCGCGCGCGGCGGGCGCCGGCGCGCCCTGCGCGGCGCACCCCGCCGAGGCGAGGGTGAGCGCCATGAACGCGGCGACCCGCCGCGCCGCGGCCCTGCGCCGCTCCGTGATACTGCTGGCGGCCTTCGCTGCGCGCTCCACGACCCGTGACACTTCTTCTCCTCGTGACTCGCCGCCGGCAGAGAGGGCGAAACGCCGCGCGCCTCGTGCCGAACGGCCCGGGAAGATAACCGCGGGCGCCCCAGGGACCAGGGCAATCCACGGCGGACGCGCCGATTCTCTCCCTGAACCGCGCGGAGAACAGCGCCTTTCGAGCGCTCTGCGCGGCGGCACACACGCGGCGCGCGCGGGGCGGCGCGACGCGCCGCAGAGCACGCACCTCCAGCACGCTCCGCCTCGGCCCATCCATTGCGTCTCGGCCTTCGTCGTTCCGCGCCCGGACCGGCGCTTCACACCGGGCGGGGGCGTACCCGGATGGAGAGTCACGACATGGCGACAAAGGTGAACTGCCTCCCGTTCACGATCCCCACGATGCCGCGCCTCGGGCTCGCCGACCTGGAGGCGCGCTTCCGGCGCCTCTCGCTCCTCATGTACGACACGAAGGTTCCGATCGCGACGCTGGAGAAGGAGGTCTATCCCTACCTCGCCCGCGGCATCGAGTTCGTCAATCCATGGCGGCGCGTGCGCGGGATCGAGACGTACCAGGTCGGCCTCTCGGGATCTCGCGTCGGCGTCCGTTTCGACCTCGACATCTCCCAGCTGGACGTCCAGCTCTCCGAGCCGCGTGACGCGGGCCGTACCCTGGTCGACAGCACCTTGTACCTGAGGCTGTTCCCGCGCTGCGCGTATCCCGTGCGGGTGATCCTGACCTACGATTTCTGCATGATCGACGGCGGCGAGAGCTTCGAGATCACGCGCATCGAGGAGATGTGGCGCATCGGGGACATTCTTCGGAGCGCTCCGCTGCTCGGCCGCTCCTACGATGTCTTCCGGTCCTGCTCGGGCTACCTCTTCACCGGCGCGCTGCTCCTGTCCCGCGCGGTCGCTGTCCGTCCCTGAACCTGAACCTGACGAGAAACGTCCGGGTTGACGAGATCCGGACGCCGCGATACACATGTCCACGTGAGCGCCGGCTTCACCGCGACCACGACGACCACGACCCGCACCGGCGGGATTGGTCTCGTGTGCGTGCGGTGAGCTGACGAGCATACGAGGAACCAAGCCCCGCCGGGATCCGGACGGGGCACGTCGCTTTGCAGCGCTCCGTCTGGCCGGCCACCGCCGACGGAGACTGACATGCTCGACGAAGACGATCATCGTTATCTAGGCCAGCGCCTCGACCTGTTCCACATCCAGGAGGAGGCGCCAGGCATGGTGTTCTGGCACGCGCGCGGGTTCACGCTCTATCGCCTCCTCGAGGAGGCGGTCCGGCGCCAGATGATGCGTGACAGCTATCGAGAGGTCCGGACGCCCCTCATCCTGCGACAGGCGATCTGGAAGGCCAGCGGCCACTGGGACAATTTCTCCTCGAACATGTTCCGGCTGCACGAGGAGGATCACGCCGCCGCGATCAAGCCGGTGAACTGCCCGGGTCACATGCAGATCGTGGCGCGCATGGCGCCTTCGTACCGGGATCTCCCGCTGCGTATCGGCGAGCTCGGCATGGTGCACAGGGACGAGCCGAGCGGCACGCTCCACGGCCTCTTTCGCCTGCGCCAGTTCACCCAGGACGACGGCCACATCTTCTGTGTCGAGGAGCAGGTCGAGGCCGAGGTCGTGCGCTTCGCGAGCGCGCTGCGCGACTTCTATGCTGGCTTCGGCTTCCGCGACATGGTGGTCGGCTTCTCGACCCGCCCCGCCGAGCGCTCCGGGAGCGACGCCGTGTGGGACAGGGCGGAGGCGGCGCTGTCCGGCGCGGCGAGGAGCGCGGGGCTCGAGTACAGGCTGCAGCCCGGGGAAGGGGCCTTCTACGGGCCCAAGCTCGAGTTCGTGCTGCGCGACCGGCTCGGGCGGAGCTGGCAATGCGGCACGATCCAGCTCGATCTCGTGCTGCCGGAGCGCTTCGACATCACCTATGTCGACGCGTCCGGCGCGCGCCGGCGACCCGCCATCCTGCACCGCGCCCTGTTCGGCAGCGTGGAGCGCTTCCTGGGCATCCTGCTGGAGCATTATCGGGGCGCGCTGCCGCTCTGGCTGTCTCCCGAGCAGCTCGTCGTCGTTCCTGTGACGGACGCGCAGCGCGCCTATGCCGAAGAGGTCCTCCTCGACTTCCAGCGGAAGGGGGTGCGCGCGATCCTCGATGCAGGGGACGACACGCTCTCGCGGAAGATCGCCATTGCGCACGCGGCGGCGATCCCGCTCGTCGCGGTGATCGGAAGACGCGAAGCCGAGCGCCGCTCCGTGACGATCCGTGAGCGGGAGGGCGGGCAGCAGCGCGAGCTTCTGCTCGAGGAGGCCGTTGTCGAGGTGGCGCAGCGGTGCGCGCCGCTCGCCTGAGCGCGGGCCGGCGATCGCTCGGAATCGACGAAACCGACGGAACCGAACGCCGGTCCGCGTGTCGGAATGTCCCCGGCGCCCTGGTCGTCTCCGGCCGGGGACACCCCGACAACCCTCGTTTTACTCACGGAGCAGCACCATGGGAACTCTGCCGCCCGGGCCGAAGTCGCTCGGCCTCGTGGATACCATTCGCGCAGGATTCTTCTCCTCCGAGCCCGTCTTCAGGCGCTACGCCGCCGAGTACGGTCCCACATTTCGCGTGAGGTCGCCGAACGGAGTGCTGACTATCACGGGCGATCCGCAGGCCATCCGCGCGGTCTACGCGGCCGACCCCGACGAGTTCGATGTCTGGGGCGTTCAGCTGACGGAGCCGGTCTTCGGGACCTCGTCGGTGGTCGTGACGGCGGGCGCGCGGCACCGGCGCGATCGGCGGCTGCTCGCCCCGCCGTTCAACGCCGCAGCGATGCGGGGTTATGGCGGCGCGATCGCGGACATCAGCCTGGACGTGGCGTCGCGGTGGCGGCCGGGTCACTCGTTCTCGATGCTCGCGGCGACCCAGGCGATCGCGCTCGACGTGATCGTCCGCGTGGTCTTCGGCGTGAGAGGCGAGGCGCGCGTCGGCAGGACCCGCGAGGCCGTGCTCGGGCTCATCGAGTCGCTGGGCCGGAGCTTCATGATCATCCCTGCGCTCCGCCGCGATTTCGCCGGCTTTGGCCCCTACGCGCGCCACAAGCGCGCGGCCAGGGCGCTCGACGCGCTGCTCTTCGAGGAGATCCGGGCAAGGCGTGCGGAGGGGGACGCTTCGCAGGACATCCTGGGCCTGCTGATGAGCGCCCGCCACGACGACGGCGCGGGCATGAGCGACGTCGAGATCGCGGACCAGCTCCGGGCGCTCCTGTTCGCTGGCCACGAGACGACGGCCATGTCGCTCGGGTGGGCGATGTACTGGCTGCACCGCGAGCCGGCCGTGCTCGCGCGCCTCTGCGAGGAGCTCGACGCGCTCGGCCCCGCGCCCGAGCCGGACGCGCTCGCGTCGCTGCCGTACCTGGAGGCGGTGTGCCTGGAGGCGCTCCGCATCCACCCGCCGGTGGTGGACGTGGCCCGCGTCGTGAAGAGGCCGTTCCAGCTCAAGGGCTATACCGTCCCGGCCGGCGAGGCGATCGCCGCCTCGCCGCTGCTCCTGCACGGCCGCGAGGACCTCTACCCGTCGCCTCAGCGATTCCGCCCTTCGCGGTTCCTCGAGCGGAAGTTCACGCCCTTCGAGTTCATCGCCTTCGGCGGCGGCGCCCGCCGGTGCCTTGGCGCGGCGTTCGCGATGTACGAGATGAAGGTCGTCCTCGGCACGATCCTCGGGAGATACAGGCTCCGGCTCGAGAGCCAGGCGCCCATTCGACACGTGCGCCGCGGGCTCACCATGGGGCCGAGCGGGGATGTGGCGATGATCCTGGAAGGGGAGCGCGAGCGAGCGAGCGCGGAAGGCCGCGCGGCTGCGGTCCAGGGCAGCCCGGCGGAGCCGGCGCTCCGGCCCGCCGCGCCGCAGCCTGCAGGGCGGTGCCCGATGGGCTTCTCCTGAGCGCCTCTCACCGGGGCACCTCGCGACCGGAGCTCCTGCACCAGCATCGCTCGTAATGAGCGGCCCAGTCGTAGACCGCGCGCAGCGGCGCGGCCTCCACGCGGTAGAGCCGCGAGCGCCCTTCCCGGCGGGGCGCGACGAGCCCGGCGTCCCGCAGCACCCTGAGGTGCTGCGAGATCGCCGACTGGGTCACGTCGAACATCGCGCACAGCTCGGTGACCGAGCGCTCCCCGCCGGCCAGCGCGTCGAGGATCGCGCGCCGCGTGGGGTCCGCGATCGCGCGGAACGTCTCGTCCGGGGAGCGCGCGTCCGTCACCTCACGTCACCTCACGCCGCCGCGCGCCACCTCGCGCCACATCACGTCGCCGCGGGGAAGTGCTTCTTGGCGCCGGCGTCCAGCTCCTCCTGCGTGGCCGCCTTCTTCCGCGTCGCGAGCGACCAGCGGTGACCGAACGGGTCGGTCATGATGCCGTATCGGTCGCCCCAGAACATGTCCGCGAGCGGCATCTCGACGTTGGCGCCCGCCTCGACCGCGCGCTTCCAGGTCGCGTCGACGTCGGGCAGATCGAGGTGGAGCGTCACCGCGGTGCCGCCGAACGCCTTCGGCGTGCGGCTCACCCCGCCGCACTGTTCCGGGAAATCGTCGCTGAGCATCACGAGGCCGCCGTTCACCAGGAGGGCCGCGTGGATGAGCTTCTTGCCGTCCGGCGTCGGCTGTTCGGCCACCACCGTCGCGCCGAACGCGCGCTTGTAGAAGTCGATGGCCGCGCGGGCGTCGTCGACCGTCAGGTAAGGCGAAATGGGGGGAGGAGCGGGGGGTTCGTGGCTCGTGGTCATGCGCCGCACCATATTAGTAACCTCTAATATGTCAACGATCGGCATGACGGCGAGCTCGCCCGCTCATGGACGGATCGCGACCGTCCTTGGCGACGGGATCGCGCGCGGCACCGCGAGCGCGCTCGATCCGTCCGAGCGTCGCGGCGGCGACGGCGGAGCGCCGCGCGGAATCGCGGGCGCGCTGCACGGAATCGCGGGCGCGGCGCGCGGGAGCGGGCGAGCGGCGCCGGGGAATTCGCGTGCGAGGAGGTCTGATCACCCTCTACGCTGAGCGCCTCCTCGAACCGCGAAGGTTGCCATGAGCGATGACATCGTCGAGCTGACCACGAAGCACACGTACGGCACCTGGCGCGCCCAGCGCGGCTGGAAGCCGATCCATGTCACCCGCGCGGAGGGCTGCGCGTTCTGGGATGCGTCCGGCAAGCGCTACCTGGACCTGTCCTCGCAGCTCATCTGCTCGAACCTCGGCCACCAGAACGAGGCCGTGATCGAGGCCATCTGCGCGCAGGCGAGGCAGCTCGCCTACATCAGCCCGGCGCACACGTGCGAGGTGCGGGCCAGGGTGGCGCAGAAGCTCCTGGAGGTGATGCCGAAGGGGCTCGACAAGTTCTTCTTCGCGACGTCGGGCACGGAGGCGAACGAGGCGGCGTTCAAGATGGCCCGGCTCTACACGGGCAAGCACAAGATCATCGCGCGCTACACGTCGTACCACGGGTCGACCGCGGGCTCGGTCGCGGCGACCGGCGACTTTCGCCGCTGGTTCATCGAGCCGGCCGGCAAGATCCCGGGCGTGGTGTTCGGCCCGGAGGTGAACTGCTACCGCTGCCCGCTCGGCCGGAGCCACCCCGAGTGCGGCGTCGCGTGCGCCGACTACCTGGCTTACATGATCGATCACGAGGAGAACGTCGCGGCGGTGATCGTCGAGCCGGTCGTGGGCACGAACGGCGTCCTCATCCCGCCGGCCGACTACCTGCCGAAGATCGCCGAGGTCGCGCGGAAGCGCGGCGTGCTCCTCATCGCGGATGAGGTGATGAGCGGCTGGGGCAGGACCGGAAAGTGGTTTGCTGTCGATCACTGGGGGGTGGTGCCGGATATCCTGACGACCGCGAAGGGCGTGACCAACGCGGCCGCGCCGCTCGGGGTCGTCGCGACCTCCCGCGCGATCGCGGACTACTTCGACGACAACATGTTCGCGCACGGCCACACCTACGAGGCCCACCCCCTCACGCTGGCCCCGGTGATCGCCGCGATCGACGAGTATCGCCGGCTGGACCTCCTCGAGCGCGCGACGAAGATGGGAGACGTCGTGGGCGCGAAGCTCCGCGCCCTCAAGGAGAAGCACCCCTCGATCGGCGACGTGCGCGGGATCGGCCTGTTCTGGGCGGTGGAGCTCGTGAAGGACCGCGCGACCAAGGAGCCGTTCAACGTGCCGCAGGACAAGGCGGCTCGGCGGCCCCTGGTGGTCGACGCGGTGGTCGCCGAGGCGGCGAAGCGCGGGGTGTCCGTCATGGGGTGGGTGAGCCACCTGCTCGTGGCGCCGCCGCTCATCATCAGCGAGGCGGAGATCGACGAGGGGATCGCGGCGCTCGACGCGGCGCTCGACGTGGCGGACCAGCGGCTCTCGGCCTGAGGACCTCGGGCGCGACGCGGCCCTTCACGGGCCGCCGGAAGAGCACGTCTGTGGCTGCGGCGAGCGCGCCCGGCGGGGGGGGGCGCGGCGACGTGCTAGGATCGTGGGCATGACTGCACGCACGAACGGCCTGCCGACCCGTCCGCCCCGGAACACGGGGCCGATCGAGCTGCGCGATTTCGGCCCCACCGGCCGCCGTCTGGGCACGCCCGACGACTGTTACGACGGCAGCCCGTGGGAGCTGCACCGCGGGGAGCTGATCGAGCAGATGGGGAGCAAGGACATCCATGGCATCGTGATGGCGCTCCTCGCCGCCCTCTTCCGCACGCACGCGCGCGAGGGCTTCACGGTGATGACCGACGTGTACTGCGATCTCAGCGACCCGGGGGGGCCGTCGCTCCGGGCGCCGGACGTGGTGGTGGTGGGCGATCTCTCGTCGCCGCGGAACGACGCCTACCGCGGCACGCCGCTGCTGGCCGTGGAGATCCGGGGCACGCAGTCGAGGCGCTACCTCGAGGAGAAGGTGAAGCTCTACCTGGAGCACGAGTGGCCGTGGGTGTGGATCGCGCACGCGGAGCGGCGGGAGCTCGAGGTCGTGCGGCCGGGGACGGCGTCGATCACCTACCGTCCGGGCGCGGAGGTGCCCCTCCTGCCGGAGCTGGGCAAGCACGGCCTCGGCGCCGTGCCGGTCGCGGCGCTGTTCGAGGAGCGCGACGCGGCGCGGTTCACGGACGAGTGGGTCGAGGCGCGCACCCAGGCGCGCGCGATCCTCGCGGTGCTCTCGGCGCGGGGGCTCGCGGTGCCGGAGGCGGTGCAGGCGCGGGTGCTCGCGTGCGACGAGCCTGCGGCGCTGGAGCGATGGCTGGCCAGCGCGGCGACGGCGGCGAGCGGGGCGGTGTTCGCGGCGGCCGTGGATCGAGGGTGAGCCGACGGCTGTCCGCGGCTCGGTAGGGGCGCCGCCCCCGCCGTGATCACCGCGACGGCGGCGCCGAGCCGCCCGCGCACGCGGCGGCGCGCGCGAGGAGCAGGTCGCGCTCGCGCGTGTTGCGCGTGAGCGACGCCGCGCGCTCGAGCTCCACGCGGGCCTCGTCGAGGCGGCCGAGCTTCGCGAGGAGGTCGCCGCGCACGCTCGGCAAGAGGTGGTAGCCCTCGAGGGAGCGCTCCGAGGTGAGCGCGTCGACGACGGCGAGGCCCGCCGCCGGGCCGAACGCCATCGAGAGGGCGACGGCGCGGTTCAGCTCGACGACGGGCGACGGCGTGACCTGGGCGAGCGCCGCATAGAGCGCCGCGATGCGCGCCCAGTCCGTCTCCGCCGCGGCGCGCGCGCGCGCGTGGCAGGCGGCGATCGCGGCCTGGAGCGCGTAGGGACCGCGCGCGCCGCCGAGCGCCTCGGCGCGCTCGAGCGCCGCGAGGCCGCGGCGGATCAGCAGGTGATCCCAGCGCGCGCGGTTCTGATCCAGGAGCAGGATAGGCTCTCCCGACGGGCCGACCCGCGCCCTGGAGCGCGACGCCTGGATCTCCAGGAGCGCGACGAGGCCGTGGACCTCCGGCTCCTTCGGCACGAGCTCGGCCACGATGCGGCCGAGGCGGAGCGCGTCCTCGCAGAGGGCAGGCCGCATCCAGTCGCCGCCGGCCGTCGCGGAGTAGCCCTCGTTGAAGACCAGGTAGATGACCTGGAGCACCGACGAGAGGCGGGGCGCGAGCTCGGCCCCGCGGGGGACCTCGAAGGGGACGCGCGCCTCGGCGAGGGTCCGCTTGGCGCGGACGATCCGCTGGGCGACGGTCGGCTCCGGGACGAGGAACGCGCGCGCGATCTCCTCGGTCGTCAGGCCTCCGAGAAGGCGGAGCGTGAGCGCGACCTGCGCCTCGGTCGAGAGGACCGGATGGCAGGCCGTGAAGACGAGGCGCAGGAGGTCGTCGCCGACGTCATCGTCGAGCGCGGCGTCCAGATCCGGCGCGGCCAGCGCGTGCTGGGCCTCGATCTCGTGGCCGAGCTCCTCGTGCTTGCGCTCGAGCCGCTTGCTCCGGCGGAGCTCGTCGATCGCGCGGCGCTTCGCGGTGGCCATGAGCCACGCGCCCGGCTTGTCCGGGACGCCCGACTCCGGCCACCGCTCCAGCGCGGCGACGAGCGCGTCCTGCGCGAGCTCCTCGGCGAGGCCGACGTCGCGCACCATCCGCGCGAGGCCGGCGATGAGCCTGGCCGACTCGATGCGGAAGACCGCGTGGATGGTGCGATGCACATCGGGGGCCGTCACGGCGCCCGATCAGAACACCTTCCGCCGCCGGCGCAAGCCCTCCGCCGCCTGCGCGCGCCCCGAGGCGCGCGGGGCTACTTCTTCTCCGCCGTCTGCGCGCGCAGGCGCTCCTCCTGCTCCCTGAGCTCGGGCGTGAGCGCAGGGCCGAAGTCGTCCGCCGTGAACACCTGGCGAATCTCGATCTCGGAGTCCTCGTACATCGGGTTGGGACAGCGCTTCACCCACTCGATCGCCTCTTCCTTCGACTTCACGTCCCAGATCCAGAAGCCCGCGATCAGCTCCTTCGTCTCGGTGAAGGGCCCGTCGACGACGGTCCTCTTCTCGCCCGAGAACCGGATGCGCGCGCCCTTCGTGCTCGGGTGGAGCCCCTCGCCCGCGACCATCACGCCGGCCTTGACGAGCTCTTCGTTGAACTTCCCCATCTCGGTGAGGAGCTGCTCGCTCGGCATGACACCCGCTTCGCTGTCCTTGGTGGCCTTGATCAGGATCATGAATCGCATGGTCGTGTCTCCTTGCTTCCGTGGTGGAGCTGGGCTCCGGAGGGTCTCTTGCCCGGGGCGAGCCGTGGCTTCATCGTCACGACGAACGGCGGTGCGCGGGATCGACACGCCGGGCGATCTTTTTTTGAGATGCTATCAAGTATGCGTAATTCCTGTTGATTATGGAATTGGCCCGCCGGCGGCGCCGGTCCGGGCCCTCAGAAGCGGCTGCGCAGCAGCGCGCCGCCGCCGCCCGGCAGGATCGCGGGCGCGAGGGCGACCGAGCTGCGCTCCTGCGGCGCCGTCAGGAGCAGCACAAGGCCAGCGCCGATCCCGGCGAGGCCGACGGCGCCGAGCACGGTGCTCGCGGTGGTGAGCGTCTGGCCCCGCGAGCTGAGGGACATGCCGTCGTCGCTGCACCGCGAGGGATCTGGGCATTCCTTCTCGAGGTCGCCCTTCGTGCCGAGCGCGAGCCCGCCCGTGATGAGGCTCCCGCCCACGGCCGCGGCGCCGACGCCGCCGATGACGAAACCGAGGGTGCGCCTGAAGCTCGAGGGAGGGGGCAACGGGGGAGGGGAAATGGCGGGCGAGCCCGGGGAGATCGCGGGGGCCTGCGGCGCGTCGGGTACGGGGACCGGAGGCGGCGCGGCGGCCGGCGGCGGCTCGAGGCGCACGACGTTGCGCGCACCCTCCGCGAGGGTCACGGGCGCGTCGGTCTGCCGGCCGCCGGGCCATCGCGCGACGACGCCATGGTTCCCGGGGTCGAGCGGGAGCTCGTTGCCGACGCTGGCTTGCGGCAGCGGCGCTTGATCGAGGAGCAGCTCCGTCGGCGCCGGTGCGCCCTGCGCGAGCTCGATGACCAGCTTGGGCAGGCGCGGCTCCAGCTCCCTGATGCGTTGCTCGGTGATGGGCAGACGGGGATCGCCCGGTGTCAGCTGCGTGAGCAGCTCCTTGAAGTGCTGCCATGCGCTCGCCACGCGCCCGAGGTCCGCTTCACACTGGGCCAGGTTGAACAGCGTACCGCGCGACGGATAGGTCGCCTGGCTCCGGCGGAAGAGCGGAATCGCGCGCACGCAGTCTCGCGCTTCCACCGCTGCGCGGCCCTGCTCGAAGAGCTCCTGTGCCTGGGCCTTCGGATCATTGGGCTGCGCGGAAGCCGGGGGGCTCATCGCGCAGAGGACGGCGCATAGCGCGGCGCAGCGCAGCGCGCGAGTGCCCCTTGTTCGTCTCAGTCCCATTTGTTCCAAGGATCCTCGCGCTTGTTCTGCGTCCTGACCTGTGAAGACGACGGCGGTCTGGCCGTGCTCACGGTGTTCGCGCTCGCCTTCACGGGCGGTTTCGCCGCTGTCGAAGATGCCGCTGCCTTCGCGCCGACGTCCGGGGAGGCGCTCGCGACCGGCGCTGCGCCGGCCTCTAGCGCAGCGCTCGCGGTCTCCATCACGGCGACGGTGGGGGTCGCCGTCACAGCGCCGGCCGCGCCGGGGACGCCGGCCGCGCCGGGGACGCCGGCCGCGTCGGGGGTGCGGGTCGCGCCCGGGGATACAGGTCCGCTCTCGGGCGCAGCGCCCGATGAGGCCACCGGCGAGTCGCTGTCAGGGGACACGCTCGCCGTCTGCCGCCACGCAAGGAAGAACCCGGTCATCAGGACGAGCGCGGCGGCGGCGCCCGCCAGCAGCGCCACGCGGCTGCGCGGCCCCCGGGTCCGCGTCGTGTTGCCCCAGGAAGCGTGCGGCAGCGTCGCGTGCGCTGCTCCCGCCACCTCGCTCCCGGGCGATGACGGCATGTCCGGGCGAACCGGCATGGGCGCCGTCGCGGCCTCGGCCGCTCCGGGCGCTCCACGCCACGCGGGTGAGGACGTGCCGAGCGCGCCGGGGGCCGCGGGGGGAGCGCCCACCGGCGGGTACCCGGCGCGGGATGCACGCTCCGGCAGGATCCGGTCGATGCTCTCGAACGAGAGCCGCCCGCGCTGCGTCCCGAATGGCGCGAGCACGCGGCCGATCTCGGCGACGCTCTGGACGCGGGCGCCCGGGTCCTTCACAAGGCACCTGCTCACGAGCTCCCCGACGGCGGGCGGCAGGTCCGGCCGCAGGGCGAGGACGGAGGTGGGCGTGTCCATGATGATGGCCGCCGTGACCGCGGTGATGCTGTCGCCCTCGAACGGGTGCCGCCCGGTGAGCATGCGATACAGGATCACGCCGAGTGCCCAGATGTCCGTGCGGACATCTGCGTATTTGAGGCTGCGAATCTGCTCCGGCGACATGTAATGGATGGAGCCCATGATGAGGCCCGTCGCGGTCAGGCTCGCCTCCTTGACGGAGTCGCCCGTGGCGACGAACTTCGACAGGCCGAAGTCGAGGACCTTGAGGAGGGGAGTCCCGTCGGGGCGGCGGGTGAGGAAGAGGTTCTTCGGCTTGAGATCGCGGTGGATGATGCCGCGCGCGTGGGCCTCGGCGATCGCCTCGCAGGCCTGGAGCAGGTAGTCGGCGGCGTCGGCGAGCGGGAGGTGGCCGCGGGTCTGGAGCACGTGGCCGAGATCGTCGCCGGTCAGGTACTCCAGCACCATGTAGGCGGCGCCGGTGCTCAGCGCGCCCATGTCGAGGACACGCGCGATGTGCTGTCCGTCGAGGGCCGCGGCGGCGCGGGCCTCGCGGAGGAAGCGGGCGCGGGCGTCGGGGAGCGCGGCGGCCTCGGGAAGGAGGAACTTGACGGCGACGCGGCGCTCCAGGACGACGTCCCAGGCCGCCAGGACCACGCCCATGCCCCCCGCGCCGAGGACGCGCTCGATGCGGTACTTGCCCGCGAGGACGTCGCCGGGAACCGGGACGCCGGTGGGGACGGCGGGCAGCTGCGCCATGGTGGGACGAGAGCGTAGCGGGGAGGTGGTGCGGAGTACAAGAGGCGGGCAGCCTCCTGGGGCTCTCGGGAGCGCACGGCCCGGGAGGGCTCGCGCGATGACGTGCTCGACGCGATCCGCTCGCGACGTCCGTCGGACTACGCTTACGGTTCGGCCCCGATCCGCGCGGCGTCCTTCTTCTGCTGGAGCCTGTGCTTGATCGCCCCGAAGAGGACCGGCGCCACGGAGACGAAGATGATCAGGTAGACGACCCGCTCGATCTGCTTGGCGTCGAAGACCTTTCCAAGGAAGTAGCCGAGGAAGGTCATCGAGAAGACCCAGAGCACGCCGCCCACCACGTTGAACATCGCGAAGCGCCGGTACTGCATCTGCCCCACGCCCGCCACGACGGGCGCGAACGTCCGGGCGAACGGCATGAAGCGCGCGAGGATGATCGTCTTGCCGCCGTGCTTCTCGTAGAACTTCTGCGTCGCGATCAGGTGATCCTTGCGGAACAGGAGCGACTGCTCGCGCGTGAAGATCTTCGGGCCGGCGCGCCGCCCGATCGTGAAGCCCACCGCATCGCCGATGATCGCCATCGCCATCAGCGTGACGTTCATCAGGAGCAGGTTCTGGAAGTTCGGTAGACCGAGCGGGTTGATGAGCCCCGCGTTGACCAGCACCCCGGCGGTGACGAGCAGCGAGTCCCCGGGAAGGAAGAACCCGATGAGCAACCCCGTCTCGGCAAAGATGATGATCATCAGGACGGGGTAGCCGCCCCACTGGAGCAGCGACTCGAGCTCCCTCAGCCTGCTGAAAAATTCACGGAGGAGTTCCACGGCCGCTCGATAGCTCACCTCGGCGGCCGCGTCGAACCCCGCGTGCGCCCTGGCCGCCAGCGCGCCGCCAGCGTCCGGCGTAGGAGCCGCCGGTGGCGAGGTGCCCCGCGCTGCTCACGGCCTGCCGGGCTGCTCCCGGGGTGAGCTCCCCGGCTCCACCTCCCCGAGCGCCGAGGGCGAGCCCCCCGCGTTCCGCCCGCGCCGTCCGTGGCCGCGCGCGCTATCGCGCATAGCGCGCCAGGTACTCCTTGAGGTGCAGCTTCCGGGCCGTGTTCTCTGACGACATGTAACGTATCGTGCCAAAGATCTCCCGCTCTGGACCCCAGGCCCGATCGTAGCGGCCGAGCACCCAGAAGATGCCGGAGGTCGAGTTCGGGTCGCGGCCGTCGAGCGCATAGCGGTCGTTGAGCTCGATCATGATCTCGAGCGCCTCGCGCGGCGTCCGCGACCATTCCAGGATCTTCTTGCCCCACAGCATCCGCAAATAATTGTGGATTCGCCCCTCGCGGAGGAGCTCGACCTGCGACGCGTTCCAGATCCTGTCGTAGGTCGCCCCCGCCGCGAGCGCCTCGAGCGGGTAGACGCGCGGGCGCCTGTCGCGCGCGTGCTTCTCGAGCGTCGCGAGCGCCCAGTCCGGGAGAGACGCGTAATCGGTCGGATCGCGCTTCCACGAGGGGCGCGGCCCGTCTCCCTCGCTCGCCCCGAGCGCGAAGGCGTTGAAGCCGAGCTCCCGCCAGGTGACGAGCTGCTCGAGGAACGCCTCGGCAGAGGCGCTCATCCCCCAGAACCCCTCGCGGCTGCCGCTCGGCCGCTTCACGCCGTCCCCGGGGAGGCCGAGCCGTTCGACGCGGAAGGCCTCGCGCCGGGCAACGGCGGCGAAGACCTCGTGCGCCGCGAGGTGGCCGAAGTGCAGGTACGGCGACAGGCCGCTCGTCGCGCCGGCGTCGGGGTGATCGCGCTCTTCCAGGTAGCGCGGCAGCCGCTCCGAGACGAAGCGCGCGAGCGCCTTGCCAGCCGCCTCCGGGCCGCCCCGGCAGGGCGCCGGCGGGACGGTGTGATCGATGGGGAGCGCGGAGAGCGCCGCAGGGTCGCCCCCGAGGAGCGCCTGTGAGGCCGCCGGCCACCTGCGCGCGATCGCGCGGGGGAGGGGAGCCGCAGGTCGGAGCTTCGCCCGCTTCAGCGGATCGGCCGCCGGCTGCGCGCCGAGGTGCTCGCCGATCACCCGCTGCCAGAAGATGCGGAACGAGCGCGCGGTCGTGAACACCCGATCGGCCGCGCGCATCGGCAAGAGGCCGTTCGAGTCCACCTGCTCGAGGCGGACCGGCGCCTGCCGTGCGGCCGAGGCGACCATCCGCGGGAGAAAAAAGCAGGGGTAGTCGTCCGTCACCACCACGCACGCCCGCGCCGCGAGCGCGCCGAGCAGGCCCTTGCCGGCCCCCTCGGCCGGCTCGACGTAGGGGTGGTGCGCGACGCCGGCCGCCGCGAGGCGGCGCGCGTTGTCGGCCATGCCGTCGATCACGAAGCGATGGATCCTGTCGCTCGCCCAGCGGTAGCCGCACCGGAGCGCCTCGAGCACGACGAGCGGTCGATCGAGCGCCATGGACCAAGCGATCGCGCGCTCCAGACCGAAATTGTACCGTGTCCGGCGACTCGCGATCATCCAGTAAAGGACGTAGTCGCCGCCCTCGCGGACAGGCATCGCGTTGCGGGTGCGGAGCCGGAGCTCGGGGACGCTGCTGGAGATCACGACACCTCCTCCACGACCGGCCCGCCAGCGCGCCGCGGCGGCCCCGGCGCTCTGCTCTCTCTTCAGGACGAGCGGTGCTCTAGAGCGACAAACGGGTTGAAATTGCCTGAAAAGCGCGGAATTTCGAACCGCCAAGACACCAAGAGCGCCAAGAAGAGAATCTTATCTTGGCGTCCTTGGCGTCCTTGGCGGTTTATTTCTCGCTTGATCAACGTGACCGCTCTTCTAGCACAGCGCGGACGCGGGCGCGCACATGCGTCTGGCGGATTCATGCGGGAAAGGCCGGCGCGCGGACCCGGCCTCTCGGGATAAACCCACGCTTGCGCCCTCGTGAAGGCGGCTTCAGGTATCGCCGCAGCGGCCGTTCATCGGCGCACCAGCACGGCGCACGAGCGCGACGCGCGAGGAGGGGCAACATGGCTCTTGATCTCCTGAGAGAGCGGGGGACACCGCTCGACCGCCAGTCGTTCAACTGGCGTGATCTCGTCCAGGTGCCGTTCAGCAAGCTCGACGACGACGCGTTCACCCGCGTGCGCGTCATCCTGATGAACGGCATCGAGCTCGAGAGCGTGCGGTTCCTGCACAGCTTCGCGCGCATGAACCGGGATCTGCGGCGCGTGCTCGCCCAGGTGCGGCGCGTCGATCACCACCAGGCCACGCTGGTGAACTGGCTCAACCCGCCGGATCAGTCGCCGCTGGAGACCACCATCGGATACGAGCAGGTCGCGATCGAGATCACCGCGCACGTGGCGCTCGCCGAGCCTGACCCGTACCTCGCGCAGGTCTATCGCTTCGGCATGCTCGAGGACTACGATCACCTGTATCGCTACTCGGCGCTCCTGGACCGCCTGGAAGGCAAGGACGCGAACAACATCCTGCAGTCGTACACCGACGTGACGGCGGGGCGTCCGACCGCGGTGGAGCACCGCGCCCCCGAGGACGACGTGCGCGCGCCGTACGACCGGCGGACCGCGAGCGGGATCACGAAGCTCAACGCGCTCACCATCATGTCGGCCGAGCAGCAGACGCACAACTACTACGTCAACGTCGGGCCGTTCTTCACGGACCCGGTGGCGCGGCTGCTCTACGCCGAGATCGCCTCGATCGAGGAGCAGCACGTCACGCAGTACGAGGCGATCATCGACCCCGAGGAGACCTGGCTGGAGAAGTGGGTCCTCCATGAGGCCACCGAGGTCTACAACTACTGGAGCTGCCTCCAGCAGGAGCAGAACGCCCGCGTGAAGCGGATCTGGGAGCGGTTCCTCGACTACGAGCTCGGGCAGCTCCACGTGGCCATCGACCACCTCAACCGGATCGAGGGGCGCGACGCGGCCGAGATCCTCCCCGCCTCGCTCCCGGACCCGATCTCCCACGAGAGCCACCGCCAGTTCGTGCGCGACGTGCTGTCCAGAGAGGTGCATCTCCGCGCCGTCGGCGAGGACATCGTCGATCCGAGGGTCGTCCCGGAGAGCGCCGCGACGATCGCCTACCGGCAGCAGATGAACTCCGCCGGCTCCCCCTCCGAGATCGTGGCCGCGGGCTACCGGTTCACGCCGGGCACCGAGCTCTCGCGGCGCGCCGAGAAGATCGACGGACAGAAGGAGGCGACGCCATGAAACAGATCAAGATGGGGACCAACACCACGGGCATCGCGACCTCTCCCATCGACAGCAAGGAGCTCATCGAGTTTGCGCAGGTGATCCCGCCGAGCTCCCCCGGGAGCGAGGCCGACGCCGCGGCGGTCAGGAGCGAGTACGCGAGGGAGTCGGGCACGGTCGGGAGCGTGCCGCCGCCGGCGAGCGTCAAGGGGGTCGTCAAGGCAGCCGGAGAGCTCATCCACGGCAGGCCCCCCGCGCTCCTCATCGACAAGCTCGGCGAGCGCCTCCAGTTCGAGCGCTCGGGCACGCGCCTCTACGAGGCGATGATCGCCAAGCACGACGCGGAGGGGAGCTTCGAGGGAGGCCCGACGCGCGCTGACCTCGAGGCGATCCGCGACGAGGAGCTCCTGCACTTCGCGCTGGTGAAGCGCGCGATCGAGCGGCTCGGGGCCGATCCGACCGCGATGACGCCCGGCGCCGACGTCATCGGCCTGGCGTCGACCGGCGTCCTCGCGGTCGCCGTCGAGCCGAGGATCAACCTCGGGCAGAGCCTGCAGGCGCTGCTCGTCGCCGAGCTCACGGACAACGACGGCTGGCGGATGCTCATCGACCTGGCGATCGCCTACGGCCAGGAAGAGATGGCCGCCGAGTTCCGCGTGGCCGAGCAGCACGAGGCGCTCCACCTCGAGCGCGTGCGAGCGTGGCTGTCGAGCAAGCTCGCGCTCGACACGCGCGGCGCGCCCACCAGCACGACCCCGCAGCAAGCCGCCTGACACGGACCTGGCACGCCCCCGGATCAGGCGATCCGGGCTGGGCGGATCGCGGGCGCCTCCGGCGCGGCGCCGTAGACCGGCCTCCGGGATCTCGGTTATGACGCTCGGCGCGCGGGCCCGGCGCATGCGGGGTGCCGCCAGCGGCTCCGCGCCCCGGGTGAACCCATGGACTTGCCCCAGAAGCTCCGATCCCTGTTCCTGCTGCCCTTGGTCGCGCCGCTTGCCTGCGGCGGCGCTCCGGCGTCCGCGCCGCCGCCCCCCCGACAGGCCGCAGCGCCGGCCCCGGCTGCGCCCGCAGCCCCGGCGTCCGCGGCCCCGGCGGCAGCGGCCCCGGCCGCGCCGACGAAGGCCGGGCCGCGCGCCGACGCGACGCTCATGCCCCGGCGCATGCTCTTCGGCAACCCGGATCGCATGTCCCCCCAGATCAGCCCGGACGGCCAGCGGCTCGGGTTCCTCGCCCCCTCCGACGGCGTGCTCAACGTGTGGGTCGGCCCGGCCCAGGCGCCCGCGTCGGCCAAGCCTGTCACGAAGGAGCAGAGCCGCGGGGTGCGCACCTTCCTGTTCCCTTACGCGAAGGACTACGTCCTCTATCGCCAGGACAAGGCCGGCGACGAGAACTGGCACATCTACGCCGTCGAGCTCAAGACCGGGCAGATCAAGGATCTCACCCCCTTCGACGGCATCTCCGCGATGTTCGAGGGGATGAGCCCCAAGATCCCGAACGAGATCCTGATCGGCATGAACGATCGGGACAAGAAGGTCCACGACCTCTACCGCGTCGACGTGCGCACCGGCGAGCGCAAGCTCGTGCGGCAGAACGACGGGTTCGTGGGGTTCGTCACCGACCATGACTTCAAGGTGCGGCTCGCGTCGAGGATGACGCGCGACGGAGGCCAGGAGTACCTCGACCTCACGGGCAAGGAGCCGAAGCCCTTCGTCGCGTTCGGGCCCGAGGACGCCGTGACGAGCGAGGCGATCGGCTTCGACGCGGCCGACAAGACGCTCTATTTCCGCGACAGCCGCGGCCGCGACACCTCCGCGCTCGTCACCCTCGATCTGCGGAAGGCGAAGCCCGCGGTGCTCGCCGAGGACGCGAAGGCCGATGTCAGCGACGTGATCGTCCACCCGAAGACGGGCAAGGTCCAGGCGGCGGCCTCCGAGCGCGAGCGCAAGCGCTGGCAGGTGCTCGACAAGAGCATCCAGCCGGATCTCGACGCCCTCCGCGCGGTCGCCGACGGCGAGCTCGACGTGCTGAGCCGGTCGCTCGACGACAAGCGCTGGACCGTCGGATACACGGTCTCGGACGGCCCGGTCCGATACTACCTCTACGATCGTGACGCGAAGAAGGCGACGTTCCTTTTCACGAACCGCGCCGCGCTCGAGTCGCAGCCGCTCGTGAAGCTGCGGCCCGTGGTCATCAAGGCGCGCGACGGCCTCGAGCTCGTGAGCTACCTGTCGCTGCCGCGCGGCGCCGACCCCGACGGCGACGGCAAGCCCGACAGGCCGCTCTCGATGGTGCTCCTCGTCCACGGCGGCCCCTGGGCGCGCAGCTCCTTCCGCCTCGATCCGATGCACCAGTGGCTCGCGAACCGCGGCTACGCCGTGCTGAGCGTCAACTTCCGGGGCTCGACGGGCCTCGGGAAGAAGTTCGTCAACGCGGGCGACCTCGAGTGGGCGGGCAAGATGCACAACGACCTGCTCGACGCGGTGGACTGGTCCGTCGCGCAGGGCATCGCCGACAGGGCTCGCGTGGCGATCATGGGCGGCAGCTACGGCGGCTACGCGACGCTCGTCGGCCTGACCTTCACGCCGGAGACCTTCGCCTGCGGCGTCGACATCGTCGGCCCGTCGAACCTCGTGACCCTGCTCCAGTCCATCCCGCCCTACTGGGCGCCGATGCTCGAGCTCTTCGCGAAGCGGGTCGGCGACCCCCGCACGGAGGACGGCCGCGATCTCCTGCGCACGCGCTCGCCGCTCTACCGCGCCGACCAGATCAAGCGGCCCCTCCTCATCGGCCAGGGCGCCAACGATCCGCGCGTGAAGCAGGCCGAGAGCGATCAGATCGTCAAGGCGATGACGAGCAAGGGGATCCCGGTCACGTACGTGCTGTACCCCGACGAGGGACACGGCTTCGCCCGCCCGGAGAACTCCATGTCGTTCAACGCGATCGCGGAGACGTTCCTCGCGCAGTGCCTCGACGGCTCCTACGAGCCGGTCGGCGGCGACTTCAAGGGGTCGAGCGTCACCGTCCCCGTGGGCGCCGAGGCCGTCCACGGGCTCTCCGCGGCGCTCCCCCGGCCCTGAGCGCCCCGCGCGACCACGGCGCGCAGGCGCGCCGACGCGGCGGCCCCTGAGCGGGGCGCCGCGCCGGCCTCGTGCGCAGGCGCGCCCGTACCACGGCGCGCCAGCGCTGACGCGCCGACGCCGCTACGTCCGCTGCGTCGACGCGGTCCGCGAGCGCCGCCGCGCCTCTGGCGCGCTCACCGGGGGCGCGCTCGTGAGGTCGTCGAGCGTCTCCAGCAGCTGCTCCAGGTCGAACGGCTTGTTGATGATCCTCGTCGCGTCCGGGTGGTTCGGATCGATGCAGAAGCCGGGATCGCTGAGCGCGGTCACGAGCACGACGGGCGCCGCTCTCCCCTCGGCCGCGAGCGTCTCGATGAGGCGCGGCCCGTCCAGGAACGGCATCACGCAGTCGATGACGATGGCGTCGGGCGGCGCCTGGGAGCGCAGCCGCTCCAGGGCCTCGAGGGGGTCGGTGTACCCCTCGACCTCATACCCTTCGGCCAGCAGCACCTCCGCCAGCGTCTCGACGATCGCGTCGTCGTCGTCGACGACGACGATGCGCCGCCGCTTTCCCCGCTCTGAGTCTCCTTGGTCGTCTCGCTCGTCGCTCACACTCACCTCGGTGGAGAACCCCGGTGTCACTTCTGGGACCGGCCGCTCTCGCCGTCTACCCTCGGAGACCACCTCTGTGCGAATTGTTTACAGGCTCTCCCGGTGCTCGCTCCAAGAGCCCCGGTCTCCGCCGCCTCTCCGGCTCTTCCGCGGAGATCCCCGCGTGGCCTCAGCTCCCCGGAGGAGCCTGCTCGTGCGCCGGCGAGAGGTCTGGAGAGCTCCCCATCTTCGTGCGCCGCTGGCGCGCCCGGAGGTGCATGTTGATGAGCTCGACGCCGAGCGAGAAGGCCATCGCGAAGTAGATATACCCCTTGCTGATGTGCTGGCCCATGCCGTCGGCCACCAGCACCACGCCGATGAGGAGCAGGAAGCTCAGCGCGAGGATCTTCATGCTCGGGTGGCGCTGGATGAACGCGCCGATGCTCCCGGCGAAGACGAGCATCACGCCCACCGCGATGAACATGGCCACCATCATGATCGAGATGTGCTGCGCCATGCCGACGGCGGTGATGACCGAGTCGAGCGAAAAGACGATGTCGAGCAGCACGATCTGCGTGATGACGGAGACGAACGACCCCTTCGCCTTCGGCTGCTCTTCCTTGGGATCGTCGACCTCGAGTTTGTCGAACATCTCGTGGGTCGCCTTGCCAATCAAGAACACGCCGCCGCCGAGCAGGATCAGATCACGCCCGCTGAAGTCCTGTCCGAGCAGGCTGAACAGGGTGGCCTTGAGTCCCATCACCCACGAGATCGCGAGCAGGAGGAGCAGCCGCATCCCGAGGGCGAGCAGGAGGCCGATGCGGCGGGCGAGCGGCTGTTGCTCCGGCGGCAGCTTCGCCGTCATGATGGAGAGGAAGACGATGTTGTCGATCCCAAGCACGATCTCCAGCGCGCTGAGGGTCGCCAGCGTGATCCAGCCGTCGGCGTGCAGAAAGGCGCTCAAGTCGGGCATCGGGGTGGCGCTTTGTAGCACGGACAGCCGTGGCCGCCTGCCACGTCCAGACCATCGCCCCGCTCTCCCGTGGATCCATCGCGATCTTGCTCCCGTGTTCAGGGCGCGGGGCGACCGCGATTACGACGGACGGGTGAACGCAAAGGTACGTGGCGACGTGGCGACGTGGCGACGTGGCGCCGTCGATGACGTTGACGACGGCGACGTCGATGCTCGTCGGCGCGCGCGGCACGGGCGGCGCTTGACGCGGGATGTTGACATCCGGTACAGAGGATATGGAAGTACGCGCAAGTGGATCTGCCTCCTTCCCGGCTTCCAGGTGAGCTCCTGCGGGGTGTTGGCGAGCTCGCCGAACGGCGTCGTGCTTCCTCGCCACGTCGGCGGAGCAGCATCGTTGCCTGTTCCTCATCTGGAGCGCGTGGCCTCACGGTAGAGGGGGCGACCGCGTGACCGTGATTCCGAAGGTCGGCTTCGGGCAGGACGCGCGCTGGACCGCCGGCGGCAGCGCGGATGGGGCGCCGCTGGATCGGGTGCTCCTCGGGGGCGATCCGGCGATCGGGGTGCCGGAGGCGTGCTGGCTGGACGGCGGCGCGGTCCGGCTGCGCATCGAGGGGCGGGATCCGAGCTACCCGGTCGTCCTGCTCGGCTCGATGGGCGCCTGGATCGAGCCCGACTATCGGACCTCGTTCCCTTTCGGCAGCGCCGTCCGGGTGCGCCTGTACGCCCGCGACGTCGAGATCGGTCCGCTCTCCGCCGTGCTGGTGCTCCAGTCGATGGGCCTGCGGGGGCCGCTCATCGGGCTGTCGTTCCAGGACGCGACCCCCTCGCGCGCGGCGGGGCAGATCCACGACGTGCTGCGCGCCCTCGTCGATGAGGGCGTGGCCAAGGCGGCCGCGGCGAGCCTGTTCAGGCCCACGGCCACGGACGCGGGGCAAGTGCGCGAGATCATCGACGACCCCAGGAGGGTGCGCAACATCCTCGGCTTCCTGCTGCGGAGGAAGGGCGTCGTCCGCCGCTCCGCCGAGAGCGCGCCGCCCCTCTGCGTGATGCTCGGCGAGGTGGGGGCCGGGACGGTCACGTGGTTCGGCATCAAGGGCTGGAGCGAGGACGCCGCGGTCGAGATCGCCGGGCAGAACTCCGTCTTTCGCTTCAACGTCCGCGCCGACGAGGTGCGCCCGGGCGAGCTCGTCTCCGCGCTGCCGGCGCGCGTGGAGCGCCTCCGCAAGAGCCTGCAGCAGCGGGGCGTCGAGGCCGACCTCACCGCGCGCTTCCTGCACCCCCAGTGGCTTCACCTCCCGCCGATCGAGGCCGAGGTGGTCGACGTGTCCTTCGCGGGCCTGCGGATGGCGCTGACGAGGGGGCACCCGCCGCTGCTCCCCAGGCTCAAGCTCTCGCTGGAGCTCCCCGACGGCGACGACGGGGTCGTCCACCTGCGGGGCGAGGTGCGGTCGGTGTCGGCCGTGGAGGGCGCGGACACCCAGCTCTGCAGCGTGCACGTGACCGCCGCGCGGCGCGAGGACGAGCGGCGCTGGCTCAGGCTCGTTTCCCGCATCCTGCACGCGACGACCTACGGGGGGACCGCGTGGCAGGCGGAGCTCTGGGATCTCTTCGACTCGTCCGGCTATTTCAACCTCTCCGGGCGGCGGCCAGAGCACTTCGAGGCCATCAAGCCGAGCTTCCTGACCATGGCGCAGAAGGCCGCGGCGGTGCCGCACCTCCTGTACAACGTGGCGTGTCTGTCCGAGCACGGGATCGAGGGCAATTTCTCGATCATGAAGCCATACCACAGCACGTGGATGATTCATCAGCTCGCGAAGCGGCCAAAGTCCGCGTCGAACCTGAGCTCACGGCAGGTGCTCCGCGACATGTTCACTCGCTGCTTCGAGCACGCGATGGCCGATCCGGAGTGCCGCTGGATCATCGCCTACGCGGAGGCGCACGTCGCGTGGAACGAGCGATCGCTGTTCGAGTTCGCCCGCGCGCGCCAGGAGACGGGCCACGTGCTGTCGCTGCCTTTCCGCCTGATGGGGGTGGACGCGCGCGCCGCGCCGCGCGCTCCGCACGTGGCGGGCGGGCAGCACGTGGCCGGCGGGCCGATCGAGATCGGCGAGCCGACCCCCGGGGAGCAGGCGGCGCTGCTCGGCCTCGTGTGCGCGACGTCGCCGCGCATGTACGCGGAGGCGCTCGATCTCGTGCCAGGCAGGCTCGGGATGGGGCCCTGCGTCGAGCGCTGGCGCAGCGCGGGCCTGGAGCGGGAGCGCGCGCTCTTCGTGGCGCGCCAGCACGGCGAGCCGCTGGCGGTCGCGGTCCTCGAGCTCGGCGAGCTCGGCACGAACCTCTTCCGCCTCCTCGACTCGGTGCGCATCTTCCCGATGCACCCCGGCGGAGACGCCGCGCTGGGCCCGCTGCTCGACGCGGCGTGCGGCTGGTTCCGCGCCCATGACAGGAAGTCGTTCATCTACTTCGGTGAGCGCGGCAAGCTGACGTACGAGGGGCCTGCCAGCTTGCTCGACCTCGGCGAAGGACGGCTGTGGATCGTCGCCAGGGAGGTCGTCCCGGAGTTCGTGGAGCACGTCTACCGGCTCACGGAGCCGAAGCTGCGATAACGGCCTGGATCGGCGGCGGCGCGACGCTATGGTCTCTTGGTCTCGGTTCTCCAGGTGAGGCGGCATGTACCAGCTCAAGATCGACCTCATCAACGCTCTCATCGAGGTCACGTTGCAGGGCGTCGTGCGCACGGAGGAGGCGCAAGCGTACGCCGCGGAGTACAAGAAGGCCCTTGGCTCGCTCTACGGCCGGAGGATCCGCGTCCTCGTGGACTTCCGTGGCTTTTCCATCGCCTCGGAGGAGGCGACGGAGCTCCTCCGAGACATCGCGGCGACCTCGACCGCGATGGGGGTGATCAGGGCCGCCGAGCTCGTGCAAAGCGATCTCGCGGCGCTGCAGGCGAGCCGGATCGCCCGTGAGGCGGGGACCGCGCAGCTCGTGCGGGTCTTCAAGGACGAGGGGGCCGCGCGCAGCTGGCTCCTCGGCGATCGCCCGACGCCGTGAGGGCCGGCGCCGCGCGGGCCGCCGCGGCTCTGCGCAGGCCGCCGCGGAGCGGCGCGGGCCGCCCGCGCCACCGGGTCAGCGCACGACGAGCACGTCGTCGAGGGGGCGGCGGAGGGAGCGCGCCGACACGGGGCCCGCGAGCGACAGGCGGAAGAGCAGGACCTCCGCCGTCGCGTCGGTGACGTCGAACAGCCGGAGATAACGCTCCCGGAGCCCGGTCGCGGCCTCCGCGGTCTCCGCGTCGAGCCCCTCGCCGCGGCCCCGGATCAGCCGCGCGAACAGGTAAGGCAGCGTCGTCATCGGGTAGACCGCGATGCCCAGCTGCGCCGCGGTGAGCCACGCGCGCTCGACCGCCCTGCCGCCCTGGAAATAGTCGGTGGGCCGGGCGCGCGGCAGGGTGATCAGCCCGACGGCCGTCGCGCAGCGGATCGCCTTCTGCGCCATCCTCTCCAGCCCCCGGCCGCCGCCCCAGCGCCGCACGAGCTCCAGGGCGCGGTAATCCCGGCAGATCTTGAACCCCGCGAGATCGGTCGGCGAGAGCTCGAGCGTGCCGACGAACAGCCCGTCCCGGCGCGCCTCGGCCTCCGCCTCGGTCCAGCGGACCTCCCTCATCATGTCGGCGTGGGTCTGCCTCGCGAGCATCCGGAGCCGATCCCCGGCGCCGATGAGGGCGCCGATCTCGTCGAGCTCCGCCGGCGCCTCGAGCAGCTCGAGGCGCGCCCCGGGCACGGACTCGACCGCGGCGCGGAGGGCGGCGCGGTGCTCCTCCGCGAGCGGCGCCCGCTGGCCGGGGCGCCGGTTCGTGTGCCGGATCCCGATGGCGTCCGCGAGGCCATCCATCAGGTGCTCCTCGGCGCCGGGCGGCGGCGCGCCGAAGAACGCGAACGTCGCGGCCAGGTCCTCGTCGCCCTCGCGCGGGAACGGCGAGACGCGCACGCTGAGCCCCTCGCGGTGCGCGGCGAGGACGACGTTCTCGGCGGCCGCGCCGAGCGCGACCACGCCGCCCGCGCCCTGGAAGTCGGCGAGCGACTCGGAGCGCGCGCGGTCGTGGAACAGCCCGAGGCGACGGCCCTCGTGGACCCAGAGCCAGGGCTGGCAGTTGCCGCCCGAGGGCGCCGCGACGCCCGCCGCGACGAGCCGCCGGAGCCGCGCCGGGTCGAGCTCGACGGCGCCCGCCTCGGCGGCCGGGAGCGGGCCCGCCGCCGCGGCGAGGGCAGGGCCCGGCGCGCGCGGCGCGTCCGCGGCGGCAGGCTCCCCCTCGGGGCCGCCGATGAGCTGCTCCAGGTCGACGTAGTACCGGCCCGACCGCACCGGCTCGCCGAGGGCGATCCGGCGCGCCGTGTCCGCGGCGGCCGCCCCGCCGTGGACGACCGCCGACCCGAGCTGAGGCCATGTGCTCACCGATTGCTGCACCTCGATGAGCGACGCGCGGAGCCGCAGCGAGATCGCGTCTTGCCCGATGATCTGCATGACATAAGGCACCTTGTCCTCGGTCGACAGGCCGCGGAGGCGCTCGGGCGTGAGATCGCCGACGAGCCCATGGAGGATCGGCCGATCGCCCTCCAGATCGAAGCGCTCGACGTCGATGAGCCCCCGGTCGCTCGTCTCCATCACGACCGGTATGCGGTGGGCGCGCGCGTTCGCGCGGAGCAGGAGCTTGATATCGAGGCTGTCGCACTCGTCCACGAGGACATCGAGCTTGCCCCCGTCGAGCAGGAAGCGATCGATATTGTCCGCCGTGACCCCCTCGGGGAAGCACTTCACGTCGAGGAACGGGTCGAGCTCGGCGATCTCGCGCGCCGTGGCGACGACCTTCGGCAGATCGAGGTTGTGCGCGCCGGTCCGGATCCGGTTCAGGTTCGAGAGATCGAGGTGGTCGAAGTCCGCGAGGCGCAGCTCGCCGGCGCCCCGCTCGAGCGCGATGGTCATCGCCACGGACTGCCCCACGGAGAGGCCGACGACGCCCACGCGCCGGCGGGCGAGCGCGGCCTGCTCCTCACCGCTGATCTTGTGCTTGTTCCGGTCGGTCCGCAGCTCGACGAACTCCGCCTCATCGAGCAGGTGCACGAGGCGGTGCGACCACGGATAGTAGACCCAGACTCCATAGGCCTCGATAGGGACGCCGTTCAGGCGCTCTCCCACGAGCCGCGCGATGTCCCGCTCACCGAGGCGCTCCCGGGGGTGGCGGGTCTTCACGAGGTCGGCGAGCTGCCGGTCGATCGTGTCGAAGATCTCGATCCGGGCGTCGTCGTGGAGCAAGCGGCCGAGCTCCTCCGCGTCGTCCTCGCGCGCCGGGCGGAAGAAGCGGGGCCGCCACGCGCCGTTCGGGGCCTCTCGCGCCTCTCGCGCTTCTCGCGCTTCTCGCAAGGAGATGAGCTGCTGCCAGCGGGTCGTGTTCATCGCGGTGGTCCGGTCCCTGTCCTACCACCCCCGCGCCCCGCGCGTCGCCCCGATCTCCCCGGCGGCCCCCGGGTCAGCGCGGCGCGCGCGACGGCCGGCCCTCGATCTCGAGTCTCATCTTCGTGACCTTGTGTTGCACCAAGGCGGCCTCAGGCCCGGTGATCTCCAGATAGCGCAGCGCGGCCACGACGTCGCTGCCCCGGAACGCCTTGACCCGCGGGTTGAACCAGCTGAGCGCGGTCCCGATCTGCCTGACGAGGAGCGCGTCCGTGCAGATCGCCACGGTGAGCGCGGTCTTGCTCACGTAGTCGTTGATGGACGCCCGCTGCTTCGCGTTGGGTCCCCCTCCGGCGGTCACCACGAGAGTCTTCGTGCAGGTGGGCGGCAGGCTGCCCGCCGCCACCATATACGATTCCCATTCCTCGTCGCTCGGCGGTTCCCTGCCGTGGACGGCGATGAGCACGTGCTCCGTCGTGTCGAACAGCATGCTGGGTCTGGTCATCGTCTCACCGAGCGCGCACCGATCTTACGTCTGCGCACCGCCGAGCCGCCAGCGCGCACAGCCATCCCCTGGGATAGTCGTGCGCCTGGCCACCGGGCAAGGATCCGCGAGGTCCATGGGGTGCACCTAGGACGGTTCGATCGACGGGGCAACGACCACGAGCGACTTTCGATGCGGTGCTCCGGTCGAGGTGCCGCGCGGTGCTTCGGCGCGACTCCTCCCTGGCCGCGCGTGACGCCTTGGCCGCGCGCGACGCGCCGTGCGCGGCCAAGGCGGTGCCGCGCCGGGCCGGCTCGGCGTGGGGCGCCGTGGCGGATGGAGTCGCTCGAGCGGCATGGTCCTCTCGTTTGCGTCGTTCGCGTCGTTCACGCGGCCCACCCAGGGCATACCCGAGTTATTTCCAAAGTATTTCATGACGTCCTGCTGGGCAGTTGCACGGTGGGCCGCCAGCCGCTCTGTGGTCTATACTACGGGATGTGCGCTGGGGATCTTCCGCAGGCGGGTGCGGCGCGCGCCGCTTCGCAGCGAGGCTTGACGGATGGCCCCCACCGCATGTAGCGCTCGATCGGTGGGCTGTGATGCCCAGCAGCCAGGGGCGGCGCCCGGCCTGTTGGTCGGGGCTGCCGAGTGACGACCTCGCCGGGGGGAAAGGTTTTTCACGATGCGTGTGCTGGAAAACTTCGTCGGCGGAGCCTGGTCTCGAGCTTCGGGGACGACGCGCCTCGAGGTGAAGAACCCGGCGACCGGGGAATCTCTTGCGGAGGTCCCCCTCTCGACGGCGGCCGACGTCGACGCGGCGGTGAAGGCCGCGCAGGCGGCGTTCCCCGGCTGGAGCGCGACGCCGCCGGTGCAGCGGGCGCGCTACCTCTTCAAGCTGCGCGAGATCTTCGACGCCCATCGCGACGAGATCGCGGCGATCTGCACCTCCGAGCACGGCAAGACGCTGTCCGAGGCCCGGAACGATTTCGGTCGCGGCATCGAGAACGTCGAGCACGCGGCCGGCATCCCGGCCCTCCTGATGGGGCAGGGCCTCGAGGACGTGGCGTCCCGGATCGACTGCCACACGATCCGCCAGCCGCTCGGCGTCTTCGCGGCGATCACGCCGTTCAATTTCCCCCCGATGGTGCCGCTCTGGTTCTTGCCGTACGCGATCGCGACGGGGAACACGTTCGTGCTCAAGCCGTCGGAGCAGGTCCCGCTCTCGCAGCAGCGCATCTTCGAGCTGATCGAGCAGGCCGGGCTGCCGCCCGGGGTGGTGAACCTGGTCCACGGCGGCCGCGACGTCGTGAACGCCTTCTGCGCGCACAGGGACATCGCGGGCGTGTCGTTCGTCGGCTCGTCGGCGGTCGCGCGCCACGTGTACAAGAGCGCCGCGGAGGCGGGCAAGCGGGTCCAGGCGCTCGGCGGGGCGAAGAACTTCCTCGTCGTGATGCCGGACGCCGAGCGGCAGATGACGGTCGCCAACGTGGCCGAGTCCATCTACGGCTGCTCCGGCCAGCGATGCCTGGCCGGCAGCGTCGTCGTGTGCGTCGGCGACACCTACGAGGCCGTGCGCGACGGGCTCGTGCGCCACGCGAAGGGGATCGTGCTGGGCGACGGGTCGAAGCCGGGCGTGACCATGGGCCCGGTGATCTCGGCGGCGCACAGGGACCGGGTGCTCTCGTACATCAACCAGGGCGTGGCGGAGGGGGCGACGCTCCTCCTCGACGGCCGGGACGCCAGGGTCGAGGGGTATCCGGACGGCAACTGGGTAGGGCCCACGGTCTTCGACGACGTGCGGCCAGGGATGGTGATCGCGACCGAGGAGATCTTCGGGCCGGTCGCGTGCCTGATGCGCGCGAGCGACCTCGACGAGGCGATCGCGATCGCGAACCGGAGCGAGTACGGCAATGCGGCGTCGATCTACACGTCGAGCGGCCGCGCGGCGCGCGAGTTCCAGCACCGCGTGGGCGCCGGGATGGTCGGCGTGAACATCGGCGTCGCGGCGCCCATGGCCTTCTTCCCCTTCGGCGGCCAGAAGGGCAGCTTCTTCGGCGATCTGAAGGCGCACGGCCCGACGGCCATCGACTTCTACACGGAGCGCAAGATCGTCATCACGAGGTGGTTCTGATGGCAAGGAATGTACTTGGCGGGCTGATCCAGTGCTCCACCCCGATCGGCGACGACGGCGCCTCCGTCATGGCCATCCGGGACGCGATGTTCGAGAAGCACCTGCCGTTCATCGACGAGGCGGGGAAGAGGGGTGTGCAGATCCTCTGTTTGCAGGAGGTCTTCAACACACCTTACTTCTGTCCTTCGCAGGACGCGAAATGGTGCGATGTGGCCGAGCCCGTCCCCGGCCCGACGGTCGAGCGGCTCGCGGCGTATGCCAAGAAGTACAAGATGGTGATGATCATCCCGATCTACGAGCGGGAGATGGCGGGCGTCTACTACAACACGGCCGCCGTGGTCGACGCCGACGGCACGTACCTCGGCAAGTACCGGAAGACGCACATCCCGCACACGAACGGGTTCTGGGAGAAGTTCTTCTTCAAGCCGGGGAACCTCGGGTATCCCACGTTCCAGACGCGGTATGCGCGGATCGGCGTTTATATCTGCTATGATCGCCACTTCCCGGAGGGGGCGCGGCTGCTCGGCCTGAACGGCGCCGAGATCGTGTGGAACCCCTCGGCGACGGTCGCCGGGCTCTCCCAGTACCTCTGGAAGCTCGAGCAGCCCGCGCACGCCGTGGCCAACGGCTACTTCATCGCCGCCTCGAACCGCGTCGGCACCGAGGCGCCGTGGAACATCGGCAAGTTCTACGGGACGAGCTACTTCTGCGACCCGAGGGGCAGCTTCCTCGCGACGGGGAGCGAGGACAAGGACGAGCTCGTCGTCGCCGAGATGAACCTCGACCTGATCGAGGAGGTGCGGAGGACGTGGCAGTTCTACCGCGATCGCCGGCCCGAGACGTACGGCGAGCTCACGGAACATCTGCCCTGAGGGCCCGGGGCGGCGGGAGGACGGAGAGGTCAGGCGACGAGCGCGACGAGCGATGCGAAGTCCACCGCGAAGACACCAGCAGCGCCGGGGCGCTGTTCGCGGCCGGCTCTCTCCCCCGGCGTTTCCCTCGCCATGGCGGCGCCTCCCCCCGGAGGGGACCCGCCGCCCGGCGCTCACCCGCAGAGGAGCAACATGGGCATCCTGATCAAGAACGGCGAGATCATCACAGCGAGCGACCGGTTCGTCGGCGACGTCTACTGCGAGGACGGGAAGATCGCCGCGGTCGGCGCCGGGCTGTCGAAGGAGCGCGCGGGGGACACCGTGATCGACGCCTCGGGGCAGCTCATCTTCCCCGGCGGGGTCGACGCCCACGTGCACATGGAGCTGCCGTTCATGGGGACCGAGAGCTCCGATGATTTCGAGACCGGCACGGCGGCGGGCGTCGCCGGGGGCACGACCTCGATCATCGATTTCGTGATCCCGGCCCGAGGGCAGGCGCTGCTCGACGGGCTCGCGATGTGGAACGAGAAGGCGAAGAAGGCGGTCTCCGATTACGCCTTCCACATGGCCGTCACCTGGTTCGGCGACGACACGCTCAAGGAGATGGCCGTCTGCACGCGCGAGCACGGCATCCCGTCGTTCAAGACCTTCATGGCCTACCGCGGGGCCATCGGCGTCGACGATCCGGAGCTCATCCAGGTGATGGAGGCCGCCAAGGGCCTCGGCGCGCTCGTGACCGTCCACGCCGAGCACGGCGACGCGGTCGTCGCGCTCCAGAAGAAGCTCCTGAAGGAGGGCAAGACCCACCCGCGGTTCCACGCGCAGAGCCGCCCCGCGCCGATCGAGGGCGAGGCGACGGGGCGCGCGATCATGCTCGCCCGGATGATCGGCGAGCCGATCTACATCGTCCACCTCACCTGCAAGGAGGCGCTCGCCGCGGTCACCGAGGCGCGGAGCCGGGGCCAGGTGGTCATGGCCGAGACGTGCCCGCAGTACCTCCTGCTCGACGACTCGGTGTACGAGAAGCCCGGCTTCGAGGGGGCGGCCTACGTGATGAGCCCGCCGATCCGGCCGAAGGGCCACCAGGACGCGCTGTGGGCCGCGCTCTCGTCGGGGCTCATCCAGACCGTGGCGACCGACCACTGTCCCTTCAACCAGGTCGGCCAGAAGGACATGGGCAAGGACGATTTCTCGCGGATCCCGAACGGCGCCGCCGGCATCGAGAACCGCCTCGCCCTCCTCTGGACCTACGGGGTGCTCGCGGGGCGGATCGACGTCCACCGCTTCGTCGATCTCTTCTCGACGCAGCCGGCCAAGATCTTCGGGCTGTACCCGCGCAAAGGCTCGATCGTGCCGGGCGGCGACGCGGATCTCGTGATCTTCGACCCGAAGGGGACGAGCACGATCTCCGCGAAGACGCACCATCACCGGTGCGACAGGAGCATCTTCGAGGGCTTCGAGGTGAAGGGGAAGCCGACGCACGTCATCGTGAACGGCCGGGTCCAGTGCACGGACGGCAAGCTCGACGTGCAGCGGGGCGCCGGGCGCTACCTCCCGCGCCGGCTCGGACCGAGCCAGGGAGCCCAGGCCTTCTAGTCACCACCCACCACGCACCCATCGAGAGGAGCCGCGCGAGCGCCAGCATGACCCGAGCCCCGATACGCCTCTCAGCCCTCCCGTCCGGTCGGATCGAAGAGCGATTCGAGGACAAGAGCCCGCGCTACACCGACGCCGAGGCGGTCGCCGAGGCGAACCGGTGCCTCTATTGCGTCGACGCGCCCTGCGTCAAGGCGTGCCCGACGGCGATCGATATCCCGACGTTCATCCGGAAGATCGCGGCTGGCCAGGTGAAGGGCGCGGCCCGCACCATCCTCACGGCCAACCTGCTCGGCCAGTCGTGCGGGCAGGCCTGCCCCGTCGAGGTGCTCTGCGTGGGCGACTGCGTCTACAACGCGTGGGGGCGCGAGCCGATCGCGATCGGCCGCCTCCAGCGCTACGCGGTCGAGTCGGCCCTCGCGCGCGATCCGGCGATCTTCCGGGCGAAGCCGCCCACCGGCAAGAGCGTCGCGCTCGTGGGCGCGGGGCCCGCGTCGATCGCCGCGGCGGGCTACCTCGCCCTCGAGGGGCACCGCGCCGTGATCTTCGAGCGGAAGGCGATCCCCGGCGGCCTGAACACGCTCGGGATCGCGCCCTACAAGATGAAGGGGCACGAGGCGCTCCGGGAGCTCGAGTGGGTCCTGTCGCTCGGGGACGTCGAGCTCCGCGCCGGCGTCTCGGTCGTCGCGCAGGCGGCCGGGCCGGGGGAGGTCTCCGCGCGCGACCTGCTCGCGGAGCACGACGCGGTCTTCCTGGGGCTCGGCCTGGGCGCCGACGCGCGCCTCGCGCTCCGCGGCGAGGACGGCGACGGCGTGGTGGGCGCGACCGCGTTCATCGAGCGGCTCAAGGCCGACCCGGGCCTCGACCTCGCGGGCGTGCGGCGCGCGGTCGTGATCGGCGGCGGCAACACGGCGCTCGACGTCGCCCACGAGCTCGCGCTGCTCGGGGTCGACGTGGCCGTCGTGTACCGCCGCTCCGAGGCCGAGATGTCGGGCTATGCGCACGAGCTCGAGGGCGCGCGGGTCGCCGGAGCGCGCCTCGTCGAGAACCGGGTGCCGGTCGAGGTGGTGCGCGAGGGCGGCAAGGTCGTCGCGCTGCGGATCGCGCCCGCCGACGCGCCCGCCGACATGGGCGCGCGGGGCCCCGCGCCGGGGCCGGCCGAAGAGGAGCTCCTGCCCGCCGACCTCGTCGCTGTCGCGATCGGGCAGAGCCGGGCGACGCAGGTGGCGCTCGCGTTCGAGGGGGTGGTGCTCGACGCGAGGGGGCGCGTGGTGGTCGACCCGGCGACGCACCGCACGGGCAACCCGAGGGTCTACAGCGGCGGCGACTGCGTGAACGGCGGCAAGGAGGTCGTCAACGCGGTCGCCGAGGCGAAGATCGCCGCGCGCGCGATGCACGAAGCGATGATGACGACGACGGCGCGGGCGGGCGGCGCGGCGCCCGGGCCCTCACCGCAAGGGAGCTGAGCGATGGCCGACCTCTCTATCGACTTCGCCGGGATCAAGAGCCCGAACCCGTTCTGGCTCGCCTCGGCGCCGCCGACCAACACCGGAGATCAGGTCCGGCGCGCCTTCGACGCCGGCTGGGGCGGCGCGGTCTGGAAGACGCTCGGGAACCCTATCGTCAACGTGTCGAGCCGGTTCGGCGGCATCGACTACGGCAACACGCGGCTCATGGGGCTCAACAACGTCGAGCTCATCACCGATCGCCCGCTCGACGTGAACCTCAAGGAGATGCGCGAGATCAAGCGGCGCTACCCGAGCCACGCGCTCATCGCCTCGCTGATGGTCGAGACGAAGGACGAGTGGCGCGAGATCATCCGCAAGGCCGAGGACACGGGCGCGGACGGGCTCGAGCTCAACTTCGGCTGTCCGCACGGGATGTGCGAGCGCGGCATGGGCTCGGCCGTCGGCAACGAGCCGGCGGTCCTCCAGGAGATCGCGCGCTGGGCCGTCGAGTTCGCGACGACGCCGGTCATCGTGAAGCTCACGCCCAACGTCGGCGACATCCTGGAGCCGGGCGAGGCCGTGCTCCGCTCCGGGGCGCACGGCGTCTCGCTGATCAACACGGTCAAGTCGCTCATGGGCGTCGATCTGGAGCGGATGGTCCCGCTCCCGCGGGTCGGCGGCGCGTCGACGAACGGCGGCTATTGCGGGCCCGCGGTCAAGCCGATCGCGCTCCACCTGCTGAGCCAGCTGGCGCGCCACCCCGGCGTCGGCCGGCTGCCCATCTCCGGCATCGGCGGCATCTCGAACTCCCGCGACGCCGCCGAGTTCATCGCGCTCGGCGCGACGAGCGTCCAGGTCTGCACCGCGGTGATGCACTACGGCTACCGCATCGTCGAGGAGATGATCGAGGGGCTCAGCGACTGGCTCGACGATCACGGGATGCGCTCGGTGAACGAGCTGCGCGGCAGGGCGATCCCGCAGGTCCAGGAGTGGGGCGAGCTCGACCTGTCGTACCGCGTGGTCGCGGACATCAGCGCCGACAAGTGCATCGGGTGCCAGCTCTGTTACGTCGCCTGCATGGACGGGGCGCACCAGTGCATCCACCTGCCGGGGAGGACGGAGGCGGAGGCGCGCGCGGCGGGCCACACCCACCTCCCGAAGGTCCTCCCGGATCGCGCGGTGACGGCGGATCCGAGCGGGGAGGCGGCGCCGTCGCGGGTCCCGTTCGTCGACGAAGAGGAGTGCATCGGCTGCAATCTGTGCGCGCTGGTGTGCCCGGTGCCGGGGTGCATCACGATGCGGGAAGTGCCTTCAGGCAAGCCCCCCGAGACGTGGAACGACCGTGTCCAGAAGGGGACGGACTTCGTGCCCGGCGGGCTGGAGTCGACCGCCCGCGCGCGGAGCTCGTGATCCCGGGCTCCTGGCCAGGCGCCAGGAGCCCGCGACGACCGCGACCGCGCCGGGGCGCTGCCCGGGCTACGGAGCGAGCTTCACGACGATCGCGTCCTCGTGGTCGTACGTGCCCGCGCCGATCACGTTGCCGGCGCTGTCCACGGCCAGATCGAAGATCTGCCCGTGTTCCGCGTCGCCGATCGGGTCGACCGACCACAGCACGGCGCCCGACGGCGAGAGCTTCGCGACAGCGCCGCGGGGGTTGACGAACACATTGCCGGCGCTGTCCACGGCGACAGAGCTGATGTCCCAGTAGCTGGAGAGCGTGCCGAGGCCGCTCGTATCGACGCTCCACAGCGGAGCGCCCGAGTCGGTGAACCTGGTCACGGTCGTTCCCAGGGCGACGACCAGGTCCCCGGACGGGGTCGCGGCGACCTCGCCGTCGCCCGGCGCCCAGGAGACGACCCGGCTGAAGACGTGATTCCCGGCCGCATCGAACTTCGCCAGGTACGTGCCCTGAGCCGCGGGCGAGCTCGCCAGCGGTCCGCCGCCGAGGTCGAGGGCGCCGGAGAAGCTGCCGAGGACGATGACATTGCCCGCGCCGTCGACGGCGACGCTCGTGGGGTCGCTGTCGTACGGGTCCGCCGCGAAGGTCCTGGTCCAGATCGGCGCGCCCGCCGCGCCGAGCTTCGCGACGAGGAGCTCGCTGCCCGGCGCGCCGCCGAGGGGGCCGGTGCCGAGATCGACCGCGTCCCAGAGGACGCTGGCGAGCGCGGCGCCCGAGCCGGCCCGGGCGACCTCGACCTGGTAGAGGCCCTCGACCTCCGCGAGGAGCTCGCCCCACGCGCTGTACCGCTGCAGCCCGGTGTTCGAGCCCACAAGCAGCTCGCCGGCCCCCGACGCGGCGACGCTCCGGACGGTGTTGCCGTGGAGCGGGCGCGTGTTCCACCCCCCGTACCCCGCGGGGTCGAGCTTCGCGAGGAACTGGGTATTCCACAGCTCCATGGAGGCCGGCGCGCCGTTCTCGGCGAAGTCGATCGGGCCATAGGCGTAGCCGCCGAAGATCACGTTGTCCGCGCCGTCGACCGCGACGGCGCGCGCGCGCATCGACTCGTACCAGCCGTTGATGAAGAGCCTGCTCCAGAGGACGCTGCCGGGGGCGCACGGCGCGCAGCTCGGGCCCCCGCAGTCCACGCCGGACTCGGCGCCGTTGCGGATCCCGTCCTCGCAGGTGTCGTGGTAGCAGACCGTGAGCGCCGGCCGCTCCGTGGTGCTCGCGCTCTCGCTGCTCCGCAGCGAGCTCCGGGTCACCGCGGCCTCCTCGATCAGCACGCCGTGGTTGGCGAGCTCGCCGCTCACCCAGGCCTGCGCGAGCGCGGTCACGTCGACGTTCCGGAAGCCGGTGGTGCCGCCTGGCCCGCCGGTGACGAAGGAGGCCTCGATCGCCGGATCGAAATGGCCGCCGCCGCCGAAGTTGCCCCACGTGACGCCCGACTCCGTCCACGCGGCGGTGGCCCGGTGGACGCGCACGGTGCTGCTCTCGATCTTGTACGTCTGGTACAGCGACAGCGTCGCCGAGGCGATCTCCGCGCTCGCCGGGACGCCGGCGAGGTTGAACCGGAGGAGGCTCCGCCGGACGCCGCCCGTGCCGGTGCCCGTCGAGAGCGTGGTGCTCACGGCGTCGTTCCACGTGGGCGAGACCTGCCAGAGCGTCGCGTCGGCCACGTCGCCGCCGAGGCCGCGCCGGAAGGTCACGCACCGCGGGTCGCACGCGTCGCCGTGACCGTCGGCGTCGCTGTCCACCTGCGACGGATTCGCGGCGGCAGGGCAGTTGTCGTCCGCGTCGATCACGCCGTCGGCGTCGCTGTCCTGGGCGAGCTCGAACGCGTACGCGGGAGAGCCCACGATGACCGAGCTCCCCGACATCGCGACGGTCTTGCCGAACGCGCTGCCGGTCGGTCCGCTGCCGGCGAGCTTGGCCTGCGGGCCCTCGACCCACTCGCCGCCCGTCGGCACGAACACGTACGCCGCGCCCGCGTCCGGTTGATCGAAGCGATCGGCCAGGATCGCGCCGACGATGGCCGCGTTGCCGGAGACAGCGACGGCGCCTCCCAGGCCGTCCCCGGTCCTGCCGTCGTTCGCGATCAACCGGGCCTCCTGGTTCCAGCCGCTCGCACCGCGGTCGAACACGTACGCCATGCCCCGCCCGAGGCGGTACCACGGCATCGGCGGGCTGTCGGTGCCCGGCGCGCCCACGACGATGCGCCCGCCCGAGATCGCGACCGAGCTGCCGAAGCGATCGAACGTATCCGGCGGGTGCGCCGCGAGCCTGCGCGCGTCGCCCCAGTCGCTCGCCTCGAAGACGAACGCGGCACCCGCGCCGTCGCCCTCCCACCACCACGAGTCCCCCGGCGAGCCCACGACCACCGTGCCGCCCTCGATCGCGACGGGCGGCGTGCTCCAGGCGTTGGCGCCGGCCGGGGCGACGAGCTCGACCTCCTCGCTCCAGGCCCCGCCGCTGCGGGCGAACACGTAGACCGACGTCTCGGCGGAGAGGACGGCCCGGTCCCCGTCGACCGCGACCGCTCCGCCCGCGGGGTTCGAGGCGCCGCCGCTCGCGACGAGCTTGGCCTGCTCGGACCACACGCCCCCGCTCCGCACGAACAGGTAGGCGGCGCCCGCGCCCCCGGTCCCCCAGGGCGCCCCGACCACGGCCGTGTCCGCCGAGATCGCGACCGAGGTGCCGAAGCCGTCGCCTGCGGGCCCGTCGCCCGGGACGAGCCTGGCTTGTTGCGTCCAGGCGCCGCCGCTCTTCACGAACACGTACGCCGCGCTCCCGGGCGCCCCGACGATCGCGGTGTCGCCCGACATGGCGATCGCGTCGCCGTTCAGGTGGATCGGGGTCGAGCCGTCGACCGCGATGAGCGCCGTCCGCTCCGAGGCGGCGAGCGGATCCACCGTCACCGGGTACGCGGCCCCGGCGGTGTCCACCCGCAGCGACAGCGTGCGCTCGTCGACGCCGAGCTCCATCCACGCGGGCAGCGTCCGCCCCGCGGCGTCGGTGGCGTGGAGATCCGTGTACCGCATCGCCACCGCGCCGGACGCCTCGCGCAGCGCGACCCCGTCGCCGCCGGCGAGCGGCGTCGCGCGGAGATCGCCGCCCAGGGCGAGCTCGATCACGAGGTCCTGGTCCCCGGGGGCGAGGCAGGGAGGCGCCCCGGGCACCGTGAAGCCCTGCTCCAGCCCGAGCGGCCCGTTCACGTACCACTCCACGAGCTCCTCGCCCGGCGCCTCGCCTTGCCGGCGGAGCTCCACGCGGTTCTTCGTGGCGCTCGGGGACGCGCGCGCGACCTCGCGCAGATCGCCCGCGCATCCGTACCGGGCGGCGGCCATCGAGAAGCTCCACCGCGCCTCGCCCTCCTCCGGCGCGATCCGCACGCCCGACGCGCTGAAATCGGCCGCGAGCCGGTGCGCCGGGTTCGGTGCGCGCAGGCTCGCCTCGTTCCCGCCCGGGGACACCTCGATCACCCGGTAGCTCTCGGGCGCCGACGCCTGCACGGCCGCGATGTACGCCGCCCGCAGGCGCGCGGGGGCCACCGCCGTGTCGGGCGCCGCGGGCGCCGCCGCCGCGCCGTCCACCGACGGCGCGGGGTCCCGCGGCGCCTCGGTGGAGGCGCAGCCCCCCACCATGGCGGCTGCGGCCATCACCTGTCCCATCCTCCCCATTCGATCTCGCATCGGCTGGCTCTCCCTCTGGCTGGCGCTCCTCCGCGCAGGCGCACCGGGCGCCGGAGCGCTCCACGCCGGAGGGCAGCGAGCTCGCGGCGCCTCATCGCAAGGTCCGCGCCCTCGCCGCGGGCGGGGGCCGCGCCCTCGCGATGGACGACGGGCGCAGCCGTCGCCGCGCGCTCTCTGCCGATCGAGGCGGGGTCCAGGGCGCCTCCGCGGCCCGCTCCCGGCCCCTGGCCGGCCATCGGCCGCACGAGGATGTGCCCTCTCCGCCGGCCGTGCGCGCCGGGCGGTCGTCCGCCGGGGCGCGAACGGGCGCGCGCGCGGCGGAGCGGGCTCGAAGCGCCCCGGTGCAGCGCCGTGCGGCCGGTGTTTGCGAGCGATGCGAGGTCGCGTCCGATTTCGTGACACCCGCGGCGCGGTGACCGGAACAAACAACACGGAGGGCAGGAGCCCTCGCTGGAGGAACATGGTCCCGAAAGACGCAGCGACGATCACCCCGCGGAATCGCGGTCTCACGCCGAACGCCTACGCGAAGCAAGGGCGGGCGGGCATGTCCGATCACGAGGAGCGGGCCGAGCTGCTCGCCGATCACCGCCCGGAGCTCGCGCGCCTGCTGCAGCGCCTTCCGGCCCGCAGCAGCGCCTCCTCGCCGCTGACGGGTTATCTCCTCTCGTTGCGAGAACCGACGGGCTACCTCATCGCGATCGGCCTGCAGCAGCGCGACCCGGCGCTCGAACCCGAGCGCGTGCTCCGCTCCGCCCTGGCCGCCGGCGAGCGCGCGCCGATGCTGGTCGGCGTGATGGCGCGCTCGGCGATGGCCGAGATCATCGCGCCGCTCGCGCCGGTCACGCGCGCGGTCGCCGCGCGCCTGAAGCGACCGGCCCCCTCCGGCACGCTGCGGGTCGTCGTCGCAGCGGCCGGCGGGGCGGAGCTCTTCACCGTGAAGCTCTCGGACCTCACGTCCCTACCGTCCGGCTCCGGCTGAGCGAGCCGCCCGCTCCGGCGCTCACTCGTTGGCGTAGACGCGCCGCTCGCTCGAGTCGAGCCCCAGGTACACCACCCGGCTGTCGAGGCGCGCGGCCGCGCGCTCGGCGCCCTCGGGCGCCGGCCGGCGGTCGGCGGCCTCGTCGCCTTTGCGCAGCGCCTCGTACTCCGCGACGGAGGCGCGGTGGCACCCGTCGAGCGGGGCGTCGATCTCGAGGGCGGCCGCGACCGCCCCGGCCTCCGGCCCGATCCTGCCCGCGAAGAACTCGGCGCAGCAGCCGGATCCGTAGCTGAACAGCCCGACGCGCTGCCCCTCGAGCGCGCGGGCCTCCGCGTTGAGCAGGGACGCGAGCGCCAGGTAGAGCGAGCCCGTGTAGATGTTGCCGATGCGCGACGGCAGATCGAGCGACGGCTCCACCTCGACGGCGAAGCTCTCGTCGGCGGCCTGCTCGGTCAGGCCGTCCATCGCCAGCCGGTGGCGGTGCGCCTTGCGGGCCATCTTGCCGTAGGGGACGTGGTAGCAGGTGCGCGCGAGGGGATCGCCGTCGCCCGCCACGCGGCGCCAGTCGCCGTAGGCCCCGGCGAGGGCGTCGAGGTAGCACTGCACCGAGTAGTGACCGTCGACGAGCGCCTCCTTGTGGTGGAGCGGCCGCCAGAAATCGTAGACGTCGCGCGCGTACGTGCCGGTCTGGCCGACCTCGATCTCGACGAGGCGCGGGCGCTCGCGCACGAGCAGCGCCACGGCGCCGGCGCCCTGGGTGGGCTCGCCCGCGGAGCCGAGCGCGTAGCGCGCCACGTCCGAGCACACGACGAGCGCGGCGCGGCCGCGGGCCGAGCCCGAGGCGATCCAGTCCACCGCGTTGAGGAGGCCCGCGGTGCCCCCGAAGCAGGCGTGCTTGGCCTCGAAGACCCGGCACGCGCTCGGCAGCCCGAGCAGGCCGTGGAGGAAGGAGGCCGCCGGCTTCGCGTGGTCCACGGCGGTCTCGGTGCCCACGACGCAGAGCCCGATGTCCGCAGGGCTCGCGCCCGACCGCTGGAACAGCCGGCGGGCCGCGTTGGCCCCGAGGGTGATCGGATCCTCGTCGGGCGCGGCGATCGCCATCCGGCGGGTCCCCAGGCCGGTCAGGTACTTGGATGGTGCGATCCCTCGCGCCTCGGCGAGCTCGGTGAGGTCGACGAAGCGGCGGGGGACGGCGAGGGCGATCGCATCGATGCCGATGCGAGGAAAGTCATGACGTAGGCTCATACCTGCATCCTAGGGGCGCATTGTGCAGAGACCATCCAGCCCACGCGGAGCGTCGGAGGAGCCGAGGCGCCCGACGCGCCGCGGCGCCGCGTTCCAGCTGGCGCCCGCGCTTCGCGGCCGGTGACCGGTGGCCGGCGCCGGTCACCGCCGGCCTGCCCGCGCCTCCCTCCACGCGCCTCGCCGTGCGCACCACGTGGAATGACAAAGGCCCTTCCATGACACATGTCATGGAACAGCCCCCGAGAAAAATCGCGGTCGGGCCAAAATCGTCACCACATCTCGTTGCAGTTGTGCAATCTGGAATGGCGCGTTCATGCGCCCTAGCGGTCGAGGTTCATGTGAAGCTCTCCCGGTCTACCATGTTGGTTCCGCTTGTTGGGTTGGGTGTCCTGGTGATGACCGGCGCCACAGGGTGCTCCTGCAGCTCCGGGGCGGAGGGCGAGGCGAGCGCGACGGCTGGAGCGAGCGTCGGTGGAGGCGACGGCGTGGGTGGGGGCGGCGAGGGCGGCGCGGGCGGGGGCGAGGGCGGCGCGGGCGGTGAAGACGGGGGGATGATCGGAAACGGCTCCAGCGGCTCCAACACGGGCGGCAGCGGCCCCGTGACGCCCGACACCGCCTGTGTCGCCACGGTCGCCCACGCCACGCTCACGAAGCGGCCGGTCGACATCGTGTTCGTCATCGACAACTCGCCCAGCATGGCGAACGAGATCATCAGCGTACAGAACAACATCAATGAGAGCTTCGCCTCGATCATCGGCGAGAGCGGCATCGATTACCGCGTCATCATGATCTCCGCGCACGGCGCTGCGGAGGTCGACGACTCGATCTGCGTCGGCGCCCCGCTCAGCGCCGCGAGCTGCTCCCCGGTCCCCGAGGCGCCGGGGAACAACCCGCCCGTCTTCTACCATTACAGCCACGAGATCAGGAGCAACGACGCGCTCTGCGTGCTCCTCGGGAGCTACAACGGCGGCCTGCCCGACGAGTTCGGCGTGGCGCCGGCCGGGTGGTCGGAGTGGGTGCGCGAGGACTCGCTCAAGGTGATCACCGTGATCACCGACGACCACGTGGGCTGCCAGTCGACGCACCTGCCGCGCAACATCTATATCGACGACACGCGACAGGAATGGGAGGACGTCGCCACGGACTTCGAAGAGATGCTGTTCGGCCTGGACCCGGCGGTCTTCGGCGACGTGACCGCGCCCAACTACGTCTTTCACAGCATCGTCGGGCTCCACGAGAACACGGTCGCCACGGACGCTTACGCGCCCGACGCGGACGTGGTCGAGGAGATGTGCGGCACCGCCGTGGCGCCGGGAACGGGCTACCAGACGCTCAGCAAGAGGACGGGCGGCCTCAGGTTCCCGCTCTGCCAGACGAGCTCTTATGACGTGGTGTTCCAGGCGATCGCGGAGGGCGTCATCACGGGCGCGGTGGTCGCGTGCGAGTTCGAGGTGCCGGACTCGCCGCCGGGGGAGGTCATCGACCTCTCGACCGTGGTCGTCCAGTACACGCCCGGCGACGGCAGCGATCCGCAGTCGTTCGACCAGGTGGCGAGCGCGGCGGCGTGCACCCCGGGCTCCTTCTACATCGCGAACGACATGATCACGCTCTGTCCCGATGCGTGCCGGCTGGTCCAGGACGACTCCATGGCCGCTGTCGACGTCCTCTACGGCTGCGATCCCGAACCGGCGCAGTGAGCTCGTCGGCCGGGCGGCGGCGCCGATGAGCGCGGCCGCCGCCCGCTGGCGGTGGCGGCCGGCGCGGGGCGCGTCGAGCGCCCTCTGCGCCCGCCGCGAGCGCGGCGGCCGGGCGGCCGCCTGGCGCGTATCCGGCGCGGGCGCTCAGAGACAGCAGCGGAAGCCGATGTCCGGAGACGGGGTGAGGCGATCCTGGTCCAGGAGCGCGTCGCACCTGGCCGCCTTGAGCGCGTCGCGCGCAATGTCATCGGCGTCCTGCTGCGAGGCCCGTGAGCCGCCGCGGACGAGGCAATTGCCCTGCGCGTCGCACGAGTTCTCCCACTCCGCCACGTTGCCGCTCATGTGAAAGAGGCCCGTGATCCCGCCTTCGCAGGGCGAGATCGGCGGGATGGGGTTGGGGGGCACGGGCTTCTTGGCGAGCTCGCCGGTCGGGTCTTCCACCTTGCAGGTCGCCTCACTGTAGAGATCGCTGTACGGGTATTCGTTCACGCCCTGGCCGGAGCACGCGTTGAACCACTCGCTCCGCGTCGGGGTCGCGAAGTCGGCAGGCGAGTTCGCGCCTCCGCCGATCTTGCCGCAGAGGTGTTTGCCCATGTAGGAGCAGTACGCGTAGGCGTCGCACCAGTCGACGTAGGTGACGGGCACCCGCCCCTCCGTGTAGGGCCACCCGAACGAGGGACGGTAGATGTTCCCTGCGCACTCCGCCGGCATGCCGGCGAGCACCGGGTTCGCCTGGAGGAAGACCTCGTAATCCTGCTTCGTCACCTCGTATTGATCGATGCAGTAGCTCCCGCCGCCGCTCACGGGCGAGATCACCATCCACGCCGGGCACGCGCAGACGTGGTTCGTCGTGTTGCAGATCGACGTCGCGCAATCGGTGTTGGCGTTGCAACGCTGCCCCGCAGGGCACCGGGTGCTGCACGCCTCCGTCCCGCCGCAGTCGATGTCGGTCTCCTTGCCGTTCTTCACGCCGTCGCTGCATGTCGCGTCCTGGCAGATTTGCTCGTAGCAGACGAGCTCGCGGCAGTCGGTCGACTTGGAGCACGCGTCGCCAGGCGCGCAGCCGCCGCAGAGCCCGCCGCAATCGACGTCGGTCTCCTTGCCGTTCTTCACGGCGTCGCTGCAGGTCGGCTCCAGACACTGGCCGTTCACGCAGCTCAACGACTCGCAATCCGAGCCCGCTGCGCAGGCCTTGCTGGTCGCGCACGGCGGGCACGCCGGGTTGCCGCCGCGCGGCCTGGCGCCGCCGCCGCAGTCGGTGTCCGTCTCGTCGCCGTCCTTCACGCCGTTGTCGCACTGCGCCGCCACGCACGCGCGCCCAGCGCCGCCGCTGCCTCCGCTCTCCTCGCACCGCCCTGAGAAGCAGTCCGCGGCCTCCGCGCACGCCTGATCGACCCGGCACGGCGTCGCGCAGGCACCGCCGCAGTCGATGTCCGTCTCGTTGCTGTCCTTCGCGCCGTTGGAACAGCTCGGCATGTCGCCGCCGCCCTGCCCGCCGGCGCCGCCCTGCCCGCCGGCGCCGCCCTGCCCGCCGGCGCCGCCCTGTCCGCCGGTGCCGCCGCCCTGCCCGCCGGCGCCGCCGCCTTGCCCGCCGGCGCCGCCCTGTCCGCCGCCGCTGGTCGTGCTGCTGGCGGAGGGCAGGTCCCCCGACGTCGGCGGCCGGAATCTCCTTTCGTCGCTGCAGGAGACTGCCACGGCGATGGCCACGAGGGGAATCAACACGACGGACGACCGGATCATGGAGCTGCCTCCCTGCGCGCAATCACAAGGTCAGATGGAGGCACTCAGCTTACGTGTGACGTCGCCTATCCAGCGCGACAAAATGATTCCACCCGCCGTGGAGCAGGAAAGTGCCGCGGAATCGGCGCTTCCCCGCGAAAGACCGACCCTCTCTGCAGAGCGGGAGCCGCTTCAGGGCGGCTGTCCGTCGAGCCAGCCCTGCGCGAGCGCCAGGATCCGCGCGTTGTCGGGGACATCGCGCAAGAAGCGCTCGCGCCAGACAGGATCGCCGATCCTCCCGGCCCGCACGAGCAGCCCGTTGCGGGCCAGGGCGATGGCGCCCTTGGCCTCGGCCATCTGGCCCGTCGCGGCCAGCGCCTCGGCGTGGACAAGGCGCACCAGCGGGCCCTCCTCGTCACGGCGGCCCGACTCGAGCAGGGACAGGGCCTCCGTCGTGGCGGCGAGCGCCTCGCCGGCGCGCCCGAGATCGAGCAGCGCGCGCGCGCGCGCCGCGATGGCCGCGGGGAGCCGCTCCGGCACCCCCCGCGCGAGCGCCTCGGCCGCCTGCGCCTCCGCCTCGGCGAGCGCGGGCTCGCCCGCGAGGAGCAGGACGCGCGCGAGCTGGAGCCGGCTCTCGCACTCCCGCCGCCGGTCGCCGCGGCGCGTGAGCGCCTCGATCGAGCTCCGCAGGGCCGTCCTCGCCGCGTCGACCTCGCCCGCGTGGGCCAGCGCGAGGCCGAGGTTCTGCAGCGCGTTCGGGACCCGGTCGTCGAGCGCCATCCGCTCCGCCTCCTCGAGCCCGGCGCGCAGCACCCCCGCCGCCGCCTCGAAGTACCCGAACTGGACGTAGCAGAGGCCCATGTTGAGCCGCGCCCGGCACGCCTCGCGGCGATCGCCGATGTCCTCGAACGCGGCGAGCGCCGCGCTCATGCTCGCGATGCAGGCGCTCGGATCGCCGTTGTGCTGCCGGAGGAGGCCGTGCAGGTAGAGGAGCTTCGCCTCGATCATGAGATCCGCGGCCGACGCGTCCTCCGTCGCCCGCTCGACCGCGTCGATCAGCGCGTCGACGCACGCGTAGCGGCCGCCGAGCAGGAGCACGATCGCCCCCTCGAGCAGGCAGGCGTTCCTCGCGATGCGCGCGCCGTCGAGCGGCTCCGTGCCGAGGACGACCATCATCCAGCGCTCGACGCGCTCGTAGTGGCCCTGCTTGTGCCCCGCCCCCGCGAGCTGCGTGAACGCCGAGAACCACGCCACGGAGCCCGGCACGAGGTGCCGCGTCGCCTCGATCCCGCGCTGCTCCGCGAGGGCCGGCTCGCCGCGCCAGAGCAGCGCCTCGGCCTCGACGAGGCGGAGCGCGCCCACAGCGGCCGGATCCGGCCTGCAGGCGATGCCGCGCTCCGCGCAGGCGATCGCCTCGGCGAGGTCGTTGCCGCGCAGGGCGTTGTCGGCCGCGCGCAGGTACCACTCGGCGGCCTTCTCGGGCTCCTCGCCGCGCTCGAAGTGCTCGGCGAGGGCCCTCGGATCGCCCTCGCCGGCCGCCTCGAGGAAGCTGCCCGCGAGCGCGTGGCCGATGCGGAGGTCGCGCGCCGTCAGCATGCCGTAGGCGGCCTCGCGGACGAGCGCGTGGCGGAAGCAGTACTCCGCGTCGTCCCGCGGCCGCCCCTCGCCCCGCCGCACGATCACCTCGCGCCGGAGCAGCTCCGCGAGGACCTGCGCGATGTCCGCGCTCCCGAGGAGCGCCGCGACCGCGCTCGACCTGAACGTCTCGCCGAAGATGCTCGCCGCCCTGAGGAGCCGCCGCGCCTCGGCGTCGAGCGTCTCCAGCCGCGCCTGCACCATGGCCACCACCGTCTCCGGCTGGCCCTCGCTCTTGCCCTCGGCGGCCGCGCGGATCTGCTCCTCGAGGAAGAACGCGTTGCCGTCCGCGCGCTCGACGAGCCGCCCCACGAGATCGTGCCGGGCGTGCGCGCCCAGCGCCTCGCGCACGAGCCGCTCGCTCGCGCGGCGCGGGAGCGGCGTGAGGTGGAGCTCGTGGGCCAGCCGGCCCTCCCAGAGCTTCGGGAAGAGCCGGCGCACGTCGGGCCGCCCCAGCGCCAGCACGAGCAGCGGCATGTCCTTGAGCTGGCGCAGCGCCTCGTCGACCATCGTGACGGTGGGGAGATCGCCCCACTGGAGGTCCTCGAGCACGAGGAGCACGGGCCCCGCGCGGCACGCCGCCCGGAGGAAGTCCTCCCAGGCGAGGCGGAGCTGGTCGCCCATCAGCACGGCGTCGCGCCGCGCGAGCCGGAGCTGCACGTCGTGCTCGTCGGGGAACGGCGCGCCGACCAGCTCGCCGAGGAAGGCCGCGACCCGCGGCGCGTCCGTGCCCCCGTGCTGCTCTACGCGGCTCCGGATCTTGCGCTGCCGCGCCTCCAGGGGCTCGCCGTCCGCGACGCCGAGCGCGTCCCGGAGCGCGCTCGCGAGCAGGCCGAAGGCGGCGCCGGCGCCCATGGGGTCGCCCTGGCCGATCCAGACCTCGAACCTGTCTCCCCGCTCGCGGAGCTTGCGGATGAGCTCCTTGCGCAGGCGCGACTTGCCCATCCCGGCCTCGGCCGTCACGAGCACCGCGCCCGCGGCGCCCTCGTCGATGCAGCGATCGACCTCGGCCACGAGCATGGCGAGCTCGCGCTCGCGGCCAACGTAGGTGGTCGGCTTGCCAAGCAGCTGCGCGGTCCGCTCGTCGCGCGCCCCGTGCAGGACGCGGCCCGCGGCGTCCTCGGTGACGTCGAACCGCATGCCGATGAGGCCCGCGGTCACCTCGTCGATGCGGACGCCCGCGGGGAGGGAGCGGTCGTCGTGGGCCGCGAGCATCTGGAAGGCGCGGTCGATGAGCTCGCCGACGGGCACGCGCGCCGAGAGCTCCGCCCGGCCGGTGGCGAGCGCGACGGGCGCGCCGCCGAGCAGCTCCTGCAGCGCGAGCGCGCACCGGGCGGCCCGCGCCGCGAGGTCGGTCGGCGCGCCCGCGCCGGACAGCACGATGAGCGGCGAGCGGCCCTCGAGGAGCTCGAGCTCGCCGCGGTACTGCTCGGCCACGTCGTGCAGCTGCCAGAGCTCCGCCTGGCGTGGCTCCGCCGCGTCGCGTGCGCCGTCCCTGTGCGGCTCCGCCGCGGCGCCTGCGTCGTCCCGGTGCGGCTCCGCCGCGCTGCTTGAGTTGCCCCAGCGCGGCTCCGCCGCGCTGCTCGAGTTGATAGCGCGCTCGCGGGTGACCACGAGGCAGGTCACGCGCCGCTCGCCGGTCGTGAGCTCCACCGCGCGCGGCGGGAAGGAGCGGGGCCCGCCGACGCTGCTCTCGGGCGCGTCGATCGTGGCGAGCTCGGCCGCCACGGCGCCGCCGTCGGCCGGCCGATCCAGCGGGGATTTCGCCAGCATGCGGGCGACGAGGTCGTCGAGCGCGGCGGGGGTGGCGGGCCGGAGGTCGCGCGCGCGGGGCGGCTCCTCGAGGAGGACCTTCATCAGCACGGCGAGCCCGGCGTTGCCCTGGAAGGCGGCGCGGCCGGTGAGGCAGCGGTAGAGGATGCAGCCGAGGGCGAACACATCGGCGCGGGTGTCGACGCTGAGCTCGCCGCGCGCCTGCTCGGGGGCCATGTACCCGGGCGTTCCCAGGACGAGGCCGGCGGCCGTCAGCGGCTCGTCGGCGACGGCGCGGGCGAGGCCGAAGTCGATGAGGTGCACGCGCTCGAGCGAGCCGCCTTCGAGCAGCAGGTTGCTCGGCTTCAGGTCGCGGTGGACGAGGCCGAGCCTGTGGACGGCGCCGAGCGTCCTCGCGACGTGGAGGCCGAGATCGAGGGTCTCCTCGAGCGTGAGGCCCTGGCGGGTGAGCCGGTCGGAGAGCGTCTCGCCGTCGAGCCACTGCATGGCGAGGAACGGCTGTCCCCACGCGGTGGCGCCGTGCGCGACGTAGCGCACGACGCCGGGCACGCGGGCCGCTGCGAGCACGTGGGCCTCGCGCTCGAAGCGGACGAGGTGCTGCGCGCTCTCGGTGGTCAGGAGCTTGATCGCGACCGCCTCGCCGGTCTCCTGATCGCGGGCCCGGTAGATGGCCCCCATCCCGCCCGAGGCCGCGAGGTGCTCGATGCAGAACCGGCCGTCGATGATGTCACCTGCCTGCATCGCTCACCGAGGACCCGGACGAGGAGCCTCGCCGGCGCGCAGCCTGCCAGCGGGGTGAGCGCTGCGTCCAGTGCTCATTGGAGCGGGTGCGCCGCGGCCAAGCGGGCGTACGTCTTAAGGAAAAACCCGGTCGGGGAAACCGGCGGCGGCCGTGCGTCGGACGGGGCGCGGCGCGCGGCGCGGTCGTGGGGCCCTGTTCGGGGCCGTGGTCGCGCGCGTCCCTGCGCCGCTATCCCAGCAGCCGCTTCCACTGCTCCGTCAGCCGCTGCGCCGACACGGGGACAGCCGCCTTCAGCTCGGGCGCGAAGAGCGACACCCGGAGCTCCTCGATCAGCCAGCGGAACGACTCGAGCTCTTCCGCGGGCACGCCCTTGTCGCGCAGCCCCTGCTGGTGCTTGAGGTAGTCCTGCCAGAACGGCAGCACCTGCGCGGCCTTGCTCTGGTCCTTTTGCGGCCCGTTGGGCAGCCGCTCGAGCCGGATCTGCGCGGCGCGCAGGTACCGGGGCAGGTGCGCGAGCCGATCGAGCGGCGCGCGCGAGAAGAGCCCGACCGGCAGCAGGAAGTCGACCTGCGTGCGCACGTCGTCGAGCGCCGGCCTCGGCGCGCCCGGCTTCCCCGTCATCGACCGGAGCATCGCCTGCACGCGGTCGACCTCGACGCCGATCTCCCGCGCCAGCCCCGCGAGCTTCCCCAGCACGCCCTGCAGCGACCCGCGGCCCTTGTCCAGGCGCGCGAGGAACGCGGCCTTCGTCCTCGGAAAGGCGCCGGGATCGCCGAGCTGGAACGCCTCGTCGAGCGCGCGCAGCGCGATCTGCCGGGCGAGGCCTGGCTCGCCCGGGGCCACCTTGGCGCCGAGGCCGCTCACGGCCACGGCGCTCCGCAGCGGCTGCTCGAGCTGGCTCATCTTGCCCCCGAGCTGCAGCAAGAGGAGCCGCCGCAGCCCGGCGCGCGTCGCCTCGGCCGCCGCGGCCCTCGAGGCGAGCACGCGCACCGACACGGACGTCTCCCCGTCGATCAGCGCCGGGTAGCCGAACACCTTGTGGCGCCCGGCGTCGACCTGGACGCGCTCGGGCAGCGCCTCGACGCTGAACGACGTGAGCCCGTCCCGCTCCAGGCCCGCCTTGCCGACCCTCGCCCAGGCCTCACGCGCCCGGCCGGAAAGCCGCTCCTTGAGCTCCCGGAGCTCGCGCCCCTCGCCGATCACCCGGCCGTCCTCGTCGACCACGCGGAAATAGAAGCGCAGGTACGGCGGCAGATCCTGGGGCCGGAACGCGTCGGCGGGCACGCGCTCGGCGGTGCGGTCCTCGACCGCGCGCGCGAGGACGGCCCGCAGCGGGCCCTGGAACGGCCGTAGCTCCGCCGCGATCTCCCGGGCGACCTCGCGGAGGGGGGCGAGCGGGACGAGCGCTTTGCGGAGCGATTTCGGCAGCGACTCGAGCAGCTGCGCGATCTTCTCGGCGTGCCACCCGGGGATCATCCACTCGAGCTCGTCGGGATCGGCCTGCGGCAGGAGCACGAGCGGCAGCGAGAGGGAGATGCCGTCGTCGTCCTCGCCCGGATCGAAGCGGTACGAGAGCGGCACGGCGGCGCCGTAGAGCTCGAGCGAATCGGGGAAGCGCTCGGGCGTGAGCTCCGCGGCCTCGTCGAGCAGGACGTCGGCGAGCGACAGGTGGAGCGCCCGCGGGTCCTCCGCCTCGGCCTCCTTCCGCCACGCCTCGAACGTCTTGCCGCTATAAACGCCCTCGGGGACGCGCCGGTCGAAGAAGAGCTCGAGCGCGTGCTCGTCGGCCAGCATCTCGCTCCTCCTCGCCTTGTCGCGCAGCCGGCTGACCTCCTCGAAGAGCCGCCGGTTCGCGTCCATGAACGGCGCGCGCGTCGCGTACTCCTGCCGGACCAGCGCGTGGAGGAGGAAGATCTGGCGCGCGGACTTCGGGTCGATCGCCCCGAAGTCGACCCGCCGATCCCGCGCGATCGGCAGCCCGTACAGCGTCACCTGCTCCCGCGCCATCACGGCCGCCGGCTTCGCGGCCCAGTGCGGGTCGCTGTGGCTGCGCTTGCAGAGCGGCCCGGCCGCGGCCTCGATCCACGCGGGATCGACGGCGGCCGCCATCCGGGCGAAGAGCTGCGACGTCTCGACCAGCTCGGCGGCCATGATCCACGCGGGCGGCTTCTTCGCGAGGCCCGACGAGGGGTGGAGCTGGAAGCGCGTCTGCCGGGCGCCCAGGTAGACCTTGTTCTCCTGGTTCCACATGCCGATGCGGCTGAGCAGCCCGGGCAGCAGCGCGCGGTGGATGGCGTCGCCCTTCGCGGGCGCGTCGTTCGGCGAGAACTCCATCTCCTTCGTGATCCGGCTGATCTGACGGTGCACGTCGGCCCACTCGCGCATGCGGAGGTACGAGACGAAATGGTCGCGGCAGGCCTTCCTGAGCTGGTTCTGGGTCAGCCGGCCCTGCGCGTCCTGGTAGAAGCTCCACAGCTTCAGGAGCCCCACGAAATCCGAGGCCTCGTCCTTGAACTTCCGGTGCGCGTCGTCGGCCTGCTTCTGGGCGGCGAGCGGCCGCTCCCGCGGATCCTGCACGCCGAGCGCGGCGGCGATGATCAGCACCTCGGCCAGCGCCCCCTCGCTCTCGCCGCCCAGGACCATCCGGCCGAGCCGCGGGTCGAGCGGCAGCCGCGCGAGCTTCCTGCCGATGTCCGTGAGCTCAGCCGCGTCGTCGAGGGCGCCGAGCTCCTCGAGGACCCTGTAGCCCTCGTCCACGGCGCGCTTCGACGGCGCGTCGAGGAAGGGGAAATCCTCGATGGCGCCGAGCCCGAGCGCCTTCATCTGGAGGATGACGCCCGAGAGGCCGACGCGCAGGATCTCCGGATCGGTGTACGCGGGCCGCCCCCGGTCGTCCTGCTCGTCGTAGAGCCGGAAGCACACGCCGCTCTGCACGCGGCCCGCGCGCCCCTTGCGCTGATCGGCGCTCGCGCGCGAGATGGGCTCGATCTGGAGCTGGGTGACGCCCGTGCGCGGGCTGTAGCGGTTGACGCGGGCGAGCCCGGAGTCGATGACGTACACGATGCCCGGGATGGTGAGCGACGTCTCCGCGACGTTGGTCGCGAGCACGATCCGCCGCCCCGGCAAGGACTGGAACACGCGCTGCTGGTCGCCCTGAGGGAGCCGCCCGTAGAGCGGCAGCAGCGTCGTGTGCGGCAGGCCGTGGCGCGTGAGCTCGGCCATGGTGTCGTGGATCTCCCGCTCTCCGGGGAGGAAGACGAGGATGTCCCCGCGCGGATCGATCGAGGTGATCTCCTCGACCGTGGCGGCGACGGCGTCGGCGATCTCGGCCTCCCCGCTCTCCGGGCGGCGGTGGATGACCTCCACGGGGTACGTGCGGCCGGAGACCTCGATGACCGGAGCGCCGCCGAAGTAGGCCGCGAACCTGTCGGTCTCGAGCGTCGCGGAGCTGACGATGACGCGGAGATCCGGGCGCCTTGGCAGCAGGCGCTTGAGGTAGCCGAGCAGGAAATCGATGTTGAGGCTGCGCTCGTGGGCCTCGTCGATGATGAGCGTGTCGTAGCCCGAGAGCCGCGGATCGCCCTGGATCTCGGCGAGGACGATGCCGTCGGTCATGTACTTGACGTACGTGGCCGGGCTCGTCCTGTCCGAGAAGCGGATCTTGTAGCCGACCTCCTTGCCGAGCTCGACGCCGAGCTCCTTGGCGACGCGGGCCGCGACGCTGGTCGCGGCGATGCGGCGCGGCTGCGTGACGCCGATCCGCGCGGAGAGGCCGCGGCCCATGGCCAGGCAAATCTTGGGGAGCTGCGTGGTCTTACCCGAGCCGGTCTCGCCCGCGACGATGACGACCTGGTGCGCCTCGATGGCCCGGGCGATATCGAGCACCCGCGCCGAGATGGGCAGCTCCTCGGGAAAGCGGACCGGGCCCCCCGAAGCGGGCGGGGACGAGGTCCGGCCGCTGGAAGCGGGCGTAGCGGATGACTGCTCTTGCGGAAAGCGGGGGCTCACGGTGCGCGAGGGGGTAGCACCTCCCGCCGCGGGATGCCGTCCGAAGCCGCTCGCTCGCCACCCCGCGCGCCCCTCGACGGACCCCTGCGGACGAAGATGGAGGGATGCGCGGTATGACAGCGCGACGCGCGAGCGCGCGGCGCGGAACCGTCGGCATTCTCCTCGGAGAGGTGCCCCGGTCGATAGGCAACAAAAAGGGCGAAACACGAGTCAAGAACGGTTTGGGATTCCTTCTCCCCTGATCGTCGTGGACAGCCACGTTGATCTCGCTGGAGCCGATCTCGACGCCCTCGTCGCGCCCTCGACGTCAGCGCCCCGAGATGTCCGCTGGCGACCCTCGATCGCCGTCCTCCGAGCCTTGACAGTTTCCTTGTACTACAGAACATTAGGCCGCTGTTTACTGCCATCAACCGACTCGGGGGGAGGTCACAGATGAAGTTGCGCGACAGAGGACTGTCGGCAGGCGGTTCGTCGCTGGTCATGCTGGGCGTGTTGCTGATTGCAGGCAGCAGCGAGGCCGCCACGTGGTACGTCAAGGCTGATCCGCCGCATGCAGGCAACGGCTCGAAGAATCGGCCCTTCAACTCGTTACAGGCCCTGGAGGCTCGCTCCGGCCCCGGCGACACCCTTTATGTAATTCAGTCCCATGGCGTGCTCGACGGTGGGATTCAGCTGAAGGACGGACAACAGCTGATTGGATTGGGCCCCAAGGTGACGGTCGCCAACCCCCATAGCGCCCGCGCGACGCTCACCAATACGAGCGGCGCCCGCTACGACGGAGACGTGATCCGGCTGGCCAAGAACAACGTGGTTCGGAACATCCATATCGACAACGCGTTCCGCTCATCGATTCTCGGCATCAACGCCGAGAATCCATGTATCGAGGACAACCTGATGACCAACGACATGGCGGTCCACGATCTGCCCGAGATCGAGGGGCCGCCGCCCTCGACGTGCAGCGGCACGACGTGCGCCGGCGAATGGCCGAATGGCTACATCCTCTTCGCGCCTCAGACGAACCACTTCGGCGCCATTACGCTGGTGTCGTGCGGTCCGGACGCGCGGGGGACGCCGCTGCTCGATCCGCAGCTGCAGGCGCAGAGCTACTGCAGCTTTCTCGGCGCGCCGGGATCGATCGCCGACGCTGGGACCGTCGACATCAAGCGCAACGTGATTCGCGACAGCAATTCTGACGGGATCATGCTCATCGACGACACGGGCGTGACCTCCACGTTCGACGTCGATCACAACGTCATCAAGGACCTGTCGCAGGACCTTCCCGATCCGACGACGATCGGGATCACCGACCACGTGGTCCGGTCGAGAGGCATCACGCTCATCACGATCGACCACTCCGTATCGAACTTGGAGTTGACCAACTACGACGCGTCGAACCTCTCGCCGTTCGGAACGTTCGCGGCCGATGGCCTGGTGTTCCTGGCCTGCGGCTACAGCCCCCTCGTGGACGCGGACGTGTGGGACGTCTCGATCAGCAATCCGTTCCTCACGGGCGACAACGCCAACGGCGATTCGATCGAGATCCAGCACCACGCGAGCGCGGACGGCATCCTGAACGTCGACATTCGCCGTGCTCATCTGAGCGATCCAGCGAGCACGAACGTCAAGCTCATCGATGCCGCCAACCCGCAGAACGGCACCTACAATGTCTCGATCAGCGACTCCGTCCTCAGCAACAGGAACACGAACGGCATCTACGACCCCGTGACCAACAACAACGGCAACGAGGACGCGCAAATTCGGTACAGCGGGACGGAAATGCCTCAGACCAAGGCGATTAATCTCACCGTTCGGAACGTCGACATCTCGGGCCTCGGCCGCGGGATCGGTTTGAGGGTGGCACCGACCCGGACCGTGAACACGAACAAGATCGACCAGCTTCACGTCCTGGTCGAGAACTCCTCGTTCGAGAACCTGACGGGAGAAGCCGTTTACTGGTCGCAGTCGAGCTCCGTGCCGATTGGAGCGGATGGCGGGGCTGTCATCGATCTGGGCGGCGGGACGCTCGGGAGCGTCGGGAACAATCGCTTCGTCAACAATGGCGTACCCGGCAATCTGCCGCCAGGAGTGAATCCAGCCGGCATCGATCCTGTCGCCCCGGTCGACGGAGATGTGTCGGTGTCGTTCTCGCCGGCAGACGTGGTTCCGGACTCGCGCATTTACCTGTTCGCCGAGCACAACTACTGGGGAGGCGGGGCGCCGGTCATCTCGACGACCCCGGGCGGGGCGCCGATCACGGACATCTATTTCACGCCACCTGGTGTCGTCTTCGAGGGCGTCACCGATTACTTGACCGTGGATCCGCGGCCCTAGCGCTCGAAAGCACGTAGGTGCCTGCCCACGCAACGGGTGCCTGGGAAAGCCAACTCCGGAGGAGTTGGCTTTCGGCGTTCTTTCACTTGAACGTGATGTTGGACACGTACTGGTTCACGTTCCAGCCGTTTCGACCCGTGACCTTGTTGCCCTGGATGGTGAAATTGTCGAAGTGAATCCCATTGAAGTTCACGGTGCTCGACTTGCCGTGAATGTAGATCTCTTTGTTCACGGCAGAGGCAACATTGTTGATGAACACTTCCTTGACCGTGGCCCGGTTGGGAGCGTTGCGCCAGGTTGCCGTTGCATCTTCTTCGAAGTCGATGATCCTGCCGTCGACCGTCTCGACCCTGACGTCCTGCCAGGTGATGTTCTGGATGACAGCGGTGTCGTCCGCGTTGATCCCGAGGGCCCGGCCGGCCTTGACGATGTCGAGGTCTTTGAAGGTGATATCCTCGATCACCTGGCCGTAGGTCTTGGTTCCGATCTTCGTCGCCGCTGAGTTGCTGTAGGCAACCACCTTCTCATAGGTGATGGCCTTGGTGTCCAGCTTGCCTTCTTGCTCGCGCTTCGGCGACATGCTGTCATCACCGCTGTAGATGAAGGCGTTGTAGAGCTTACCGTTCGTGGAGCAGTCGAAGTCCACTCCGTCGGTTTGGTTGTAAGCTGTTGTGGTGGGGCGGCGATTGATCACCTTGAAGTTCTGGATGGTCACCTTGTCGCTGTCGAAGATCAGCGTGTTCCAGAAGACTGGATCGCGCACGACGATGCCGTCGACCAACACGTCCGTGCTGTCGTCGATCCGGAGGGTGTTGATCTTGAAAGAGGGTGTATCGTTGTTGGTGCCACGGATCTTCGAGCCGTTGCCGTCGATCACCCCCCGACCGAGGATCTTCGTGTTGCTCACCTTGTTCATGTGAACCACGCCGTGGGAGGTGTTTTCGACGGCCGGTGCGCCCGTGCCATTGTAGTCGCCCGTGCTGGTCGAACCGTCCAGGATGGCGCCGGCCGCCAGATACATGGTCATGTTGCTCTTCAGCCACAACTCCCCGGTCTTGTAGCGTCCCGGAGGCACGTAGAGGATGTTCTGCGCGGATCCGGAGGCGGCGTCGATGGCGGACTGCACCTTGGAGGTGACGAGCGCTGCGCCCGTGTTGTCCACGCCGTAGTCTGCGAGGCTCTTCACGTCGGCGTCGCCCAATTTCGGCGGATCGATCTCTTGGTCGTCAATGAGGACGAACAGCAATTCCTTCGAGGCGATCTGCAGGATCAAGTAGTTGGGCCCGCTGTCGAAGGTGAGCGTGTCACCGTTTTTGGTCGCCGACAGCATTCGGCTCTTCGGGCTCAAGGTGTAGGAGCTGAAGCCGCCGTTCACCGTGACGGCGACGGTCGCCTTGCAGCCGCTTGCCACGCCGAAGTGGGCGTAGTGCACCTGCATCTCCTGGCCAAACTTGGTCATCTTTTCGACGAATTGCGCCGCCCCGTTGGCCGTCACCGTATAGAGCGGGCTCTCGGAGGCGCCCGGAAGGGTAGGGTAGGTCATCACTGCCCCGCCGGAATCGCAATCGATGGGCGCGGCCCCGCCGGAGCCTCCACCACCCGTCTCACCGCCCGAGCCTCCACCCGTCTCACCGCCCGAACCCGAGGTAGCCCCACCATCCGCGGCACTGCCGCCCGCGTTGGTCGCACTGCCGCTTCCGCCTGCGCCATTGCCGCCGACCTCACCTCCGCCGGTGCCCGCTCCTCCGCCGGTGCCCGCTCCTCCGCCGGCTGTGCCGCCGCCCGAACCTGGAGGAATGACCGTGCCGCCGCTGCTCGTTCCGCCTCCGCCGTCATCGCCGGTTCCAGAGCAGCCTGCTCCGAAAGCCAACGAGACGCCCACTGCGAGGCCCATCATGGTAGAAAGGTTCATCTTTGCTCCTCCAAACCGCAGCGGCCACCTTGGCGCTCGCGCGTCAATATTGCAGTGACGCAAGCGGATAGGACAAGCAAACACGCTCCGCAAAGTCGAGATTCTCGGAGCCGTTCCTGACTCGTGCAGTCCGAGTGTACGAGATCATCGACAGAACAATCCTCATGCGATGAGACAGGCCTTCCACTCGTGAAACGCCTGCGATTACCGCGACGTAGCACCAAGCGGAAGGCATCCTACCGTATAGCTGTACCGTACTGAGCTCGTCCCAACGGCCGCCGTCGCGGTTCGCGGCGCGTCGAATCCAACATCAGCCCACGGCAGCACAGCGCCCAGCGCAGTCGACACCCGCTCGCGCTCGACCTCGCCATGCACCATCGTCAGCAGCGGCCTGGAACGTCGGTCGGCTCGCCGAGCGCGGTGAGGAAGCGGGCGATGTTGCTCGGTTCGGTGATCATGGCGACGAGCTTCATCCTGCCCTTGCAGGCCGGGCACTCGAGGACATCGAGCGCCATACCGCATGTCCACTTGTACACCCAGAAGCTTCTCAGTCGGCGCCGCTGCGGACATGGGGCCTCCCGGCGCTCCGCGAGGGTGCGAGCGTCCTGCCCTGAGCTACCCCCCTTGCGCGTCCCGCGCAGAAGTCGACGAGCGCGCCCGCTTCAAGGCGCCGGCGCCGCGTTCCCGAGGCCGTCGGCGGCCCGCCCCATCCGCTCCAAGATCTCGCCCACTTCCTCGTCGGAGGTGTCGTGCTCGACCCCGGCGTACTCGCGCAGCTCCGCGGTGTACCCGGCGAGCCGCAGCTCGGCGATCGAGGCGCGCGCGCCTCGGGTCGGCACCGCCAGGTCGGAGGCGCCGTGGAAGGCGGTGACCGGCGGAAGCGTCGCCGGGCGCGGCCCCGAGCTCAGCGCCGCCGACGGGTAGAGCGACGGCGGGAGCAGACCGCTGATGGGGAAGGCGGCCGCCAGCGCCTCGGGGTGGGTGACCGCCAGGGCAAAGGTCATGATGCCGCCCTGCGAGAAGCCGGTGACGAGGGGCTGGCCGACAGTGGGGCGGGCGGCTACCAGGGCGGCGAGCGCGGCGGCGATCCGATCTGCTTCTCGCGTGACCAGGGGGGCGGCGACGTCGTCGCTGACGGAGTCGTACCAGATGTACATCCCGCCGCTCGGGTGGCCGTACGGGAGGATGAGCCGGGCGCGGCGGCGGTAGCGCCGGAGCAGCTGTAGGAAGTCCGCGGGGTCCCCGCCCATGGGGTGCAGCGCGACGATCATAGGCACCCGCTCGTCGGGTCGCGCCCCGCCCGTCATGTGCTCGAGGTAGCGCACGCCCGCGATCTCGCCCCGGATGGTGCTCCCCGGCGCTCCCACCGGCGGCGGAGGCGCGACCGGCCCCGCTGACGGCGTCTCCGACGACGGACGCGCGGCCGCCGATCCCGCTGGGGGAGCCGGCGCCGGCTCGCGGCTGCATCCAGGCCCCGCCGGGAGGACCACGCCGATGGAGAGGAGCAGGCGCAAGCGAAGGGGAGCGGCCGACGGGTGGCGCATCGGTACAAGAGAATCGTGACGTTGCGGAGCGGGTTGGCTTGTCCTATCCGCAGGGACCCTCGCCGGAGTCGGGACGGAAGACGGAGGCCTCGGTCTGCCCGTCTCGGGTCTTCAAGGTGACTGTAGCACGTGACATCGTTATCCTCGTGCGCGACGGCTGGGGAGTTGACGGGTTATCGAACGGGCGCCCCGGCAGCGCTCAGCGCGCCGCGGCGGCGGTCGGAAAGAAGCGGTTGGGGGGCCGCGCGAGCCCCAGGTTCTCGCGCAGCGTTCGCCCTTCGTACTCACGCCGGAACAGGCCCCGGCGCTGGAGCTCGGGGACGACGCGATCGACGAAATCGTCGAGGCCGCCCGGCAAGTAGGGGAACATGATGTTGAAGCCGTCGCAGCCGTTCTGGACCAGCCACTCTTCCATCTGGTCCGCGATGGTCCCGGGCGTGCCGACGAACGCGAGCCCCCCGAAGCCGCCGAGGCGCTGCGCGAGCTGCCGCACCGTCAGCCTTTCTCGACGCGCCAGCTCGATCGCGCGTTCGCGCCCGCTCTGGCCGGCGTTCGTGGGCGGGATCTCGGGGAGCGGCGCGTCCGGATCGAACCGCGATGCGTCGCAGCCGAGCGCGATCGAGAGCGAGGCGATGCTGCTGTCGAAGTGCACGAGGCTGTCGAGCCGCGCGCGCTTCTCCTGCGCCTCCTGGACGGTGTCCCCCACGACGACCAGCGCGCCCGGCAAGATCTTGAGCGTGTCGGGGTGCCGCCCCAGGCGCTCCAGCCTGCCCTTGACGTCGGCGTAGAAGCGGCGCGCGCCTTCCAGCGTGGATTGCGCCGCGAACACGACCTCTGCGGTCTCGGCCGCGAGCTGCCGGCCTGCTTCCGAGGCGCCCGCCTGCACGATCACCGGCCAGCCCTGGACCGGGCGCGCGATGTTCAAGGGACCGCGCACCGAGTAGTGCTTGCCCCGGTGATCCAGGACGTGCAGGCGCGCCGCGTCGAAGTAGATCCCGGCCTCGACGTCGCGCACGAACGCATCGTCGGCGAAGCTGTCCCAGAGCCCGGTGACCACGTCGAAGAACTCGCGCGCGCGCCGGTAGCGCTCGTCGTGCTCGACGTGCTCGGTGAGCCCGAAGTTCAGGGCTGCGTCCGGGTTCGCGGTGGTGACGATGTTCCAGCCGGCGCGCCCGCCGCTCAGGTGATCGAGGGACGCAAAGCGCCGGGCCACGTGGAACGGCTGATCGAACGTTGTCGACGCGGTCGCCACCAGGCCGATGTGCTCGGTGGCGCCGGCGAGCGCGGAGAGCAGCGTGAACGGCTCGAACGACGTGACCGTATGGCTGCGCGCGAGGGCGTTGAGCGGCATGTTCAACACGGCCAGGTGATCGGCCATGAAGAACGCGTCGAAGCGAGCCTGCTCCAGGCGTTGCGCGAAGCGCTTGAGGTGCGCGAAGTTGAAGTTCGCGTCCGGGTAGGCCCCTGGGTAGCGCCAGGCGCCGGTGTGAATGCTGACCGGGCGCATGAACGCGCCCAGCTTCAGGGTGCGTGCGACCACCGTTGAACCCCGAGCCGCGCGAGCGGCCACTTCGAGCATTTCGCCTTCATGCGGAGTGTCTACTATAGCGGATGCTACGACGCTAGGGCGGATGGCGACCCGGGTTGGCCGACCAGCGGCGGCCCGGCGGCCTGACCCAGGTTGCGGCCGGCGACCCGACCCAGGTTGCCGGCGGGCGGCCCGACCCAGGTTGCGGCGAGCGGCGACTCGACCAGGTTGGATTGCACGCAGTCAGAAATCTCTGTCAGGTTGAAATCCACTGTCACCAGCCTTATTCGCTCGCGCTGAAACCCTCCTCGCCCCCGACGCTCGCGAACCGACGGCTGTCCGAACGATGCGCAACCGTACGATCGTTGCGCAAGATCGCGTGATCGCTCAAGCCATCGAATCGCGCCATCGAGGTGATCGCCTCGTCGTTCCCCACGATGAGCGTCATGGCCGCCTGCTTGCAATGTCCTCGCGTCGAAGCACCTGGCGCACGCGTCGTGTACGCGACTCCAGCGTCATCAGCCAAACAACGAGGACCACGACCCATGAACCGATCGCGCAAGAACCGAATGACTCCCACGATGCAGCGGTACGCTCCGCCGGGCGCCCTGCTGCTCGCCGTCGGGCTCTTTCCCGCATGCGCGACGCAAGGCGGACCCGATGAGTCCGACTCCGACACGCTCGGCGCCGGGCTCGCCTCGAGCGCGACGATGACCTGCTCGAAGCTGACCGTCCTCAAGGGGTCCACCGGAGGCCAGGGCGCTCAGGCCCTGGCGACGAAAGATCTGAGCGGCACGGCCGACACGTGGAGCAAGTATGTCGAGTTCAACCCCGGCAGCCAGGCTCAGTGCGAGTACGCATTGCCGGCCGGCGCCTCGGACGCCGACGTCTCGGCGCTCAGCCTGTCGGTGAACTACCGAGGACCCGCGAAGGCCCAGATGCTCTGGACCTTCGACGCCTGGGACTACAGCACCAGCACCTGGGTCAAGATCGGCGACAACGCGTTCGCTTCATCCTGGGCCTGGAGCGCCGCCACCCTCGCGCTCCCGTCCCCGCACGCTCGGTTCGTGTCGGGCGGCAAGCTCAAGATCCGCTATGGAACCACGAGCACCGCCGACGCGTCCGACGTCGACCTGCTGGTCCTCAACGCCACCCTCACCAGCGGGCCGCCGCCCGAGTGCGTCCCCGAGACCGACGCGCAGCTCTGCTCGCGGCTCGCCAGGAGCTGCGGCCCGCTCTCCGCCAATGACAGCTGCGGCAACCCCCACACCGTGGCGAGCTGTGGAACGTGCTCTGGCACCCAGACGTGCGGCGGTGGCGGGTCGCCTGGCGTGTGCGGCGACGCCGGCTCCACCTCCGACCCCGACCCCACCCCCAGCCCGGTGGCCGGAGCGTGCGGCGACCGCTCGAGCGGCAGGACCATCACCGTCGCGCCATCGGGCGGCGACCACAGGACGATCCAAGCCGGCCTCAACGCGGCGGCCGCGGGCGACACCGTTGTCGTCAAGGCGGGCACCTACAACGAGAAGGTCTCCTTCACGAGGAGCGGCACCGCTGCAGCCGGCTGCATCACCCTCAAGGGCGAGGCCGGCGCGATCCTCGACGGGACGGGCAAGAGCGGCGTCGGCATCGACATCTCCAGCAAGAACTACATCAAGGTCACCGGCATGACGGTGCAGAACTTCAAGGGCAGCGGCGACACGCCGATGGGCATCAGCGTGAGCGGCAGCTCGAGCTTCCTCGAGATCCACAATAACCTCGTGCACCACATCGAGAGCTCCCAGGACGCCCACGGCATCGCCTTCTACGGGACGTCCGCGACGCCGATGACCGACCTCCTCATCGACGGGAACGAGATCCGGAACTGCAAGCTCGGCTCGAGCGAGGCGATGGTCCTCAACGGCAACGTCACCAAGTTCGTCGTCTCGCGCAACACGGTCCATGACAACGACAACATCGGCATCGACTTCATCGGCTTCGAGGGCACCGGCCCCTCGGGCTCGGACCAGGCGAGGGACGGCGTGTGCGTGGACAACATCGTCTACAACATCTCCTCGGCCGGAAACCCCGCGTACGACGGCGAGCGGTCGGCTGACGGCATCTACGTCGACGGCGGCAAGGACATCGTCATCGAGCGAAACAAGGTGGACTCGAGCGACATCGGCATCGAGATTGCCAGCGAGCACGCGGGCAAGACCACCAGCAACATCACCGTGCGGAACAACTTCGTGTCGCGGAGTTACCAGGGCAACATCATGATCGGCGGCTACGACACGAGCAGGGGCAACGCGGCGGACATCGCGGTGCTGAGCAACACGCTCTACCAGGGCGCCGGCGGCGAGATCATCCTCCAGAACAACTCGAACGGCGTGCTCATCCAGAACAACATCCTCCGCGCCACGTCGGGCAACGACTACGTGAGCAGCGGCAGCAACAACAGGAACGTGACCGTCGACAACAACATCTTCTTCGGCGCGAGCCGCAGCTCGGCGGGCGCCTTCTCCGACCCGCACGCGAGGTTCGTCGACCCGCTCCTCGTCGGGCCCCCGTCCGACCTCCACCTGACCAGCGGCTCGCCGGCCGTCGACGCTGGCATCGATCTGGGCAGCCGGAGCGGCGCCACCGACATCGACGGCGGCGCGCGGACGAGCGGCACGCGCATCGACATCGGCGCCGACGAGCGCTGAGGCCGCGCCGACTCCGCGAGGCGCGGGGTCACGCAGGCCGGGTCGGGCGCCGTCGCCAGCAGGGTACAGCTATACGGTAGGATGCCTTCCGCTTGGTGCTGCGTCGCGGTAATCGCAGGCGTTTCACGAGTGGAAGGCCTGTCTGAATGAGCGCCGACAGCCCCCGATCCGGCGCCTGAGATCAGCGCAACCTGCCCTCGATATCATATCATCCCACGTTCGCTGACTGTCGAAATAGGTCTTCATCCGCCGGGCGAGCGTGGGGGTTCTTCGCTCGCGGGCGCGAGCCCATCACGGTGTCGCGGCGAGGGCAACGGCTTCCCAGCCGATGGACGCGAAGGAACGGCGGTTACGGCCCAGCCCGGGCGCATCGGCGCAATGGGCGTTGCCGCAGGCCGCATCCAGGTTCGTCACGCATTTCAGCAGGCCGACCTTGGGCACTTTCCGGACGAAAGCGCTGCGGGCGAGGTGGTAGGCCGGGGCCTCGCCCCAGATATTCCGGCGCATCTCCGCCAGTTCCTCTTCCCGGTAAGCCGCCAGCGGTTTCCGCCGCTCGTCGGCGGCCCGTTCGGCCCGCTTGCGCTCCAGCCAGGCGTGATGATGGCCGCTGCTGGCCAGCCGCTCGGCGATGCGGCCGATCTGCTCGTGGAACTGGGAGAAATGGCCGTCGCCCAGGTCGTCCTGCACGATGATGTCATCCACCAGGCCGATCGCCTTGGCCTCGCGGATGCCGAGCGGCAGGCAGCGCTCGGTGAGCTCCACGGCCTTGGCCAAGCCCACCCGCTTCGGCAGGGAATAGGTCCAGTATTCGGAACCGTAGAGCCCTCCCATGCCTTTGTAATGCGGGTTGAGGACGATGCCGTCGCGGGCGAGCACCCGGTCGGCGGCCAGGGCCATCATCACCCCGCCGGCTCCGGCGCTGCCGTACATGGCGGCGATCACGATCTGGTCGGATGCGGTCAGGATGGCCTCGCAGAGGTCATCCATGGCATTGATGTTGTTCCAGGACTCCCGGGCCGGGTCGGCGGCGGCCTCGATCAGGTTGAGGTGGATGCCGTTGGACCAGAAATCCCGCCCGCCCTGCAGGACGATGACCCGGGTGGGGCGGCGGCGGGCGAACAATACAGCCTGCTCCAGGCGCCGGCAGTGGTCGGTGCCCATGGCGCCGTTGTAGAAACGGAAATTCACGTAGCCGACGCTGTTCTTCTCCTCGTACCAGATGTCGCGGAAAGTCTTGCCCCGGGTGAGGGCGTCGATGACGAGCGGCAGCTCCGGCACCTCCTGCATCGCATCGGGACCCAGCACCATGGCCGCAGGCAGCTTGAACCGCCGCTCCTCCGGGCCGTTCTTCGGCCTCAGGTGGGAAATCCACACGGCCCCGTCCACCGCTGCCCGACAGATGGCGCCATGGCGCTGGGCGATGATGTCCCCCGGCTTGCCCACCAGTGCGCTCTCCTCGTGGGCACCGAAGAGATAGACCTCTTGGCCGGCGATCTCGTCCAGCACCCCCGGTGCGCCGTCCCCGGTCCGCACCTTGCGGAGGATGTCCGCCACCCGGTCCGACTCCCAGTCGACGCGGCGCTGGGCCTGCTTCAGCACAGGCCGGAAATGGCCCATGGGCTCGGCCCGCGAGTAGTCCAGGGGCGCCGGCACGAACATCCGGCTCTCGAAGCGCTGGACCGCCACCTCCATGGCATTCACCGCGCAGCGGGTGATCTCGTCCCGATACAGGCTGCTCTTGCTGCCCTCGCGCATGGCGCAGCGGTAGGTGGCCCAGATGGGGCCGGAATCCATGTGCTCGACCGCCTCCACGACGGTCACACCCCACGCGGTTTCCCCGTTGTAAATGGCCCAGTCCAGGGAACTGGGACCACGGTCGCCGACGATGCCCGGGTGGACGATCAGGCAGAGCGTTCGGCTCCAGATGTCACGCGGAATGACATGGGCCAGCATGGGGCAGAGAATCAGATCGGGCCTGAACTGCGCGACCACTTCGCGCATCGCTCCCGCGGTCGTCGCCGCGGCAACACCCACCCGATGGCGATCCTTGAAGAGCACGTACGCCTGCTGGGTCAGGCTGTTGAAGCTGCTGGATAGCAATAGTAGTCGCATGGTTGCTCCGGACGGTTGATGGGCTTCAACAGGATTGATTGCCATGGAAAGTACCGTCGGAATGGCGGCTCATGTGCATGCGCCGCGCCAGGGCGTCGACGCTCAGGTTGGCCTCGGGATGGGCGTCGATCCAGGCCTGCAGCTCCCGGAAATCCCGCCGGGCGCCGGAGCTGTTGTGCAGGGCCACGTTGAACTGGGACTGCCCACCGGGTCGGTTGGGGAAGACCAGCAGCCAGCGCCCCACCATGGCGGTCGCCTCCGGCCCGAAATCCTCCTCGATCATGCAGAGGGCGAGGTCCATGCCCGCCGTGACGCCACCCGAGCTGTAGCGGGAGCCGTCACGGAGGGCGAGACGATCAGGTTCCACCCGGATGTCCGGGTATTCCTCTGCTAGTTGCTGGCACCAGTGCCAGTGGGTGGTGGCGCGGCAGCCGTTCAGCAGCCCGGCCTCGGCCAGCAGAAAGGCGCCGGTGCAGACCGAGCCGATCCGCCGCACCCGCTGGTCCATGCTCCGGACCCAGTCCACCAGGACCGGATTGATGCGGGCCCGGTCGATCCCAATGCCGCCCGTCACCAGCAACGTGTCGATGTCGTTCCCCACATCGGCAAGGTCATGGTCCGCAATGATCTGGAGCCCTGACATGGTCCTGATGGGTCCCGCCCGCTCGGCGATCACCGAAAATCGGTACGCCATCCAATCGGGATTGCAGGTGAGGTGGAGCCAGCAGTTGACGAAGGAGAATACTTCCAGTGGACCGCACACATCCAGGATCTGGCAGTCGGGGAAAGCCAGCATGGCAATGTGGCGGGTCTTCGGTGAGGTCGTCGGGGTGATGTCGGTCACGGCCACCTCCTCGGACTGGGATTCCGCGCCGATTGGGGCCTGGGCTGGATGGTGCGGCGGCTTGCGCCTGTCGGCAATGTCAAAGATCCCACCTTATCTGCCAACGACCAGCCTCGGCGCCGGGATTCGTATCGCGCGCTCTTGTCCTGCCTGACCGACGCGGGCGGTAGCCGCACCTGAAAGAGGCCGCGCGCCGGGCGATCCCTGGGTATCAGGCTAGTTGTCGCTTTCCTGGATCTAGCAAGGGTAGAAGGACCTGGATAGGGCGGAGTTGGAGCCCGCGTGCGACGACCGTATTCAGCAGCACTTCGAGCCAAGATGATCCAGCGAATGACCGGTCCCAACAGGTGACGGCAACGGAGCTCGCTCGTGAGGTCAAGATCCCGCAGCCGACCTTGTCAAAGTGGCATGCCCTCTCTCAAGCAGTCATGCCGCAGGGAGGAACGCCCAACGACCTCAAGCAGCTCGCCGGACCGGTACGATCGGCCGGCGACAAGGTCCGCATCGTGCCGGCTGCCGAGCGGCTCTCCGACAACGAACTGGGCGCGTTGCTGAGGCGCTAAGGCGTGCACACGAGCGAGTTGGAGGCGTGCGGTAGTGGTCCTGCCGGCGCGCGCGTCCGGGATCTACGCCGCGGCGATGCTGGGTTCGCTGGCGACCGCGATCCTGCTGTGGCGGCGCGAGTCCGCGCCCCGCGCCGCCCAGGCGTCTCAGGATCGCGTCAAAGGGTCGTGATCGTCACGTCGTCGAAGCGCACGTCGCTCATCGCCCACGAGAACAGGGCGACCGAACCCCACGCGTACGTCACCTCGCTCGGCACCGCCAGCACCACCTGATCATTGACCTTGATCCGGTGCGTCGTCCCCTCGCGCTCGACCCGCACCGTCATCCATGCGTTCTGCGGCGGCACATAGCTCGTGTTGACCGCGAGCTCGGTGAAGACGCCGTTGTCCACCCGGACCAGGCGCGCGACGCTCAAGCTCGCGTCGAACATCACCCGGTAGTAGCTCGAGCCGGTGTCGTTGATGGCGTACATGAGGCCGAAGCCGTCGGGGTCGCCCGCGTAGATCTTCGCCGAGAGCGCTCCCTGCCCGAAGGCCGTGTGGCGCGCGACGAGGTAGGTCCCGCGCATGTCGACTGCCCCGTCGGCCGCGGTCTGGGGGTAATCGAACGCGCTGCCCGTCTCGGTCGCCGCTCCGCCTACCCCCTTCCAGCTCGGCAAGCTGTCGGTGACGCCCTCGTTGATCACGGTCCAGACGCTCGGCGCGACGCCTTGATCGAACGTCTCTTTGAAGGGGATGGTGCCCAGCTTGGCCACGTTGACCGAGCTCAGGTCCACGGTGACGACGGAGCCGGCCGCCTTCCCGCATGAGGTGGTCTTGATCTCCTCCCAGAGGACGTAATCGTGGGAGACCCAGGTGTGCCGCACCGACTGCAGGTTGACGTTCTCCACCGGGTAAAGCGACTGATCCTGGAGGCTCGCCGCGTAGATACCCTCGTATTCGTCCGTGAGCGTGCTCTTGGCGAGGTTGGGCAGGCCGTAGAGGCCGCCCCACGTGTCGTTGTGGAGGTCCTCCCATTTCTTGTAAGAATGCCCGCTCACCGAGGCCAGCTTGTATTGCCAGCCGAAGATCGAACCCGAGGAGAAATCGATCACGTCGAAGTCGTTCAAGGACTGAGAGGCCTGCTCGCTCACATCGAAGCTGAAGCTCGTGGACGGCCCCTCGACGCCCACGCCCGCGCCGACCGAGAACCCGTTCGACGTGGTGAACGTCGAGGACTCGTTGGCCGAGTGGGGCCTGTGGGCGTAGGGCGAGAGGCCCCCCGACAGGGGACGAAGCGAGTGCTGGAGGGCCTCCTGGAAGTAGCCGCGGTTGTTTCCCGAGTTCCACTTGAGCCCGCCGGGGTTGTACTGGGTGCCATTGCCCGCGAAGACGACGTATTTGCCCTCCGGCGCGTTGGAGGCGAGGAGCGTCACCGTGAAGTTGCGGTCGATGACGGAGCGCTGGCCGTCGTCGCCGCACTCCCAGTTGATGGAGGGGGACGTCACGTTGTACGAGCGGTAGGTACCCTCGGGCAGAGGCTCGGTCACGAGCTGGGCGAGCGCGTGGGTCTTGTGGTCCGCGAGCAGGCCCTTGATCTCGGCGAGGAGCTCGCCCCGGGCAGGTAACGCCGCCTGCGCGACCTCGGACCTGGAGGCGACCCGGGGCTTTGCGTCGATGGTGATGGGCTCGGCCTCCGGCGCCGCGTCGAACAGCGCGTCGAGCTCGGCCTCGCTCCTTTCGAGCCTCTTTCCGAGCTCGGCCCGCTCGTCCGCGGTCATCCGGGCGTACCTCGCCTTCGCGGAGGCCGGCAAGCGCACCGAGCTGTGCTCCTCGGTCTCCTCGCCGGTGACGTCGCCAAAGACGCGCACGTCGAAGCGCTGGCCGCCTGGGCTGGGCGCCGCGTAGATGACTTGCGCGGACATCCCGATGCCCAGCGCCAGCGCGACCTTCTCGGCGTCGCGCGCGTTCTCGAGGATCACAGGCACCCCCGCGAGGCGCGCTGCCCGGAGCAGGGACGCGTAGGAGCGGATGTCGTCGGCGCTCGCGGCCTCGGCGTCGATGAGCACGGCGGACGCCTCTGCCAGGCGGCTCGCGGGGCTCGGATCCGCGATGAGGTCCGCCCGGAACCTCGAAGGGGCGCCGTCCACGAGCTCCGCGAGCAGAGGGGCCTTTTCGCGTCGAATGGACGTGAGAGCGACGACAGGGCCCGTCGTGACAGCGGCCGGCTCCGCGGCCGGGTCGCTGGGCTCCTCGGCGTCCGGTTCGTGGTCAAGGAAAGGATCCGCCTGGGTCTCCGGGGCAAGGCCCCCGCAGCCCGCGGCGGTCAGGAGGGTGAGGGCCAGGGGAGAGAGGCGAGCCAGAAAGGTGAATTGTCGCATGGGGGTCCTCCCGGAACATTCGTTGCAGGGTGAGGTCGGACGCGCGGGCGGTGGGGGCGCCGATGCCCCTCGCTCCACGCGCTTCAAACCTTTTCCGCAAACGGAGAGGAAAACCCGACACGGGCTCGGTCGATTTCTGGATCGACCGAGCCCGCGCTCTCCGAGCCCCGCGGCGCGCTACGGAGGCTCGATCGGGGGTACTGCCGGGCCGCCGCGACGGCCGAGGCGGGGCGGGCGGTCGACGCGGGGGCGTCGGCCCCGCCGGGGGCGACGGACGCGGGCCCCTGGGACGCGACCAGCGTGGCGAGCGTCAGCGGGGCTGCTCGGCCGGGGCGCTGTCCGGATCGGTGCGCGGCGCGCTCGGCCGGGAGGACGGTAGCGGCGAGGGGTCCACCGCCGAATTCACGCGACGGCGCCGGCGGTGTCAACGTCCGCCTTGCCCGCGCACGAGGCGCGCAGGGCGCGGGCCGATCACGGCGGCTGTCACTGCTGCTCGCGAAAGAACTCGATGCTTTGCCTCATCGCCTCCGGGACGGAGGTGAAATGATCCCCCGCGACCGGCACCACCTTGACGTCGAGCCCGCTGCGCTGCGCCAGGAGGGCGAGCCGCTGGCTCGCGGGGCCGAAGAAGCGCTCTCCGCCGGACAGCCCGTGGTACAGCCGCACCGGGCACCGAAAGCTCGTCGCATACGCGACCGCATTGGCCGCACTCGTGGTTGAGCGCGACCGGCCCTGCTGGTCCCACGGCAGCCGGTCCTCCCCAAAGCTCGGGGCGCTGATCGAGCGCGACTTTGCCTGGTGCTGGGCGGTAAACACGTACGGCAGGAGATACTAGGCAAGACCCGTCCGAGAACCGCTCTAATAGCCGAGCTCGAGATTGTTGTTCATCGCGAACTGCCCCTGGAAGAGGTCCGTGATCTCGACGATCTGGTTTGCCGGAATACCCTGGCCCACCAGGTTGGCGATGTCCCGCTGGTAGTCCGGATCGGCGGGGCCGTTGTGCGCATAGGCGATGTAGACCGTGTTGTATTGCGCGGGGGCCACGCCGATCGCCGTCATCGCTTCCTGGAAATAAGCCGGGGAGACAGCCCCAGCGTTGGCGTGGAATACATAGCCGGTGGTGGACGAGCTGGAGAAATAACACACCGCGACGCAGGTCATCGCGCCGTAGGCGAGGGCAACCTCCTCGTCGGGCCCCAGCGCCACCGTAGCGCCTTCATTGGTATTGAGCAGTTTGGTGCGCCCAGCGGTGCGATGGAGATACGGGAACGCGATGCCGGCAGGCGGCACGATGCTCGCCGCATGGAAGACGCTGCTGAACGTGACAGGCTTCTGGCCGATGTTCCTGGCAGCAGCGATGATTGGCATGGTGTTCTCCTTCGAATGTGCCTTCATGTCGAGATTCCGGCGTGCAGCCCGTTCCAATTCGAAGCGGCATGCCCGCCATCGGCGCCCGTCGTCTCGATCGGCCCAGACGCCACACCCCAAGCATGCTCCAGCGGCGAAGCTCTGTAAATGGCTGGAACCGACCGGAGGGTCTCGTTGCTCGACCGCGAGGGACCGCGGATTTGTACCGCGACCGTCAGAGAGCGGTGAATTGCGCAAGCCTTACACGTCGGTGCGGGCGCGGAGGTTGCAGCGGACGGAACGGGGGACGGCGCGTTCCATATCGGCTGTGGCGCCGTCGCCGGAAGGGATGGATTTATGGCCACCAAAACAGAGCGCAGGGAAGCGGGGCAGGGAAGGCCGGCGCTGGTCTCTTTGACGAGCCCGGCAGTGGTCCTCCAGGGTTACGACAGCGTCAACGGCGACGCCCGGCAGACCGCCCTCAAAGGCGAGACCGCCTCCACCGGAGCCAACGTTATTATGTACCATCGGATCTGCACGGACCTCGAGAGCCTGAGCCAGGCGCTGCAGATCAACCAGTCGCTCTCGGTCGGCATGGCGTCCGTGGGCAGCGTCGACGAGAAAATGGAGTTCATCCACAACCTCACGGTCACGACCTACAGCGTCTCGATCGTGGTCTACGTCAGCAAGATCATCAGCACCGAGACGGTCACCAATGCCTGGATCAAGGACGATGTTGTACCACCCACGGACGACGCGGCGCTCAACGAGTTCTTCCAAATCTACGGCGATTCCTACGTGTCCGCGCTGACCCGCGGCGGCGAGTATTACGCCGTGTACACGTTCCACTCGCAAACCCAGGACGAGCAGACGAACGTCAAGGCGACGATCAATGCCCATGGAGTCGTGGGCGGGACGAACATCAGCACCGACCTGCAGATCCAGCTCGACGAGATCCGCAAGAGTACCCAGGTATACGTGGAGGTGCAGCAAGGGGTGCGGGGTGTCGCCAATCTGGAGCTCCCGAAGGATGAGGAGATCGTCGAATTCGCCCGGACCTTTCCGACGCGAGACCTCACCGCGCCGGTCATCACCAGCTTCCAGTCCGCCGGCTACGAGACCATCAAGGGGATCGGCACCCACTTCTCCAAGGTAAAGAACAACCGCCTCAAGTTCGTGGGCACCAAGGTGAAGCCTGGTCTCTCGGCCAAACTGGCGTACGTCCTGATGCTGAAGAATCAGATCGATCTGCTCCACCAGATCTATGATTTCTACGGCGGACACTCGGACACCGCCCTCGATCAGGTGGCAAACGAGGTCGATGCGGATCTGGACGCCATCGACAATACGATGAATGATTATTCGAATGATCCCACCGCGGAGCTCGAGCATCCCGACCTCAAGTCGCTGAGCCACAAGAAGATACCGATGCTCAACTACAGCACCTTCTACACGCCCTATTACGGGAGCCCCGATCAGGGAGTAGGCTTCCCCTTCGATGACGTCGACAACATCGGCAGCTACCTCCAGCTGCGGACGCATATCACGTCGATCCAGTTCTGGGCCACCGATCAGGTCTTCAAGTTTGTCACCAGGTACGCGGACACGAGCAAGGAGTCTGAAAAAGTTCACGGCGGCGATTTCGGCACCCCGAGCAACGTGCTCTCGCTCCAGACCGGGCAGTACGTCCAGCAGATCACCGGGACGTCCGCCGTGAACAGCACCGGTAACGTCAGTATCACGTCCCTTGGGATCACGGCCACCAACAGCGACGGCAGCAATCCCAGCACCGTGCAAGGCGGCATCCCCGCGGGGGTCACCTTCGCCTCCTTGAGGCCGGCCGATACCTTCGTCCTGGGATTCCGTGGCAGGAACCGCAACGAGCTCCACGCCCTCGGGCTCGTCTGCGCAAAGTTCTTGGATGCAACCTGGCAAAAGGCGCCCTGGAAAATCTAGACCTCCTCGACGGGCCAGTAGCCTCTTCCATCCGAAGTTCGTGCATGACCTACAAGACTTCGGCGCGCGTCCCAGAGCGTGACGCCTCAGAAGTGCAAGACCGAGCCATGCCTTTGAACACTGACGCCTGGGATCACCTGACCGCTGTTCGACGCACCGATGAGCAGCGCCATGAAGATGGAGGGGCTTTCGCGAGATTTGCGGCTCGTCGACCTCATGGTGCCAGAGCTCGATGCGGTCCCGCGGGACGCCGAGGAGCAGGAGCACCAGCGCCATGCTGTCCTTGCCGCCCGAGAGTCGCGCGGCGTACTACCCAGCGGGTCGTAGCGATCCTGAGCAAGCACCGTCGCTCGCTCGACGGGCTGCCGGGGAACGCTCCGTAACCGGCCCCTTCGCACAGATCGAACGTCTCCCAGGGGCGGCGGTGACCAGCCGCTCCAGCGCGTCGGCCACCGTCCCGAGGTGGAGCGTCGCGCCACCTTCGACGAGCGCGCCCGCTGGTCGCGTGGCCGCCTGCGCCGACGCCCCGGGGCGAGGTGTTCACGCCGCCATCCTGGGCGCGGGCGGGCTATCCCGGAAGGTGGGGCTCACGCAGCGGAGTTGACGTCACGACGTTCACACCGCGACGACCCCGCCGTCCACGAACAGCTCGGCGCCCGCGACGTAGCTGCTGTCGTCCGACGCCAGGTAGAGCACGGCCTTGGCGACCTCCTCCGCGCCCCCGAACCGCCCGAGCGGCACGGACTGACTGAGGGCCGAGATCTGCGCCTCTGCAGCCTCTGTGTGGCCGCCGACGAAGCGGCGCATGCCCGGCGTGTCGATGGCCCCCGCCGAGACCACGTTCACGCGGATGCCGGAGCCTCTCAGGTCGGTCGTCCAGGTCCGCGCGAACGAGCGCACGGCGGCCTTGGTGGCGTTGTAGACCGACTGATTCGGGAAGCCTTTGCTCCCGCTCATCGAGCCGTTGAGGACGACGACCCCTCCGCTCTTCATGAGAGGCAGGGCCTTCTGCACCGTGAAGAGCAGCCCTTTGACGTTCGCGCCGAAAATGCGGTCGAAGTGGTCTTCGTCGATCGCGCCCATCGTCGCGACCCCGGAGATGCCGGCGTTGGCGAACACGACGTCGAGTTTGCCCTGCTCTCGCCGGATCCGCGCGAAGAGCCGGTCGAGGTCGGCCAGGTTGGCGACGTCGCCCTGGACGCCGACGGCGCCGCCTCCGATCTCCTCGACCGCTTCGTCGAGCCTCTCTTGCCTCCGACCCGTGACGTAGACGGTGGCTCCCTCCGCGACGAAGAGCTTCGCCGTCGCGAGCCCGATGCCGTCGCTCCCACCCGTCACCACCGCGACCTTCCCGTTCAATTTCGCCATTGGACGCTCGCTCCTTGTGGATGCGCACCCCCGATATTCACACTGTGAACATAGTCCGCGCTCGCGACCGCCGTGAGCAGCGCGGACTTGCTGTCGAAGTGCCGGTAGGTCGCGTTCGCCGAGACCCCGAGCGTCCGGGCGGCGTCGCGGAGGCTGAAGCCCTCCGCGCCGGAGGTGCGCACGAGCTCGGTCGCGGTCTCCACCAGCGCATTGCGCAGATCTCCGTGGTGATAGGCGGCCTTGGCGTCCGTCATCCAACGGAGGGTGACACCGTGAACCTCGCGCGTAAAGCGCCCCGTGGCTCGCCGACGACTTGCAGGTGGAGGCGTCGAGCAGCCAGCGCGTCGTGCCGGTCGCGTCTTCGTTGCAGCGTTCGGTGACCACGATGTCGACTCGACCGTTGCCGTTCAGGTCCATCAGCACAAACTCGGGACGATCCGCGTCGGCGCTGCACGCGAGCGTGCCGCTCAAGCAGCGCTGCGCCCGCAAGCACTGACCTCCCCGCGTGGTCTTCACCGGGTAAGTTCACCGGCGCGAGTCGCGCTTTTCACCGGCGCTCGGCGCGTCTTCATCGGCATCGCCGTGCGTTCTTCACCAGTGAACTTCACCAAACGGCTGCATACGAGATGAATACGTCAATCGGGACGTCTGCAGGAACCACGAGGATAGCGTAACGGGAAGGAGCCAGGCGGACGAGCGGAGCGGGCTTTCATCAAAGCCTTTCGTTGTCATCCAGATGCTGGCGAGCCTGTACATCGAAGAGGGCTGGCCCCGAGGTGCAAGGCTTGTCCTCCGGCATCCGTCCTGTACGAGGACCGGCTGCATCCGCACCGGTCGAATGGCATGGATCGCTGGAGACGCCATTGCGTCGTCCCAGACCGAACGCTTCGACGAGGCGCCCGTCCCCGCCGGCCCTGGCCGGCCAGCGCGACCAATTTGCCGAGGGGGGAAGGAGAATTCAATCCTGTTCGTGGTAGGTTCACGCATTGCGCGCCTGCCCGAACGACGATGCAGCTCCGCTCGCATCCTTCGGCGGAGCCGTCCTCGAGCGCCGCGTGGACACGCAGGTGAACATTCTCGTTGATGGAGGCCCGATGATACGGATGAGGCTTCTTGGATTGTTGATGGCCGGCCTCTCGCTCTCGCTCGTGGCATGCGGCGATGGCGAAGGGAGCAATGGGGGGAAGGCCGGCGGCGAGACCGGCGGCGGAAGCGACAGCGGCGGCGGAAGCGACAGCGGCGGCGGGACCGACACCGGCGGCGGAAGCGACACCGGCGGCGTGACCGGCACCGGCGGCGGGACCGACACCGGCGGCGGAAGCGACAGCGGCGGCGGGACCGACACCGGCGGCGGAACCGATACCGGCGGCGGGAGCGACACCGGAGACGGAAGCGACACCGGCAGCGGAAGCGACACCGGCGGCGGGACCGACACTGGCAGCGGAACCGACACCGGCGGCGGGGATCCTCTCGACGGCGAGCAGCTCGGCGAGCTGACGGCCGCAGAGGCCCAGCAGGTGTGCGACGCCGTCACCGGGTCACTCGACCTCTCGAAGGAGGACCTGTGCGACCTCACCGGGGTGCTCGCCAGCGTCGTGGATGGAACGGACTGCGAGACCGCCAGGGCGGATTGCATCCGAGCTCCGGAGGCGCCCGAGCCGACCGGCTCGTGCGACACGGCCGGCTTCGTGGGGTGCACCGCCACGGTCGCGGAGCTCAAGGCCTGCATGATCGCCACGGGCGACGCCTTCGAGGCGATCACGTGTGCGTCGTCCATCGACGACTTCTCGCCGCAACCCGCGGCGTGCGCGGCCGTCAACGTGAAATGCCCGGGGCTCCTCGCAGGCGCCTGAGCAGGAGCGCGGGGGCGAGGTCGAGATGCGCCCCCTCGCGCGTGAGCTCGGCTACAGCCAGAAGCACGTGATCGGCCTGTTCCGCGAGCACGTCGGCGTCCCCCCAAGCTCCTCGCACGCCTCGTGCGCTTCGACCGGCCGGTGCGGCACCTCAAGACGGGCGCCGCGGGGACGTGGGCGGAGCTCGCCCAGCGGTTCGGCTACTACGACCAGGCGCACCTCGCGCGGGACGTGGCGCGCAGGTAAAAAAAGCCGGAGCCTATTTCCTATTTCTTCCCCACGCGCCTCTTCATCGCCGCGAGCTCCGCGTCGATCTCGGCGTCCACGTCCCTCGACGGGAGCTCCCGGGCGGAGCTCGGGGACGGCTTCTCCGGAGGGGCGGTCGGCGCGGGCTTCTCACGGTCGAGGCCGACCGCTCGCGCGACGCGCTCGGTGAGTGAGGCCTTCGGCTCCTCCGGGAGCGGCGGGACGTCGGCCGGGTCGAACGCCGTCAGGCACTGGCCGCACTGGACGACGTCCTCGGCGCTGTCCCATAGCGAGACGGCGACGAACAGGCTCACGTTGAACGTCTTCTTCGCCCGGTAGAAGACCCCGGCGGTCCCGCACTGCGGACACCCGCCCCGGAACTTCTCCCCCGAACGCTCCACCCGCGCGCGGGTGCCGAAGATGAGCGGGAGCTTCATGGATCGCTTCGTATCACGGTGCGCTCCGAGCGTCACTCGGCGGATCCACCGCGCCCTGTGCATGGACGGGCAGAGCGTGGAAGAGGCCCAGTGTCGCAGTCAACACGAGTGCCGTTCGCGCGATGCGCTTCGATCGAGTCATTGGATGTTCCCTCGCTGCCTTGAAGGACCTATGCGCGTAGGTAAAAGAAGCCGGATCGCTGCGCGAAGATTTGACATAGCCCATCATCGAATTAGTTGTTGCGGCGCGCGGTCGAGCTGTAGGACAATCGCTCCGTGAATACGCTCGGCTCACGTCTCCACGGGTTCGCGCTGTTCTCCCTGATGCTCGCCCTCGCTGCCGGGTGCGGCAGCTCGTCCGACGACGCCGACGCCCCGGCGAGCGGCCAGGGCGACGACGAGCCGCCCCGGATGGTCGGGATGACGGCGGCCCACAACGCCGCGCGCGCCGCGGTCGACCCGCCCGCCGATCAGCCGCTGCCCCCGCTCTCGTGGTCGTCCGAGCTCGCCGCGGTGGCTCAGGCCCATGCCGATAAGTGTGTGTTCCGCCACAGCGCGAACGGCTACGGAGAGAACCTCTTCGCGACGTCGAGCGGCGCCTCACCCGCCCCCGAGGATGTCGTCGGCTCGTGGATCGACGAGGCGGTCAGCTACGACCTCGCGAGCAACGCCTGCAGCGCCGCCACGTGCGGCCATTACACCCAGGTGGTCTGGGCCGACTCCCTGCGGCTCGGCTGCGGGATCGCCAGCTGTGCGGACGGCTCACCGTTCGAAGGGGGCAGCGCCTGGCAGTTCTGGGTGTGCACTTACGATCCTCCCGGCAACTTCGTCGGCGAGCGCCCCTACTGAGCCGAGCGCGCAGCGCGCCCTGAGCCTTGCTAATGAAGAGTCGCGGCATCTTCTTCGCGCCGATCGCGACGGGCGCGAACCGCGCCATGGGTGAGCTCCGGGTCACGGGGAACGGGCCCAAGGAGATTCCGGGTGATCAACGGAAATCCATGGAGCTCCAGAGTCAACAGATAGAAGAGGCAGTGACGGCGGCGGGCGCCGAGGGCATGGTCATCACGCCCTTCGGCGGAGGCAACGTGGCCTCTCTCGACAAGGGCGCAGGAAGACGCCGCGGCGGCACAGGAATCAAAGTATTGTTGCGCAGGACAGGCGCGAGGGGGCGCAGGAGGACGCCGCCAGCGGCGCAGGACCCGTGCGACGGTCACAAAGGACACCGAAGTAGCTGCGCAGGAGGGACGTCGGGGCTGCCCAGGAGGGCGCCACGGCCGTTGATGGGGCGTTTGCGTATCGACGGTTATCCGATCGCTGGTTGATCACTCGAAGTGCGCCCCCTTGACCTGGCGTGCGCCGCCGCGTAACCATCGCCTTCGGTGGCTCCAGAGTGGAGCGCGGGTTCTCTAGGAGAAGATGGTCATGCAAATGGTTTACTTGATCCCGCTCGTGTTCATGGCGGCCGCTTTCGCGTACTCGATGTACGTCCGCAAGAAGGCCATGGCCGAGGCCGCCAACATGACCCCGGAGGAGATCGAGCAAAAATTCAGCGACTTCTACGCCCAGTATTACGAGCTCCAGCCCGACGAGCGCATCATCGGCAACTGGAGCGGAGTCGAGTACCAGGCGCCCGCCGGCACGGCCCGCCGCATCGCCGGCGGAGTCCTCAACGCCGCATCTGCCGCCGTGATCGGCGTCTCCACCTACGTTCCCAACGTTCACGTCGGCCTCACCAACCGCGGCCGCGTCCTCGTCTCTCGCGAGTACAGCGACTTCGGCAAACGCGGCAACTACAAGCACCTCGCCGCCCTCGATCAGGGCACGCGCGCCTTCAACCAAGACGCGGCGTATCCCGGCCAAGACATCGGCCCCCGCCCGGGCAACCCCTTCAACCCTCTCGTGAGCCTCGAGTTCATCCAGCTCCGTTCGCCGAGCGGCGACACATACGAAGCGTGGCTGTCCCCGCAGGGCAGCCGCCACGGCCAGCACGGATTCAGCTCGATCTTGCAGTCGCTCGGTTGAGCGCAGCGAGCGGGGCGACGCTGACAAAACCACGCCACTGCCGCGCGACCGCGTCGTTCACGGGTCGAAAGAGCGGGCCCCGCGCGGCGCAGAGCGCGCCAAGGGGCGCATCGGCGTGCCGCGGGCACACATCGCCCTCCGGGAGTTGCTTTGGCCCGGGATGTTCTTGCGGCGACGCGGCGTCCCCGAGCGCCTTGCGGCGCAGGACGGTGCTTTTCAACGCACGGGGCTCGGGGTCGCCTGCGGCGCCCTGCACCCCGAACCCCCAGTACGGCGGCCGCCGCGTCGGCGCTGGGTGAGCGACCTGGAACGTTGGTCGACTCACCGAGCGCAGTGAGGAAGCGGGCGATGTTGCTCGGCTCGGTGATCATGGCGACGAGCTTCATCCTTCCCTTGCAGGCCGGGCACTCGAGGAGAAGCAACGATGGCTCCGTCACGGGAGCCAGGTCAACACCTCGCTCTCGTTCTAGGCGCGGCGCCCTGCTCCGAGGCGCCGCGCCGTGCCGCTCACCCGCACCGAGGGCAACCGCTTCGGCGAACGGGCTCCCCGCGCTCGTAGACGCTGCGTGACCGTCTGTAAGTTCCGATGCTTGGCGGACCGCCGAGCCTACCCGCCCCGGGGGCCGGGAGGCTGGAGGTAGAACGGGCTTACCTCCTCATCGAGCGCCTCATACTCCTCCGAACTCGACTTGTGATTTAGGTACATGAGGACCGCCCGCGCGGCCTCCTGCAACGGCATGGGCGGCGCTGTGGTGCCGTCCCATGCTTCGCAGAGCGCCCGGAAGCTCTCGAGGCGCTCGAGCAGCGCTAGCCACCATGCCCGCGTCTCCGGCTGATTCCGGCGGATTGGCCGGAAGGTGTCGAGCAAGCTGTCGATGTGGCCGAGCGCTGGACGACGCAGATCCGCGGGGGGGATCTTCGCGACCATCTTGGGTGACGCGAGATAGCCGCACCACACGAGGGCTGCGGCGAAGGTGGCCGTATCCGGGATTGCTGCCAGCTCCGCCTCCGTAGGCGGCGGGCGCGGGTCCTGGTCTTCTGGCTCGGGCGGCGCTTCAGGCGGCGCGCCTTCCCAGTCATCCCACCCTCCGGGCGGCTCCGGGATGGCGAACGCAACGAGCACGTCACGCGCAGCACGCAGGATCTCGGCCGGGATGTCTGGGGATGGCGACCAGTCCCGGCACAGCGCGAGCAGTCTCTCTACCTCCGACGCTGCGTCTAGCGGCCGCGCACCCGCGCTGAGCCCTGCGTCGGGGCCTTCGCCGAGCACAGTCAAGAGGTCGGTCAGGTGCTCGACGGCGTGCTCGCGAGACGGCATCACCCCGAGTTTGCGCGCTGCGCGTGGCGACGCGAGCAAACCCGCAAGGTTCAGGGCTCCAGAGATACATTGCGCGAGCCGGGCGGCGCGCTTCGAAGCTTCGTCAGAGTCCATGGCGAGTCCCTCTATCACTTCGGTCTACAGAGCTGAATCCAGGGGACCAGTTGGCTTCCGATTGCCGGTTTTAACGTGATGGCAGCGCCCACGATATCGAGATCATTGTAGCAGGTGTAGGTGCTCCACCCTCCAATAATCAGATTGCCAAGATCCCAGATATTAGGGCACGTCCTACAACGACCATCGCCGCAATCGTTGAGCACGCATCTCTTGGCGAATGGACACTTCACGCTCGACTGGCACAGAAGGGGTGGATCCATGCACTCGACTTTGATCGGATATCCGACGGACAGCGTTGTCGGATCGAGCGTTGCGATCCACTCCTCGGCTAGCTGCCAGGCAAGCTCCGTGTTCTGGTCGATAATCTGGCGAAGTGTCTGCTCGTCAACGATGGTCGGGTCAACGACCTGTGTCTCGATGAGCCCGGAGAGCGCATAGGCTGCATAGGTGGCCTTAGCGTTCATCAAGGCGAGTTCCCTCGGGTCTGCGTTGTGCGCTGCATCGATCGCAGCTTCCTCTTCCGGGGTAAACGTCGTGCTATCCTCTGCGCCGTCGTCTGTCGGTGTGGGCTGCGTCTCGTCGGGCGCTGGCTGCATCCCGTCCGGGGTGGGTGTCTCGTCAGGTGTGGGCTTGCTGTCCTCCGTTTCTCCGCGTTTCCCGATTCGGATCGTACATGCCGGTATCATTATCGCGCCGACGGACCCGATGACAAGCAGAGCTCCGAGCCTGCCTACAAGACTGCGCTTCGACATGAGCTGCCTCCGAGCCCGGAATGCTAAGTAAAGCTGGAATGAATTTCTACGCGGAAAGTAATGCGGGCAACTCTCGCGAACGCCGCAACCGGGCCGTGGGGCGGCATCTGGACGTTCGCGACCGCTGAAGCTGGACGAGGCGGTTCGCTGGGCGGGCTTCAGTCCGGCTATTCAGGAAACCGGAGCGTCTCGGCGGCGATGCCCTCCTCCCCCGTGACCTCGTCGCCGGTCCAAATATCCCAGCTCACGCCGCCCTTGCCCGGCAGTCCAAGCTCATAGGTGACGCCCTCCAGCGTGAGCTGGTCCTCGTCGAGGTAGGCGATGCCGATCGAGTCGCCGCCACGCCCGGGGCCGCCGTAGCCGCCGTAGCCTCCGTCGCCCCCGTTGGCGTGACAGGACCACATGCCGTCCCCCAAGGCGCCTCCCGGGGCGCCTCGGCCGCCTAAACCCCCTCGCTCGGGGGGCCCGCCGTCGCCGCCCTGCCCGGCTCCGGCTGTCACGATCTCGGTATCGCGCACGGTCAGCTTGGCATGAAGTGCAACGATGCCGATCGACGGCCAGGCGTTCTCGCCCCCTTGGCCGCCTCGACCGCCGCAGCCGCCAGCGCCGCCGGAGCCGCCGCCCGCGCCTCCCTTGGACGCCACACCGCACGCAGAGAGCCCTCCCCGACGGCCGCCGCCCCCGCCGCCGCCCTGGCCGGGCATGCCCCTGCTCCCGTCGCCGGCCTTGTCGCCTTCCCACCCTGTCTCGGTGATGCGCCCCCTGCCCTCGCCGGCTGCGCCGATGAAACCGTGCGGGCCGTGGAGCGCGACCTGTCCATGTTCACACCCGGTGCTCGGCACGTCCCCGGCTCCCCCCCGCCCGAACGTCGGGTTGGACGCCTCGAACGGCTGCCCGTCCCCACCGTCGCCGGCGCCGTCGGGAAGCCCGTCCCCTCCCTTCCCGCCGACGCTCGGGATCCCTCCGTCGCACGGGTTCACCGCCGCAGGGGCGCCAGGGACGACGGCGCCCGAGCACGCGTCGCCCCCGTACTGCCCATCGGGCCCCTCCGCTGCCTCGTTCGGATAGGGCCATTTCTCGCCATCGCGGCCTGCCCAGCCCCAGGAGGCGCTGATCCGGCTCCGGATGAGCTCCACCGCCGTGCCAGACTGGACGAGCATCCCGATCGGGCCGTTCGAGGCGAACCGCATGTCGATGATCGTCGATACCCCGTCCGCGGCTCCCGTGTCTCCGGGGCTCGCGGGCACGACGGTCAGGCTGGTCTCGTGGCCCTTGATGATCTGAAGCGTCGGGCGCACGCCCGGCTCGCGCTTCCAGTACAAGCAGTTGTAGCCGCCGATGAGATCCACGCCCGACGGCAGCGCGAGGGGCTCGAAGAATCCGTCATCGCACGCGAAGACGCGTCCTCGTCCGGTGCGCGCGAGCTCGACGCCGCGCTGCAGCGTGCGCACGGGCTTGTCCCTCGTCGTGCCGGGATTCGCGTCGTCCCCGTCGCCGAACATGCCCGCGACGAACACCCCGCATCCATCCTCCAGCACGCCGGCGGCGAGGCGTTCGACACAGACCGACTCCGGCGGCGCGTCGCCTGGACACCACGACGCGCCGTCGCACGCCGCTCCGCCAGCGTCGCTCGGGCCCGGCGCGGTGCCGCAGCCGGCGGCGACGAGCAACAGCGCGGGGGACAGGGTGATCGCTGCTGTGATTTGCATGGTTCTCCTTCGATGTGACGCGGCGTGCTCCCGGCCCTTCAGCGGGGCGGTTCAGGGTCGGGCGCATCGAACTGAACGTAGGGCAATGAATGGCCCGGCTCTCCCATGCCCACAGGGTCATCGGGAGCCGCATTGCCCGCGAGACCGCCCTCGCCGGCGCTTCCAGGGCGGAGGGGGGCGTCCGGACCGAAGCGAACGTAGGCGCCGATCGATGCGACGCCATACGAGGGACCCCCGAGGCCGCCGCCGGCATCGCCCCCGCGGCCCCCGTTGCCTCCACGGCCGCCGTCGCACGCAGCCCACAGGTCATCGAAGCCCTGTCCACCGTCCCCACCTGGTCGTCCGGCGCCGCCCGGTTGGCCCGTTCCACCGACCCCACCGGCGCCGCCCTTGCCCGCGGTCACGGTGGTCGCCTCGAGCGTCACCGAGCTCCCCTGCAGCGCAACGACGCCGATGCTCGCCCCACCATAGCCGCCGCCATAGCCTCCCCGGCCCCCGCAGCCCCCGCTCCCGCCCGATCCGCCGGCCGCGCCGCCCTCAGGCCTGCCCGCTCGGCATGCGACCATGTCGCCTCGTCCCCTGCTGCCGCCCCCGCCGCCCCCGCCATGGCCAACACCGCCCTGCTTCCCGTTGTCCCCGCGCGTGCCGACCCAGCCATCCTCGGTGAGGTAGCCCATGCCCACCGCGCCGTCAGCGCGAGCGGCGTCGGTGCCGTCGGGACCAGGGTCCCCTTTTTCACATCGGAGGGCATCCGCGCCGCGGCCCCCGAGACCCGTCTTCTCCGGGTCCTGGTTCTCCGCCGGCCTCGGCTGCCCCGGGGCGCCGTCGCCCCCCGCGTCGAGCCCGCCGTCGCCCCCGTAGCCTCCGGTGGACTCGATGCCGTCGTCGCACACTGTCACGACCGGAAGGGCGCCCGCCGGGGAGTCGTCCGTGCAGGCGCTCACGCCGTCGTTCCCCTCCACGCCGTCGGCTGCCCGCTCGCTGTCCGCGTCCTCTCCCGGCTCCCCGTCCTCGCCGTCGCCCGCGACGATCGCGCTCGATCGCACGATCGCCCCGGCCCCCGCGCTCAAGATCAAGGCGATCGACGACCTGCCGTCGCTCGCGGAGGCGTCCGCCGCCACGACGCGCACGCCGTAGATGACCGACGTCGCGCCGTCGTCCCCCACGACCCGCAGCGGGATCCCCGAAGGCGGGGCGATGATCGTCGGGTGGTTGACGCCATCGAACGACCACGCGCCTTCATCGCAGCTACGGCCGCCCCAGACGTGGATCCCCGAGATCAGGGTGACCTCTTCCTCGAACGTCTCGCCGCACGCATAGACGTGGCGCAAACCCCGCGCTTGCGCCTCCACGATCGCGGCTTGCAGCGAGCCGAGCGGCTCGAGCCGCGTGCCCGCGCGCGCGCCCTCCGCTGGAGCGCTGGCGCTGACGAACACCCCGCACTCGTCCATCACGGGCCCCATGCCCGGCTCGTTCACCTCGCACGGCGACGGCGGGGGGGCGAGGCACATCCGCTCCTCACCGCAGTCCTCTGCGTACGTGCAGCCGGAGAGCCCTCCCGCGCCGCTCGTCGAGAACGCGGCGACGGCGCACAGCCGCCGCACGTGTCGTCCCTGGAGAAAGTGCATGTCCCTGGCTCCTCGGATCACCACACCCCGTGCGCCACGAGGCCGATCTGCCCTGGCGTTGCGGCCGGCGAGAGCGCGACGCGGGCGCCCGTGGGCTCGGACTGCAGAAAGGAGAAATCCGTGAAGAACGAGGCGACCGTCACGGCGCCGACCACGCCGCTCGCGACCACCATCGCCGTGCCGAGGGCGGCGAACTGATCTCGCTCTCGCCGGAGGACCGCCAGCTCGTTGCACGCTGAAGGCGGCGACGGTTCGCGGCACGCCCACGGCGTGAACCCGAGCGCGTCCAGCTTGCTGTTGCGCTCCTTGAGATCGCCGTTGGATGCGCTCGCGCGGACCATGAACAGGGCGCCGAGGGAGGCCGTCGCCGTTGTCAGACCGATGCCGGCGATACGCGCCGGCCCGAGCCACGATGCCACCGGCCCCGGGGCCTGCGGCTTGACCGGTTCGCTCTTCCTCGCGCCCGGAGCCGGCGCGCGCGCGGGCGCGTCGGCCGCGCGCACGAGCTGCAGCGCCGCGCTGACCGTCTTCCCCGCATCGACCTCGACCCGCTGCGAGCCCTCCCCGTGCCCCGACAGCCGGGCCCGGAGCGTGTACGTGCCCGGCGCGACGAACAGCTCGTGGACCGTGGCGCCCGTGCCGACGGGCTCCCCGTCCAGGAGGATCTCGGCGTCGGGCGGGGAGGCAGCCACATAGATCCTCCCGACGTGCTCGATCGCCGTGTCGAACGCCCGCGTGAACCTGTCGAGGAGCGCCCGATTCAGGGCGGCGTCCTGCTCGAGGCTCCGCCCCAGGTGCTCGGCGGCCTCCCGGTGCTTGCCCTGCTCCAGCTCGCAAAGCCCGAGATAGCCGAGCACCTCGGCCCGCTGCACCGCGGTCATTCCGGCGGCGTCGGGCGCCGCCAGGACGGCTTCGAAGCTCGCTTCCGCGTCGGTCCACTTCCGTGCGCCAAAGGCAATCCGGGCCTTCTGGCGCGCCTTCATCGCTGCCGCGCTCTCGGTCAGCGCAGGTGCTGCGCGCGCGAGCCCGATGCCGCTGCCCAGCACGCCGAGAAGGCAAATCCCGGACAGGGCCGAGCGCAAGAGCGTCATGCGGCCCACTTTATCAACGAGGCTGTCGGCCCAGCAAGCGCGTGTGGATACCGAGCGCTGCGCTTTTGCATGATAAATCCAACGTCGCCTGCGCAATGATTCAACGGAGCCGTGGCCTTCTCGTTATCCCCCTGCGGACGCACCTTCGCGCACCATTCTTCGTCGCACCGGTCGATTGGGTCACCTCTTTTCGCGCCTGAAGCATCTGGACGTGCATGGATGTGAGCACCTCGGCGAGCCTGGCCATCGCGGCCCCTGGTACGCTTGGTTCCGATCGCTTCCGCCGGCTCGCGCGCGCCATGCGCGTGCCGGCTCAGGACGTCGACGACGTCATCCAGGACGCGTGGCTTCGCATCCTGGAGAACCGCGCGCGCATCGGCCTGGCGAGGGACGCCGCGGCGTATGTGGACGAGCTCGTCAGAAACGTGGTGCGCAACAGCCGGCGGCGATCGCGCCGCCGGCAAGAGGTGATCGCACCTCTCCAGGACGAGGATCCTTCGGACGAGCGGCCGGGCCCGGAAGCCTCCTTGATCGCCCGCCAGCGGGCTTCCGTCCTCTGGCGCTTCATCGACAAGCTCGACGACGCTCGTCGCACGGTCTTCATCGAGCACGAGCTCCTGGGCCGGACGCTCGCCGAGATCGCCGGGGCGCACGCGCTCCCCGAGAACACCGTCAAGTCACGGCTCGCTGCCGCCTGGGACAAGATCGAGCAGGAGGCAGGGCGCTGGCAGGCGGCGCAGCACCGGCGCAGGCAGCCCGCGGTGCCGTGCTTCGTGCCCTTCTTCTCCGGTGCCTGGCTTCGCGACGCCTTGCGCGGGCTTCGCCGGTTCAGGCTGCATGGGACGGCGGCGGCGGGGCTCGTGCTCGGGGCGGGCGCTGCCTGGCCCGGCCCAGCGGCTGGCTTCGTCGAAGCGCCGCTGCTCGCGGCCTCGGGGCGCGCGCAGCCCGCGCTCGAGATGCCGGTGGCGCCTGCCGACCAGCGCGGCGTGGGGCCGGGCCGACCCGAGAGCGCGATACGGCGAGAGGCCGTCACGGTCTCCGCCGTGTCTGCCCATCAGGGCAGCACCACGACGGCTCGCGCGGTCTCCGCCGCGGGCAAGGTGTCGTCCCGGGCGCACTCCGGCGCGGCGCATGCTCGGATCGATCCGATGCTCGAGCGCGCGCGAGCGATGCTCGAGCTCGGGACCACCGAGGGACAGCTCTCGGCGTGCCGTCTCCTGCACGAGCACCGCGAGCGTCGTGGTCGCGGAGAGCACACCGCGGAGCGCGACGCGCTCCTCCGGCGGGTTCGCTGCGAACGCCACGGGTCGATCGGGGCGCAGAGGTGATCGCGTCGCGCGTGTGGTGGCGGGCGGGATGATGGGCCAGAGAGGGCGACTCTCGCGCGCCACGTCTCCCTGGTCGTGCCCGCGCCGCGCGGACGTCACGGTGGATCGACGACCACGAGCGGCCTCAGTCGTTGGAGGGAACGCCGGCCAAGACCCTTGACCCGCTGCAGCTCATCCACTTTCCGGAAGCGCGTAGGTAAAAGAAGCTGGATCGCTGCGCGAGGAAGTGTGGCGGGCGAACCGAAGTGGCGGGACCGCGCGCGTCGCGACGCCTCGTTCATGGGTCGAAAGAGCGGGCCCCGCGCGGCGCAGAGCGCGGCGTAGAGCGCGCCGCAGAGCGTGCAAAGGGGCGCATCGGCGTGCCGCGGGCACACGTCGCCCTCCGGGCGTTGGTCTGGCCCGGGATGTTCTTGCGGCTACGCGGCGTCCCCGAGCGCCTTTCGGCGCAGGACGGTGCTCTTCAACGCTCGGGGCTCCGGGTCGCCGACGGCGCCCTGCGATCGGGGGTTTCAGGAGCCTGGAACGTCGCTCGGCTCACCGAGCGCGGTGCGGAAGCGGGCGATGTTGCTCGGCTCGTTGATCATGGCGACGAGCTTCATCCTGCCCTTGCAGGCCGGGCAGCGCCATCTCGACGCCACCGCCGCGCTGCCTGCTCCGGCGCCATGTACGACGCCGGCGCCGCGATCGCGCGCTTGCCGGCGTCCAGCTCGACGCCCGCGGCCGCTCCGCGGACGACCAGGCCGCGACGCCGAGCCCGCGCTCGAGGAGCTCGCCAGCGACGTGGCCGAGCTCGACCAGGTGGATTGCGACGGCCACGAGCTCGCCGGCGCTCAGCACCGGTGTCCAGTCACCAGCGCCCGACGTCGCCCTCGACCTGCGCGACGGCCCCGCGCTCGCCGGCGTCGACCTCGACCCCGCGGCCCCCCCGCGTGCTCGACCAGGCCGCGGCACCGGCCCGCGTTCGGGGACCTCGCCGGCGGTGTGGCCGAACTCGAACCGGTAGACGGCGACGGCCCCGAGCTCGCCGACGCTGAGCACCGGTGTCCGTCACCAGCGCCCGCCGTGTCCCTCGCCCTTCGCGGCCGCTCCAGGTAGACACCGGCGAGGCCGCCGCGTTCGCGAGCTCAGACGTCAACGCGCCAGGAGGAGCGGAGTGAAGTGCCATCAACAATAGCCAGCCTGTTCAATTCGACTTCACCTCGAATCTCCAAATTGGTCCGGTGGTCAACATCACGACCAGACTTCCAGGGAGAAGGCGACTACTGCCGCCAGCCCAGTCCACATGGACGCTGGTGGACACGCCCAAGGGCCCGGCGAAGTACCAGTCGGACTGGGCGCGGCCGCTTGGAGCAACCCCCACCACGCAGGCGGCGCCGACGTGCGCCTCGACCTCCGATGGTCCGCGCCGAGCTCGGCCGCGACGATGTGCAACCCGCTGCGCTCAGCTCGAGCCCGGCTTCGGACCGGGGCGAGACTGACAAGCCGTAGCCGCAGGGACGCAATCCATGCCCTGAATCACAGTTGACGCCGCCCCTCCGCACACGCATCTGGAAAAGCTTGGTGGATGAGCATGCGCCATAGGCTGAAATTGAAGGCGATGCCTGTTCTTATTCCTCTCGGTCTCACGGTGTGGGCGTGCAACTACGACCTGGGCGAGTGCTATCTTAGGGGGACGGAAGGCACAGGGGCCGGAGAACCATACCCACCGGGGTCAGCAGCTACCGGGGACTGGTTCGGGAACGGTGACGACGTGGGGAGCGGCGCCACTGAAGAGATGGCAGGGTGCACGCCCGACAAGACATGCACAGACATGTTCGTGGATTGCCAAGAGATCGGCGGCAAGTGCATCACGGGATATCCGGGCTGCGACAAATGGGGCCACACACCGTGTGAAAGTTGCCGCGACGCCTGCCAAAAGGAAATACAATGCCCGCCAGCATGCAAATGCAGATCGTGCGGATTCAGATGATGAATGCTCCGATACAGGGCGCAATACATGTTGTCGTTGGCAGGGTTGCCGGAGCGGCTCTAGCCAAGGTTGCATCCCCGGTTGTGGCCGACGATGACAATCTCCTGCTGGGTCCATCAAGAGTCGATCCGAAACGTCATCGTGCTGCGCGCGTTAGATACTGGGGGGGAGAGCCGTCTACCGATCTCAATGAAGAGCTTGCGCGTTCTGATGGGCCGCCGATCTGCGTGGCGCTTCCGCCGACACCAGGCGGCCTGATGAGCCTCTGTCGAATCTGTGCTTCCGTAGTCGAGCGCGGGCGTACGGTGTTCGTCGTTGATCTCAGCCCAGAGACCGCCGGAACATTTCCGCAAGGGCCCGGCCCAGGCATGGCTATATCCATCTATGTCGCGGATGCTCTGCTACGCAAGCCGCCCGTGGTCCAATGGTCGAAGCTCGAGACAACTTTCGCGGCTACGCTCTGGAAATTGTGGTGCCGCCGCTCGCCCGTTGCCTTTTCTAGGTTCTGTGCATCTGGGAGCATGTTCCACCCGCAGTTGGCCAACCTTGGTCGTTATCATGCCGGACTCTTTCCCCGACGGGCAGGCAATGGGCTATTACCGTCGCTCTTTGACGAGCTCCTCCTGCGACAGCTATCGCAAGAGTGGCTCTCGCCAGTTAAAGTATATGCCAACGCACTCAACGCCGGATCTGAGCTCGCTGCATGGTTTCCACACACGGGAGATCTGTACATAGCCAAACGGCTCAATGAGTGGTATCGCCATACGCGAGGCCGCATCATCGAACGTCGGAACGCGCATCACCCGAGACCTTCCGAGATGACGAGATGGTGCTTTCGCTGGCGTGCGGGGAGCGAGGAGATCCTCGATGCGCTGCCGAGTGTACAAGCGGCCCCGCCTGTGTCTATTGGAGGTGCTACCGCGTATGATCCTGACCACGTATGGGTATGCCAATTTGATGCACGAGGCACACCTTACCTGAGCCGATTTGGCACCGCATCGTCGTTGCCGTCGGCGATGCGCACCTGATCGAGGTCGGCGAGGACGACGAGCGTGCGGCTGGCGGGACCGCGCGCGTCGCGACGTCTCGTTCATGGGTCGAAAGAGCGGGCCCCGCGCGGCGCAGAGCGCGCCAGACGCTCGGCGCGGGTCGTCGACCGCCCGGTAGCCGCCCCGCTTGCGTCTGGGAGCGGGCTCATCGTCCGCCTGCCAGGCGGCGTCCTGCGCCGCATCCCCCTGGACGAACACCTGCACGTACTCGGGCGCGGGAAAGGGCGCGCGCGCCGGCGCCGTGCCGCGTGGTCGGCCGCTCGCCGTCACACGCAGCTCCCCCGGGGCGGTGATGCGGAGCGCAAGTGTGGCGCGCTGTGCCGCGTCCTGGAGCGTGGGCATCCACGCCGACGCCTCGTAGCTGGCCCACAGAAGTGCGGCGTGTCGCGGTCGACGGCCGCGCTCCACGCCTGCGCGGCCGGGGCACTCGCCTCCGAGGGGGGCGCGAGCGGTGCGCCTACCGCGCAGCAATGAGCCCACCATCACCCGGTGCACACGGCTGGACGAGCAGCCGCTCAAAATGCGCCGCAGGAGCGCCCCAGATTCTCCAGGACGCTCACCACCTGTTGAGCGGCGTCGATGCTGCCCATGTACAGACGCTCGCCCTTCTGGGCGCTGCGGTCGCCGATGATGATGCGATAGATGACGCCCAAGACCGGCGTGTCAGACCACTCCACGTTCGCCAGCGACGCGTGGTCCAGGAAGCGGAGCGAGAGGGTGTTCGGCGGGCCATCCGTCGTGACCCGGACGCGGCAGTGCCCGAGGTATTCGAACCGGGCCCCGAGCCCCAGCTGCTCGCGGCCCATGACCTGCGCAATCGCCGCCGCCACCTCGGTGCGCCGGGCTTCCTGCTCGGGATGGGGATCGTCCGTCTCGTCCGCTCGAGCCTGGTCTGCCGCGGCGGCGATATCGGCGCGAAGCCTGGCGGCATCCTCCTCCTTGCGGGCTTGGACCAGCAGCTTGAGCGAGGCCATGAACGCTTGCGCGCTGGCGGCGTCGTAGAAGGACACATCGGCGGATTCGAGGCCCACGGCACCGATGGTGTTGTACGCGGCGAGAATCGAATGGTCTTTCGTCGTGCACGTCGCGGGATCGGCGGTGAAGATGATGCCGTGCTGCTTGCTGAGCCGGTTGACGTGTTCGCGGGCAGCGGCCGCGAATCCGGCCTCGGTCCCGTACTCGCCTCCGTTCTCTCGACACCAGCGCTGCAACTCCTGGCGCAGGTCGCTCACCACCTTCCTTTTGCGGGCCTCCGGGGTGGTGCCGTTCAAGTGCTCGATGAACGATCGATCCGTGGGCAGGATCTTCACGACGGTCGTATACAGAGCCCGGGGGGGTTCGGGTGGGCCTGGTACCCCAGCGAGTCCGCGAAGGCGGCGATCGACATCTTCTCGTAGGATTGCGGCGGACGTCCCTGGAGGGCGGCGCAACCGCTGGCCGCCGCCGCGGCCGCCAGCAGGACCAGCACCCCTGCGGGCGATGGCGCCCTGAGCGGTCTCACTGCGGGGAGTACCTGCGGGAGAGGCGTGACCCGGTGTCGTGGGAGGGAAGTCATGGTGCGGCAGCGTACAGGAAGAATTCCAGCCCGGTGAAGAACTCCCTCAAGCGGGTGTGGAGCCGGGGGTGGAAGCAGTGAGCCCGCCGCGAACGGAAACGGTGTGGGGGAGGCAGCCGGCAGCCCTGCCGGCAACGGAAACGGTGTGGGGGAGGCAGCCGGCAGCTCTCCCGGCAACGGAAACGGTCTGGGGGAGGCTGCTGGGCAGCCCTCCTGGAAACGGAAACGGTCTGGGGGAGGCTGCTGGGCAGCCCTGCCGGCAACGGAAACGGTGTGGGGGAGGCAGCCGGCAGCCCTCCTGGCAACGGAAACGGTGTGGGGGAGGCAGCGGGCAGCCCTCCCGGCAACGGAAACGGTCGGCCGCGAACCGCCACACGTGGATGGCACGGTGCCTGCCGACATGCGTGCTGACAGCTACCAGACGCCGTGACGAGAGCAGCACTCTCGACGCCACCCCGCCGCGCGCCGGGCACATGACACCTTCAGGCGACTTCTCGCGAGCCTCGCGGGGCCTGGCCCATGAGCACGATCACGACGAGCGGCGGCAGGTCGTGATCGAATTGGAACATGAAGGCAGGAAGGCGGGAAGAAAACATGAATGATCTTCCCGCCTTCCTGCCTTCATGTTGACTCTCTCTGGGCAAAGTTGACCACCACCCGGCGGCACGCCGTCAGAAAATCAGCCGGCATGTCGATTGACGGGTGCGCGGGGGGGATTATCCCTGCCCGGAACGTTCGGCGTGCGCCTGACGTTCTCAACACGTCCAGCGCGCAGGGGTGGAGCGCGTCGTACCTGTTCTCCGCTGCTCCGCGACGACGAACAACGAGAGGTCATCCCCTCATGACGAAGCCTTCTCCGCTCAAGAAGAAGCCCGCTCCCAAGAAGCCCGCGGCCCCGCCCCAGGCGGCGGCGGCGTTCGACGAGATCCTGCCCGAGATAGAGGCCCTGAGCCCGGATCGGCTGATCGCCATCAACCTCGATATTCCACGGGTCGTCTCCCAGGTGCTGGGCGTGCTGCCCGGCCTCCTCGCGCTGCGCTCCGCGATCGCGGAGCACGTGCCGACGCACGATGTCGCGTTGCTCAACCGGCTCGAGACCTACGCGCTGGCCGCGTGGTACGCGCACCTCGCGTGGCTGTCGAGCGGAGGCGCCGAGAACTCGTTGAAGCCGCTGCTCGCGGAGGCGGCCCCGCTGCGCGAGAACCTGCTGAGCGACGCCGAGGCGCTGGCGCGGCGCGGCCTGCTCGACGCGGACACGGTCGCGGAGATCCGCGCGGGGCTGGGGCACATCGACACGGCGAACGACCTGGTCGCGCTCTCGGCGCTGTTCACTGCGAGCTGGGCGGAGGTCGCCAGCAAGACGGCGGCGAGCGAGGAGGAGGTGAGGCGCGCCGGGGAGATCGGGCCGCAGCTGCTCGCGGCCCTGGGTGTGCGGGAGCACGGCAAAGGCCCCGGGCCGACCGAGGCCGCGGACAGGAGGGCGCGGGCGTTCTCGCTGCTCGTCCACGCCTACGACCAGACCCGCCGCGCCGTCACGTACCTGCGCTGGGACGAGGAGGACGCCGATACGATCGCCCCCTCTCTCTACAAGGGCCGCACTGGCCGCGCGGCGGCGCACAGCGACACCGTCGCCGCCCCGGGCGACGAGGCGCCGGCTGAACCGGCGGCGCTCGGCGCTGCGACCCCCGCAGCGCCGAACGGCACGGCGGCGCCTGCTGCGCTGAACGGCACGGCAGCGCCTGCGGTGCCCGGGGCTGCACCGAACGGCACGGCGCCTACCGGCTAGACATCGCCGCCCGCCTCCGCGGCGACCGCTTCCCGCTCCCAAGGATCGGCTGCCCAGGTAAACGCACCGGCGGAGAGCAGGCAGACTCCCCCGCTTGCGTTGCCGTTCGCGAGGCGGGATCGAGCTAGTCGCCGCCCGCGCACGCCGGCTTGGGGGGGCAGCGACCTTCCAGGATGTCGCGGCACACCTTGTCGCGCTCCTTCTTGTCGACCGCGCCGAGCGCGGCGTAGATCTGCTGCGTACTGCACCCGAGCGAGCCCTCGGCCATGAGCGGACCGCACGCGTCGAACACCTCCGGCGCCGGCAAGGGCGCGCAGAGGGCCTCGCAGGCCGCGATATCCGCGAGCTCGATCGGGCATATGGCCGCATAGAGCGTGCACATCGCCTCGCACCGCCCGACGCACCCGGCGTCGCCCTCCGGGCCGAGCGGCCCGGCCGCGGTGCAGCCGGCGGGATCGCCGGCCTGCGCCGCGCGGCACCCGGCATACCCCTCGGGCGACGGCATCGCCTCGCAGACGGTGCAGCACGCCTCGACCGACGGATACTGCGGCGTGAGCTCGCAGAGATCCATCGACCGGGCGCAGTGCGCCGAGCACGCGGCGATCTCGCACGGGCCGCCCTCCTGCGTGGGCGGAGTCCAGCTCTCGGGGCTCCCATCGCCGGCGTCGCCCGTGGCGGCGCCGCTGTCGATGCCGTCACCCACGGCCGAGGTGGCGCTGTCCTCGCCGTCGGGCAGCGGGGCCACGACCTGGCATCCGGCGACCCACGCGGCGAACGCGCAGGCGGCAGCGCGGCGCGCCCTCACAGCGTCCCTCGCATGCTGATGTAGCCGGGACCGACAGCCCAGGTGACGCTCGACTCCGGAGCCTTCGAGCGCTCCATGCCGAGGGCGATGCCGCCGACGGCCGCGCCGGCGATCGCGAGGCCGAACCCCACGTTCGAGACCCAACCCAGGGCGTTCGCGTCGCCTCGCGCGCCTGCGGAGCAGCCCGAGGTGCCCTGCCGGCACGCCTCAGTGAGGTCGCTCCTCGCGCTCAGGTAGGCCGCGCCCACGCCGATCCCCACTGCCAGCCCGGCGCCCGAGGCGATGAACCCGCCGACGGCCCACGGCGAGACGCCGTGCGGGCGGGGCTCCGGCGTGAGGGCGACGTCGAGCGCCGTGGTCTCCCGCTCCGGGACGTAGACCCGCTGCCGGGCGCGGACGTAGCCGTCGGCCTCGACCTCGACCCAGTGGTTGCCAGGATCGATCAAGGTCCCCTCCGAGGAGACCTTCACCTCCTGGCCGTCGACCCTGAGCCTGGCCCCGGCGGGGCTCGGCACGAGCCGCACCTTCAGCCGGGGGATTCGGTCGTCGAGCTCGTCGCGCAGGGCGTCGGCGCGGCGCCGCGCCTGCATGAACGGCCAGGGTTCCCCGGGGAGCGCGCGCGACGAGGCGATCGTGGCCGCGAGCTCGCGCGCCTCGCTGAGCCGGCCGATCGCGGCGAGCGCCTTCGCGACCTCGATGGAGGTCGAGGGCACGCGGACGAGCTGCTCGGCGCGCTGGTAGGCGCGGAGCGCCTCCGCGTACCTCCTCAGGATGAAGAGCTCGTCGCCCTGGTACACGAGCTCCCGGGCGTCGCGCCGCGCCTTCTCGTCCGCGGCACCGCCGGCGGTGTCCGCCGCGTCGCCGGCGAGCGCCGGCGGCGCCGCGAGGATCAGGCTGGCGATCACCATCAGCGTGCTGGACCGGGGGCGCATGGGTCTCCTCTCCTGTCAGAAGCCGAGATCGCGGCGCCAGCGCGTGCGCGTCGCGACCGTCTTGCCAGGCGTCGCGGTCGGCGCGGCGAGCGCCGGCGTCGGGGCGTTCTGGGCGCCAGACACGGCCGGCACCCCGGCGTCGGCTACCGCCCTGACCGCAGGCTGCGCCGTGGCCGAAGCCCGCGCCTCGGCCTGGGGCGGCCGGACGTCGGCCTGCGCCGTGGCCGCGGCGTGCGCCTCGACCTGCGGCGCCGTGGCCGCGGCGTGCGCCTCGACCTGCGGCGCCGTGGCCGCGGCCTGCGCCTCGGGCTGCTGCCCGATCGTGGCGCACTGGGCCGCGGGCTCGACGGCGGGAGCGGCGCGTCCAGCCGCTGCGCCGGCCACCATCGCGAGCGACGCGGACTGCGCCGCCGGCGCGGTCCGGGTGACGCCGGAGGCCCCAGCCCACGCCAGGGTGCTGAGGCCCATGACGGCGCCCGCCGCGAGGGCCCAGGTGCGCGTCCGCGCCCGCTGCCGAGGCAAGCTCACGCCCAGCGTGCCGAACGGCATGAGCGTAGTCACGAGGGACGAGAAGCCTTCGCCCGAGCAGAGGGACTCGCGCGGGGGCATGACCTCGGTCTGGGCGGGCCGCGTGCCGCGCGGGGCGGCGACGGCGGCGTCCAGCGCATCGAGGACGGCGCGGGCGCTCCGGGCGCGGCGCGCCGGGTCGGGCTCGAGCAGCGAGAGGACCCAGGCGTCGATCGCGGGCGGCACCTCCGGGGCGAGCCGGGACGGCGGCGGGGGCGGCCCGCGGTCGATCGCCACCGCCACCGCGGCGACGGTGGCGCCGCCGAAGGGGATCTGCCCGGTCAAGCAGAAGTAGGCCACGACGCCGAGGGCCCAGAGATCGCTGTGCGGTCCGACCCGCGCTCCGCCCGCCATCTGCTCGGGCGACATGAAGTGCGGCGTCCCCAGGATGGCGCCCGTGACCGTGAGCCGCTCGGCCTCGTCGGCGGTGTCCTTGGCGATGCCGAAGTCGAGCACCTTCACGAAGGGCTCTCGCTCGCCCTCGACGAGGAAGATGTTCTCGGGCTTGATGTCGCGGTGAACGATGCCCGCCTCGTGCGCCCTGGCCAGCGCGGCGCAGAGCTGGCGAAGGATCGAGACGGTCTCCTCGAGCGAGAGCCGCCGGCGGCGCTCGACCAGATCTTGCAGCGTCTGCCCTTCCAGGTGCTCCATCACGATGTAGGGGACCCCCTGGGCGGTGAAGCTCACGTCGAACACGCGCACCACGTGCGGGCTCTGGATGCGGGCCGCGGCCTCGGCTTCCCGGTGGAGGCGCACGATGGCCAGCGGGTGGTCCATGTACATGTCGCGGAGGAACTTCACCGCGACGTGGGTCCTGAGCGCGACGTGCTCGGCGAGCCAGACGCTCCCCATCCCTCCCTGGCCGAGCGCGCGGATGAGGCGGAGCTGGGAGCCCACGTGCATCCCCGGCAGCGGACCGCGCTCCGAGCTCGACGCGGTGTGGCAGCCTGCCTCAGCTGGGGCGATCAGGCAGGGCGATGGCTGGGTGGCCTCGCCTATTCCTAGCGTCTTGCTCATGCCGGAGCCGGCTTGCACGCCTCGAGCCATCGCTCCGGCGGAGGGGTTGCCGGGAATGCGCCGGTGTCGGGGCGTCCAGTCGTGGCGTGGAGCCGCGCTGCCTGGCGCGCTCGTGACAGTTCGCTACAGGCGCGGTAGCGGCTGCGGCGCGCGCCGTCGACACCGGCTCACGGACGGCTCGCGGCCGCCGTCGTCGCGGGCTCCACGCGTCGCCTGTCGCCGGAAACCGTGACGTAACGCGAGCTGCGCTGTCGGTGGACGCTAGGACGCTGGACGCGACAAGGGCGCGCGTCGAGCAGGGGCTTGTCGTCTGCGCGCGGAGTCACCACGCTTGGGGGCTTGTCGTCCGCGCGCCGGGTCACCAGGGTAGGCCGGGCGATGCAGCCTCTCCTCCTCTGTTCCCTGCTGGCTGGCGTCGGCCTCCTCGCCGCGGCGTGCGACTCGCCTCCCGCGGAGGCGCCCAGGCCGGTCGTTCTTCCGCCCGTCGCACCGGGCGAGCTCCGCAGTCCGGAGGCGTTCGCGGCGATCCGGGACGACGACGCGCGCGCGGCCTCGCTCTTCCTCGAGGCGAGCAAGGTGCTTCTCCACCCGCGCTGCGTGAACTGCCATCCTCACGATGGCGTCCCGCGCCAGGGCGACGCCGGCGAGCGCCACAGCCCGCCGGCCGAGCGCGGTCCGAACGATCGCGGGGTGGCGGCGATGGAGTGCACGTCGTGCCATCAGGCGCAGAACCTCGAGCTCGCCCGCGTCCCCGGGGCGCCGGGCTGGCACCTCGCGCCGGCGGAGATGGCGTGGCTCGGGCGGTCGCCGGCGGCGATCTGCGCGCAGATCAAGGATCCGGCGCGCAACGGCAAGAAGACGCTCGCGCAGATCGTCGAGCACGCCGAGCGCGACGAGCTCGTGGCGTGGGGGTGGGCGCCCGGTCATGGCCGCACGAAGGCGCCCGGCTCGCAGGCGGCCTTCGGCGCGCTCGTCGACGCATGGGTGAAGGCGGGCGCGGCGTGCCCGCCCGAGGAGTCCCGACGATGATCATCCTGAAGGTGAACGGCGCGGAGCAGAGGCTCGACGTGGATCCGGACATGCCGCTCCTCTGGGTGCTCCGCGACGTGCTCGGCCTCACGGGGACGAAGTACGGCTGCGGCCAGGCGCTCTGCGGGGCGTGCGTCGTGCACCTCGACGGCGAGACCGTGCGCGCCTGCGTGACGCCGGTGAAGCGCGCCGCGGGCGGCTCGGTGACGACGATCGAGGGGCTCAGCCCCACCGGCGATCACCCGCTGCAGCGCGCGTGGGTGGAGCTCGGCGTCCCGCAGTGCGGCTTCTGCCAGGCGGGGCAGATCATGAGCGCGGCCGCGCTCCTGCGGAAGAACCCGCGGCCCTCGAACGACGACATCGACAGGTCGCTCGCCGGCAACATCTGCCGGTGCGGCACGTACACGCGCATCCGCGCGGCGGTCCGCAAGGCCGCCGGCCTTCCCACGGAGTGAAGATGGAACAGCAACGCGTCGTCCTCCTCCGCCGCTCCTTCCTCGCGGGGCTCGGGCTCGCGGTGGGCGGGCTCGCGCTCGGGGTCGCCGAGGCCGCGCCGCCCGCGCGCGATGTGAACCGGCCGCAGCCTGCGCCGCCCACGCCCGGCGGCGCGAAGGCGCAGCCGGGGCTCCGGACCGGGGTGTTCCTCCACATCGCGCCCGACGGGACGGTGTCGATCGTCTGCCACCGGTCGGAGATGGGGCAGGGGATCCGCAGCTCGCTGCCGGTCCTCGTCGCCGACGAGCTCGGCGCGGACATGGCGCGGGTCAAGATCGTGCAAGCCGAGGGCGACAAGGCCTACGGCGATCAGAACACCGACGGCTCGCGCAGCGTGCGCGGCAGCTACGAGCCGATGCGGCGCGTGGGCGCGACCGCGCGCGCGATGCTCGTCGCGGCCGCGGCCAGGAGGTGGCGCGTCCCCGCCGCGGAGTGCCTCGCCCAGCAGCACGCGGTCCACCACGCGAAATCGAAGCGCTCGCTGGACTTCAACGAGCTCGTGGCCGACGCGGCGAAGCTCCCGGTGCCCGACGCGGCGTCGGTCGCGCTCCGCCCCACCTCGGAGTTCAAGCGCGTCGGCGGCCTGCTCCCGCTGCTCGACGGCCCGGCCATCGTCACGGGCGCGGCCCAGTTCGGCGCGGACGTGCGCCTGCCGGGCATGCTCACCGCGGTCATCGCGCACCCCCCGGTCGTGGGGGGCAAGGTCGTGCGGTACGACGGTGCGCGCGCGTTGGCGGTCCCGGGCGTGAAGAAGCTCGTGGAGCTATCGGCGCCGAAGGGCGTCGGGGTGGGGTTCCAGCCGCTCGGGGGCGTGGCGGTCGTGGCCGACACGACGTGGGCCGCGATGCGCGGCCGGGCGGCGCTGGAGATCGTGTGGGATCACGGCGCGAACGCGTCGTACGACTCGGCGAGCTACCGCGAGGCGCTCTCGCGCGCGGTGCGCGCGCCGGGCAAGGTCGTGCGGAAGGTCGGCGATGTCGACGGGGCGCTCAAGGCGGCGGCGCGCACGGTCGAGGCCGAGTACTACGTGCCTCACCTCGCGCATGTGGCCATGGAGCCGCCCTCGGCGGTGGCGAAGGTCGACGCGGACGGCTGCGAGGTGTGGGCGCCGACGCAGAACCCGCAGGCCGCGCGGACCGAGGTGGCGCGGGCGCTCGGCGTCGACGAGGGCAAGGTCACCGTGCACGTGACGCTCCTCGGCGGCGGCTTCGGCCGGAAGTCCAAGCCGGACTACGTCGCCGAGGCGGCGCTGCTCGCGCGCGAGGTCGGCGCGCCGGTGCGCGTGCAGTGGACGCGCGAGGACGACGTGCAGAACGGCTACTTCCACGCCGTCAGCGCGCAGCACCTCACGGCGGGGCTCGACGCGGGCGGCAAGGTGACCGCCTGGCTGCACCGGACGGCGTTTCCGCCGATCCCGTCGACGTTCGACGCGAAGGTGAAGACCCCGAGCGAGAACGAGCTCGGCCTCGGCGTGCTCGATCTCGCGCTCTCGGCCCCGAACGTCCGCGCCGAGGCGTGCGACGCGCCGGCCCACGTCCGGATCGGCTGGCTCCGGTCGGTCTGCAACATCTTCCACGCCTTCGCGGTGCAGAGCTTCATCGATGAGATCGCGCACGCGCGGCAGGCCGATCCGCGCGAGGTGCTGCTCGAGGTGCTCGGCCCCGCGCGCCATGCGACGCCCGCCGAGCTGGGCGTCGACAAGGTCCCGAACTACGGGGCATCCATCGCGCAGCACCCGGTCGACGTGGGCCGCCTCCGGCACGTCATCGAGCGGGTGACGGAGCTCTCGGGGTGGGACGCCGCGCGCAAGGCGGGCCGCGCGCTCGGCCTCGCCGCGCACAGGAGCTTCCTCACGTACGTGGCGGTCGTCGCCGCGGTCTCGAAGGACGCGCTCGGCAAGGTGAAGGTCGACGAGGTGTGGCTCGTCGCGGACCCCGGCACGGTCGTCAACCTGGACCGCGTGCGCGCGCAGATGGAAGGCGCGGTGGTCTTCGGGATGAGCATCGCGCTCCACGGCGCCATCACGATGAAGGGCGGCGCGGTCGAGCAGACGAACTTCCGCGACTACCCGGTGGTGCGGAGCCCCGAGGTGCCGGCGCGGATCCACGTGGAGATCGTGAAGAGCGACGCCCCGCCCGGGGGCGTCGGCGAGCCCGGGGTGCCGCCGGTGGCGCCCGCGATCGCGAACGCGGTGTTCGCCTTGACGAAGACGCGCGCGCGGGAGCTCCCGCTGCGGCGCCTGGGGCTGTGACGAGGGCAGGGCGCGGGGTGATCGACCGGAGGCCGCTGCGAGCGGCCCGGATGGATTGAAAAGCTGAAATTCGAGACGTCAGCCGCCGCGGGCATCGGTCGCGCACGAGGCGCCGTGGACCGTGCCGTCACCGGCTTGCGGCGTCGCCCGCGGACACGAGGGTAAGGAGCATGCTCACGTTCCTCGGGGTCGCGGTCGTGGTCGTCGGCTTCGTGGCCCGGATCCATCCGCTCCTGGTCGTCGCGGCGGCCGCCATCGTGACAAGCCTCTCGGCGGGGATGGGCCTCATCGAGGGGATCTCCGTCCTGGGCAAGGCGTTCAACGACAACCGTTATGTGAGCCTTGTCTGGCTCGTCCTGCCGGTCATCGGCCTCCTGGAGCGCTCGGGCCTCCAGGAGCGGGCGCGCGCGCTGATCTCGCGGGTGAAGACGGCCACGACCGGGCGCATCCTGCTCGTGTACTTCGCGGTGCGGCAACTCAGCGCGGCGCTCGGCCTGACGTCGCTCGGCGGCCACGCGCAGATGGTCCGGCCGCTGATCGCGCCCATGGCCGAGGCCGTGGCGGAGAACCGGTACGGACCGCTGCCGGACAGGACGCGCTGGCTGATCCGCGCCTCGGCGGCGGCGGCCGACAACGTGGCGTTGTTCTTCGGAGAGGACATCTTCCTCGCCATCGCGTCGATCCTGCTGATCAAGGCGTTCCTCGAGCAGAACGGCATCTTCGTGGAGCCGCTCCAGCTGTCGGTCTGGGCCATCCCCACGGCGGTCCTGGCGCTCCTGATCCACGGGACTCGGCTCCTCCTGCTCGACCGGCGGCTCCATCGCGACCTCGCCCGCGCGGACGCGGGGAAGGCGCCCGAATGATCACGCTCGGTGTCGTCTACGTCGTGGGAGGGCTGTTCTTCGCGGCGTCGGCCGTCCTGAGCGCGGTCGACCGCGAGAACTCGAGGCGATGGAAGAACACCCTGTTCTGGGGTCTCCTGGCGATGAGCTTCCTCTTCGGCTCGCGCCTCGGGGATCTCGGCAACGGGGTGCTCGTGATCTCGCTCGTGCTCCTCGCGGGCGTCAGGGGCCTGGGCCAGGGGCGCCCCGCCACCACGACACCCGAGGAGCGGCGCGCCAGCGCCGAGCGGCGCGGCGACCTGCTCTTCGTCCCGGCGCTGATCATCCCGGCGACCGCCCTCCTGGGCGCGCTGGTCCTCAAGCGGGTCGAGATCCGCGGAGCGCACTTGCTCGACCCGAAGCAGGCGACGCTGATCTCGCTCGCCCTCGGCGTGGTGCTGGCGCTCGTGGTCTCCGTGGCGTGGTTGCGCCCGCCGCTGCTCGCGCCTCTGCAGGAAGGCCGGCGCCTGCTCGACATCGTGGGCTGGGCGGCGATCTTGCCCCAGCTGCTGGCCGCGCTCGGGGTCGTGTTCGCGGCCGCAGGCGTGGGGGACGTGATCGGCGAGCTGGCCGGGAGCGCGCTCCCGCGCGGCGGCCGCCTCGCCGCGGTGGCGGCCTATACCGGGGGCATGGCGCTGTTCACGGTGATCATGGGGAACGCCTTCGCGGCCTTTCCCGTCATGACCGCGGCCGTGGGGCTCCCCCTGATCGTGCGCCGGCTCGGCGGCGACCCGGCGATCATGAGCGCCCTCGGCATGCTGTCCGGCTTCTGCGGGACGCTGATGACCCCCATGGCCGCGAACTTCAACATCGTCCCAGCGGCCCTGCTCGGATTGCCCGATCGCGACGGCGTGATCAAGGTCCAGCTCCCCACCGCGCTGCTCCTGCTGATCGGGAACACGCTCCTCATGTACCTGCTCGTCTTCCGGCGCTGAGGTCGCCATTCCATGACGCACGTCCTGACACCCGAGATCGCCTCGCATTTCAGCGCCATCGCGCTCGGGCACGTGACGCGGGAGTATCCGAACAAGCTCGATCACGTCATGGCCGGCCCCGAGGACGTGAAGGGCCCGCGCGACCTTCACCCCATCTTCTACGGCAGCTTCGACTGGCACTCGTGCGTTCACGGCCACTGGCTCCTCGCGCGGATCCACCGCCTCTTCCCCGGCGTCCCCGGCGCCGCGTCGGTCCGCGGGCTGCTCGACGCGCAGCTCACGGGCGAGAAGGTCGCCGGTGAGCTGGCCTATCTGCAGCGACTGTCGAGCCGCGGCTTCGAGAGGCCTTATGGGTGGGCGTGGCTCTTGATGCTGGCGGCCGAGCTCGCGCGGTACGAGACCGAGGAGGGGCGGCGCTGGTCGGCCGCGCTGGCCCCGCTCGGCGACGCGTTCGCCGGGCGGCTCCTCGAGTACCTGCCCAGGGCCACGTATCCGGTCCGCGCCGGCGCGCACACGAACAGCGCCTTCGCGCTGGTGCTCGCGCAGGAGTACGCCGCCGTGAAGGGTGATGAGCGGCTGTCGCTGCGCTGCGTCGAGGCCGCGCGGACCTGGTACGGACGGGACGCGGACTGCCAGGCGTGGGAGCCCTCGCAGGACGATTTCCTCTCGCCCGCCCTCGTGGAGGCCGAGTGCATGCGCCGGGCCCTGCCCGGACCGGAGTTCCGCGCCTGGTTCGCGCGGTTCCTGCCGCGGGCGGCGCGGGGCGAGCCCGCGACCCTGTTCGAGCCCGCGACGGTCAGCGATCGCAGCGACGGCAAGATCGCCCACCTCGACGGGCTCAACCTGAGCCGCGCCTGGTGCTGGCGCTCGCTCGCCGCGGCGCTTCCCGAAGGGGACGCGGGCCGCGCCCGCGCCCTCGACGCGGCGGAGCGGCACCTCGATGCCAGCCTGCCGCACGTCGCCGGCGATTACATGGGCGAGCACTGGCTGGCGAGCTTCGCCCTCCTCGCTCTGGGCGGCGGCACGGATTGACGCGTCACGCGGATGCGCGGCGCTCGGCCGCGGCACGCGTGGCAGCGTCTACGTCGTGGAACGGGAGTTCCTCCGGGCGGCCGCATGAGCCATCGCCGCCGTGAAATACGCTGAAATACACACGCATCGCGCGAGCGCTTACATGGGAGGTGCGGCGTCGATGAACCGAGCCCCTCGCCGCTCGGTCGCTCTCGGCCGCGCAGCGGCCAATCCACCTGCCATGCCGTCCACGAGGACGGCGAAATGGAGCCATTCGCCATGCAATTTCGTCTGACGCTCGTCCAGAACCTGCCCAACCGTGATCCTTCGGGCTTCACGGTCACCTACACCTTCAACGACGGCTAGCATTCCACCTGGCCTGTCACCGCGATCGGCCCCGACAAGGACCGGAACGTCCTCGTGGTCGATGCGAACGTCGATCTGATCAACCAGCCGAACGTGAAGACCCGCATGTTGAACGCGGATTACCCGATGACCCCTAATACGGTCAACAATCGAAGCCGTCGTCACCGGAGCAGCGCAAGCTCCGGCATCTCGGAGAGAAGTTCGCGGTAGTAGTGTTAAGCGCACTGGAAGTGGCTTGTGCACGGAGCAAAACGCGCCTACCTGCGCCGGTCCACCGTGGCACCAATCAAAAGGATATGGACATGGAACAGGAATTCCCAGCATTTGATCAAATCGCGCTCGGTAATGGATCCTGCGGAGATCTTTACGTGTTCGGCCTGGCTCGACAGCCGCAAAGCAACCGGGGGACGCTTTACCTGGCGGCGCTGCAGGCCGTAAACACGGGGGCCTGGTTGGTTCCAAGCTACGATGTACTCGGTTTTGCACCACGCATCGAGTCGTTGGTCGTCGGGAAGGGTAACCATGGCAATCTGCAGCTAATTGGCCTGCTGGATCAGCGCGTCTACCTGGCGGCCTGGCAGGACAACAAAACCGGAAGCTGGAACAGCTATGACGCGAACCCGCTGGATCCGGACGGTTTTAGGTGGAAGTCAATTGCCCTAGGCAAGGGTTACCAGGACAATTTGTACGTCATCGGCCTCACGGACGACGGAAAAGTATATCGCGGCCCCTGGCTCAATCGCAGCGGCAGCTGGGACAAGAGCACAGAGCTGCTCGGCGACGCAACGCACAACTGGGACGCGGTGGCCGTCGGCAAGGGCAACGATGGCAATCTGCAGGTCCTGGGCGTGTACAACGATCAGGTCTACCTCGTCGCCTGGCAGGATCAATGTGATGGCAGGTGGCATCACAGCGGGCGTGTAATGGTGAGTTACGACAAGATCGACTCGATCGGCGCCGGGAACGGGAATCAGAATAATCTGCAGGTCATTGCTCTTGCTCGCGGGCAGCAGGATCGCGAAGATCGACTCCATCTGTCGCAATGGCAATCGTCGAACAACGGCGAGTGGCACGGTGGCGGCGACGTGCTCCGCTTCGCCTCGAGCGTCCAGTCGTTCGCCATCGGTAACGGAAATAATGACAATCTTCAGCTTGTCGGCATCGCGGACAAGAGAATAAATCTCGCAGCTTGGCAAGACGCCACGAATGGCAGCTGGCACGGCTACGATCACAATCCGCTCGATGCCAAAGGGTCGGAATGGCTCGCGATCGCGCTTGGGCACGGGTATCAAGACGATCTCTACGTCGTCTCACTCGGAATCGACCGCAAGATCTACCTAGGCGCCTACCAGACCTGCAGCAACGGAAAATGGCATCCAGGTCCCGCGTCACCGTTGACGAACGGAAGCGGGCGGTGGAATAAACTGAGGCTGCGCGACGTGCCGGCGGCGTTTTCGGCGCTCCCGGACCTATACAGCGCGGAGATCAACTATACTTTGTCTTCGTGGGACACCTGGGAGCCGTTGCCGCTCACCTCGCACTATCAGGGTATGGCTCGCTACCATGATTACTACGTTCTTCCTTTTAGCGCCCCCAAGCCTGTGACCCTCGGCGTCGAGTCGAAGATCGTGGTACTCGATCGGAGCACGCGTCGCGAACTGCGTCGTATCGAACTCCCTGAAGCCTCTCGTCCGCATCCGGGCGGATGCCAGATTGTCGGAGATTTTCTCGCGGTCGAACTCGAGTCGTATAACGAGGAAGAGCCCTCGATCCTGCGCTTCTACTGGCTCGGATCGATGGGGAAAGACAGGGATCCTTGGCTGCTTCCCGCCGCGATAACGGTTCCAAGGGCGCTCAATGGCGTTACAGCGCTGGCCATTACCGATGTCGGAACACCGCCAAATCGCTACTACGTCCTCGCGCTAAGATCCGGTCGGGACGGCCAGGAGTTGACCTGCTTCAAGATTGCCGGCCATCTTCTGGACGATCCGGAGCTCAAGCTGGGCGATCCCATCTACATCGACACCAGCTTTCAGGTTCCGGACGGTAAGAAGCACGGACCCGACAATATGAATCTGTTGACGGATGCGAAGGGCAATCTGTACCTGGTCACGATGGGCGGGAATAGCAACGCGCCTTTGGAAACCAACTTCGAGGATTGGGCGGACCTCTGGCGCGTCGATCTTGAGCGCCGGAAGCTTGATTTCGTCCAGTCGAAGCATGTCCATACATCGGCCGGGTTGAGAGTGGCAACCGGCGTCCACTTGCGCTTCGGCGCCGGAACTTGGGTGGAAGATCAGAGCCGGATGGCAATGTATGCCTCCGGGCCCCAGGGCCAACTCCCCGCGCCAGGCATCAAGGCGATTCTGGCGACCAATGAATTTGTCGCAAAGCCTGGGTAATTCGTGAGCATCTTAGCGAGCGCAGGGTGCTCTTCAGCACGCAGGGCGCAATAACACCGCGCACCGCGACTGCTTCGACGACTGACCGCGCGTCGCCGGAGGAGGCGCCATCGTCCCTTGACCCCCTAGTACTACAGCCGCACGTCGCGGAATCTCCGCGGATTCTGATGAGCGGGCGGACGATCGTGACACATGGCTCGTCCGCACACTGGTGAAGCCCAGCTCGTTCGGCGCTCACCGACATGCGCCTGTAGTACTAGACGGCGGATTACTCGCTTCACACCGAGGTGGCGTGGACGGAGCGGTACCGGGCGTACACCGCTCGCCAGCCAGTCGCGAGCTCGGCCGCGATCCACGCCGGCGCCTCGTACGACATCGCGCCCGGCCAGACGCTGGACGTCCAGCAGCCGGCCGGCACCGGGACCGTCGTCCGCGATGGCGTGAGGGGCGCCATCTCGATCGACAACCAGACGACGACCCCCTCACGTGCGGTATCGCGGTGACGCAGGGCGCCGGCGCCTGCGCGCCCCTGTGCGCCTTTCCGCTCTTCGGCAAGAACCTCCAGATCCTCGTTCCTCTCCAGCGGGTGCTGCTGATGTTCTCGACGGTGCCCATCGCTCCGGGCACCGCGATCGAGCGCTCCTATGGCCCGGGGATCCTGGTCGAGAGGGAGGGCGCCGACGAGCGCGCGATCACCTTCGATATCAACGCCAGCTGGAGCTGGGGCGGCTTCGCCTGGGCGCAGCAGGTCCCGGCCTCCGCGGACATCGTTCCGCTGCTCGTCGTCCCCTCGGCGGTCGCGCCGTGACGGTCCGGCCGAGGGTGCGGTCGGGGTGTGTGCCGGCGAGCGCCGGCCGCGGTGAAATAGCGAGAAATACCCCCGTGTGCCCGGCGCTGGTAGGGTGGCCGCGATCGCAGGCGATGGGGGCGCCCGGGCTCGCCGGGGCCGCGCTCGATCGCGAAGATGGAGGCAGACATGTCAGGGAATGTTCCGACCCAGGTTCCGGAAGACAAGGGCTCCACGCGCGGGGCGCTGCCCCTGACGTTCGAGGTCGACGGCGGCAACAAGCAGAAGGCCCAATACCGCCTCTACACCATGACGTTCTCCAACGGGAACACGCTTGCTGAGTTCGCCGTGTTCAACCACAAAACCTCGACCAATGATGCCAATTTCGACGCAGGTAAGGTGTACTGGTACGTAAATACTGGATACCTGGGCGACCTGAGCTCTCAGAACCTCAGCATCTCGTTCGTCGATAAGCCCTTGGGGAACCGGTTCAGCCCGCCCAACACCGGTCAGAAGTTCCACAGGGAAGATGGACACGACTATCAGAGGATCTCGTTGGTCCAGCCGGATCCGCAGGCGAACCAGGGGTTCCTGTACAGGGGCACGGATAACTCCGGAAACACGGTCTGCATCCGGTTCGTGAAGCGCCCGGGCAAGAGCGAACTCATGAAAATCGTCTGGTACCAGCTGATTTCCGCGAGCGCCCATCCGGCGCTGGTGGCACCGAATGGTACGTTCACCCGGCAAACCAAGACCGGCGGCGTGACGGCGCCGCAGGGCCAGAGCGCTTATTACTACATCGAGAACGCGTAGTAGCCGCCTCAGCGGAGCGGCCGCGCCACGCGGAAGCCGATCGTCGCACGCCGGTCCGATGCCCGGTTCCCGAAGCGGCCCGCGGCCCGGGCGAGCGTGATCGGGCTGATCCACGCCCCGCCCCGCACGCTCCGGAACGCGGGGCTCTCCGCTGCCGCGGGCGCTATCACGAGCCGATCGCCGGCGACCTCCGGGCCCTGCCGCCGCCACTCCTCCAGGCAGTAGTCGCGCACGTTCCCCGCGAGCCCCAGCGCGCCGTACGGGCTCTCGTCGCAGGGATGCGCGCTCACGGGCAGCCGCGACGGCCTTCGCGCGTGGCTCTCGAGCACGCACGCGAAGGTCGCCTCGCCGCCGTTGCCCCAGGGATAGAGCCGCCCGTCCGCGCCGCGCGCCGCCTTCTCCCGCTCGAGCTCGCCGGGCAGGCGGTAGGCTCGCCCCGTCGCCTCCGCGAGCCAGCGCGCGTAGGCCGTGGCGTCGTGCCAGTCGAGCAGCGCCACCGGCCAATCCGCCTCCCACCGCGCGTCCATCTCGTCTCCGGCGAGGAGGAACGCACCCGAGGCGTCCTGAGCGAACGCGCGCCGCTCTTCCGCTTCGCCCGAGACCCCGAGCGAGCGCGGGCAGGACGCGACCGCGCGCTCCGCGCGGCCCTGGGCCACGAGATCGTTGAGGAACGCGAGGTACTCCCGGTTCGTCACCGGAGAGCGCCCGATCGCGAAGGCGTCGACCCAGATCCGCCGGCGCGGCAGGCTGTCCGTGGCCTCGGGATCGCCGCCGATCCACGCGTACCCCGCGGGCACGTACGCCTCGTCGGCGCCGATCTCGCCGAGCGCCGGCAGCCGGATCGGCCATGGCGCCCGCTCTCCGGGCGGCGCGCCATCCCAGTGCTCGTCTCGCTCGATCAGCACGGGATAACGCACCTCCGCCCGCCCCTTGGCGCGGAGGATCAAGAGGTAGCTGCCTCGCGGGAGCCTCACCTGAAAGAGCGGCGTCGGGCCGAGCTCGCCCACCTCTTCCGGCACGAGCCGCCGATCGCGCTCGACATAGCGGTACAGCGTCGCGCGCGCCCCCGCCGGATCGGTCAGCAGCGTGAGCGCCCCCTCGGCCCGCAGGAAGGCCGCGTGCCGCCCGCGGTCGTGGGCCCGGAGCAGCGCCTCGAAGCGCGCCGCCTCCTCGCCCTGGTGACCGCGCTCGGCCTCGATCAGGCGCGCCCGGTAATGGTCGGCGAGCGCCGCGTGCGCCTCCGGTAGCTCCGGATCCAGACTGAGCGCCCCGTGCATTCCGGTGAGCCACTCGGTCTCGCGCAGCGCCGCCTCGCGGCCGAGGCACGCCGCCTCGTCCTCCAGCGCCCAGATGGGCCGCTTCCTCTCCACCGGCTCAAAGGCCTGTACGGAGGTCAGCCGCGCGATCGCCTCCTCCCTGAGGCTCTCCGCGCGGGCCCGGAGATCCACGATGGCGGGCTCCTCCGCGCGCGTCCTCGCCACGATCGCGAGCGCCTGCTCCCGCCGGCGCGCCCCGTCGAGGAAGGCGACGAGATCCGCGGCCATGGCCCCCGCGTCCGGGTACCGCGCCTCGATCGCGCGCTGCATCGCGCGCTCGCAGATGGCCACGAGATCGGCCGGGAGCTGCGGCCCGCCGCGCGCTGCCTCGGCGATGGGCGCGGGGGGCGCCGCGGCCACCTGCCGGAAGGCGTGCAGACCCGACGCCCGGTAGGGCGGCCTCCCCGTGAGCAGGTGATACAGGATGGCCCCGAGCGCGTAGACGTCACTCTCCGGTCCGTGCAGGTGCAGCTGCCCCAGCGCCTGCTCCGGCGGCATGTACGCGGGCGTGCCCAGCACGTCGCCGTCGTGGGTCCGCTCCGGCTCTCCTTCGAGCCGCTCTGCCGCGCCCGCCGCGCTCTCCGTGCTCTCCGCGCTCCGCCGCGCGAGGCCCCAATCCATCACGAGGACCTCGCCGAGCTCGCCGACCATGAGGTTCGCCGGCTTCAGGTCGCGGTGCACGATGCCCTCGCGGTGCGCGTACGCCACGGCCTGCGCGATGCGGACCAGCGCGTCGAGCGCGCGGCGGAACGTCCACCCCGACGGCGCCTCCCGGAACCCGCCCGCCCCCTTCGCGGCGTGGATCTCGTCGATGACGGCCCCGAAGGTCCGGCCACGGACCTCCTTCATCGTGAACCAGAGGCGTCCATCCGCGAGCTCGCCTCGATCGTGCACCGCCACGATACCGGGGTGCTGCAGCCCCGCCGTGATCTCCGCCTCGGCGAGGAAGCGCGTGCGCCTACGGGGGCTGTCGACGTGCTCGAAATGCAGGAGCTTCATGGCGAGCACGCGGCGGAGGTGCAGGTCCCGCACGCGCCGCACCTCGCCTGAGGCGCCGGATGCGATGAGCCCCATGTCCTCGTAGCGTTCTGGCAGCCGCGATCGCGGCACGGGAGCAGGCGACGATCCTGACCAGGTCTCGCCTCCGTCGAGGGTGGGAGTCGGCTCAGGGGGCGCGGGCACGACGCCATGGTAGCCGGGCGCGGTCGATTGCGGTGCGTCGAGGGCGCCGATAGGCTGGCGCCATGGGCGCTCTCGAGGAGCTCGAGGCTGGGAGGCGGCGCGCGCTCGGCCCGCGCTGCGTGATCGGCCGTCACGCCTCCTGCGATCTCCGGTTCGACGACGCCCGGATCTCGGCCGAGCACGCGCTCCTGCGCTGGCTCGATGGCCGCTGGGAGCTGCGCGATCTCGGCAGCCGCAATGGCACGCTCGTGGGCGATCACCGGCTCGTCGCGGGCGAGCGCGTCACGCTCGATCGAGGATCGGTGGTGACCTTGGGCGGCACCCGACTCGGGTTCGTGCTCGTTGACGCGTCCTGCCCGCGGGCGAGCGCGCGTCACACGGAGAGCGGGGAGATCCGCGCGGCCGACGACGGAATGCTCGTGCTGCCCAGCGAGGCTCGGTCCGTCGTGACCATCTACGAGGACGCCGCCGGCCGCTGGATGGCCGAGCGCGAGCACGCGACCGAGCCCGTGGCGGACAGCGATGTCCTCGTGGTGGACGGCGAGGCCTGGCTGCTGGAACTCCCCTCGGGCATGAGCGCGACGGTCGAGAACGCCGCCGGCATCGCGCTGGACGTCGTGGAGCTGCGCTTCGCGGTGAGCCGCGACGAGGAGCACGTGGAGGTGACGCTCGCTATCGGCGATCGCGCGATCCCGGTCGCGCCGAGGAGCTACCACTACCTCTTGCTCACGCTGGCGCGCATCTGGCTGAAGGACGAGCTCTCGCCTCCTGGCGATCGCGGCTGGGTGGACCGCAAGACGCTCTGCCGCATGCTGGCGACCGACGAGCTGAAGCTCAACGTGGATATCTGCCGCGCGCGCAAGCAGTTCAGCGCCCTTGGCATCTATGGCGCCGCCGCGATCATCGCCCGCCGGCCGGGGACCAGCCAGCTCCGCATCGGGATCGACCGGATCGCGGTGACATCCACCTGAGCGATCGGTCCACGAACGTATCGAGGGGCATCACGCGATGTGCTGCGCTCCGCCGAGAGCTCGCATCGCAGCATCTATGTCGTGGAGCGGGAGACGGGATTTGAACCCGCGACGTCAACCTTGGCAAGGTTGCACTCTACCACTGAGTTACTCCCGCAAACGGAGATCCATCGATCAGGAAACCACTCTCGTGCGGCGCGATCAGCGACGAGGCTGAGCGCGCCGGGACCTCCTTGGAGGTCGTCTCCGTCGATGGGGGCGGAGGAGTACCAACCGACGTCGCCCTAGTCAAGCACCGATGTGCGTGGTCGTGGAGCTTCTCAGGGACGGAGATCTGGGCGCCGTGGGTTTCCGGTTCCGGGCTCCGGCACCGCCGGGGCCCGGTTGCCGTCGAGGGGACCCCTCGCACACCTCTACCCCGCGCCGCGCGCGTACTTCCTGAGCTTCCTGTAGAGCGTCGACGCGCCGATCCCGAGCTCCGCGGCGGCGCGGGCCTGGTTGCCGCCGTGCCTCTCGAGCGCCGCGAGGATCGCTCGCTGCTCGACGCCCTCCAGCGTCCGCGCGGCCGGCGCCTCGCCCGCCTCGCCGCCGGTCGGCGCGGCGCCGCGGACGTCGTCCGGCAGATCGTCCAGATCGGCGGCGCCTCCCCGCGCCAGGGCGACCGCGTGCTCCACGGCGTTCTCCAGCTCGCGCACGTTGCCGGGCCATCCGTGGCGCTCCAGCGCGCCTTCGGCCTCCGGCGTGAAGCCCGCGACAGGCCGATCGAGCCGCCGCGACGCCGCCCCGAGCAGCGCCCGCGCGAGCGGCAGGATGTCCTCGCGGCGCTCGCGGAGCGGCGGAAGGCGGATCTCGATGACCCGCAGCCGGTAGTAGAGGTCCCGCCGGAAGCGGCCCGCCGCGGCGTCGGCCGCGAGATCGCGGTTCGTCGCCGCGAGGATCCGGGCGTCGACGGGGCGGCTCGTGTTCTCGCCGACGCGGCGCACCTGCCGCTCCTGGAGCGCGCGGAGGAGCTTCGCCTGCACCCCGGGCGGGGCCTCGCCGACCTCGTCGAGCAGCAGCGTGCCCCCGCGCGCCGCCTCGAACAGCCCGGCGCGGTCGTGGGTCGCGCCGGTGAACGAGCCGCGCGCATGCCCGAAGAGCTCGCTCTCCAGCAGCGTCTCGGTGATCGCCGCGCAGTTGACCGCGACGAACGGGCCCGCGGCGCGCGCCGACGCGCCGTGGATGAGCCGCGCCACCCGCTCTTTCCCGGCGCCGCTCTCGCCCGTGAGCAGGATCGTCGAGTCCACCGGCGCGACCCGCCGCGCGCGGTCGAGCGCCCGCTGCATCGCCGGGCTCTCCGCGACGAGCGGGGTCGGCGGCTCGCCCCGCGGCGCGGCGAAGGGCAGGGCGCTCGCCTTCGCGACGAGCGCGCGTCCTGGTGTCGCCCTCCGGGGCGGCGCGGGCTGCGCGGGCTGGCAGAGCGACGGGTCGAGATCGCTCTCGCGGAAGAACGGCAGGTGCTCGTCGAGCGCGCTGCCCCACGCGGCGCGCGTCCGGCCCTGGAAGTGGCAGACGTCGTCGCCCCGGCCGATGCACCGATCCTCGATGACGTAGACCGCCTCGCCCGTCGCCCGGGTCATGTAGCCGCTCGCGATGCCGGCGAGCATCCAGCACACCGGCTCGTCCGCGCGGCCGAGGTGCAGGAGGTGCTGTTCTGCCTCGTACGACGAGAGGAGCGTGGCGCCGCGCGAGGCGAGGGGCGTCGTGTCCCCGGGTGCGAGCCGGATGAAGCCCTGCAGCGTGTGGAGCAGGGCTCCTGCGCCGTGCAGCTCGGCGTCGCTGTCCCAGGCGAGCCGGGACACCATCGCCTCCGCCATCCGGGCGCCGTGCTCGACGCCGAAGCGCGTGAGCACGGCGCGCGCCCCCGCGTACCCCGCGAGCCGGACGAGCTCCTCGCGCAGCCTCCCGAGCGCCCCGGCATCGACGATGACCGCTCGCTCCCCGGCGAAGCGGACGACGCCGCCGCGCGCGTCGACGTCGAGCAGCTTCCGGATGTCGAGATCGGCTGCGCGCATGGGACGACCTTTCAACGTGACAGGAGCGACCGGTCACCCTGACCGGCGGGCTCGCGAGGCGCCACGGAGGAGCCCCTGATCCCCCATGAAAGCGGCCTCTCCCGCGCGGGCCCGGCGTGTGCTCGGGGCCATCGCGGGAGGTCTCTTCGCATGAGCGAGCGCGTGGACATCATGACACCCGCCTTCCGGGCGGATCCTTATACGCCGTACGCTGTGATGCGCCGCGAGGCGCCGGTCTGCCAGGTCGATCCTGGCGGGATGTGGGCGGTGAGCCGGTACGCCGATGTCGCGACGGTGCTCCGGAGCCCGGAGCGGTTCTCGTCCCAGGGGTTCCGGGCCGCCTGGCAGCCGGCGTGGGTGGGGCACAACCCGCTCGCGAGCTCGATCCTGGCCATGGATGGCCCGGATCACGCGCGGCTCCGCGGCCTGGTGAGCCGGGCCTTCGGGGCGCCGGCGATCGCGCGCATCGAGCAGCGGGCCCGGGATCTGTGCGAGCGGCTCGCGGGCCGCCTCGACGGCGAGGTCGACTTCATCGCCGCGGTCGCGGCGCCGCTGCCGGCGTTCGTGATCAGCGAGCTGCTCGGGCTGGATCACGCGCTCGAGCCGCGCTTCAAGCGGTGGATGGACGACCTCCTGTCCGTGACGCCCGAGCCGGCGAGCGCCGAGCACGCCGCCCGCGTCCGCGCCACGATCGCGGAGCTCGACAGGTACATGGCCGACGTCATCGAGGCCCGCAGGCGATCGCCCTCCGACGACCTCGTGAGCGAGCTCGCCCGCGCCGGCGATCTCCTCGGCGACCGCGAGATCATCGATCTGCTGGTCAGCATCCTCGGCGGCGGCCTCGAGACCACGACCCACTTCCTCGGCAGCTCGATGCTCCTGCTCGCGGAGCGCCCCTCGGAGCTCGATCGGCTGCGCGACTCGCCGCATCTCATCCCGAGGTTCATCGAGGAGATGATGCGTTATGACGGCCCGACGCAGTCCGTCCCCCGGCTCACGACGTCGGACGTCGCGCTGGCCGGCGTGACGATCCCCGCGGGCTCGCTCGTGCTGGCCCTGGTCGGCTCGGCGAACCGCGACGAGCTGCGCTTCACGGATCCCGATCGGTTCGATCTGCACCGCGGGCAGCCGAGCCTGACCTTCGGGCACGGCGCGCACTTCTGCCTTGGCGCTGCGCTGGCCCGGATGGAAGCAAAGGTCGCGCTCGAGGTGCTGCTCCCGAGGATCGGCGAGGTGACCCGCGCGCCGGGCGAGATCCCCTACAACCGCACGCTCACCGTGCGCGGCCCCGTGTCGCTGCCGCTCCGCTTCATGCCGGCCTGACATGCCAATGAAATGAGGGGATTTGTCAGGTCCTGTTCTGCACAATGGCTGTCCATGCGATACCGAGCGTTCCTGCCGCTGGTCTTCGCTCTACCGGCGTGCGGCCCGGCGGCCGCGCCCTCGCCTGCCGCGAGCGCCGCGCCCGCCGTGGCCAAGGCGGCGGCCACCACGGCGCCGTCTCCGTCGGCGCCCGCCGTGGGCGTCGCGCCTGCGCCGGCAGCGAGCGCCGCGCCGGCGCCGCAGAGCGCCTGTGCGCTGGAGCGCGGCTTCCACGGCACGATCGGGCCGAAGCTCGAGGTCTTTGCGCGGATCGAGCGCGACGGAGGGACGGTGCGGGGCCGTTACTTCTATGCCCACGTCGGCGTCGACATCCCGCTGGCCGGGACGGTCACCGACGCTGGCGAGCTCGCGCTTGTCGAGGGCAACCCGGCGCGCCCAACGGGCCAGTTCGCGGGCACCTGCCGCGCCGACGGCCACCTCATCGGGACGTGGACGAGCCCGCGGGGCGCCTCGCTGCCGTTCGACCTCGCCTCGGTGGGCGCCCGCGATGTGCTGCTCGTGGCCACGAAGAAGAGGGCGCGCCGCTTCCCGCCGCAGCCGAACCCCGATGGCCCATCCGACGGGATAGGGATCCCCTTCGAGCCAGGCGAGGCGTGCAGCGAGGAGCTCGCCTGGCCCGAGATCTTCGGCGCCGCGACGGCGAAGAGCGAGGCGGCCCTCAACCGCGCCCTCGAGAGCGGCGCGTGGGTGTTCGGGCAGGGGGATGAGGCGAGTCTGCGCGCGTGCAAGACGGGCGAGCGAATGGCCGCCTCGCGCACCTTCGAGATCTCCCTCAACGAGAAGGGGCTGCTCGCGGTCCGCTCCCACGATGCGATGCGCTACGAGGGGGGCACGCACCCCTGGGATCCTGGGCCCGAGCGCTGGCAGGTGCTCGACGCGCGCACGGGCGCGCCGGTGACCCAGCTGCTCGAGCGGTCCGCCGCGTCGAAGAAGGCCCTGCGGCCCTTGCTGGAGCGCTGCCTCGCGCCGCTCGCCGACGGCGACGCGACCGTGCTCGAGCTGCTGCGGGAGCGCGTGAGCCTCGACAACCCGGAGCTGCTCCTCCTGCCGACGCCCGCCGGGCTGAAGCTCGCCGCGACCGGATATCCGCCGCCGCTGCGCGTGCTCGAGGGGGATGGCCCCATCCTGACGTGGGCGGCGCTCGCCGGCGCGGGCGCGGTCGGCCCGAGGAGCCCCCTCGCTCGCCTCTGGGAGGGCCGCAGCGCGGCCGCGGCGGCGGACCCGTGCGTGAAGCAGGGGTCGCCCTGAGCCGGACCCGATCGGGCCTGTGAACCCGATCCGGTCGAGACGACAACCGACAACCCGACCCGGGTTGAGGCGACCATCGGCAATCTCATGGTGTGACGAGCCCGGGAACCTGGCCGGACCTCACCGGACTCGACAGCTGGATCCGCCGCGCCGTCGTGATCGGCGACGCAAGTGAGCTCCTCATCCAGCAGACGTCCGCCGGGTTGAAGCTCGCCGCGACCGGAGATACAACGCTGCGTGCCTCCTGTCTGCGCGGGCCGTCCTGTCATCAACGCGCGCCCGCGCCGCGCTCGTCGGACGCGACCCGGCTCACACCGAGGCCGTCTTTCCCAGGGAGGATGCTCGTCACGGAGCACGCGGACCAAAAGAACATGGAACAGAAGACAACTCCGACGATCACCGAGCTCGAGCGTGAGATCGATACGCTGCGCCGACGCGTCGCCGATCTGGAGATCCCCGCGCGCCGCTACCAGGCCCTGCTCGACGGGGGCATCGTGAGCATGATGATCTACGACGGCGAGAGCCGCGTGCTCGAGGTGAATCGTCGGTGGGAGCAGCTCTGGAGCTTGAGCCTCCGGGATGTCGCCGAGTGGCGGTTGCTGAAGGACGAGCAGGTATCCGCCAATGGGTCCATGCCCCTCGTCGAGCGGGCGTTCTGGCGGGGCGAGGCCACGGCGTTGCCCACCATTCGCTACGATCCGGTCCAGGCAGACACGCTCCAGAAGGGACTGGCCCGCTGGGTCGCCTCTTCGCTCCATCCCATCAGCGACGCAGCGGGCAACGTGCGCGAGGTGCTGCAGATCCACGTGGACGTCGGCGAGCTCAAGCGGTCCGAGGACGAGCTGCGGGTCCAGACGGCGCAGCTCGAGGCCGCGATCGCCGAGCGGACCCAGCGGCTCGAGGAGCAGCTCCGCGTGAGCGAGGAGCAGCAGCGCGCCATTGCCGCGCTGTCCACGCCCGTGCTCAGGCTCTGGGACGGCATCCTCGCGCTGCCGCTCATCGGTCGCATCGACGCCGAGCGCGCCGCCCATCTCCTCGAGGTGCTTCTGCAGGCCATCGTGGACACGCAGGCGGAGCATGTGATCCTCGACGTCACCGGCGTGCCTTTCATGGACGCCGAAGGGGCACGCCACCTCGGCAATACGGTGCGCGCTTCCTCGTTGCTCGGGGCGCAGTGCATCGTCGCGGGCATCTCGCCGGCCATGGCGAGATTGCTGATCGACTGCGATCTCGGCTTCGATGGCGTCCCCATCGTCGCGAGTCTCCAGGACGGGCTTCGGCGCTTGTTGTCCAGCCGCAACGGCGATCGGGAGAAGGGGAGTAAAGTCCCATGACTCTCCCCTCCTCCCTGTTCAATTTTCTCTCTCGAGATGCCAACAACAGTCACGTCATCTTGGCGAACCAGCTGTCGAGGATGGTTTGCGCCCGCGCGAGCTCCGAAAGCTCCGTCACCTCGTTCAGAGCGTGCATCGTCCGCTCCGCGCCCGGTCCGAAATTCGCCGCCGGGATCCCGAGCGTCGTGAAGCTTGCCACTTCCGTCCAGGTTTGCCGCGCCTCGACGCCTTGAACGCCGCTCTGTTCGAGAGCGGCGATGAGCGCGTGGTTCCGGTTCGGCGGCGCCGGACGGGAGAGCTCCTCGAACCGGACGGCTCCCACGCGGTCCACGAGCGCCATCAGTCGTTCTTGCGATGCATGGGAGCTCGTGCTCGGACCGTACGTGTGGTGCACGTTCACCTCCAGGTGGTCCGCCACGACGCTACCGGAGCGGCCCCCGTGCGCCGAGGTGGCGTTCATCATCTCGTACCAGGTGAGGCCGTCGACGACGTCGGGTACGGGCTCGAACGCGACAAGCTGAGAGAGCACGCGCGCGAACTTGTGAATCGCGTTCACGCCGGCCCCGGGCAGCCCGCTGTGCCCCGTACGGCCTGCAAAGGCCAGCGTCGCGTGCGTGGAGCCTCCCGAGCCGAGCTGGAGCTTGTTGTCCGTGGGCTTGAGCACCAGGGCGAAGTCGGCCCCCCGGAGCTCGGCATCCTGCTTCATGACCACCCTGAGCTCGCTCGCGTCGAAGCCGCACGCTCCGCGCGCGTGGAACACGAGGGTGATATCGGCGTGTACCTGCGGCCGGCGCTCGGCCAGATCGAGCATCAGGCAGAGGCCGCTCTTCTCGGCGGCTCCAGCGCCGAGCACGCGCTTGTTCTCCGTCCGCGCCTCCCCTCGTTGCCCCGGGTTCGCCACGTCGAGCTGCCCGACGAGCAGAATCTTGGGGCCTCCCGACCCGCGCGTCAGCGGCGCGACCAGGGAGTCCCCGTAGCGGCGCGGCGGTGAAGCCAAGGGGAGCGCCGCGAGACGTCGAGCCAGCTCGTCGGCCAGGTCGCGCTCCTCACCGGTGGGCGAGGGGATCCTGCACAGCCACAGCAAATTCTCGAGTAGCTCCACGTCGACCTCCGATCAGACCAAACGATTCGCGCTGGCTCACCATCAGTCGTACCGGAATTTTCGGTACCAGGACACCAGCCAGAAGGCGAGTATCGCTCCTAGCACGGTCACGCGCATGCGGGTGAGCCAGAGCCTTGGGTGAAGCGCAATGGACAGCGCGCCCGCCGCGAAGATCGCTGCGAGTTGTCCGACATGGATGATCCGGAGATCGGCGAGGCCTCGCGGGTGACGCGCCCGCAGGGGAGCCCCAGTCAGCCTGATGAGAACCATCGCGTTCCCGGCCGGCGCGCTCGGGGCGCCGGCGGGTGGGTAACGCGGCCTCGCTCAGCGAGATCGCGCAGCTCGGGCAGCCTTCGGCTGGCTCCCGACGAACGCCGCGAGGTGCTCGCCGGTCAGCGTCGACTTCGCCGCCACCAGGTCGGCCGGGGTGCCTTCGAACACGATCCGCCCGCCGTCGTGGCCTGCGCCCGGACCGAGGTCGATGATCCAGTCGGCGTGCGCCATCACCGCCTGGTGGTGCTCGATCACGATGACCGACTTGCCGGAGTCGACGAGCCGGTCCAGCAGCCCGAGCAGCTGCTCGAGGTCGGCCAGGTGCAGCCCGGTGGTCGGCTCGTCGAGCACGTAGACGCCGCCGTCGGCGCCCATGTACGTCGCGAGCTTGAGCCGCTGCCGCTCGCCGCCCGACAGCGTGGTGAGCGGCTGGCCGAGCCGCAGGTAGCCGAGCCCCACGTCGGCCATGCGCTGCAGGATCGCGTGCGCGGCCGGCGTATGCGCCTTGCCAGCACCGAAGAAGCCGACTGCCTCCGTCACCGACAGGTCGAGCACCTCGGCGATGTTGAGCTTGCCGAGGCGGTACTCCAGCACAGACGCCTGGAACCGCCGGCCCTCGCAGTCCTCGCAGACCGTGGTGACGCCGGCCATCATCGCGAGGTCGGTGTAGATCACCCCGGCGCCGTTGCAGGTCGGACAGGCACCCTCGGAGTTGGCGCTGAACAGCGCAGGCTTCACGTTGTTGGCCTTCGCGAACGCCTTGCGGATCGGCTCCAGCAGATCGGTGTACGTCGCCGGGTTGCTCCGCCGCGAGCCGCGGATCGGGGTCTGGTCGACCGACACCACCCCGTCACGGCCGGACACCGAGCCGTGGATCAGCGAGCTCTTGCCCGAGCCCGCCACGCCGGTCACCACCACCAGCACGCCGAGCGGAATGTCGACATCGACGTTCTTCAGGTTGTGCGCGCGCGCGCCACGCACCTTCATCACACCGGACGGTTTCCGCACCGACTGCTTCAGGGACACCCGGTCGCTCAGGTGACGCCCGGTGAGCGTGCCGCTCGCCCGCAGCCCGTCGACGGTGCCTGTGAAGACCACCTCACCGCCGGCGGTACCGGCGCCGGGGCCCAGGTCGACGACGTGATCGGCTATCGCGATCGTCTCGGGTTTGTGCTCGACCACGAGGACGGTATTGCCTTTGTCGCGCAGCCGCAGCAGCAGCTCGTTCATCCGCTGGATGTCGTGGGGGTGCAGCCCGACCGTCGGCTCGTCGAAGACGTAGGTGACGTCGGTGAGCGACGACCCGAGGTGGCCGATCATCTTGGTGCGCTGCGCCTCGCCGCCCGACAGCGTGCCCGACGGCCGGTCGAGGCTGAGGTAGCCCAGCCCGATCTCGACAAACGAGTCGAGCGTGTGCCGCAGCGTCGCCAGCAGCGGCTTGACGGACGGTTCGTTCAGATCGCGCACCCACTTGGCCAGATCGTTGATCTGCATCGCGCAGGCTTCGGCGATGTTGATCCCCTTGATCTTGGAGGACCGGGCCGCCTCGCTGAGCCGCGTGCCGCCGCACTCGGGACAGGTGGAGAACTTGATCGCGCGCTCCACGAACGCCCGGATGTGCGGCTGCATCGCGTCGACGTCCTTCGACAGCATCGACTTCTGGATCTTCGGGATCAGCCCTTCGTAGGTCAGGTTGATGCCCTCGACCTTGATCTTGGTCGGCTCCTTGTGGAGCAGGTCGTGGAGCTCCTTCTTCGTGAACTTGCGGATCGGCTTGTTCGGGTCGAAGAAGCCGCAGCCGTTGAAGATGCGCCCGTACCATCCATCCATCGAGTAACCGGGGATGGTGAGCGCACCCTCGTTGAGCGACTTGCTGTCATCGTAGAGCTGGGAGAGGTCGAAGTCGGAGACCGATCCCATGCCCTCGCATCGCGGGCACATGCCACCGTTGACCACGAACTCGCGCTTCTCGGTCTTCTTCCCGCCGGCCTTCTCGATCGAGATCGCCCCGACCCCGCGGACCGACGGGACGTTGAAGGAGAAGGCGTTGGACGAGCCGATGTGCGGCTTGCCGAGGCGGCTCCACAGCACCCGCAGCATCGCGTTGGCGTCGGTCGCCGTGCCGACCGTCGAGCGGGAGTTCTGGCCCATCCGCTCCTGGTCGACGATGATCGCGGTCGTCAGCCCTTCCAGCACGTCGACCTCGGGCCGGGCCAGCGTCGGCATGAACCCCTGCACGAACGCGCTGTAGGTCTCGTTGATCAGCCGCTGCGACTCGGCCGCGATGGTGCCGAACACCAGCGACGATTTGCCCGATCCCGAGACGCCGGTGAACACGGTCAGCCGCCGCTTGGGGATCTCGACGCTGACGTCCTTGAGGTTGTTCTCCCGGGCGCCCTGGACGCGGATCAAGTCGTGGCTGTCTGCGGCGCGCTGTCTGTCTGTGGCGTGCTGTCTGGAGGAGGCCATGTCCGCGATCATGTCACCAACACCGACGGTCTGTGAAGGGGTTCCGGCAATCGGCGCGAGTCCGGCCGCAGCGCCCACGACGTCACCGCCAGCGCGAGGACCACGAGCGGCGCGACGATGTGGCCGGCGTTGCTCGTGGAGTCGCTGGCGCCGACGGCGGCCCAGGCGAAGGCGGCGCCGGTGAGGTCGAACACGAGGCCCGCATACGCCCACTCCTTCAAGCGCGGGAATCTCGGCGCCAGCAGCGCGAGCGCGCCGAGGAGCTTCCAGATGCCGAGGAACGTGACGAAGTGCAGCGGGTAGCCGAGGCGCACGAAGCCGTCGACGCTCGCTGGCGCGTGGAGGACGTGCGCCACGCCGCCGGAGACCATGGACGACGCGACCAGGCCTGTGGTCGCCCAGTAGGCCACGAGCCTTGCCCGGCTCATGAGACCCTCTCGAGCAGGTCGACGAGCTTCCCGCCCATCATCTTCCAGCCGTAGCGCGCGCCGGCGAAGTTCTGCTTCTGGTCCGGCTTGAAGCCCGATTGCACGAGGGACAGGCGCGTGCCCGACGCCGTTGGCGTGAGCGTGAAGGTCACGACGGTCTCCAGGAAGGGGACGCTCCACGTGTAGCTGAGCTTCCGATGTGCTTCGATCTCGACGAACCGGCAATTCACGGTGCCGTCCCAGCCGGGGTAGGGCTGCGTCTTGAGCGTGAACGCCGCCCCCGGCTCGAGCTGGAGGCCGATGGTGGGCAGGAGCCACTCCGCGAGCAGCGCCGGTTCGGTGAGCGCGCGCCACACCTTCTGCGGCGAATGCTTCAAATCGAACTCGAACGAGATGGCTTCGGTCTGCGATTGAGCGGTCGTGTCGGTGAGGTTCATTCGTCCATTTTCTCCAGCAATTGTTCGAGGCGATCGACGCGCTCCGTCCAGAAGGCGCGGTAGTGCGTGATCCAGTCGACGAGCGGCTTCAACCCGCGCGGCTCCACCCGGTAGTAGACACAGCGCCCCTCGCGCCGGCCGCTCACCAGGCCGGCGTCTTTCAACGTGGCGAGGTGCTGCGAGATCGCCGGCTGCGAGATGTCGAAGCGCGCCGTGAGGTCCTTCACGGCCGCTTCGCCACGCGTGAGCGACTCGAAGATCGCCCGGCGGCTGGGGTCCGCCAGCGCCTGGAAGATCTTGTCTTCGAGCACGGCCGCGCTCTGCATGGACGACTTATAAGCCACGGCTTATTGATTGTCAAGCGCGTGGATCCAGCCGGCGAGGCGTGGGCGTGGCGCGCTTCGACGCGGCGAGCGGCCGCCACGTCGCCGGCGACGCGCTGCGCTGGACCGCCGATCGGCCGGCGTGCGGCGAGGCCGTGCCGGTCGAGGGCACGACGGCGCGTAGGGCTGCAGGGGCAGCGGGGTCCTCTCGGGCGAGTGCTTCGTCGCGCGCGCTCCGATCGAGCGCCTCGACGATCGGAGGGCCTACGCGTACGCGCGCGGCGCCGGACACTGGGCCTGGGATGCCGACGGGGCGTTCCCGCCGTTCACGGGCGCCGCGTCGATCATTTTACAGAAAGGCGAGCAGGTTCCTGGAGGTGCCCCAATTCCCACCTTCACGCCGGTCAGCGCTGAGAAGGCGCTTCCTACCACGACCAATTTAACGGCAGCTCGCGGCCACATCCGTGAGTCGTGCGGCGCCGCTTCCGGAAGTCTGAAGGCCGCTTTATGAGACCGGCGAAGAGAGCGCTGCCTGCAGTTCATTTGCTGGCTCTCTTTGAGGGGGTCCTATGCAATTTCTCGTGTACCGGTCGGCGGGCATGGCCGCTGCCAGTGTCGCCTTCTTGTTCGCGTCTCACGGTCTGGCCCAATCTGTGCCGAGTGGACCAGTTCAGGTGATCTCGGAGAACAGCGGCCTGTGTCTGGATGTCCCGGGCTTCAGCACGAGTCCTGGCTCCACTCTTCAGCAGTGGGGATGCAACGGCGGCAACAACCAGCGATTCTCGCTGGTGGGCGCGGGCGGCGGCAATTACTTTATTGTCGCCACGCACAGCGGCCTGTGTCTGGATGTCCCGAACTTCAGCAGGAATTTCGGGACGACCGTCCAGCAGTGGGGATGCAACGGCGGCAGCAATCAGCGGTTCTCGCTGGTGAGCGCAGGCGGCGATAATTATTACATCGTTTCCGAGAACAGCGGCCTGTGCCTGGATGTCCCGGGCTTCAGCAGGAATTTTGGGACAACCATCCAGCAGTGGGGATGCAACGGCGGCAACAACCAACGTTTTCGTCTCGTTCCATGATCCGTTAGGAGCGCTGCGAGGGCGCGCCGAGGGCCGGCGCGACGAGCGACCGGCCCTCGCGGCTGTAGCGAGTCGGGCGCGACGAAGGGTCAGGCCTCGGGGTCGTGGCAAACCGCTTCGATGTTGTGCCCGTCCGGACCAATGACGAAAGCCGCATAATAGTTCGCGTGGTAGTGCGGGCGCAGACCAGGCGCGCCATTGTCTTTGCCACCCGCCTCCAGAGCCGCGCGATAGAAATCCTGGACTTGCTGACGATTCTCGGCGGTGAAGGCCAGGTGAAGATGCGCCGGCTTCTCCTCGGTTTGGAACAGGCACAATGAAGCCTTACCCTTCGGGCTAAGCTCGACGCCGTACGTCGGCGGCCCCTCCGAGACAACAGATACGCCGAGCGGTTCGAGCGCCTTGAGGAAGAACGCTTTGCTCGCTGCATAGTCGCTGACTCCGAATTTGACGTGATCGAACATGATTTCTCCTGAAGCGTGTGGGCCTGCGCGAGGTCTGACGTCTGGCCGTTCAGCTGCGGGGATGCTTGCGTCAGCGCGCGTCCCCGGCAGCCGCAACGGCTTGTTAGCCATCGTTGCTGCGTTGGCGAGCGCGCCAGAGTCTACGATCGCTCCGACGGCCCTCGCGATCTGGTCTCCTTCGTTCATTCGTTCCCTCGATTCATTCCATGCCCCTCCACGCGCCTGACGAAGGCGCTCATCAACGCAGCGCACTCGGCCGGATGGGTCTCCAGCAGGAAATGCGGGCCGTCGAGGATGTGCGCCTCCATGCGCGGGAGCGCCTTCATCCAGGAGAGGGTCTCCTCGAGGCCGAAGAAGATATCGTGGCGCCCCCACAGCATCAGCGCCGGGGGTTGCCAGCGCTCGAGATACTCGGCGATCTCCCCGAACCGCGCGACATGGCTGCGATAGTCGAGCACCAGCGCACGCTGCATCTCGAGGCGGCCGGGGAGCGACATGATCCGCCAGTCCTCCTCCCACAGCCGGGGATCGATGCGCTCGGCGATGTCCCGGGGCACGCCGCCCACATATTGGTCGCGCGTCCCCTCGAAGGTCAGGTGCGCGGTCGCCTCGGCTTCCCGCTCCGGCGTGGGATCGTCCCAATAGGCCCTGGTCGCCGACCATTGCGGCCCCATCCCGCTCTCATGGGCATTGGCATTCTGGACGATGAGGCTGCGTATCCTGCGCGGCGCGCGCGTGGCGAGATGAAGTCCTACCGCCGTTCCATAGTCGTGGAGGTAGAGGTGGAAGGACCCGGCTCCGAGCCGTGCGAGCAGCGCCTCGATCATGTCCGCGAAACGCGAGAATGAGGGGCGCTCGACCGGCTCGGAGCCGCCGAACCCCGGAAGGTCCGGGGCGATCACGAAGCAGTCCCGCGCGAGGATGCCGATCACGTTGCGGAATGATTCCGAGGAGCTCGGAAAACCGTGGATCAGGAGGAGCGCCGGCTTCTCCCGATCGCCCGCCAGGCGGGCCGCGATTTCGGCATCTTCAACCTCGAACCTCCTCACTTCCGGTTCTCTCATGGCACCTGGTTCCTTCGATGCTTTCAAATGTCTGACAGGCCTCCCGGTAGAAGGTGACACGCCCTACCCGTTCGCGCGAGGCGTGCGCCGAGGCTGTCGGCAGGCCGAGCCGTAGCTCGCGCTCTTCGCCGCGTTGCGACTGATGAGCACGATGTCGGCGCCGAGCATCGCCAGGGACCGCGCCGTCTCTTTGCCGATGTCGGACGTCGCGCCCCTGATGAGCACGCGTTTGCCTCTCATGAACAGCCATGGTCTCGTCTCCTGGGTCCAATGCCCGCGGCGGGGGTGAGCGGCCGCCCTGCGGCGCCGCGCTGTCACGCGCTGGACCCATCGCCGGGCCTCCGTGGCGGCCAAGGCGGTGATGCGCGGCAAGCAGCGATGCCTCGCGCGCGAGCCTCTTCGTCCGGCCCCCACCCACGGCGGGGCACGGCGAAGAACAATGTGCTCCTCGGTCGCGTTTGTCAGGGAGGAGCACCCGGAGCGTGTGCGTGGTACCTTGGCCCGCATGAAGGAGGCCGGCGCGTCGGGGCTCAGGGAACGCAAGAAGGAGCGCACGCGCGCGCAGATCATCGAGACCGCGATCGAGCTCTTCTTGAAGAACGGCTACGAGCAGACGACCCTCGATGACGTGCTCGGGGTGGTCGAGGTCTCGCGGAGGACGTTCTTCCGCTACTTCGAGTCGAAGGAAGACCTCGTGATCGCGTGGATGGACCAGTTCATCGAGGCGGCGCGCGAGGCGGTGCGGGCGCGCCCGCGGAGCGAGCCGCCCGTCGTGGCGCTGCGAAACGCCCTCAAGACGATCGTGAAGCTCCACGAGGGGGATCTGCCCCGCTTCGCCCTGATCCAGCAGTTCGTCGCGCGGACGCCGGCGATCCGCGCGAGGCAGCGCGAGCGGCTGGGACACTGCGGGGAGGAGATCTGCGAGCCGCTGGCCGAGCGCATGGGCCTGGACGCGCGGCACGATCTCGCGCCGCGCGTGCTGGCGAGCTGCGCGATGGCGGTCGTGCAATCCGCGATGGACGCGTGGGTCGCGCGCGGGGCCACCGACGACCTGCCAGAGCTCGTGGACGAGGCCTTCGGGACGCTTGCACGCGAGTTCGGCCGCGGTGGGAGCGGCACCTCGCCGCAATGAGCGCCGGCTCGGTCGTCTCCGCCTGAGGCGCGCCGCCGGTCCGTCCGCCGGCGAGGAGCGCTCGCGAGAGGAAGTGCGCCTTCTTGACAAATGCCACTGAGTAGCTATTCTTCCTGGGTAGCTGCTTCCAGTCCCGTTCCGGTGCTTGATCGCTCCACGATCCTGCGATCGAAGGGGGCTCAGCGCGCCTTTACAGCTTCCGTTTGGATCGACCTTGCCGAACCGCTTGGCCGAGGCGGCCACGTCTGAATTGGCGGCGGATGCTCACGATCGCGCGATGCCAGCGCATGAGACCCTCCATGGCACCTCGGCGCGCGGCGGCGCTGGCTTGCTTCTGATTCAGCTTCGAGCGGTGTCAGACCGTCGGCGGCTGGCTGGACAATGCCGGTCACGACAAGAAAGGAATCCTATGGCAAGGGTATTGATTACCGGGTGCAGCAGCGGGTTCGGCTTCGAGGCAGCCAAGACGTTCCGAGCTCGTGGGGACGAGGTGTTCGCCGGCGTGCGCGACTTGAGCGGAAGAACCGTCGGCGAGTTGAGGGAGCTCGGCGTGACGCCGGTCGTGATCGATGTCACCGACGACGTGGCTGTCGAGCGCGGTGTCACCCAGGTGCTGGCGGCAGGCCCGCTCGACGCGCTGGTCAACAACGCGGCGATCTTCCTGCACGCTGCGGTCGAGGAGACCTCGGACGCCCTGGCATACCGCATGTTCGAGACGAACTTCTTCGGTCCGCTGCGGATGAGCAGGGCCGTGCTGCCCTCGATGCGCGCCCGAAGACAAGGGGTGATCGTCAATGTGTCTTCCGTCGCCGGTTTCCTCGGAATGCCGGGGCACGGCATCTACGCCGCGACCAAATTTGCGCTCGTGGGCATGTCCGAAGCCCTCTACCATGAAGCCAAGCCGTTCGGCGTCCGCGTACGGGTCGTGGAGCCCGGCGCCTTTCCAACGACGGAGATCTTGCGCAAGGCTCTGGGATCGGCGCGTCACTTCGGATCTCCTTACCAGGCCCACCTGGACGCCTTCGCGTCGGCGATGAGCTCGTTCCAGAAGGCCGCACCGTCGCCGGACGAAAGCCTCGTGATCGAGGCCATCTGGCGCGCGGTGCACGAACCGGAGACACCGTTCCAGCAACCCGTTGGCGCCGACGCGCAGGCCGTGGCGGCCGCTCGCCGCGCGCAGCCGTTCGAGGCCATCGAAGCGATGATCCAGCAGACGCTCGGGCTCGGGTCAGCGTCGTAGGTCGCGCGAAAGGCATCGGCGGATCCGCGGACGGTGCTGCTCGGCCAGCTCGCGGAAGGCATGCGGGCGGCGCTCGCCGCGGGCGACGTCGAGGCGGCGCGCATCGCCCGCGAGACGATCGGGCGGCTGCTCGGCGCGCCCTCGAGGGCATCCCCGTGCACGTGCACGCGCTCCGACGTCACGCTCCCTGACCGAGGACCCTCGTTCAGTGGAAGGCGAAGCGGTCGACCGTGATCTTGTAGCTGAGTTGTTCGCCGCGCTCGATGCGGCCACCGAGCGATAGGTTGTGCTCCTCGCCGCTCGTCGCCACGTACTTCGCGTCGGCCGCCACGAAGGTGCACGCACCCTCGATCGGCTGCGGGCGCTCGGAGAGGCAGCCGTAGCCGTCGTCGGCAACGGGGCGACAGATGCGGGTGTCGATCTTCAGCACCTCGACCTCCGCGCGCGAAAACAGGCGCTCCTCGTAGGTGATCTTCATGGGCTCCTCGCAGCGAACGTAGATGGGCAGGTACTGGTGCTGCGCGTCCCGGTACACGACGCCGTCTTCGATCTCCTCGCGCGTGCCCTCGGCCACGTCCAGATAGCCCTTCAGGCGGACCGGCGCCTCGACCGCGGCGGGGAGACCCTCGGCGGGCATCGCCTCGGCGTGCGGGTGATCGCCGGCGTAGACGAGGACGTTGAGGAAGCGTTGCCGCGCGCCGTCCCCGGCGGGGTCGAAGATCTCGCTGACCGCGTCGCAGCGTGCGGCCTGCTCGGCGGAGTGGCTCTCCATGTTGTCCCCGCTCGACTCGAACCCGAGCTCGTAGACACCCACGCTCGCTCCCCAGCCATTGTCGTTCTTGGACGCGGCCAGGCCGGCGGCGTCGTTGTTTGGGGCGATCCAGAGGTTGTTGGTGGTGAGCGCAGGGACGTGCTTCAGCGAGCGAACGAGGGAGCCGCTGTCACCGCAGCCGCGCCCGATCTGTTCATAGGTGGTGTCTACCTCCGCCGGAGTCGACGGGGTTGCCGGCGCCTCGGTGGGCTCGGCGCTCGTGTCGCCGTCCGATCCGCCGCAGCCCGCGACGAAGATGAAAGGAGCCCCCACGAGAACCAGCGAACGAAAGTAGTTCCTCATGACGGAGGTAGCAGCAAAGCTCGTACCTTCCCGATCCATGCGGATTTTCCGTCCGAATCGCAGCGCGAGACGCGACGCGTGAACGAGGCGTCACACCTCGGCCGCTTACGACGCGGCCGGCGTCATCGACCTCGCCGCCGAGCGCACCCGGCGCGGCGGGTAGTCCCGGCTGGGCCCGCGCTCGCGGCGGAAGACGTGGAGGCGGCGCGCATCGCCCACGAGAGACCCACGATCTGCGCTCGTGGGCATGTCCGAAGCCCTCTACCATGAAACGAAGCCGTTCGGCGTCCGGGTGCGGGTAGGGGAGTCCGGCGCCTTCAGGTGAAATCTAGAGATGGTGGGCAAAGGCAAGCCCCTTGGCAGACCGTCGGTGCATCACACTCCCTGGATCCAGCGTCGAAGCAAGGAAATCCCAGCTGGATCGACGGTTTCCGTGGCGACCGGCGGCATCCGCGCCAAGAACACCCCGTCGCGGTGGAACCGGCGGAACAGCGGGCTCGCCTCGGGATCGCCCGGCCTGACGAACCGACCCACCGCCGTCCGGTAGACCGGCGTGAGCTCGGGCTTCTCGAGCCGATCGACGCGCAGCGAGAGATCGGGGAAACACCCAGCGCCGCTTCGTGGCCCCGTCGCTCCACAGCTCGAACCGAGGCCGAAAGGCGACGACGCCCTCGGCGAGCTCCTCGGTCTGGACGTCGGCGAACAGGCCTGTCTCCGAGAGCCTCGATGGGACCTGCGAGAGGCTCTGCTCGGAGATCTCCGAGCACTGGCGATAGCTCTGGAAGTGGGCGCAAGCAGGCGTCGCTACGAGCGCCGCAGAGAGCGCCAAGGCCGCCTTCGCGGCGGGCGCTCGTCGAGGAGAGCGCGCTGCCGTGGCCATCGTCAAAAGGCCCGATGCCGTGGCGTCAGCCATGGGGCGCAGTCCTCGCGTCGCCCTCGATCTCGCGCTTCAACGCCCGATCCAGCGCGAAGGTCCCGCCCGGTACGAGCGACGCGAGGAGCGCCATGAGCGAACGGCGACGCGGCCAGTCACGCTCGGTGGCCGCGCGAAACAGCGCGGAGACGAAGAGGAGAAAGAAGAGCCCGTGGGCGCTGCCGGCGATCCGGACCGCGATCGGCAGGCCGAAGATGTATTTGAGCGGCATCGCGACGGCGAGGAGAACCAGGAACGACAGCCCTTCCAGGAAGCCGACGACGCGCAGGGTGCGAAGCGCGCTCATGATCGGACGTCAGACCAGGTGGGCCGAAAGACCATCATCAGCAGCACCACGAAGAGAGGGGCAAAGGTCGAGACGAACGCGCCGAGCGTGCGCCGGTCGCGCGCGACGCTGCGAACGAGGGCGAGCTGCGAGACCAGCGACAGGACGAGCCCTGCGATGACCCAGAGCTCCATCAAAGGAATCTGCAGCTGCGTGGTCATCAGGTATCCCGCGATCCACGTGACGACCAGCCCTGGGGAGGCCACGGCGTGGACGGCGCGTTTGCGATCGGCGTGCACCGTGGCGACGAAGCTGCCAATGAGGCCGCCCGCGTACAGGATGACGCCCAAGAACTTGATCAACCGTAGTATCTGGTAGGCGGGCATGAGGGGGATCCATGGCGCGACGCGAGGCGCTCTTCACGGTTCGCCTTCTCGGGATGACCACGACGACTCCGAGACGTGAGACGGTCGGAGGGGCTCGCAAACGAGGGGATGACCCGGATGCCGGTGGCATCAAGCCGTCATCGCTCGGCATAAGGCACGGCTGGGATATGGCACTGCCGGGACGGCCCCGCGAGGGGCGTTCGTGCCAATCTTCGACGACTTCTGGCCAGCTCGACGTCCCGAACCCGCGCCGGATCATAAAACCGTTGGCATGAAGTGGATAATCAAGCATCTTTCAGCCATGCACGTCGTGGCTGTGGTCGCGATGGACGGGGTCGTCCCCTTCGACCTGTCGACGCCCTGCGAGGTGTTCGGGCGTGTCCGGCTGCCCGGGGGTCGGGCCGGGTACCAAGTCCGTGTTTGCGGGGTGACGCGCGAGGTGAGCGCCGGAGCGTTCGATCTCCGGGTGCGCTGCGGCCTCGACGAGCTTGACGCGAGCGGACACCATCATCCTTCCGGGCGTCGCCGAGGCGAGCGTCCCGGTCCCGGACGCGCTCTTGCACGCGGTCCGCGCCGCGGCGACCTCGGGCGCCCGCGTCGCCTCCATCTGCACGGGGGCGTTCCTCCTCGCCGCGACCGGGCTGCTCGACGGGCGCCGCGCCACGACCCACTGGCTCGCGACGGACGAGCTCGCGCGCCGCCACCCGGCCATTCGCGTCGACCCGAAGGTGCTCTACGTGGATGAGGGGCAGTTTCTGACGTCGGCGGGCGCCGCGGCGGCGCTCGACCTCTGCCTCCACATGGTGCGGCTCGACTACGGCTCGGCCGTGGCCGCGGACACGGCGCGGCTCTCGGTGATGCCGCTCGAGCGCGACGGGGGGCAGTCGCAGTTCATCCTCCACGAGCCGCCCGCGCCGGACGGCTCGTCGCTCGAGCCGCTGCTGCGGTGGATCGAGGAGAGCCTCGACAAGCCGCTCACGCTCGAGGACATCGCGCGGCGCGCGGCCCTCAGCGTGCGCACGCTGAGCCGCCGCTTCCGCGAGCAGACCGGCACCACGCCGCTCCAATGGCTGCTCCGGGCCCGCGTGCGCCGCGCGCAGCAGCTGCTCGAAACGACGGGGCACTCGGTGGAGTCGATCGCGGCGAGGGTCGGGTTCGGCTCGCCGGCCGCCTTTCGCGAGCACTTCCAGCGGCTCGTGACCACGAGCCCGCAGGCGTACCGCCGCGCCTTCCGCGCCGCGCCGATCAAGGCGAACGGACGCCGGGGGGCGAGCGTGAAGTCGAGCGCTTCTTGAGCGCTGGATCGGGCAAGGATGGAAGCCGCACCTACATCGATGCCATGTGTCAACGTTTTGACTGCCTACTGCGTATGACACCCGAGAATCTCTCCCACAGGGCACCTTCCCCAAACCAGCGACGGGCCAATCCGAGGGCTGGTGCGCGATAATCGTCCATTATCGCGCACCAGGACGCCCCTGAGCAAAAGCAGGAAAACGACGTTCCTTATTTGTTGATATTTTAGTTGATTGTGATTCCAGTTAATGGATCGAGTTCGATCTGTGTCAGATTTGTCGACTTTTGTTCATGTCAACAAACATCGATCGGCGGATCGAGCCCGGTCCTCCAGTATCTGGCCCGCAAATTCCCCCGTCAGAAGGCGCGTTCGTGCGGCGCTCGCCTCATCGCCGAGTCTCGCATGGCCCATCCACGCTCAATCGGCTTTGGCCCGCGACTCGCATTCCTCAAACATCATGCTGCACGGTCGGCTCATTTTCGCGGTTGCTTCTCTCCCGTGGTTCGCTCTCTGTGTCGCCTCATGCTGGATGCCCTCGGAAGCGATCCTGGAGACCAAAGGCACTGCGAACGAGTCAGAAGCCGCCGACATGGCGCTATCGGAGGAAGGCGCTACGAGCGATCCAGAAGCGGCCGAGACGATGGATGGCGAAGTTGTGGACGAATCCATAGAAGAATCACTGGATGCGATTGGGGGTATCAAAATCGTCCGCTGCAAGAAATCCGATCGTGGCATTCCATGCATGATGAAGTGTGCAGACGAGGGGATCTCGTGTGCAGCGAAGCGACCTCATCCAACAGATCACAACGTCGGAGACGGAGAGCTTGGGCAGTGCAGAAGGAGAAGCGTCGTCAACAGTTGTTGGTATCACTACCCAAATGGTCAGCTCTGTGTCTTTGTCTTGTGGAGGTCGTTCTGTCGCGTTGATAACGACTGATGGCGAAGTTTATTGATCTGGATCGCGCAAGCTGCGGGCGGCTTCGCGCGCCGCTCGCTCCCAGTCCGAACCGAACAGACCCTCCATGCACTGGAGCGAGAGCTGGTACAGCTCGGGCGGCCGCTCCCCTCCGGCCAGCGCTGTGGAGCCCATCGTGTGAAGCCGGCGCATCCGCTCGACGTCCTCCAGGGTGATGGTCGTGGGGCCCTGAATGCGCCCGTCCACATGCTCCATCATCGCCCGCTCGACGGCGCCCATGGTGTTCTCCCACGCGGATGGATCAACCCCTAGATCAGCGTCACCGCGCTTCAGCGCGCAGGCCAGAAGGTAGATATAGCCCATGGCGAAGACCTGGGCATCGACCGCCCATGCGAGCTCTTCTTCCAAGTCTTCTTCCGCCTCGGTCCGCTCCTCGTTGCTCATGGCGTGGACTGTACTTCCGTGTCGAGAGGCTGCCAGCGGCGGAGGCCGCTCCAGGCGAGCGGCCACGGAGGCGAAGAACCGCCGCGGGCACCTCTAATCGCTCGCTGTGCGCGCGTTCGTCGCGCGCGCCGGCGCCCTGGAGCACGGCCGCTGCTCAGATCCTGGCGCGCGAGCATCCCGAGCGCGCCGGTGTCGATGTCCACCAGGGCGAGCGCGACGCCGTCAGGCGAGCGTCGACCGTGCGTTGCGCAGCGAACAACCCGACGCGGGCGCGCGGGTGGTGCGCCCGGTGGACGCCGGCGCGGCGCAGGGTGTGGCGCCGGCTTCCGCCTGGTCGACCTCGCGCCGCTCGGCCCCTGCGTCCAGCCCCACCGGGGCGCACGGCCCCCCACGCGGCCGCGCCGCGCTCACTCGTTGCGCGTGCCGCGCACGCGGTGAGCGCGAACACCGATCGGTGCGTCATCCGGGCCGCGCCAGTAGGGTTCGACGTGGACTAGCTTGCGCAGCTGAGACCCAGGACCATGAGGCTGTTGCTTCCAATGTCCGCGCACAAGCGTCTGCACCGTCGGCGAGTCACCCGAACGGCCTTGCACGAAGGACCGGATTGCGGATCTCACGCCATCGTGATCACCGAGATCACCGCGTCGTGATCGCTCGGAGCAGCGCATCGTGATCACTCTGCCAACGATTGCTCCTCGCGGCGTAGGACGGCGATTGTGGGCCTCGGCCCCGCCTGCGTCCAACGCGTGAAGCTCCGAGCGCGGTCCTCGAGGCCAAAGTCAGCCGACATTGATGACTGCCAGCCGGTCCGGCACCGGTCGTGCGCTGCGGCGGTAGTTCCGGTAGACGCCGAGCCCCTGCTTCAGCAACAGTGCGGGAGAGCCAAAGGTACTGTCGCTTGACAGCGCCGGGAGCCGATGCTGCCGGCGTCATTGATCTCGCTGCCGAGCGCGCTCGCCGCGGCGGGTAGCGCCGGCCGGCGTGGCGCTCGCCGGTGGGTCGAGCACCCCGCCATCAAAGAGCTGGATCGACAGGCGCGCCATCGGCATCAACGACGGCGCTCAGTAACAGCGTCGCTCGAGGACGCCGCCGTCTCCACCACTGGCCATCTGTCGCCAAGGCGGCCGCCGATTCAGCGAAGTTGCAGCAGCAGCGCCTCGCGCTCCCGGGCCAGCTGACCCCGAGGGAACTCCATGGCGTGCATGTCGAGCAGGCGTCGCGCCTCGACGTCAGCCCTGGCGTTGTAGGCCTCGATGGCCTTGCGCGCCTGGAGGATCAGGTCCTTCTCGCGCTCGCTCGCGACCGTGCCTACGGCGCGGACGGGCGGTGAGGAACGTACAGCTGTTGCGGCAGGTGAAGCAGGCTTGCCGTTCATTGCGGCCGGTGCATTCTCGCCGGGGGCCGGGATGCCGCCCTGCACCGGGGGCGAGGCTGCGGCGACCGCGCGGCGTGCGTCTGGCTGGTCGAGGGGCGGTGTGGTGTGCTGCTGCGGGGGCGTGGCCGCACCGGCGTGGATCGCTGCCGGCCGTAACCACGGGGTCGTGCTGGCCGAGCCTGACGAGCGTGGAGCTGTCGCGACGACGGCGCCCGCCAGCACGACGAGCGTCGCCTGCGCGAGGACCTTCGCCCCGACCTTCTGAAGGTGCAGCGCGGTCGTCCACCGCGGGCGACGGAACAGGCCGAACGCCACTGGGACGCAGGGCTCCTTGTCCCAGCCTCGGAATTCTTGCTGCGCCATCCAGCGCCGCTTTGCCTCGTCGAGCTGCTCGAGTGCCCTGCGGTGCTGGCTCCTCACGGTGGCCAGCTTGAGCCCCAGCTCGGCGGCGATCTCGGCGAGGGACTTCTCCTCGAGCTCGTGCTTGACCAAGAGGTCGCGGTACTTGGGGTCGACCTGCTCGATCAGGTCGCGCATGGTTGCTTCCCGCTGCTGCCTGCGGAGCAAAGCTTCCGCGCTCGGTTGGTCCCCTCGGAAGTCGTGCTCGTCGAACGGGGTCAGGACCTCACCCCGACGGCTCGCGTCCCGTAGGTGGCTGCGGGCGAGGTTCAGGGTGATGGTGACGGAGTACGGCGCTGGATCCACGCCCGACTCGAGCCGCCCTCTCGCCTCCCAGTCCCGTAGGAGCGCTTCCTGCGCGAGGTCCTCGGCGTGTCGCGCGGGGACACCGACCCGCCTGATGAGGCGGCGGAAGCGCTCGAAGTGGGGGGGAGTTCGTGCTGGCTTGCCCACAGCTGGTAGCACCCCTGAGCTGGCCGGAAGGGTTCAAGAAAGAGAAGGGTCGATCAACTTTGGTAGGATAATGTGCGCTTTGTGATGTGCGTACCTGGGCAGCTCCACTGCTCGGAGGGTCAACGAGCTCCTTTGCGTCGTCGGGCCGATCTTTGCCTGGCAAAACGTCCGTTCCCTGCGAATTTGTCGCCGTTGACGTCGCGCGCCGGGCGTAAGTACGTTCCGCGCATGCGTGACGTTGCGCCTTCGTTGTTGTTCTGCCTGATGCTTGGTGCCGCCGCTGCCTACACGAGCCCCGCCAGCGCCGAGGACATCTATTCGACGCTGGAGCGAAGCGGCAGCTCGACGGTGAAGGACCATGTTCGCCGTGCGCAGAGAGCCCGTGACGCAGGTCGGTGGACCGAGGCACACGTGGCCTACAAGGCGGCGCTCGAGGCGACAGACCCGGCGTCGAACACGGAGAAGGAGCGCGCGGAGATCGCCGGAGAGCTCGGCCTGTGTGAGCTCGAGCTGCGCAAGTACCGTGATGCTGCCGAGCATCTCGCCTGGAGTCTCGAGCAGCGCAGCGTCCTGCCTCTTGAACTACAGCTGCGGTTCGACGCCGGGCAGCGCAAGGCAGCGTCGCATGTCGCGACCCTCTACCTGTCCGTCGACCCGCCGGACGCGGAGGTGCTCATCGACGGCAAGCCCATCAGCGCGCCTGCACGGACCTACAGGCTATTCCTGGAGCCCGGTCAGCACATGGTGCGGGCCCGGTTGGCAGGCCATGAGGAGGCGTTCGCGTCGTTCGACGCGCAGGCCGGGAAGCCGACGACCATCTCGCTGCAGGTACCGCGCGCCGTAGCGCCGGGCACCCCTGCGAAGGGAACCTCAACCAAGAGCTTCGCGCGAGGAGCGCAGGCGTCGTCTTCCGTGGAGCCGTCCTCCACCGCGTCGACGCTCCGCATCGGCGGCGCGGTCGTGGCGGGGGCAACCATGGCAGCCGGCGGCGGGTTGCTGATCTGGAGTGCCTACGCCGAGGATGAGCTCCACGATCGAGCTACCGCGCTGCGTGGCGCGGATGAGGACGCGAGCCGATGTGCCCGCCCGGACGCGCCGCGCGCGTGCTCGGAGCTGCGCGACCTGCAAGGGAAGCGGGATCTCCTGAAGAAAGCCGGCTGGGTGACCCTTGCGTCCGGCAGCGCGATCGGTGTGCTGACGCTCGCGTCTCTGCTCGTGGACCGAACCTCGCCGCCCAGCGATGGCGTGCGTGTCATTCCCACGGTGAGCGGACAGCACGCGGGGCTGATAATGATCGGTGCATGGTAACGAATGTGGAGCTCCAGGTCATGGATACCTCATCGAAAAGTCGGCGCGGGGTGGCTATCATGGTGCCCATCGCGCTCGCGTACGGAATCGCTGCCTTCTTGTGCGGGTGTTCCTCCGGTCCGGATAGGGTACCCGTCTGCGACGATGACCCCTTGGTGAGAACGCCGGAAGACGGATGCGGTATTTTCGTCAGCTCAAGCCTGGGAGACGACGCGAACCCCGGCAGCCGCGCGGCGCCGGTGAAGACCTTCTCGAAAGCCCTCGAACTTGCAGACATGGGCAGCCACCGCGTCTACGCGTGCGCGGAAACTTTCGAAGAAACGCTTGGGTTTTACGGCATAAGCATCTGGGGCGGGTTCGACTGCGCGAACGGCTGGCGGCACCTCGGTGCCAGCGCGAGGACTGTCGTTGCTCCGGAGGGGCCCGTCCCGCAGGTGGTGCGGTTTGGCGGACAGGGACTTACGTTTGCCAACCTGCGGTTCCTGGCCCCCGACGGCAACGATGTGGACCACGTCCAAAAAGGATCCATCGGGATAGCAACCCTCAAAGGGGTCCAGCTCAAGCTCGTGGCGAGCGAGGTCATCACTGGGCGTGGTGGAAAGCCGGGCGGAAGCTCGATTCCGATCTACCTCCGTGATGGCAGTGAGATCGAAGTGATCGACAGCCGCATCGTCGCTGGAGACGGAGCAGACGGCGAGCCTGGAGCCGCGGCTGAGGGCGCGGCAGCATCCGATGGAACGCCAGGACGCCCGGGGGCAGACGCGTGTACGGCGGACGCCATCGCAGGGACGCCGGCCGTTACAACCGAGTGCGACGACGGGCGATCGGTCAGCGGCGAGGGCGGCCTCGGGCTCGTGGATCGGGGCTCCGGAGCTGGGAACGGGGAGCCTCTCCCAGATCCCAACCCGACCGGCGCCGGTGCCGGAGGCGTGGGCCAGCTGGGAAGTACGGCGTGCAGCGATGGGCAGCGCGGCCTCGACGGTGCCGTTGGTGCGCAGGGTCAAGGAGGGAGGCGCCCAGGCGCCGTCAGGTGGGGGGTTACTCTGGGTAAGGGACAGGACGGCAAATTCGGGCGCCCTGGCCAGGGGGGCGGTGGGGGCGGTGGCGCGAGGGGTGGTTCCATGGCCTGCGGTGCAGGCCCGATCGGGGGTGCATTCGGCGGTTCTGGCGGCTCTGGCGGTTGCGGCGGCAAGCCGGGGAAAGGTGGCTTTGCCGGGGGCGCGAGCATCGGTATCGCCACGAGGGGGTCCAAGGTCAAGATCCGCGGGACGACGATCGAGACGGGACGCGGCGGCCGGGGTGGGGCGGGCGGGGCGGGGCTGCCGGGGGGTAGCGGAGCCCCCGGCGGCGATGGCGGACGAGCGGTGCCCGACACACTTCCAGGGTGCCGCGGCGGCGATGGCGGCAACGGGGGGCCCGGGGGCGGCGGAGGCGGTGGGCTCGGCGGCCATTCGGTCGGCATCGCGTATCTAGGGGCCACGGACGTGACGCGGGAGGAGGTCGAGGCGACGTTCGCGCTCGGAACCGCGGGCAAGGGTGGACCTGGTGGCGACCCAGACGCCACCGAGAGCGCGGGTGACGATGGCGTGGTAGCCGAGTTTCTTCCCTTCGTTACCGACGATCCGAACGACCCGAACCCCGCTGCGCCAGAGTAAGCGGCATCGATACGAGGAGAGAGGATGATGAGCTCACTGTCGAGGCGCAACCGGTGGCATGGAGCGTCCGAGGAATGGCCTCGGCTGCTTGTTGTCGCCATGTCTGCGGGGATCGGGACGCTCGGGTGCAGTGCTGATCCGGGAGCGTGGGAACCTTGCGAGGAAACGCTCACGTGCACACCGGTGGTAGACTGCAATGCCGATCACGGTAATCCCAGCCGGCCGGTCGACTGCGAGGGTATCTATCTAACCGTAGATGGCCGCGACGATGATCCGGGCACGCGAGAGAATCCCGTGGCCACCTTCGCGCGTGCGTTCGATCTCGCCCGCGACCATGGAATGCGCGTCTACGTGTGTGCCGATCCTTTCAACGTGGAAGTGCGCGTGCCAGCAGGTATGGAGGTATGGGGTGGGCTCGATTGTCGCGATCCCCGTAAACATTGGCCGCTGCATCCGCTCGGCGAGCTCACCACGATCGCTCCAGGACCGAACCGGATCCCGCTCACCCTTGCGGACGACGCGGCCGAGTCCGAACCTCGAAGCTCCGTCGCCACGACGCTCACCAGGATGCGGATGGTCGCACACGACGCCACGGTTCCGGGTGGTTCTTCCATCGCCATGCGCGCCCTGCCGGGGGTGACGGTGGACGTGCGCCTGAGCGAGATCGTGGCTGGGGACGGTGCAGATGGGGCCATCGGCGCTGACGGAGGCGCCGAATCAGCACGGGAGGGCGCACCAGGGAACCCGGGAGCCGTGGCGTGTTCTGCGGACGTCGTGACGGGAGGGGCGCGGGTCACCACCTCATGTGACGATGGCGTTTCCTCAGGCGGGATGGGCGGCGTCGGTACCAAGGGCGATGGTGGCGACGGCGAGAGTGGCGACCCTGTGCCAGTCACCAACCCGATGGCGTACGGCCTGGGTGGAACTGGGCAAGACGTCATGTCCTGCACAGATGGAACGCGCGGCCTGGTGGGGGATGACGGCGCGAACGGTAACGGTGCGTCAGGCAGGGGAGGCTCACAGACACAGGGCTAGAAGGCAGCGCTGGCGAGAATGGCCAGACGGGGCAGCACGGCTACGGCGGCGGCGGTGGGGGCGGCTCGCGCGGCGGAGCCATGTTCTGCGGCACAGGAGCGGCACAGGGCGGCGCTTCGGGCGGTTCCGGCGGTGCTGGCGGCTGCGGCGGCGAGCCCGGCAAGGGCGGCGGTCCAGGCGGATCCAGCATCGGGATTCTGTCTTACCACGCCAGCGTCCACGTGAGTAAAACCAGTATCATCACGGGTCGCGGCGGCAACGGCGGGCGAGGCGGAAAGGGCCAGTACGGCGGCGTGGGTGGGTACGGCGGCACTGGCGGAGGCAACAGGGCTGGGTCGCAGCCAGGCTGCCGTGGTGGTGATGGCGGGAAAGGCGGCAACGGCGGCCGGGGCGGTGGAGGCCACGGAGGACACTCTCTTGCGGTGGCCCATACCGCCGACCAGGGCCCCAACGTCGAATCCGACTCTCCGATCAAGTTCGGCATCCCTGGTGACGGTGGAGGCGCCGGCGATCTGAACGCGAACCCGGGCAAACCCGGTGCCGCAGCCGTCTCGATGGGCTTTCAGGACTAGGCCAATGGCACCATGATAGACGTGCGCCGGCATGAGAGGGCGCGGTAATGCAAGGGGCAGAGGATGAGCAGGACGTCAGGGCAGGATCCAGCGCCGCCTGCAACCGTGCGGCAGCATCTGCCTGCTCGGCCTCCTCCCGGGGAGGGCGCGACTGGCTGAAGCAGAGTCGGCCCGCCTTGCATTGGGAGTCGTCCCGGGTACCAAGCCACACAGGCCAGTTACTGACAGCCGAGTAGTGTCGGCACAAATATATCTGCGCTCTCGGCTGGCTGACAGATCGTTCCTGTAGGGCAGTCCCCTCCACCATGACACGCGATCTGCTGGAATGACTCGGAGCACTCGGAGGGGGCGATGCACTGGGTGCTGCCGTAAAAAGCGGCTCCGACGCCGATGCAGCATACCTTCCCATTGGTGCAATCTTCTGGCCCGTCGCACTTCATGTAGACGCCGTGGCCGGTTGTTGGGTCCAAGCATATGCCTGTCTCTTCAGCGCAATTCCCCGATAAAGGACAGCAAACCTGTTCGCAGGTAACAGCATCACAAGCAATGGCCACTCCGGATTGTGCCTCTGAAGAGCTTGGGTCTTCCCCGGTGCCGCTGCACCCGGCCAGGGCGAGGGCGAGGCTGAGTGCAAGCGAGATGTCGCGCTGTGTCATGTCGCCATCATACCTGGCGCAGTGGTCTGGGCGGGCGATCTAGCGGTCGATTCGGCGAGCCGAAGGCTACTCAGCTTATTTGAACTTGGACGGACACCGGACGGCGTCCGTTCACTCAGCCTCGCTGGTGGGTCCGGGGGTCCGGCATCACAGGCGCGGACCGGGGTTCACCCCGCCGGCCTGGTGCCCGCGGTGGAGTTCTGTGAAGGCCCGTGCCCTTGCGCTACCCGCCGCGCCCGTTTCGGATGGTCCCACCTACATTCAGCCACGCAGCAATCCAGCATCGCCAAAATTCGTCAGGTCACACGCAGGGCACACAAAAAGCAGAAAACACGGCTCTCGCCGTGTCTTCTTGGTGGAGGCGCCGGAATCGAAACGCCTGCCGAGGGTAGGGATCCGCAGGGATCGCGTAGGTTTCCGCATGCGACGGGAGCGGCAACCGTGCCGTCGATGGCAGCTAAGTGCGCGAAACCGCGTCAGGCAGACGAATCGCGGACGAAACCGGCCGACCCGCGGACGGTGCTGCTCGGCCAGCTCGCGGAAGGCATGGGGGCGGCGCTCGCCGCGGGCGACGTCGAGGCGGCTCGCATCGCCCACGAGACCATCGGGCGGCTGCTCGGCGCGCAGGGGGCCGACACGGCCGGCGTCATCGACCTCGCCGCCGAGCGCACCCGGCGCGGCGGGTAGCGCCGGACGGGGCGGCGCTCGCCGCGGGCGACGTCGAGGCGGCTCGCATCGCCCACGAGATCATCGGGCGGCTGGTCGGCGCAGCAGAGACAAGGAGGTCCAGCACTCCGGCGCGTAAGCGGCCTAACGACTTGGCCATCACCCGCCGTCGCGCGAGCGAGCCGGAGGCGAGCGACCGCGCCGGTCGGGTGCATGGCCTCGTTGGGCAGCTTCGTGTACGCTTCGGAGCCATTACTTCTGCCGGGACTGCGGAGGGATGCCGATGCCGACTTCTTCCCGTAGCCACTCTTGGAGATGGCCGGCCTCCAAGCTGGAGTTGCGAATCTCATAGCCGCCACTGGTGCCGAGCTTAACTTCCCGGTACGCGTCGGATCTCTCCCACAGGTAGGCCTCGCAGCCGGCGCTGCCCGCATCACGCGCCATGGACTTCTTCTCGATTAGACCGCCTCGAGCGATCTCCGCCTTCTTCCGCATGTCGGCCAGCTGCGCAGGAGGAACGCGGCGCGACTGGAGGACGGGATTTCTGAATCGCTCTCTCAGCCCGGTCTCAAGATAGAGTCCGTCCCCGGCGGGTTGGGGATCCCAGGTCCTTCCCAGGTCATAGAACCAAATCCGGCCCTGATCATCAATGACGTGCCCGTGATGCTTACTAAGGCCCCAGGCAAAACTCACGTAGTAGCAGGAAAAAAGCGGCTTGCCCATTCTCACTCCCTTCGAATTCGGGTCCGCCTCGAGGATCGGAGGGGAGCGAGGCGTAGGTTGAGGTAAGTCGTTCGCGGCTTGTGGCTGAAGCGTGGGCTCCGGGCTTGGTTCCACGGGATCCGAGATCGCGGACCTCGCTACGGAAGGCGCGTGCGACGGAGCAGTTGATTCGTCTCGTCCGGGTTCCGACTGTTCGCGTCGCGAGCAGGAAACCGATACAAGGCTCGATGCAAGCGCCGCTGCGATGTAACTGAGGAGGACCTTGGTGTGAGTCATACGTCACCCGAAGTAGATAGCTGCCCCGTTGCCTGCCCAACATCGCAATCAGTTGCGTTGCGCGGCCTAGCGGCGGTCTATAGCATGTAGGCGGCGAGGCGCCGCGGCCAATCTCAGTATTCACGCGAATAGGTCGCGATGCTCCGCGGCACATCTGCGTATTCCCGTGAATAGGCAGCGATTTTCGCGACCTATCCGCGCATCTCCGAAGAGAGGCCGCCGCTGCGGAAACCCGGCGAGGGCGGGGCATCGGCAACCCCGCGGATCCTGCTACCTGGGGCGAGGGCGGCGTCGTCATGCCTGGAGTCCAGAACGCTCGCGTAGATTGTCAACGAGACGTCCGTCTCGTTGACAGAAGATCCGACGGCACAACCCTACGCGCCGACGGATGCGGTCCGCGCCGAGAGCGCGTCTCTCCGGCCCTCATGGCCGGTCGAGCCATCCTCATGGCCACCTCCCTCTACGAGGTCAGCGGAGCTACTGTCCCGTGTCAAGAGGCGCCCGCTCGGCTGCATCGTCTCGGGTAGGTAGGGGGATCGGGGTCGCCTCCGGTCCACCTACAACCGGTTCCGCGTCCGCGTCACTGGTCCCGGCTTCCAGCAGGGCGGACCCGGGATCCGGATCGCAGGCCCCTCAGTCGGCCATCCCGCCCCGTTCCGTTCCGCCCGTTCGGCTATCGCCACCCACTGCCGGTGCCCTGTCTCACACCGTCGAGCCCCGCCAGACCTCGCCAAAATTCGTCAGGTCACACGCAGATCCCACAAAAGCAAGAAGACACGGCTCTCGCCGTGTCTTCTTGGTGGAGGCGCCGGGAATCGAAACGCCTGCCGAGGGTAGGGATCCGCAGGGATCGCGTAGGTTTCCGCATGCGACGGGAGCGGCAAGCGTGCCATCGACGGCGGCTAAGTGCGCGGAACGTCGTGAGCCGGACGAATCACAGACGAAACCGGCGGACCCGCGGACGGTGCTGCTGGGCCAGCTCGCGGACGGTATGAGGGCGGCGCTCGCGGCGGGCGACATCGAGGCCGCGCGCATCGCCCACGAGACCATCGGGCGGCTGCTCGGCGCGCCGGGAGCCGATGCGGCCGGCGTCATCGACCTCGCTGCCGAGCGCAGCCGGCGCGGCGGGTAGCCCCGGCTGGGCTCGCGCTCGCGGCGGGCGACGTCGAGGCCGCGCATCGCCCACGAGACCATCGGGCGGCTGCTCGCTGCAGCAGAGACAAGGAGGTCGAGCACTCCGGCGCGTAAGCGGCCTAACGCACGGATGAGCCGCGGTGCGAAGCGCCGTCGGATCCATCCGAGAGTTAGGCGATGCTTGTCGGTCTGCAGCACAGAGCAAGCTGAACCGCGCTTGCACCCGTTGAGTATCTGCAAATGCATCACTCACTGACAAGCTCACGGTTACCGACGGTTCGCTGGAGGACGAGTTCAGCGATTTGAATTTCACGCCCACCGAATCCGTTGCGACGAAGAATTTGGATTGTGGCAAGAAGTGCTGCGGAATCGGACGGGCTAGAGTCGTTTGCCAGCTTCATAAACACCGCTCCAACGCGCTTTCCAAAGTCCTCCACGAGCGGCGAATCGAGCTGGGCGCCATAGCGCGAATACGTCACTTCCGGGCGCCCATTCGTGCTCCACCGCGGAACATTGCAGCACCTGTAAGGTCGAAGTGCTATGTTCATGGCTTCCAACTCGATCCACCTTTTGGTCACGTCGTACGCGTTTTTGCGGAACTCGTTAGAAGCGGCGTCCATTGCTGACCAACGAAGGATGGGAGGGCCCAAGCAGACGTGGTGAACGCCGTCCCGGACGATTGGGCCGTGGTCGTAGTCCTCGCCATCGTCACCTTCCACGGCGTCGAGATATGCGACGACACCATGCCATCCGTCGTCTATTCGGTCCACGGCGCGTTGCATGGTAAATAGCTCGATTGTTGCAGACTTGAGTTCCACGCTCGCGATATAGAGCGGCAGGTTGAGTCGTAGCAGCCAGGCGTACGACTCAGTCTCAAATTCAAGCTTGCGTACAGAGGCAGATTTGATCTGTCCAAGGAAGGAATCCTCGGCGACCAGAAAGCGTCCTTCAGGGCGAAGAAGAGTGCATATCGCGTCTATCCCTGTGTCCTCCGTGCGAGGGACGGGCGCAACCGCAGAGAAGGTCCGCAGAAGCTCGATTCCAATTCCCTCTGCCAGATCGCCTTCACGCAAGTTTTTGCCCCGTCGTCCTACCATGCTGCCTCCTATCAGATCTTCATCTGTGCGAGCGTTGCGGGTGATGTGGCTCGGCGGCGGCTACAACTCGCCTAACGTCGCAATCAGTTGCGTCGCAGGGCCTAGCGGCGGGTTATAGCATGTAGGCGGCGAAGCGTCGCGGCATATCTGCGTATTCCCGCGAATAGGTCGCGACGCTCCGCGGCATATCTGCGTATTCCCGTGAATAGGCAGCGACTTCCGCGACCTATCTGCGCATCTCCGAAGATAGGCCGCCGCTGCGGAGACCCGGCGAGGGCGGGGCATCGGCAACCCCGCGGATCCTGCTACCTGGTGGGGGCGAGGGCGGCGTCGCGGTCGAGATACTCCAGGGTCGCCAAGCGCGATGGTTTCCCGCTGGAGCGTTCTGTGGAGGGTACGGGCGTCGTCGTCATGCTTGGAGTCCAGAGCGTTCGCGAAGACTGACAACGAGACGACCGTCTCGTTGACAGACGACCGGGCGGCGCAACCCCACTCGCCGGTCGGTGCGGTCCGCGCCGAGATAGCGTCTCTCTGGTCCTGATTACCGCTCGATCCACCCTCAGGATGTGCTCTACCGAACGCGTACAGCCACCCCCATGGCCACCTCCCTCTGCGAGGTCAGCGGAGATACCGTCTCGTGTCAAGAGGAGCCCGCCCGGCAGCTTCGTCTCGGCTAGGTTGGGGGATCGGGGTCACCGCCGGTCCACCTGCATCCGGCCCTGCTCCACTGGTCCCGGCTTCCAGTAGGGCGGACTCGGGATCCGGCTCGCGGGCCCCGAGTCGGCCATCCCGCCCCGTTCCGTTCCGCCAGTTCGGCTATGGCTATCCGCTACCGGTGCCCTGCTTCACACCGTCCAGCCCCGCCCAGACCCCCGCCAAATTTTATCAGGTCACACGCAGATCCCACAAAAGCAAGAAGACACGGCTCTCGCCGTGTCTTCTTGGTGGAGGCGCCGGGAATCGAACCCGGGTCCGCAAGGCATCCAGTCTACCTTCGTTCACGTGCGTAGTCGCCATGCGCCGGCGACGGCGTTCGTAGATTCGGCTACGACCTATCCCTCACTGAATCTCGGCCGCGTTATCGAGGGCGTCCTCACGCGACCCAGCCCTGTGGTTGACACCCTTAGAGTACTAGGACGACCTTCTCCTCGGATGGCTTAGCGGTTATTAGGCCGCGACAGCGTATGCGTTGTCGTTCGCACTTGTAACGTCCCGCTTGATAGGCGGAGCAGGAGCCGCCAGCACGCAGACAGACCTTCAGTCCCCACGTCGAAGCCGATCGCCCCCTCGTGGTTCGTTCAGACGGACCGAATATTGCTAGAAACCGTGCTGGCGTCAACCCTTCGGTGTCAGATCGTTCCGTCGCTGCCGCCGTCGCGGACGGCGCCGTGCGCCGGTCGAGGCCGTTCCCGTTCGATTCTTCCGGATTTCCTGGCGGCTGCTGCCACCACGCGCCTCCACCGGCCTTGGCCTCCGCCCTCTCCTCGCCCTCCTGCACCGGCCTCAGTCTGCTGCCGCCTGCCCGCCCGCTCGCCCCACCTGCCGCTCTGGCCCCACCTGCCGCTCTGGTCGGGCCGCTACCTGCTCGGCCCCCCGCTGGCCTCGTCCGCGCGCCTGCCGCGGTCGACGGCTCCTCGGGCTCGGCTATCAGGTTGGCCCCCCGCTGACCTCGCCTGTGCGCCTGCCGCTCTCGACGGCTCCTCGCGGCTCGGCTAAGAAGCCCGCGAAAAGGAGTCGGGCAACTTATGGCGAGGATGGTCCAGTGCGTGAAGCTCGGCCGTGAGGCGGAGGGGCTGGAGAAGCCGCCGCTGAAGGGCGAGCTGGGCAAGCGGATTTTCGACAACGTCTCGAAGGAGGCGTGGCGGATGTGGCTCGAGCACTCGAAGATGCTCATCAACGAGTACCGCCTCGACCTCATCTCCGAGGCCGGCCAGCGGATCTGGATGACCGAGCTCGACAAGTACTTCTTCACCGGCGGGAACGAAGCCGCGCAGCTCCCGCCCGACTACGTGGCGCCCAAGGACAAGCCGGAGTAGCCGACCCGCCCGCCGCGGCTCTGCCCGGCAGCCGTCCCACCCGCCCCCGGTCACCAACGTGGACGTGGTCGTGGACGTGAACGTGGACGTGGTCGTGGTCGTGGTCGTGGTCGTTCACGGCCTATCGTTGACGACCACGACCACGACCACGTCCACGTAAACGTTCACGACCACGTAAACGTTCACGTAAACGTTCGGATGTAGGAGAATGTAGCGCGCTCTTGGTTAACCCCAGGGCCGCTGCCCCTCCGCCCCTCAGGGCAGCGGACCCGGAGTCGGCAACGCCCCTCCGCCGCGCACGTACTCGATCAGCGCCGCCGCCATCTGCTTGTCGACCTTCTCGCACTTCGCGGTGACCGCCCCCATCGTCGCGCCCTTGCACTCTCTCTTCCGCTCGATGATGAGCTTGCCCGTCTTCTCGTCGGCCAGGAACGCGTCGCGCGTCTTCTGATCGAGGCTCTTCCACGGGATCGCCGCGAACTTCGGCTTCGGCGGCACGTGCTGCCGGACCTCCTCCGCCATCAGCGTGGCGCACGTCCCGTCCCATCGCAGGACCTCGTATCCGCCCCCGGCTCCGCTCACGACCATGCCCCCCGTCTCCGGCTCCCGGTGATAGAGGATCAGCACCTCCTCATCGAAGACCAGCTTGTCGTTCGAGGACGACCCGCCAGAGGCGTTCACCGCGTCGGTGTCCCGCGTCAGGTACCCGCGCGTGAACGGCGATCCCTTCGCGAACAGGGTGAGCGCCACGTCCGGATGGAACCCGCTGCAGAGGCGCTTTACGAACGCCACCGGCGGCAAACACTCGTTGCCCCGCTGCTCGCACGTCGTCGGGATCTGCCGTGACGCCTCGGCCGCCGCGTCCTCCTCCTTCTTCCCACCTTCACCCTCCGCCGCCTCGCCGCCGTCCTTCGCAGCCGGCGCCGTAGATGCCGCCTCGGCCTCCGCACGATCCGGCTCCGACGGAGGAGGCGCCGCGCCACCGCAAGCGACGAGGGTACCCATCAGGACAAGCGCAAACGAGCTCTGGACAGATCGCATGGCCGACGAACCTACCGGAGCCAGCCCGCCCCTCCGCATGGAAAAACAACGTCGACCCGCGACGCAATGCGCCACCACGGCGTCAAACCACGTGGTGCATTGGCAGAAGGCCCCCCGCTGCCCGCGACGCAATGCGCTGCACGCCTCGAAGGATTCAAATTTCCGACAGCGCTTGACATCAGCATCCCATCAGCAGAGTCTGAGCTGATTCCGGCAGGAGGTGGTCGTGCTGGATCTTTCTTCGTCGGCATTCTCGTCATCGTGTGTTGGGGGTTCGCGTAAGTGCAAGTCTCACACGGGTGCTCGTCGAAGGCGACGGCGAGTGTCCGCTGCTCTCGGAGGGTGTGTGATGGTCGCCGCCAGTGCTCTCCTCGCGGCCTGCAGCGCGGCCGGGGAGCAGTTCGATCCGCCGGCGAGCACCGGCGAAGTGCTCACGGGCGCGGGCGGCGGCTCCGCCTCGGGCGTCTGGACGAGCTCGTCGGGCTCGTCCGGCTCGCCGGACGACCCGGGCGAAGCCGGCGGCGGCTGGCCGTCAGGGAAGCTCGGCCCGCCGTATCCCATCGTGCTCGCTCACGGCTTCTTCGGATTCGAGGACTTCGCGGGCGCGGGATACGTCAGCTACTTCTACAACCTCAAAGAGGCCCTCGCCGAGGGCGGCGAGACGGTCTTCACGCCCTCCGTCGACCCGTTCAACAGCTCCGAGGTCCGCGGCGCGCAGCTGCTCGCGCGGATCGAGCAGATCCTCGCGGCGACAGGCCACGAGAAGGTGAACATCATCGCCCACTCGCAGGGGGGGCTCGACGCCCGCGTGGTGGCGCATGATCGGCCCGATCTCGTCGCCTCCATCGTCACCGTCGCCACACCGCACCTGGGCTCGAAGGTCGCCGACGTGGCGCTCGAGCTCGTCGCCGATGAGCGCCTGCAGGACATCCTGGACGATCTCATCAACGCCATCGGCGCGCCGCTCTACGATCAGATAGGCAACGAGACGAGCGTCTTCGCGGCGCTCGAGCAGTTCTCGACGCCCGGCATCGCGGAGTTCAACGCGAGGTTCACCGATTCTCCCGGGGTGTACTATGCCTCCTTCGGCGGGCGGACGAACCGCGCGCGCGGCGGCAGGGACTGCTCGACGCTCAATCCAGCGCCCTTCGTCGCGCAGTTCGACGACGGCCTCGACCCGGTCCACCCGCTGCTGTCGCTGACGGAGACCCTCCTCGACGGCGGCATCGGCGAGTCGTTCCCGAACGACGGCCTGGTGCGCGCGCGGGACGCGCGATGGGGGGACTTCTGGGGCTGTATCCCGGCCGACCATTTCGACGAGATAGGCCAGCTCTTCGGACAGAGTCCGGGCGACGGGAACCCCTGGCTCTATCTCGACTTCTACCGCTCCGTGATCGCGCGGCTCCGGCAAGAAGGCTTCTGACGAGCCCGCCGTCGTCCACGCTCGCCGCTCGCCGCTCGCCCGCGCTCGCTCCGCCGAAAACCGCCCCGAGCGGCGACCTCTCCACTACCATCACCCGCCGATGCTGAAGGCGCCGCTCACCTGCTCGCTCCCGCTGCTCGCCCTGCTCAGCGCGGCGTGCAGCGGCGACGTGCGCCGGTTCCCCCTGCGCGATCCGGTCTGGCGCGACGCCGACCTGAGCCCCGTCTCGTTGCCCTGCCGGCCCGATCCCGAGGCGCCCAGCGACGATCCGCAGCACCGCCTCTGCTCGCCCGCGCCCTACGAGTCCTCGTTCGCGTGGGACGCCGCCGACAACCTCGTCTTTCGCCCGGTGACGCGGTTCTTCGCCGTGGATCCAGGGGGCGAGGCGGTCAACGTGAACAGCGTCGACGAGGTGCCGGACTCCAGCTGGTTCACGAACCGGATCGGCAAGCGGCCGCTCTCCGTCGAGGAGCTCGTGCGCGGGCCGTGCGGCGACAAGACGCTGGATCCCGAGGCGCCGGACGGGTCCTGGGTCATCGACATGGGCAAGCCGAACGGCGCGAACCCCGGCTTCCGGATCAAGGTCGAGGGCGTCGGCAAGTTCATGCTGAAGGCCGACCCCTCGGACCAGCCCGAGCGGGCCACCGGCGCGACCGCCATCGCGGCGCGCCTCTACCACGCCGCCGGCTTCTGGGCGCCGTGCGACAGCGTTGTCTACCTGAAGCCGTCGAGCCTGAAGCTGTCGCCCGGCCTCACCGTGACCGACAACAGCGGCGTCGCCAGGCCCTTCGATCAGGCGGCGCTCGACGGCGTGCTCGCCAAGGCCTCGAAGCGCGGCGACCGGGTCCGCATGGTCGCCTCGCGCTGGCTCCCGGGCCGCGCGATCGGCCCGTTCAGGTACGAGGGGACCCGGGAGGACGATCCGAACGACGTGATCCCGCACGAGGACCGCCGCGACCTGCGCGGGGGGCGCCTGCTCGCCGCCTGGCTCAACCACTTCGACTCGCGCGAGCAGAACTCGATGGATGTCTGGCTCGCCGAGGACCCGAAGGACAAGGACGCGTCGCCAGGCCACGTGCGCCACTACTACATCGATCTCGGCGACTGCTTCGGCAGCGAGTGGGAGTGGGAGGAGATCTCGAAGCGCCTCGGCCACGCGTTCTACTTCGACGCCGAGTACGCGCTCCTCGACTTCGTGACGCTCGGCATCCCCGAGCGGCCCTGGGACCGGGCGAGCCACGACCCGCAGGGCGACATCTTCGGCTTCTTCAGCGATCGCGACTTCCGGCCGGAAGCCTGGCGCGGCGGCTACCCCAACCCGGCCTTCGGGCGGATGACCGAGCTCGACGGCGCCTGGGCCGCCCGGGCGCTCGCGCGCTTCACGCCGGAGCTCATCGAGGCTGCCGTGCGGACCGGCGACTTCACGGCGCCGCGCCACACAGCGTTCCTGATCGGCAAGCTCCTCGCGCGACAGCGCGCGATCATGGCGCGGTACCTGACGCGCCTGTCGCCCATCGCCGACGTCGCCCTGGCCTCGCCGGTGGCGCTGTGCGGCGTCGATCTCGCGCGGCGCACCGGCGTCGCGCGCCCGCAAGACCTCCGCTACGAGGCCGCGATGTACGCCGGCGAGTCGCTCGCCCTGCACACGCGGCCTGTCGTGCGCCCCTCGCCGGACGGCGGCGTGTGCCTCTCGCTCCCCCACATCGCCGCGGACGGCGGCGCGCCCGACGACGCGCCCTCGCGTTATGCCATCATCGATGTCCTGAACGGGCAGGCGCCCGGTCCGCTGCGCGCCCACCTCTACGACCTCGGTCCCCGCCGCGGCTACAAGCTCGTCGGCATCGAGCGCCCCGACGACGCCGAGCCGCCCAACTGAGCTTCCCCCGGGACACGCCCTGCCGAGCGGCGGTTCCGGTGCGCTGAGCACCGAAAACGTCGAGATGGGCCCGTATCCGAAGCGGGTGACCGCCGCTCGCTCAGAAGCCGTGGGTGGCGCCGACCATGAACCGCAGCTCCTGTAGACCGGCCCCCTGCTCTAAGGTCTCCGTCGCCGAGCCGATCAGGACATCGATGGAGTGGTCGCGCTCGCCGCTCGTGCGCAGGCCGAGCACGAACGACATGCGGAGCAGGTCGAGATCGAAGTCGCGGAGGTGCTCGCCGAACACGTTGCCCGCGGCGACCTGCATCGTGCCATCGACGAACGCCCAGATCGGATAACGGTACTCGAGCGTCGCCGCGGCGGCGCTCCGCCCGCGGAGGCGCCCTTCGCGGAAGCCCCGCATCGGCGCGTCGCCGCCGAGCTCGGCGAGCTCGGTGAAGGGGACCTCCGCGGGGCCGAGCGGGTCGGCGAAGGCCGCCGAGAGGACGAGGCTCACGACGCGATCGTGTCCGGTGAGGTCGACGAACCCGCCCAGCGAGCCGCCGTAGCGGATCCACCGGCTCTCCAGCGGCCGCTCCAGGTCGGCGGCGTGCTCTCCGGAGAGCTCCAGCCGGACGCCGTTGCCCCGCGCAGGGCGCGGCCGGCGCGAGTCGAGGCCTGCGCGGGCTCCGATCCGGTAGGCCGTATACCCCGTGTCGTACGACGGGGGCATCGGATAACGGCCGTGCGCGACCCGGAAGCCGACCGTCGGCTTGCAGCAGATGTCGTGGAAGTCGACGGTCTTCGCGCCGGTTGTCGCCTCGACGAAGCTGAACGCGCCGAAATCGGCGTGGAGCGTCGCGGTCCCCTCGACGCTGCGGGCGTTGTAGCGGGCCCAGTCGCGCTCCAGCGAGCTCGGGCCGATCCCGGAGAACAGCCAGTCAGGCCGGATGTCCCCCTCGCCGCGGAGCTTCAGGTGAGCGCGCCCGCCGAGGGGGATCCGGTCGGCCACCGTGAGCCTCCACCAGTCGACCCCGCCGGTCGCGGCGTGGACGCGGAGCTCGTTGCCGGGGACGAACAGGTCGTCATAGAAGAAGTAAACGCCGACGCTCGCGCGAAAGCCGAAGTCGAAGAGCGCCGTCGGGACGATGCCGATGTTGTCGTTCGGCCCGAAGGTGAAGATGTCCTTGAGCTCCTTGATCCATTCGCCCTGCTCCGCCGCGACGGTGAGAACGCCGAGCGGCCGCCGAACCAGGTACTCGCTGGCGAGGTAAGCGGGGAAGAACACGACCCGCGGCACCCAGAGCAGCACGTCGCCGGCGCTCGTCGCCTCGTCCGGGCGACCATCGTAATCCGGCACAGGGCGCTTCGCGCCGGACGCCGGCGGCGCCGCCGCAAGAGGCCGCGGCGGCGCAGCAGACTCAGCCGATACGCGAGGAGCCGCCGGCGGAGCCCCCGGGAGCACGGGCGGCGGAGTAGCAGGCTCAGCCGATACGCGAGGAGCCGCCGGCGGAGCCCCCGGGAGCACGGGCGGCGGTGTGGCGCCCTCCGCCTGCGGCGCGGCCTGCGCCTCGGCACAGAGCGACAGCGCGGCGCAGCTCGCGAGCGCGGCCGCGCGTCGCCGAAAGGCCGTGCCGAGCGCGCGCGTCGGTCCCTCTTCGTTGGTGCCCAATCCGCCTCGCTTCTCGCACGGAAACACGTCGCGGCGCGGGAGCATAGCGGAGTTCACGACCCGAGAGACGCCTGTCTGCGCGGCGCGCGCCTGTCGAGCGTCCACGCGACGGCGCGGCGGACGCGGCGGACGCGGCGGTTCACACGCCCGGCCGCGAGAGGGAGGTTGCCGGCCGGGACCAGGCTCGATAGCCTCGCGCGCTCGGGATCGGTCCTGTTCCGGTTCCGGTGCCGCCAGGACGGCGGGTTTCCCGGGATGGAGCGGCGGGTGGCGAGCACAGGAGAGAACGAGACACGGTCCCGGGGCGTGCTTCACAGGCTCCTCTCGATCTTCGCCGAGGTGAAGCCGCGCGAGGGCTTCAGCGTCCTCGTCCTCACGCTGAACGTATTCCTCCTGCTCACCGGCTATTATCTCCTCAAGGTGGTCCGCGAGCCGCTGATCCTCGCGGGCGGCGGGCTCGAGATCGGCGGGCGCCGGCTCGACCTCGACGGCCCCGAGGTGAAGGCCTACGCGGCGGCGGGCCAGGCGCTCCTCCTCGTGGGCGTGGTCCGCGCCTATGGCGCCCTGGCCAGGCGCTTCGGGCGCATGCAGCTCACCACCGCGCTCACGCTCTTCTTCGCCGCGAACCTGGTCCTCTTCTTCGTCCTCGCGCGCCTCGGCGTCCCCCTCGGGGTGCCCTTCTATCTGTGGGTGGGCTGCTTCAACCTCACCGTGATCGCGCAGTTCTGGTCGTTCGCCAACGATGTTTATACGCCCGAGCAGGGCAAGCGGCTCTTCGCCATCGTCGGCATCGGGAGCTCCCTCGGCGCCATGCTCGGCGCGCAGATCGCGAAGCGCGTCTACGTGCCGATCGGCCCGTACAACATGATGCTCCTCGCGGCGGGCGTGCTGCTCGCCTGCCTGGGGCTCACCTACCTCGTCCACCGCGACGACCTCGCGGGCTCGAAGGGCGCCGCGGACAAGGCCGACGCGCCGCCCGGGGGCGCGGCGGGCGGCTTCAAGATCATCGCGCGCGACCGCTATCTCCTCCTCATCGCCGGCCTGACGCTCGTCCTCAACTGGGTGAACTCGACCGGCGAGTACATCCTCGATCGCACCCTCATCGAGTCCGCCACGAGCGCGCTCGATCCGAGAAGCGAGCAGCGCGGCGCGGCGGACGCGGCCCCCGCCGGCGCGGCCCCGGGCGCGCCGCTCGCGGCGGGCGCGCCGGTCTACCTCGTCGATCCGCAGGCGTCGCGCCTGCTCGAAGGGAAGATCGCCGCCGTCAAGGGCGGCGCGTTCGACGTCGAGGCCGGCGGCAAGATCGTCGAGGGCGCCGAGGCGGGGCTCGTCCACCCGCGCACCGAGAAGGGGAAAAAGGCGGCGCTCGGCGCGATCATCGGGACCTTCAAGGGAGATTTCTTCTACTGGGTCAACACGTTCGGCGTCGTCCTGCAGCTCTTCTTCGTCTCCCGCATCTTCAAGTACCTCGGCGTGCGATTCGCCCTGTTCATCCTCCCGGCCATCGCTCTGCTCGGCTACGCGTCCCTCGCCGTCCTGCCGGCGCTCGCCGTCGTGCGCGTCGCGAAGATCGCGGAGAACAGCGCCGATTATTCCATCCAGAACACCGCGCGGCAGGCGCTCTTCCTGCCGGTCGGCCGCGACGCCAAGTACAGCGCCAAGGCGGCCATCGACACCTTCGTCGTCCGCGCGGGCGACGTGCTCGCCGCCGTGGGGGTGATCGCCGGCCAGGTGCTCGCGCTCTCCACACGCCACTTCGCGATGGTCAACATCGCCCTCGCGCTCGTGTGGCTCGGCGTCGTGGCCGGCATCGCCCGGGAGCACAGGCGGCGCGCCGCCGACGAGCCGGCGGCGCCGAAGTCGGGCGACCGCGAAGCCGCGTAGCCTCAGGGCCGCGCGGCGTTCGCCTTCCAGCCTTCGTAGGCCTCCATCAAGGCCAGGTACAGCCAGCGGCCGATGACCTCGGCCCCCGCGCCCGACGGGTGCGCGAGATCGGCGCCGCCGAGCCCACGCTGGACCCAGATCCCCATCGAGCCGGAGCCGCCCATGGCGCCGAAGGTGTCGAAGTAGCCGCAGCCGACCTGCCCGGCCACCCTGCGCTGGATCGCCGCGAGCTTCGGGATCACCGGTCGACTCCGGTACACCTCGCCCTTCTTGTCGGCGCGATCCATCGGGCCCACGAGCAGGCACGACGACCCGGGCAGCGCCGCCGTCACCTGCTCGAGCACCGCCTTCATCGTCGACTCGACCTGATCGAGCGGGAACAGCTCGCCGTCCTCGCTCTCGTTCATGCCGTAGTGGAACACCGTCAAGGACGGGCTCCGCGCGCGCAGCTGCTCCGCGAAATGGGCGTCGTCGCTCTTGTCGAGGAAGCGGATGCGGCAGCCCTGGATGCCGATCGCGTCGAGCACCACCCCCGGCGTGTCCCGCTCCATCCAGACGCCGAACGCCCGCACCCCGGGGCCGTGCGCCCGCACCTCGATGGCGTGCGGCCCGTCCGGGACCTCGTAGGTCGCGATCGCCGAGGTGGCCGCGTCGGCCCGCGTGTCGATCATCTCGCGGCTCTCGCCGTCGATCTTGATCTCCATCCGCCCGCCCTCGGGGTGCTTCAGGTAATCGACGGCGAACCGCGAGACCGCGCGCCCGAAGGTCCCGGACTCCGCGGTGCCGAAGCGCGAGAACACCCCCGCGCCCTGCGAGCGGAACGACACGCCGCCGAGCCCGTAGAGCCCGTCCTTGGCGAACGGGCCCACAACGCGGCTCACCTGCCAGCCAGGGCCGGCGAAGCGGACAACGTCGTTGTGGAAATATCCCGGCCAGGCGTTGGCCATCAGCATGAACCCGTGGCCTGCGTCCCCGAACCGCTTCTGCAGCTTGCGCCGCAGCGTCGCCGTCACGAAGTCGCTCGCCACGATGGAGTCGCCGAAGTAGGTGATGCGCGCGATCGACTGCGGCGCCTTGCGCTCCACCGCCGCGAGCGCGCGGAAGAACGGCGTCATCGCCTTGCCGCTCGGGTCCTCGATCGGCCGCGGCGGCTTGCCCTCGGAGGCGACAGCGGCCGGCACGAGCTCGGCGGCCGCGGCCGGCAGCGCGACCTCCTCGGGCTGGCGCAGCTCGGCCTGCTCGGTGGTCTCGGTGGCGAGCGTCGTCTCGCCGACCGACGCCACCGGCGCCGGCGCCGGGACCACGACGAGCCCCTCCCCCTCGGGCAGCGGCGTGAGCACCCGCAGCCGCGACAGGCTCGGGTGCGCGTAGGGGACGAGCACGAGCAGGGCGAGCGTCGCCATCGCCCGCGCAGCCGGCGACGCGAGCCCGTTCCGCGCCGGCGAGGCCTCGGGGACGGGGCGCACGGGGCGCACGGCGCCTCCGCCGCGCTCCGCGGGAGGAACATCACGCCCGCCAGGCTCCGGCGCCTCGTGGACGTGTGCCTCACGGACATCCGGCTCGCGGACGGCCGGCTCGTGAGCCCTGGTGCTGCTCCTGGAGGTCATCGACGCACGCGGAAAGGAGAATGGAAGCGCCCGGCGGCTACAGGCCCTTCTTGTCCAGCTTGTCCAGGGCCGCGGTCGCCTTGTCGCGGCAGACGGCGTCGCCCTGGTGGATGCAGATCGCGCGCAGCAGCTTGATCTCGCTGGCCGACGCCTTCCCGTTCCAGACCTTCGGCTCGAGCGCCCGCCGCTGCGCGGGGTACGAGCTCGAATCGAGGGCAGAGCTCGCCGGCGCGGCGCCCGAGGCCGAGGGCGCGGGCGCCGAGGCCGAGAGCGTGGGCGCAGGCGCAGGCGTGGGCGCGGGTTGCTGCGGCAGCCAGGACGGCGGCGAGCCGACGTGCGCCGGTACCGGCTCCGGCTCGGGCGGCGCCTCGGGGTCGACCTGCCGCCGCATCTCGGCCACCCGCGCGCGGAGCGCCGTCGGGACGCCCGTCGTCTTCGCGATCTCGTTGAGCAGCGCGAGCTTCTCCGCCTTCGTCCCGGCCTCCTCGACCTGCCGGAACATCCCCTCCGCCCAGCGCTCCTCGATCTCCTTGAAGCGCGGCGTCTCCCGGACCGGCGACGTCTCGGCGATCTCCTGCAGCTTCCGGTGCGCGGCGTCGATGTTCCCCGAGAGGAGGTGCTCCTGCGCCGCGTCGAGGATCTGCGCGTCGTTGCCCGCCAGCGCCGGCGCCGCGGGCCTCACGTCCGGCTCGGGCGTCGTCGACCCGTGCGACCGGGCGCGCGTGGCCACGATCACGGCGATGACGACGATCAAGGCGACAGCGAGCAGGAGCCCCATCGCCTTGCTCGCCCCGCCGAGCGAGCGGGACGACTGCGCGGAAGGGGCCACGCTCCCGTAGGCGCCCGGCGCCACGCCAGGCCCGCCGTCCGGCCCCGCGCGAAAGATCTTGCCTGCAGCGACGAAGCGGAGGCGGACGTCGCCGAGCTCGAGCGCGTCGCCCGCCTCGAGCAGGCCCCGCTTGAGCTCGACGCCGTTGATGCGCACGCCGTTCGCGCTCTGCTTGTCGACGACCTCGTAGCGGCCGCTGCCGAGGCTGATGAGCTCGGCGTGCAGGCGGCTCACGGAGCTGTGGTTGATCGAGATGGTCGCGTCCTCGGAGCGCCCGATCGTGGAGCGCTCGCCGTCGAGCGGGAACTCCGCGCCGGGGGTCGGGCCGACGACCATGACGAGCCGGTTCGGGCGGGTGTGGAGCGGCAGGTGCGCCGTGCTGCGGCTGCCCGGCGGCGGCGTCGGGCTCGTCACGGCAGACGAGAGCGCCTCATCGACGATCTCGATGCGGTAGTCGCCAAGCTGCACGAGGTCGCCGTGGCGCAGGTGCTGCTCACCCTGGACGCGCCCGCCGTTGACGTACGTGCCGTTGTAGCTGTCGAGATCCCGGATGAGCCAGCCCTGGCCGTTCTTGGCCAGCGTGGCGTGGGTGCGCGAGACGTTGCGATCGGTCAGCCGGATCGAGTTCGACTCTCCGCGTCCGAGCGCGTACTCCTCATGGGCGAGGGGGAGCCCCGTCTGTTTCCCCTCGTCATCCTCGATCGTCAGCTTCCACATAGCGGGTTCGGGGTACTCAGGCGGGGCCAGGCTCGCCCCGCGAGCCCCTGTGGATCCGTGGCAACCACCGCTCGCCGTACGAGCCTCCTCAGCGAGGCGGGACTACTTTAGCGAGTCCGCCTCCGGGAAGGCAATGACGGCGCGCCGGCCCACGGCGGGCGGCCGGGACCGCGCCGTCGCCGGCGCCGAAATCCACGAGCGTTCCTCGGACCTTCGCGCGCGCAGGGGGCATGCGCGCGGCTCCGAGGCGCGCGCCGGGGCACGCGCGCAGCGAGCGCCGGGCGGGCCAGGCAGGCCGCCCGCCCGCGCGGCGAGCCCGGAAGGACTGGCCGGCCTTCTGGCGGGCGGAGCTAGTGGCCGCCGCCCACGGGCCGGAACGGATGGAGGAACGCCGAGAGCGCCCCCGGGTTCCGGGTCTGCAGCCAGAGCCTCCCGTGCCCGCGGAACTCGCAGACGAGCCCCTCGCCGGACAGGAACAGGCCCTTCAGGCCGGCCAGCTTGCGCACCTGATACCTCAGGCCCTCGGTGAACGCGAGCAGATGGGTGTTGTCGCAGAGATATCCCTCGTGCTGGCGGCCGACGTCGATCGCGTGGATACCGCCGTAGCTCGAGAACCAGATCAGCCCTTCGCCGTACGCCCGGAGCAGCGACAGGCCGCCGGCGAAGAAGCCCTTGGCCCCCTGCCACGTCGTGTCGAGCGTGATGCCGGGCGTGGAGGCGAGATAGGCGCCCGACTGGAGGAACACCTCCATGCCCGAGCGCAGCACGAGGCGCTCGATCGAGCCCTCGGGGGCCGGCGCGAGCCGCATCGACTGCATGGGCGCCGTCGCCGTGAAGGTGTCCTGGAAGAGGCTCTCTCCGGCCGTCATCCTGCGCTTGAGCGCGCTGGCGAGCCCGCCCTGCAGGCTGGTCTTCACGTCGATGGCCGGGTCGCGCGCGACCATCGCGCCGCTCTCCGCGACGATCTGCTCGCCGGCGTGCTCGAAGGTCACGTGGAGCACGCCGAACTCGGGGTTGCCTCGGATCTCGTCGCGCACGCCGTCCCCCGATCTCTAGGGCTGCCGCGGGGCGAGCCGCGCGCCGATCGCCGCGCCGTACCTGCCGGCGTTGCGCGACTGGACCCACAGGCTGCCGTTCCCCTCGACGTGGCAGACGAGGCCCTCGCCCGAGAGCCACGTGCCGTGCCACGTCGACGTGCTCTTGCCGATCCGGCAGGCGAGCGTCGACTCCCACGCTGCGATGTGCCCCGTGTCGATGACGACGTGGCCTCTCACCTCGAGCTCCTCGAGCGCGCCGAACGCGCCGATGATCATCTGACCCTGCCCCGCCGTCTCCAGCGCGAAGAGCCCCGCCCCCGAGAAGAAGCCGCGCAGGCCGGAAGAGCGCGTCCTCACGTCGACATCGGGGCTGGACGCGACATAGGCGCTGCTCTGGACGCACCATTGCCTGTCACCCACCTCCAGCACGGCCATGTCCCCGGACAGCGGTGTCGCGAACAGCACCTCTCCGCGCCCGCCCTCCGCGGCGAACGCGTTCCTGTAGAAGGACTCTCCGGCCAGCATCCGCTTCAAGCCCGACATGATGCCGCCCGACTGCGTCTCCACGCGCACGTTCGTCGACATGCCCACGAGCGCGCCGCTCTCCGCGAACACGCGCTCGCCCGGCTCGAGCCAGCACTGCGCGAGGGCCTGGGAGGGACGGTAGAGGAGATTCACCTGCATCGGACGTCTCCGCCGCTCCCTCAGGGCGGGAGCAGCGGCGCGAGCCACCCCACGAGCGCGCCGGCGCTGCGCGACTGGATCAGCACGCGGCCGGTGCCCGAGAGCTCGCACACCACGCCTTCGCCAGAGACCATGAGGCCCGTGAGCCCGCCGCCAGGGCTCCTGATCTTGAGCGCCAGCGACGCGTCGAACCCGACGAGGTGCCCGCTGTCCACGACGAGCGACCCGTCGCAGGGGAGCTCCTCGATCGCCCCGTAGCTCGTGATCCAGAGATCCCCGACGCCGGAGGCCTCGATGAAGAAGACGCCCTCCCGCGCGAGGATGGCGCGCAGCCCACCCCAGCGCACCTTGACGTCGACGTCGCCCGCGCTCGCGAGGTACGAGCCCGCGCTGAAGAGCAGCGTCTCTCCCTGGAGGCGGACGTGCTTGATGCCGCCGCTGAGCGGCGGGGCGAGCCACACCCACCCGCCCTCCGGCGCCTCGATCCAGCTCACGAAGAACGTCTCGCCCCCCGCGAGCTTCCGGAGCAGCGCGACGAGGAACGCCTTGAGCCGCCCGAGCAGCCCGGCCCCGCGGCCCGCGTTGAGCCGGACCTCCGTCCGCAGGCTCGGCGACCGCGCGACCATCGCGCCCGCCTCCGCGAGCAGCGCCTCGCCCGGATCGAGGCTCACCTCCAGCAGCGAGGACGACGGCTCATGCTTGGTGCGATGCTGCATTCATCCACCCGCGGAGCGCATACATATAACGGAGCGACGCCAGGAGCGGAAGCGGGAAGAAGGTATGTCGAGGTGAGCGGGACTCGGCGAATTTCATGTTTTCTGTCCGGTGGTTCGCTCGCGCTGACTTCTGCCCTTCAGCGTGGGTAGACTGAGCGGGTGAGCGACAGGCGATTTACGGCCTCCGAGCCGACGCCCCGCGCCGAGCCGCGCAGCGAGCCGAGCCATGGGTCTGGCTTCGTCGCGGCGCCTCAGCGCATCGCCGGGCGCTACGAGATCCTCGGCCTGCTCGGCACCGGCGGCATGGGCAGCGTGTACCGCGTCCGCGACGTGGAGCTCGACGAGATCGTCGCCCTCAAGATGCTCCGCCGTGATCTCGCCGACTCCGCCGGCATGATCGAGCGCTTCCGGCAAGAGGTGAAGCTCGCGCGCCGCGTCACGCACAGGAACGTGGCGCGGACGTTCGACTTCGGCGACCACGACGGCGAGAAGTTCCTCACGATGGAGTGCGTCGAGGGCGAGTCGCTGCACAGCGTCCTCGCGCGGACGGGCCCGATGCCGTCGCAGCAGGCCATCGGCATCGGCTGCTCGCTCTGCGACGGCCTCGGCGCCGCGCACGCGGCGGGCATCGTGCACCGCGACCTCAAGCCCGAGAACGTGCTCATCGACAGGAACGGGCGCGTCGTCATCACCGATTTCGGCATCGCGCGCACCTCGTCCGGGCCGAGCGCCGGCGAATCGCAGGGCTTCGTGCTCGGCTCTCCCGCGTACATGTCGCCGGAGCAGCTGACCGGCGAGCCTGACCTCGACGCGCGCACCGACATCTACGCGCTCGGCATGATCCTCTTCGAGTGCCTCACCCACCGCCGCGCGTGGCCGGGCGCCGGCGCGATCGCGGCCGCCATGTCCAGGCTGAAGTCTCCGCCGCCCGACCCGCGCTCCGTCCGTCCGGACGTGCCCCTCGCCGTCGCGGACGTCGTGCTGAGGTGCATGGCGATACGCCGGGAGGATCGCTACGCCAGCGCGGCCGAGGCCCACCGCGCGCTCCTGCTCGCGCGCTCGCGCCTGTCGATCGCCCCGCAGCCGGCGCAGTCGCTCGTGTCCGCCATCGCCGCGTCCGCCGCCACGGCTGCGCCGACGGCGCCGCAGCCGATCGAGCAGAACCCGACCCGGGTCGCCGCGGCGCCGGTCGAGGAGGTCACGGCGCCGCAGCGTCGCCTCAACTCGCCCACGCTGGCGGCGCCCGTGCCCACGCCCGCGCCGACGCCGACGTCGTCGCTGAAGACGGTCGCCGTGCTCCCGTTCCGCAACGTCGGCGCGCCGGACGACGAATACCTCGCCGACGGCTTCACCGAGGACCTCACCGACACCCTGTCGATGACCGCCGGCCTCAAGGTCCGGCCGCGCGCCGCGGTCTCACGGGTGCGGCTCGACGGCCGCGATCCCAGGGATGTCGGCCGCGAGCTCGGCGTGCAGGTCGTCGTCGAGGGCTCGATCCGCCGCACCGGCGGCGGCGGCTACGGGCCCGATGGGCCGCGCTCGCAGCCCCCTGCGCCGTACTCGCGGCCGGGGTCGCGCATGCCGCCTGGCGGCGTGCGCGTGACCGTGCGTGTCATCGGCGTCGAGGACGGGTTTCAGCTCTGGGCGAAGCGGTTCGACAGCTCACCCGAGGCGCTGCTCACGGTGAGCGACGACGCGGCGGGCGCGATCGCCGCGGCGCTCACCGTCGACGCCGCGAGCCGCGAGCGCGAGTCGCCGAGCGACCCGCGCGCGATCGATCTCTACCTGCGCGCGCGCCACCAGATGCGTCGCCTCTGGTACGGAGACGCCGCGCCGGCCGTGGCGCTCTTCGAGGAGGCGCTGTCGTTCTCCCCGAACGATCCGAGCATCCTGTCCGGTTACGCGATCGCCTTCGCGCGGCTGATGGGCGCGCGCGGCGAAGGCGCGGCGCAGTTCGCGAAGGCGCAGCAGGCCGCCGAGCGCGCGATCGCGCTGGCCCCCGCGCTCGGCGAGCCGTGGGTGGCCCTCGCCACGGTCCGCTTCAGCGCGGGCGATCCGGTCGGCGCCGTCCCGGCGCTGCGCAAGGCGCTCCAGTGCGCGCCGAGCCTGGCCAAGGCGCACGAGCTGCTCGGCCGCATCCTCCTCGAGGCGGGGCTCGTCGACGAGGCGATGTTCCGGCTCGACACGGCGCTGGCGCTCGATCCGAGCGAGCCGTTCCCGCGCTGGGAGCTGGCGCGCGGCCGCGCGCTGCTCGGCGACTGGCCGGCGGCCGGCGTGCTGCTCGACCTGCCGGCGGAGGACCCGTCGAGCCGCTTTCACAAGGCGGTGATGCGCGCCCGCTTCGGGCTGTGGCGCGGCGCCGCGTTCTCCATCGACGACCTGCCGCTCGCGACGGAGACCATCCCGATCCAGTACGCGCGCATCTACCGCGACGTGCTCGCGACGTCGCGGCTCTCGGACGAGCAGCGGGCGTTCCTGAGCGCGAAGGCGGACAGCTCCGAGCCGGGCAGCCGGCTGCGCCCGCTCTTCTTCCAGATGTACGCCGAGATCCTCGCCTTCCTCGGCGAGGACGACGCGCTCTTCCGCGTGCTCGCCGGCGCGGTGGACGCGGGGCTCTTCGACGCGTTCTGGATGCAGCGCTGCGCTGTGCTCGACGGCGCGCGCGCGGACGCGCGCTTCGCCCCGCTCCGCGGGCGCGTCGAGGAGCGGGCCGCGGCGATCATCGCCGCGTTCAAGGCCTGAGCGCCGCGGCGCGGAGCACAGCGCGCGGAGCACAGCGCGTGGAGCATGCGAGGAGCTCGGCTCGCGTGCGCGGCGCTCGGCTCGTGCGCCGCGCTCAGCTCCTGCGCGCGTTCTTGGCCGCCTTGGAGACGGCGGGCATCAGCAGGTCGCCCTCCACGTGGCCGGAGACGTCCAGGATGGTGCGCCCCTCCGCGTCGCGCCCGGGGCGCTCCCGCGTGTAGCGCTCGGCGGGCGCGGCGAGCACCACGCCGAGGTCGCGCGCGGCGCCGGCGAGCTCGACCGAGAGCGCCTCCTCGACGAGGCGGGCCCGCTCGCTGCTCGACGAGCCGGCGGGGATGGCGACGGCCACCGAGCCCGCGACGACCCCGCCCTTCGCGAGCAGCCCGTGCGGCGAGCCGGTCGTCTGCGCGAGCTTCAGCGCGACGCGCGCCGCCTCGCAGCGGTCGCGCGCGGCGGCGAGCGACGCCGCGCCGCGGCGGAGGATCTCGCGCGCGTCCTCCGCTGGGACGCCGCGGTACTCCTCGGCGAGCTCCGCGTTCTCCTCCCTGATCCGCGTCACCTCGGCCTCGGCGGCCGCGACGTCGGCCTCGTACTGGGACAGATCGATCGAGCTCATGGCGTGTCGTCACCCTCGGTTCGTGAACAGCAGGCTCCCTGCGAGCAGCGCCCCGGCCGCAGCGGCGCCGTAGAGGCAATAGCGCGCGAGCGCCGCCTGGCCAGCCAGGTACAGCTGCAGCCCCGCGAAGCCCGCGGCGATCGCGAGCGCCGCGTAGATGAGCTGGCGCACCCCCGTATAGACGAGCGACGCGGCCTGGGCGAGGCCGCGGATCTTCACCTCGGCCTCGCCGCGGTTGGCGCGCGTGAGGTACTTGCGCAGGTCGTCCGGGATCGTCAGCGCCTTGATCCCCATGTCCTTCGCCGCCTCGAGGGCGATCTGGGCCCAGTCGCGGCTGCCGAGGACGAAGTCCTGCAGGTAGGGGCGCACGACGTCCATCGGGTTCAGGTCGGGATCGAGCTGCGTGCAGACGCCGGTCAAGAGGAGGAGGGTGCGCTCGAGCAGCACGAAGTCGCGCGGCACGTGGAACGCGCCGGAGAGCTCCTTCAGGCCGATGTTCATGCGCCGGAGGTCGATCAGGCTCTCGATGCCCTTCTGCGGGTCGAGCTTGATGTCCTTCAGGTTGAACGACTCGAGCTTCACCTCGTCCTGGAAGCGCTGGTGGAAGAACTCGACGACCTTCTCGCTGACGTCGACGGCGTCCCGCCGCGAGAAGAAGCGCATCTTGCGCAGCGCCTTGATGATCCCCTCCGTGTCGCGGCGGATCACTGCCTCGAGGAACTCGGGGATGCCCTCGCGCATCTCCTGGGAGAGCTCGGCGACCGCGCCGAAATCGAGCAGGATGAGCTCCCCGCCCGGCCCGACCAGCATGTTCCCCGGGTGCGGATCCGCGTGGTAGATGCCGTCGATGAAGATCTGCTGGCAGAAGACCTGCACGATCTGCCGCGCGAGCGCCTTGCGATCGACGCCGTGCGCGTCGAGCGCCGCGACGTCGCCCACCTTGATGCCCTCGACGAACGTCGTCGTCATCACCCGGCGCGTGCAGTAGGCCTCGATGGGCCGGGGGAACCGGACCTGCGGCTGCTTCGCGAAGTTGTCGGCGATGCGCACGATGTTCCTGGCCTCGCGCACGAAGTCGAGCTCCTCCAGGATCATCGAGCGGATCTGGTGGTGGTAGGCGTCGAGCCCCTGCACGGGCACGAACTGCGCGACGATCGCCATGATGCGGCGGATGGTGCGCAGGTCGAGGCGGACGATCTCGTCGATGTCGCGGTGCTGCACCTTCACGGCCACGCGCGTGCCGTCCATGAGCCACGCCTCGTGCACCTGGCCGAGCGACGCGCTCGCGAGCGGCTCCCTGTGGAAGCGGGCGAAGACCTCGCCGATGGGGCGCCCGAGCTCCTCGGCGATGCGCGCCTCGATCTCCTCGTAGGGGCGCGGCGGCACCTGGTCCTGCAGCCCCTCGAGCCCCGCGCGCAGCGTCGCGGGGAGGAAGTTCGCCATGATGCTGAGCATCTGGCCGACCTTGATGAAGAGGCCCTGGAGCTCGACGATCGTGCGCTCGATGCGGCGGGCGTTCCTCGCGTGGACCTCGTCCACGCGGTTGTTCGCCCACGTCTCCCCGAAGAGGCGGCGGAGGAAGAAGAACCAGAGGTAGCTCGCGAGGACGGTGAACGTCGTCAGGTACGCGCGGATGAAGCGGCCGCTCTGCGCGGCGTTCTGTCGGAGCGAGCTCGGCGTCGCGGCGGGGGTCTGCGCGCGCCGCGGCGCCCTGGCGGACCCGGGCGGCGGGGCGTGGCCCGCGTCGGGAGGCCTCGGCGCGCCGTCCGCATCGTGCTCGCGCTGGACCACGCCGGGGTGCGGCTCGCCGGGCGCGCGCGGCGGCTCTGCGGGCGAGCGAACCAGCCCGGAGGACGGGCCCAGCTCTTCGGGGACGGCGCCGTGTGACACCGCGGCAGCCTAGCATCGCTCCGCGCCGGCCCGCGAAAACGCGGGAGCGATGCGGCGCGCCATCCGTCCTCGCGTCATCGCGCCTGCGCCATGGCCTCTGCGATCGCGTCATAGACGGCGGGCCGCGCGCGACGGATCGCGTCGGAGGCGCGCGTCGGGTGGACGCGGTTCGTGAGCAGCACGCCGACGAGCTCCGCTTCCGGATCGATCCACAGGCTCGTCCCGGTGAAGCCGAGGTGGCCGAAGGTCTGCGGGCCGAAGCGCGCGCCGGAGCTCGGCCTCTCGCCGCTCCTGCCGTCGAACCCCGCGCGCAGCGACCCGCCCGGGCGCGGCGCGATCAGCCGCCGGACCTCGTCGCGCGAGAGCCACTCCGGGCGCTCGCCCGCGAGCGCCTCGAGCAGCGCGACCCCGAGCCGCGCCACGGACATGGCGTCGCCGAAGAGGCCCGCGTGCCCGGCCATCCCGTCGCGCGCGATCGTCCACGCGTTGTCGTCGTGCACCGCGCCGCGGATCATGCCCCCGCGGAACGCGACGTCCTCGGTGGGGACGACCCGCTCGTCGAACCGCGGATCGCGCCGCCGGAGCGCGCGGACCGGCGCGACCGCGAGCCCGAGGGGGCCCGTCACCTCGCGCGCGACGACCTCGTCGAGCTCGGCCTCGCCGCGCCGCGCGACCGCTGCGCCGAGCAGCAGGTACCCGAGGTCGCTGTACACCGGCGGGAACCCGCCGGCGGGCGGGTCGCCCTCGCACTCCGCGCGGCGCCCGTTCGCGCAGGCGAGCAGCGCGCCGAGGGGATCGATCGGCGCGTCGTCGCCGGGCGGATGGAGCGGTCGGTGCGCCTCGAGCCCGGCGCGGTGGGCGGCGAGGAGCTCGAGCGGCACGCGCGCCGACCGCGTACCGGCGAGCTCTGGCAGCACCTGCCCGAGCGGCTCGTCGAACCTCACCTTGCCGGCGCGGGCGAGCCGGGCGAACGCGAGCGCGGTGAACGGCTTCGTCACCGACGCCAGATCGAAGATCGCATCACCCGTCGCCGCGGCCGGCGTCGCGCCGCCGGCGCCTGCCGGCGGGCTGTCTTCCAGCCACAAGCGTCCCGCGGCGCCCGCTCCGTACCGGACGTTGTCTCGCGTGCGCACGGCTGCTGCGACGCACGCGCACGGCGCGGCCCGATGCGCTTCGATCGCGAGCGCTGCGATCGCCGTGAGATCGACGGGGGTCATGGCCGAGGATGAGGAGGGCAGGGCGCCCGTGTCAAACGAGCTCTGGTGGCCGGCCGGATGGCTCGGCGGATGAGCCGGACGACGCATGGACAATCGCGACGCGCTCCCCGAAAAACCGAGCCGCACGGCCGGTCCTGCTTCAGGATCTCCCCGTGGCTTCTCCCGTGGGCACCGAAACACGCGCCGCCGTCGCGCCGCTCGCCGCGCTCGCGGCGAGGTACGACGATCGCCGGCCCGATCGCTGGGAGCCGGTCCCCGAGCGGCTCGACGCGGCCATCGCGTGCGACGTCGAGCTCGCCGAGGCCGGGCGTGTTGCGCGGGCGCCGCTCGTGGCGGAGCTCGCGCGCCGCTTCGAGTTCCTCGCCCACTACCTGGACGCGATCCTGCTCGTGCCGCGCGAGCGCTTCGTCCTGCCGGAGGATCTCGCCGCGTCAGCGGACGACACCCCGCTTCCGCTCGACCGCGCGGGGCACGCGACCGTGAGCGCGCCGCACGCGTACCTGCTCACGTACAGCCTGCTCGATCTCGGCCCGGGCGATCGCTTGCTCGAGCTCGGCACGGGCACCGGCTACGGGGCGGCGCTCGCGCGGCGCATCGTCGGCCCGACCGGGCACGTCGCCTCGATCGAGATCGACGCCATGCTGCACGCGCGCGCGGTTCGTCTGCTCGGCGCGCGGCCCGATCGCCAGGGCGGCGACGATGCGCTCGCGGCCAGCGCCGCCGGGCCGTCGGACGAGGGCGCGGGCGTCACGCTGCTGTGCGGTGACGGGCGTTCGCTCGCCGAGCGCGTGCTCGCGCGCTGGCCGACCTCGTCATCGGAGCGGCCCTGGAAGGTCGCGGTGACCTACGCGCTGACCGAGCCTCCCACGGCGCTCGAGGCGCAGCTGAGCGACGGGGGCGTCCTTGTCGCGCCGGTCGGCACGTGGGAGGGCCACCAGGAGCTCGTGCGCGTCGAGCGCCGTCAGGGCGCGCTCCTCCGCGAGGTGCACGGCGCGGTCCGCTACGTGGCGGAGCGCGGGCGCGGGTAGGCTCCTGTACCCGGCCCCGATCTCGGGTTAACGAGAAAGCGGCGATGCTGACGGGAGCAACCTTCAAGAATTTCAAGCTGCTTCGAGACGTGAGCCTGCCTCTCGGTCGGCTCAACGTGCTGGTCGGCCCGAACGCCGTGGGCAAGAGCACCGTGCTGGAGGGAATGCACTACCTGCTCCAGCTCGCCGCCGCGAAGCCTGGGGGGTCGGCGACCATCCATTCGGAGGCGCTCTTCAGGGGCAAGGGCGCGGTGGATGACCTGGTTGCGAAGCCGGACGCCACCGAGCTCGAGCTGGAAGCCGTCCTGGAGGACGGAAGGCGGTTCGCTCTTCGCGCAGGGGTCGCGAAGGACGAGCCGGAACCTGAGCGGTTCCACCTGTGGTTCGGCAAGAAAGGGCATGAGATACAGCTCGTTCCGCCCAGCAACGACCAGGAAGAACGACTCTTCTTTCGGGGCCCCCGCGAGGCGAAGCTCGGATCGGTCGTCCGTCTCAAGCTACACGCCGAGACGCTGGCTGCGGAGCACTACTCGGAAGAGGAGATCCCGGGCGTCGGACACGACGGTGAGGGTCTGGCTTCTGTGTTGCAGTACCTGCAGGGGCTGCGTGACGGAACTCTGGAAGCGATCGAGCGGGATCTGGCGACCATCGTCCCCGGTGCGCGGCGTATCCGCGCGCTTCCCGCCCGCGTCCGGCGCCGGGAGAAGCAACGGATATCCCTCGATGGTCAGGACTTCTGGGCCGAGCAGTCGCGCGACGTCACCGGCGCCCGCTTCGAGGTCGAGTGGGAAGGACTGGGGTGGGTGCCGGCCGGTCAGCTCTCGGAGGGGACGCTGCTTGCCCTCGGCCTCATCACGGTGGTGCGCTTCGACGCGCCGCGCCTCGTCCTGCTCGACGATCTGGACAAGGCGCTGCACCCGGTAGCGCAGCGCAAGCTCGTCGCGCACCTCCGTGGCGTCCTCGACGCGACGCCTCACCTGCAGATCGTGGCGACGAGCCACTCGCCGTTCCTTCTCGACGAGCTGCGGATGGAGGAGGTCTTCGTCATGAGCCGCGGAGCGCGGGGCTCGTTGCTGCGCCGGCTCGACGAGCACCCGACAGCGCAGAAGCGGGGCGCCTATCTTCGCCCGGGTGAGTTGTGGAGCCTCGTCGGCGAGGGATGGGTGAGCGAGGGGCGAGAGTGAGCGCTGTCGGCATCGGTATCGCCGCCGAGAGCGCCGGCGACACGCGGATCATCCAGAAGCTCGTCGACCGCATGCTCATCGACCGCATGCTCATCGACCGCATCGCGTGGGTGAAAGAGACCGTCGAGGCGTGTCAAGGCTCGATGACGGATCCCCTTTCACCGTGCCGGAGCTGGCAGGGGGTGGAGGGCTTCGGCTGGCTCGACCTCCACGGCGCGTGGAAGCGCGCTCGGGAGCGCGGCCTCCGCATCTATGGTTCCTTCGAAGGAGAGCGGGCCGAGGAAGATGCGCAAATGCACCGAGCCGCGCTCCTGCTCTTCGCGGAGGAGGTCGAGCCTCCCGTAGCCGTGGTGATCGCGCGGGACCTGGACGGCAGGGCGGAGCGCGCCGAGGGCTTCGCCCAAGCGGTAGCGGCTGGGAGCTGGCCGTTCGATGTCGTCCTCGGCGCCCTTCCAGAGCCCGAGATCGAAGCCTGGTTGGTTGCGGCGTGGGTCCCCGAGGACGACTCGGAACGCCAGCGGCTCGATGCTCTCCGCCGCGAGCTCCATTTCGACCCCTGCGTGCAGCCCGAGCGACTCACCTCGAAGAACGAAGCGAACCGCAAGGATGCCAAGCGGGTCCTCGCGATGCTGACGATCGCGGGGCGAGATGCGGACGCGCGTTGGGCCGACGTGCTCGTTGAGCGCCTCGAAGCGAGCGGCGCGGCGTGTGGCCTCGCACGCTTCGTGCGCGAGGTGAGGGAGCATCTCGTGCCGCTCGTGGAGCGCGGCGGAGCCTCTGCGTCCGGCCAGTGGTGACCCACCCGGACCTGCCGCCACGCCCTCCGGACCTGCCGCCACGCCCTCCGGACAAGGAGATCCATCTCACGATCCCGCGCCGGCGACCTGTGCCGTCCGGGTGGATCTGTCCCACGTCCGTGTGACACACACCCTGTCCAGATGGCCCATCATCCTGTCCAGATGGCACACCCTCATGTCCAGATGACCCACCCCCCTGTCCAGATGGCACATCCTCATGTCCAGATGACCCACCCCCTGTCCAGATGGCACACCCTCGTGTCCGTGGGTGAGCCCCGGCGATCCGGGCCCATGGCTCAGGGCCACCCGTTCTGATGGAAGCGCGAGGGCTGGATCGAGGTGAGCGCCGGCGGGGGTCTCCGCGCGGCGGGGGCGGGTGGGCGCGGCGAGCACCGACCGAGGTGCCATCCGGTCTCAGGAGGCGCGGCGTCTCAGGCGCGCCTTGTGTGGCGCGCGACGAAACGTTCCAGGTGGCATGGCCCGAAGGGAGACATGCCGGGCGGTGTTCTCAGCGCAAGCTCTCCCGCTCCGGTCTTGGCGGATGGCCGAGCGCCCGCCCGCCCCCGCCGCGCGGAGACCCCCGCCGGCGCGTGCCGCTCGGCGCGGCGCCCTCTCCCTTCTTCTCTTTCCCCCCTCCCTTCCCCGTCGCGTCGCCCCGCCCGCCGGATCAGAGAACGCCCCACCGTCTTTGACCCTGGACCGCCTGGAACTTTATCCTGGCCTCCCCCGAGGCGGGGCCGCCCCGGCGCGTCGGCTCGCCCGTCGTGGACCAGGGAGAAGACCGGGAGCACTATGGCGGAGTTCGTTTGGGAGGCGCGCGGCCGCACCGGAGAGATCCGGAAGGGCACCATGGAGGCCGAGAACGAGGCGGCGGTGCAGAACCGCCTCCGCGCTCAGCAGCTCAACCCCACCCGGGTCAAGAAGAAGGGGGCGCAGTTCAGCCTCAACCTGAACTTCGGCTCGGGCGTCGAGGCGAAGGACCTCGTCAAGTTCATCCGCCAGTTCGCGACGATGATCGACGCGGGCCTCCCGCTGGTCCAGTGCCTCGAGATCCTCTCGAACCAGGAGCCGAACAAGGTCTTCCAGGCGGCGCTGAAGGACATCAAGAACACGGTCGAGCAGGGCGCCACGTTCAGCGACGCGCTCCGGCGCCACCCGAAGATCTTCGACGACCTGTTCGTCAACCTCGTCCAGGCCGGCGAGGTGGGCGGCATCCTCGACAGCATCCTGAACCGGCTCGCGATCTACATCGAGAAGCGCGTGAAGCTCGCGCGCCAGGTGCGCGGCGCGCTCGCGTACCCGATCGCCGTCATCGTGATCATGGTCGTCGTCATGATCGTGCTGATGTCGTTCGTCATCCCGTCCTTCGAGACGATGTTCGCGGAGTTCGGCGCGAAGGACGCGCTCCCGCAGCTCACGAAGATCGTCATCGCGGTCTCGAAGACGTTCGTCACCTACCTCCCGCTCATCGTCGTCCTGACCGCGGCCGCGGCCTTCGGCGCGACCTACTTCTACCGCTCGCCGGCCGGCAAGCGGATGGTGCACCGCCTCATCCTCAGGCTCCCCATCATCGGCCCGGTCATGCAGAAGATCGCCGTCGCGCGGTTCTCGCGCACGCTCGGCACGCTGCTCGGCTCCGGCGTGCCGATCCTCGATGCGCTCGACATCGTCGCGAAGACGGCCGGCAACGTCGTCGTGGAGGAGGGCCTCATGTACTCCCGCCAGAAGATCTCCGAAGGGAAGAACATGGCCGAGCCGCTCGGCGAGATGAACGTCTTCCCTGGCATGGTCGTGCAGATGGTCGCGGTCGGCGAGCAGACCGGCGCCCTCGACACCATGCTCAACAAGATCGCCGACTTCTATGAAGAGGAGGTCGACGTCGCCGTCGCCGCGCTGACGTCGCTGCTCGAGCCGCTCCTCATGGTGATCGTCGGCGGCATGGTGGGCGTCGTGCTCATCTCGATGTACCTGCCGATCTTCGATCTCGCCGGCAAGATCAAGGCGGAGTGATGTCGCCCGCGGCCTCCCCGGCGAGCCCGGGCGCCGAGGCCGGGGCGCCGCGAGATCACGCCGAGGCCGGGCCGTCGCGCGACGCCCGCCTCTCGACGCCGGCGATGCTGCTCCCGTCCGGCGCTCCCGCCGGCGCCGAGGCGCCGCTCGCGAGCCGGCTCACCTGGCTCATCGCGCTGCGCCTCGCGGTGCTCACGGTCTTCCTCGTCGTGACCGCGGCGGTGTACCTCGGCGGCTTCACCCCCGGGAGCTTCTCCAGCAACGTCGCGCTGGTCACGGTCGCCACCGCGTACGGCGTCTCCGGCATCTACGCCGTGTTCCTGCGCATGAACCGCGCCCTCCGGGCGATCGCGCGGGCGCAGCTCGTGACCGATCAGATCACCTGGACCGCGCTCGTGTACATCACCGGCGGGGCCTCGAGCGGCGCGACGTCGCTCTACGGCCTCACCTGCCTCACGGGGGCGATCCTCCTCGGGCTCCCCGGCGCCATCGTCGCCGCGGCGTCGGGGGCGGCGGCGTACCTCGTCCTGTGCGCGGCGCTCGGGCTGCACCTCGTCGGGGTGCCGCCGGACCAGCCCGCCGGGGCGTACGCGACGCAGTGGGGCGAGCTGCGGTACCCCATGTTCGTCAACCTGCTCGCGATCGTGGTGGTCACGCTGCTCGCGAGCTACCTGGCGGAGCGGCTGCGCGCGACGGGCGGCCGGCTCGTGCAGGCCACCGCGCGGGCGGAGCAGGCCGAGCGGCTCGCGGCGCTGGGCCGCCTCGCCGCGGGGCTGGCCCACGAGATCAGGAACCCGCTCGGCTCGATCGCCGGATCCATCGAGCTCCTCCGCACGGGCGGCACGCTCTCCGACGAGGACCGCAAGCTCTGCGAGATCATCGAGCGCGAGACCGCGCGCCTCAACGACCTCGTGGGCGACATGCTCGATCTGTCGCGCCCGCGGGTGCCCACGCTCGAGGGCGTGGACCTCTCGGCGACGGCGCGCGACGTCGTCGTGCTCGCGGGGCGCTCGGGCCGCGGCGTCGACGTCGAGGTCCGCTTCGATGGGCCGTCGTCCGCGCCCGTGACCGCCGACGCAGCCCAGATGCGCCAGGTCGTCTGGAACCTCGTGCGGAACGCGATCCAGGCGAGCTCCGCGGGCGCCGTCGTGACCGTGCGCCTCTGGCGCGACGCGAGCGCGTGGCTCCTGGAGATCCGCGACCAGGGGCGAGGCATCCCCGCGGGCGCCCGCGATCGCCTCTTCGACGCGTTCTTCACGACCCGCACGCACGGCATGGGCATCGGCCTGGCCGTGGTGAAGCGGATCCTCGACGACCACGGCTTCGCGATCGAGGTGGACAGCCGCGAGGGCGAGGGCACCGCGTTCCGGGTGAGGATCCCGGATCGGCCATCCGACGCAGGCCACGCCGAGCGCCTCGCCGTCGCCGCGGAGCTCGCCCCACGATCGCGCCCGGCGGGCTGACGCGGAGCTCGCCCCACGATCGCGCCCGCTGCGTCGTCATCGTCACAGGGGACGCGTGGCGCTCCGTTCACGCCCCGCGCCGCCGCCGCGCGCGGCTTCTCCCGAGCGCCCGGCCGAGAGATCGCGGCCGAGCCCGCCTCCGCGCGTGAATAGGCCGCGAAGGCCGCCGTCTGCCCCTGGGAAGCGGGCCAGTGCAGGCGGATTGCTGTCTCTCTTCGCGGTGTTCATGGAGAGCAGGGATGCGACGTCGCCGGGCCACCGGGGCCTGCGTCCGACCTGGCAGGCCGTTTGCCATGCCGTTTGCCGAAGGACAGGGTGAGCAGTAGAAGCGTCCCGAGGCGCGCTCGCGGCCCGCAGGCACAGAAGGAGAACCATACGTGACACGCAGGATGAACCATCTCTTCGCGGCGGCGTTCTCGCTGCTCGCGCTCACGCTCGGCCCGGTGGGCCTCGCCAGCGCCGGGCCGGCGACGGACGTCGTCAAGGCCAGGCAGACGGCCCTGTTCGACCTCCTGAAGAAGGGGGGGGTCGAGAACCAGAAGAAGGTGGGCGCGGTCTTCGACGAGATGCTCGATTACTCGGCGCTGGCGGAGGCCTCGCTGGGTAGCGAGTGGGCCGCGCGGACCGACGCCGAGAAGAAGCAGTTCAGCGAGCTCCTCAAGCAGCTCGTGCGCAAGGCCTACGAGCGCAACCTGAAGAAGACGCTCGACTTCAACGTCGAGTACCTCGGCGAGACCGACAGCAAGGGCGTCATGACGGTCAAGACCAAGGCCGTCTCCAAGAAGGACGCGCGCGAGGAGCCGGTCGAGATCGCCTTCAAGCTCTCCCAGAAGGGGGGCGCCTGGCTCGTGCAGGACATCGTCACCGAGGGCGTGAGCCTGGTGGGGAGCTACCGCGCCCAGTTCACGAAGATCATCAAGAAGGATGGGCTCCCGGCGCTCATCCAGAAAATGAAGGACAAGCTCGCCAAGGGCGACGTCTGACCCGCCCCGCCGCGCCTCGTCCGGCGCGATCGCCGTGAACTCGCCTGAAATGCCGCCGGGTTGATACCCTTGGCGGGTATGGCTGCTGGACAGAGGCGCGGCCGGTCGGCGCGCGCGCTGGGCCTTGCGCCGTCGATCCGCGCGCTCGCGCCCGGCGGCGGCGCGGCCCCGCGCCCGCCCGACGACCGTCCCGTCCTCCGGCTCGCCGTCAGCAAGGGCGCGCTCGCCATCGAGCTCGGGGAGCCGTTCGCGCTCGGTCCGCTCCGCGTCACCGAGCTCGTGGTGCGGCTCGCCGGGATCCGGTTCCCCGTCGACCTCTCCGGCGGCGTGGCGCGCTTCCGGCACCGGCGCGGCCAGCTCGTCCGGCTCTCCGTCGAGGCGCAGGGGACCGAGCTCGCCGGCTGGGCCGCGCCGCGGCTCCGAGGCCTCCTCGGCGACGGCGCGCCGCAGCTCATCATCGCGCCCATCGAGGACGGCGCGCTGGTCGCGCTGCGATCCGGCGAGGCGGCGCTCGCGTTCGACGTCGCCGTGGCCCCGGCGGAGCGCGCGCTCAGGCTCCTGCCGGAGCGCGCCCGCGGCATCGGCCTCGCCGCCCCGCCGCACGCGCTCGCGCTCCAGGCGCTGTCGATGATGGCGGGCGCGCACGGGCGCCTCGTCGAGGGCGCGATCGTTCTGGACGCCGCGGTCGAGCGGATCGTCCGCCTGCTCCTGCCCGCGGCGGGCGCGAGGGCGCCCGCGGTGGAGGGGGTGCAGTGGGCCGTGGTCAGCGCGGAGGCCGGCCGCTTCTGCGCCGAGGGCGCGCTGGGCGCGGCGCCTCCCGCGCTTGGCGACCGCGCGCTCAGGGCGCTCGAGGTGGCCGAGCTCGCAGGCGCCGCCGACGAGCTCGCGTCCGCGGGCGGGCTCGACGAGGCGCGCCGCGCCTACCTCGCCGCGCTGGAGCGCGCCCCGCGGCACCCCGAGATCTCCTCGCGCCTCGCCTGGCTCGACCTCGTGATCGGCGAGCGCGCCGAGGGGGCCCTCTCGACCGTCGTCGACGCCATGCCCGCCGTGGACGCCGGCCTCCTCGGCGGCGCGCTCCTCGAGGCGGTCGGCGATCGCGACGGCGCGTTCTCCGCGCTCGCCCGCGCCGCGCACGCCGAGCCTTACGGCCCGCTCGCCGCGCTCGCATGGCTGCGCGCGGCGGCGCTCGCGGACGCTGTCGACGTGCGCCTCGACGCGCTGAACCTCGGCGTCGCGCGCGCGCCCGGGATCGAGGCGCTGCGGTGGGCGCGGCTCGACGCGCGGCTCGACGTCGCGGACGTGCGCGGCGCGCTCGCGGACGCCGAGCACCTCGAGGCCTCCGCGCGCGGCGCCGAGGCGCGCCACGCCGTGTCTCGCAGGGCCGCGGAGGCGTTCCTCGCGCGGGGCGACGTCGCCGACGCGCGGGTGCTCTTCGAGCGGGCGCTGCGCTACGCGCCGGAGAGCCCCGACGTCGTCGCGGGCCTGGCGCGCTCGCTGCGGGCCGCCGGGGAGGGGAGGCGCGCGCTCGACCTCCTCGCCCGGGCGCGCGCCCTCGCCGCGCGCAGCGGCGCGCCCGCGTGCGCGCTCGACCTGGAGCTCGGCCGCGGCCTCGCGGAGATCGCGGGGGATCTGCCGGCGGCGATCGCGCGCGTGCGGGGCGTCCCGCCCGGCGTGCCGGAGGCGCTGGAGGCGCGGCTGCTCGAGGGCCGCTGGTGCGCCGGGCTCGGCGATCTCGGCGGAGCGTCGGTCGCGCTCGGGCGGCTGCGCGACGCGGTGGAGCTCGCCCTCCAGGGCCGCGCCGACGACGCGGGCCCCGCTCGCGCGAGGGGAGCGCCGTTCGGCGACGGCGCCGCCGCCGTCGCGGCCCTGCTCGCCGAGGCCGCCGAGATCGAGGAGCGATCCCGGGGGGATCTCCTCGCGGCGCAGCGCCACCTGGGCCTCGCGCTGCGCCTCCGGCCGCGCGATCCGGGCATCACCGCCGCGTTCCGCCGCGTCTCCGGCGAGATCGCGCGGCCGATCGCGCCTGCCCCGGCGGCGCCCCCTGTCCCGGTCCAGCGGCCCAGCGCGGCCGAGCAGCGGATCGAGGTCCACGTCGCCGCCCCGCGCCGGCGCACGCTCCCGCCCGAGCCCGTGGTGGTCGCCCCGGCGCCGAACAAGCCTCCCCCTGGCCCCCGCGCGCCGGCCGCCCCGCCCAAGGCCGCGCCGGTCGACCCCGGGATCATCGACGAGATGCCCACGCTCGATGGTACCGACACGTCGACCGACCTGACGGCGCCCATCCCCAGCAGCGTCACGCTGGCGGAGGGGCAGGTGCCGCTGGCCCGCGCGTTCGGCGTCGACGACGAGCTCCTGGCCGAGCGGCTCGCCGATCGGCTCCGCGCAGATCCCGCCGATCAGGCGGTGGCGATGGCGCTCGCCGATGCGCTCGAGCGGCTCGGTCGCGATCTCGATCTCCTCGCCCTGCTCTCGGCGCGGATGGAGGAGGGGGACGCCGCCGTCCGCCAGGAGGTCGCGCCGCGGCGACGCAGCGTGCTCGCGCGGCTCGCCGCGAGGGCGCGGGCCGAGGGGCGCGCCTCGGAGGCGGAGCTCTACGAGATGCTGCTCCAGAGCGAGCTCGCCTGATCGCTCCCTCACGGCCCGCGCCCTCGCGGCGAGCCGCGCGCTTGGCCCGCGCGCCGCGCCCGTGATAGCCCGAGCTCTTGCGCAGCGCGCGCAGCGCTTGGAGGTGCAGCATGGCCGAGCAGCCGTCGAACCGCGCCCAGCAGGAGGGCTCGCCGTGCGAGCCGGGCGCCCCGCCCGCGAGGGCGGGCCGTCCGATCATCGTGCAGAAGTACGGCGGCTCATCGGTCGCCGACGTCGACAGGATCGGCAAGGTCGCCGAGCGCGTCGTCGCCGCGAAGCGCGCCGGCAACGACGTCGTCGTCGTGGTCAGCGCGATGGGCAAGACGACCGACGGCCTGCTCGCGCTCGCCCGGCAGGCGGCGAGCGCCGCCGCGGATCCTCCCCGGCGCGAGCTCGACATGCTGCTCTCGACCGGCGAGCGCGTCTCGATGGCGCTCCTCTCGATCGCCATCCAGGCGCGGGGCTTCGAGGCGATCTCGTTCACGGGCTCCCAGTCCGGCATCCTCACGAACGATCGCCACTTCGACGCGCGGATCATCGAGGTCCGCCCGTTCCGCATCGAGGACGAGCTCGCCCGCGGTCGCATCGTGATCGTCGCCGGCTACCAGGGGATGAGCTACCGCCGTGAGATCACGACGCTCGGCCGCGGGGGCTCCGACACGACGGCCGTGGCGCTCGCGGCGGCGCTCAGCGCCGAGCGCTGCGAGATCTACAGCGACGTCGACGGCGTGTACTCGGCCGACCCGCGGGTCGTCCCGGACGCTCGCCACCTGCCCGAGCTCGACTGCGCGGTCCTCCAGGAGATGGCCGAGTGCGGCGCGAAGGTCGTCTGCGCCCAGGCGGTCGAGTGGGCGCGGCGATCCGGCGTGGCCCTGTACGCGCGGTCGACCTTCGATACCGGCCCCGGCGCGCGGGAGACGGTGGTGCGCCGGTTCGCGCCGGGCTCGGCGCCGAAGGCGCTCGCGGCGCGCGCGATCGTCGCCGAGGGCAACGTCGTCCTCGCGCGGGCTCACGGCGGGCTCCGGCTCGACGAGGTCCTCCGCGCGGCGGGCGAGCTCGGGCTGGGCTTCCGGGATCTCTCCTTCGGTCACGGCGGCGGCGCGCTCGTGATCCCGCTCCTCAACGTGCCCGAGTGGCAGGGGGCCAGGCGAAAGCTCGCCGCGCTGCTGCCGTCGCTCGAGCTCGTCGAGGGGCTCGCGGCGGTCAGCGTCGTCGGCGACGGGCTCTCCGCGACGGCGGAGCCGCTCGCGCGCTTCGTCGAGGTCCTCGGGCGCGCCGGCATCGCGCCGCGTTTCACGGTCGCGGGCCCCCTGCGCCTCGGCGCCCTCGTCGACGCCGCGGACGTCGCGGCCGCGCAGCGCCTGCTGCACGCGTCGTTCGTCGGCGGCTGAGCGCGCCGCCAGCGCTCGGCGAGCGACGTGCGAGCGCGGCGAGCCGACGCTCGGCGAGCGACGCGTGAGCGCGGCGAGCCGGCGCTCGTGTCGCCGCTCGCGAGGCGGAGGACGACCGTCAGTGCTTTCTCTGTCGCGTGAGCGCGACGAGCCCCGCCCAGCACGCGACCCACACGATCTCGCGCGACGCGTCCCAGGCGATCGCCGCAGGTCCGATCGACGCGGCCTCCTCCTCGGGGGCGCCGGGGGGCGTCGCCCCGAGCTCGGCGACGAGCGTCGGGGCGGCGTTCGACGGCACGTGGACGAGCTGCGCCCGGCGCTCGCCCTCGCGGGCGACGAGCGCGAGCAGCGGCGAGGCCTTGTGGTCGCCCGCGAAGGCGAGGGCGACGACCATAGCGAGCCCCTCCAGCACGCGGAACGTCTCGCCGCCGTCGCGCGACACGCAGAGGAGCCCGGCGCCGGAGATCGCGATCGAGCGACCGCCGGCCGCCGCTGCGAGCCGGCAGTCGTCGGCCTCGGCCGCGCGCCGCGCCGCCCCGGACAGCGGCACGACCGGCGAGCCTTCGTCGTCGCCGCGGAGCCGCTCGAGCTGCGGTCCCTCGGCCGCGCTCGTGAGCGCCACGATCACCCCCTCGCTCGCGCTCATCCGGAGCACGCCGTCCCGCAGCGCGGGCCCGGGCGTCAGGGAGAGCGCGCCCTTCGACGGCGTCGGCGCGCCGTCGCGGCGGGGCGAGCCCGTGGCCGCGGAGCCGGTCTCCGGCGGCGGGACGACCGCGCCGGCCGCGGGCGACCACAGCGTCTTGCCGGCCAGCACCCACAAGCGCCCCGGCGTCGTCGCGAGCGTCACCGGCGCGCCGCCCGAGCCCCACGCGCCGAGCGGGCTCGCGCTCTTCCCCCGGTCGTCGCTCCGCAGCAGGTTGCCGCGGCGCGTGGCGATGAGGATCGCGCTGTCCGACAAAGCGATAGAGGACGCCGACGTGTCGATGCCGGCGCGGCGCGCGGACAGCGCCCCCGCGTCGACGACGAGCACGGTCCCGCGATCGGCGCCCGCTCGCTCCGCGCGGCGCGAGCGGCCTCCCGATCGCGCGGCGGGCTCGCCCGTCAGCCCGGGCTCTGCGCCGGCGCTGCCCGCGACGACGTAGCCGCCGGTCACCGCGAGCGTGCTGCACGGGACGGCGGCGCCCGCGTCCTCGACGACGACCCAGGGCAGCGCATCCCAGACGGGGGCCTGGTCGTCCGGGAGATCGGGCAGCTCTGCGAGCAGATCTTCGCCCTCGTAGGCGCCGTCCTGGTCCGCGTCGAGCGCGGGCAGCTCCCCCTCGTCCACGTCGTCCGCCGGGTCGTCTCCCGTCCCTTCCGCGCCGCCGTCGTCGCCGTGCGCCCCGCCGTGATCGTCGAGATCGTCCTGCTCGGCGTCGCTCTGCTCGACGGCCTCATCGGACAGCCACGAGCCCGCGTCGGCGTCCGCGATCCCCTCGTGGAGCGCCCCGACATCGACGCCTTCTTCCGCGGGCTCGTCCTCCCCGGTCCCGCTGTCGTCCAGGGCGAGCTCGACGCCGATCTCGAGGTCGCTCGCGTTCGCGTCGTCGAGCCCCTGCTCCGCGTCGTCGAGCGTCTGCAGGAGGTCGTCGAAGCCCTCGTCGCCCCCTTCTTCCTCATCGTGCCCGAGCGGCGGCAGGTCGACGAGCTTGCCGTCGTTCTCGTCGTTCTCGTCGTGCTCGCGCTCGTCGTCGTCGACGGCGGTCTTCGGCTGCGGCGCCGGGCACGTCTCGCGGCGCTCCTCCATTCGCTCGCTGCAGGCTCGTGAGGCTGACATCGGCGGGAGTGTAGCGCCCCTCGCGGCGCTTTCGCCCCGCGCGGCGATCCTCGTGCGCGCCGTGGGCCCCAGAGCCCGTCCGCCCCGGCTCGCGGCGGCGGCTCTCGCCGGCTCTCGTCGGTTCTCGTCGGTTCTCGTCTGGTTCGGGCCCGCGGCCCGTCACGCTCCCGATGGCGCCGCCGGCGAGCCGCGGGCGCGGATCATGGAGGGGTGAAGGTGAGCGGCCCGACGATCTCGCTGCGCTTTGGCGGGCTCGAGAACGCCACGGCGCCCGCGGATCGAGGGAGGGACGCGGCATCTTGACGCGGCGAGGAGGCTGGCCATCCCCGCCGGGTGTGCCCGCTGGATCCCTCCGGCGAGCGGTGCTTAGCTCCGCCGTCCATGGGCCGGAACGACAGCAATTCCAGGCGAGTCGCATCCGCGTCTCCGGCCGGCGGGCACCCCTCGGGGGCCGCGGGGCAGCTCGGGCCCGCGCGCGGCCCCCTCTCGATCGCGGATGCGAGCGCCGGGATGCTGGTGCAGCACGTCCTTGTCCATCCAGCGGACGTCGTGTTCGTGAAGAGCATCGTCGAGGCGAGCGACGGCGTCGCGCTCCTGCTCGCGGATCGCGGCGGAGAGATCACGCTCGCGGCGCCGCTCGGTCGGGGCGACGAGCTCGCCGAGCTCCTGCTCGATCTCGAGCGCGATGTCGGGGCGCGCCGCCGCGACGCGCTGCGCTGAGGGTGGCATGACGGAGCGCCGCGACTCGAGCTCGGTCGATCTCGTCGAGGAGCCCTCGCTGGACGCTGCCGCTCAAGACGGAGCGGCGCAGGGCCTACCCGCGCCGTCGGGCGCGCTGCTCGACCCGCGCATCCTCGCTGCCTGGCGGGAGTGGCTCGCCGCGCTCGCGACCGACGCCGAGGCTGCCATCGCTGCGGCCCACGTGTACGGGGAGCTCGGCCCCGAGGCGCGTGAGGCGTGGCTCGACGTCCTCGCCGAAGACGCGCCCAAGCTGCAGGTCCCTGCGGTGGCGATCTATGCCCCGCTCCTGTCGGTCGAGAGCGACGCCGGGCGCCGCGAGCGGATCGAGGTCGCGATCGGGGAAGGTGAGCGCGCTCCGCGTCCGGCGAGCGGCTTCGCGCTGCGCGGCGTCGCCGCGGGGGGCGATCGCGTGGTGGCGCTTGTGACGCCGCTCTACTTGCGCTTCGTCCGGGTGCTCTGGTGCCGCTATCTCCCCGAGGACGGCATCGCCTGGGCGCGGCACGATCCCATCGTCCGCGCGGAGGACGCGCCGGGTCCGGGGATCCTGCTCGACGGCGCGCAGCTCGAGGCCACGCCGATCAAGCTGGTCATCGAGGAGCTGTGCCATGCCGTCCTGGCGCAGCAGCGCAAGGGCGCCGAGCTCCCACCCTCGCTGCAGCTCTGCGCCGATCTCTTCGACGCGCACTTGGAGGGCGATCCGCTGCCATGAGGCCGCTCGCGCCGGTCTGCACGCCGCTCTTGCTGATCGCGATCGGCTGCGGCGGGGGCGGCGACGCCGTCCGGGAGCCAGCGGCGGGGCCGCCGGTCGCCGCGGCGGCCCCGGCGCCCGGCCCGGTGCGGAGCTTCTCGTACGAGACCCTCGACGGCCGCGAGCTCTCGACCGGGTCGCTCTCGGGCAGGTTCAGCGTGATCGGCTTCGTCGCGACCTACGATGTGGCGTCTCAGGCGGAAGCGCGGTTCCTCGCGGGGCTGTTCCGCGATCACACGCCGCGCGTCAACGCGGCGCTCCTTGTCCTCGAGGCGAGCGAGAACCGGCCGCTCGTCGAGGCCTTCGTCGCGGCGCTCAAGCTCCCGTACCCGGTCGCGCTCGCGGACGCCCCGACGATCGCCGGAGAGGGGCCCTTCGCCGGGCTGCACCACGTGCCGAGCGTCGTCGTCCTGGACGCAGGGGGTCGGGAGGTATTCCGGCATGTGGGTCTCATCACCCAGGAAGCGCTCGAGGAGGTCCTCCGCGGCCTCGAGCGCGCGAGCGCGCGGCCCGCGCGGTAAGCCCGGCTGCGTGCCGCCCGCTGAACGTCGCGCCGGGCGGACAATGGGGGCGACGTCCGGGCGGCCGTGGCGCGCAGCGCCGAATTCTTGCCGAAGACGGCAATCCGAGGTGGCCTATCGCAATGGCGCGCAGAGCGCTGGATGAGCGTGCCTCGGTACGAGGGAGAAGGAGCAGCAGCCCCATTTCTTCGGCCGGTGCGCGCCCGTTTGGGCGATGATGGCGCGTATGGCGATCGACCACATCGGTTTTCCAGTATCGGATTATGAGCGGAGCAAGGCCTTCTATCAGGCGGCCCTGGCCCCCCTTGGCTACGGGCTCCTGATGGAGATCACGCCGGAGATGACCGGGGGCGCGGGCAGCCACGCCGGCCTGGGGGCCGACGGGAAGCCGGACTTCTGGATCGGCACGGGAACCCCCCTGAAGGGCAGCTTGCATGTCGCCTTTGTCGCGAAGACAAGGGCCGACGTCGACGCGTTTTACCGGGCCGCGCTGGCGGCTGGAGGCGTCGACAACGGTCCGCCGGGGCCGCGGCCGCAGTACCACCCTGGCTACTACGGTGCGTTCGTGCGCGATCCTGACGGTCACAACGTCGAAGCGGTCTGTCACGGCGGGTGAGGGATGACGGAGCATGGCGAGCGCTCCTCTCCGGCGCTCGCCGCCCGCTCCTCGTCGCCCTCGGCGACCGTCCTCTCCTCGCGCTCAGATCCTGCTGAGGAGCTCTGTCTTCTTTGCAGCGAACTCCTGCTCGGTGATGAACCCCTTTTGCCGGAGATCGGCGAGTCGCTCGATGGCGGCGAAGATATCCCCTTCCTGCGCGGGAGCAGGGCGGGGGAGGGCGGCGTCCGCCTGCGCCGGAGCGGGCGTTTGCGCCGGAGCGGCCGGGGCGATCGGCGCCTGCTTCACGGCAAGGTCGCCGGAGATGATTGGTAAGCTCAGCACGCTCACCACGCCGTACTGGCTTGTGAACGTCACCGACGACCCTGATCCCTGCTGCTGCGACACGCCGCCGATCTGGTGATCGAGCGTGTCGTAGACGCTGACGCGCCCGTTGACCTCGACGGCCAGGCGCCGCGCGCCGGGGAAGTAGGCATATCGGACGTTGTTCTGCGATCCGCTGGAGCTCGGCACGCCGAGCTCCCCGGGCCACCAGCTGCCCGAGCCCCCTCCCGACCCCGGGACGAACAGGCTGACCGGCGATCCCCCAAAACCCCCACTGCCACCTTGCTGTTGCTGCTGACCGCCCTGCGATGGATAGCTCGCGGGCGCTGGAACGAAGGGCTGGTTGGCCAGCAGACTGGACAGCTCGGAGCACAGGCCGTCCACCTTGGCCTTGAGACCGTTGTTGAACATGTCCCCGACCATGGTCATGCCGCCCTGCATCCACTGCCCTCCGCCGCCCAGCTCGGGGTGGTAGAACTGCGCCATCGTTCCATGGCCGTTCACGAGCGCCTGCAACAGCGTCATCACCGCGTCGGTGCTGACGAAATAGCGCTGTGACAGGTCGGAAACTCTCTGCTGACCTTCGACGGTGAGTTGCTGCATGGTGAGGCGCTCCAGGAGGAGGGAGCGCCCACCCTTGCACTGCGGTGCGTCGATCGCAATGCAGGCGAGCGACGATGACGGCGATGACGGAGATCAGCCAGCGAGCTTGCGGACGCTCGCGAGCTGGACACAGACCGCGACGACGTCCATGGCGACGCGGATCTGATCCAGCGGCGGCATCGAGGGCGCGACCCGGATGTTGCGGTCGCGAGGATCGCGGCCGTACGGGTACGTCGCGCCGGCGCCGGTCAGCTTCACGCCCGCCTTGTTGGCCAGGCGCACCACCTCCTTCGCGCAGCCGTCGAGGGTGTCGAGGCTGACGAAGTAGCCGCCGCGCGGCGAGGTCCAGCTGGCGATGCCCTTACCGCCGAGCTCGCGCTCGAACGTGGTCGTCACCGCCTCGAACTTGGGCCGCATGAGCTCGGCGTGCCGCTGCATGTGGCTCAGCAGGCCCTTGTAATCCTTGTAGAACCGCACGTGCCGCAGCTGGTTCACCTTGTCCGGACCGATGGTCTGGATGCCGAGGTGCTTCTTCGCGTCCGCCACGTTCGCGGGGCTGGACGCCATGGCGGCGACGCCGGCGCCGGCGAACGAGATCTTCGACGTCGAGGCGAAGACGAACGGCCGGTTGGGGTGGCCCGCGGACTGGCACGCCGGCACGATGTTCGCGAGCTTGTCGCCCTCGGCGTACAGGTCGTGGACCGCGTAGGCGTTGTCCCAGAAGAGGCGGAAGTCCGGGGCCGCCGTCTTCATGGCCGCGAGCCGGCGCACGACCTCGGGGCTGTACGTGGTGCCGGTGGGGTTGGAGTACTTCGGCACGCTCCACATGCCCTTGATGGCCGCGTCCTCGGCGACGAGCTTCTCGACCTGATCCATGTCCGGCCCGTCGTCGCGCAGGTCGACCGTGATCATCTCGATGCCGTGGTGCTCGCAGATCGCGAAGTGACGATCGTAGCCGGGGCTCGGGCACAGGAACTTCACCTTGGGCTGCTTCGCCCAGGGGCCGCTGCCGTCCGGCACGCCGTGGACGAGCGCGCGGACCACCGCGTCGTGCATCATCGTCAGGCTGCTGTTCCCGCCGACGATGACCTGCTCCGAGGGGACCTCGAGCATCTCGGCGAAGATGGCCTTCATCTCGGGCAGGCCGTCGAGGCCGCCGTAGTTGCGCGTATCCGAGCCGTCCGAGGCGATGAGGTCGCCCGCGCCGGGCAGCGCGAGCATGCCGTTCGCGAGATCGAGCTGCTCGGACGACGGCTTGCCGCGCGTCATGTCGAGCTTGAGGCCGCGGGCTTCAAAGGCAGCGAAACGCGCCTCGAGCTCACGGGTGAGCGAGGCAAGAGCATCGGGAGACAACGAGCGCAGTTCGGTCATGGCGCGCGATATCTAGCAGAATTTCGCGCGTGCGTCGCGGCCGGACGGCGCGCGGGGGGTGGGGCGGTGCGTCGATCGGGGAGAGGCGCGGAGAGGCGCGAGAGGCGCGAGAGGCCGGGGGAGCCGCCGGGCGCAGCTCGCCCGGCGGCGTCCGCCTCGTCCGCCTCACTCCGCGGCGATGGGCTCCACGCTGTTCGCCGCGTGGCTCACGTGGCTCACCTCGGGGTTGTTCTCGAAGTACGCCTTGCCGGCCAGGCGCTTGACCAGCGGGCTGAACCGCTCCGCGGCCTTGCCGCCGACGATGTCGCGGAGCAGCGCGACGTCCTCGCGCGCCCGGGCGAGCGTCTCCGGGTCCGTGAGGAACTCCTTTGCCGCCTTCGCCTTGGCCGGGGCGGCCATCACGGCGTCGCGGAGCGCGCCCGCCGCCGCCTTGGCCTTGCCCACCGCGCGCTCGGCGGCCGTCTGCTTGATGAGCGGCGCCACCTCGTAGACAAGGTTGGCGGCCGAGCCGGCGACGCGGTGCGGCGCGTGGTGGAGCGGGCTCGCGTACTTCGGGTTCCTCGCGAGGAACGCGCGCACCTCGGCCTCCGTGACGCCCGCCTCCTCGTAGGCGCGGGTGAGCTCCTGCTCGGCCAGGATGCGCGCCTTGAACATGTACATCTGGATGCGGGAGTAGAAGTTCGTCGCGCCGTCGCCGCTCGTCTCCACCGCGCAGAAGATCGTCCCGGGGTAGCGCGACGTGATCAGCGACTGGACGCCGTCGGAGACGCCCGACGAGGGCATGCAGCCGAACGGCTTCACGCTCACCGTCACGTGCGCCTTCGACTTCACGGCGTTCACGATGAGCTTGCCGACCTCCATGTGCCCCTCGCCGCCGCGGAGGTCGTTCGAGTAGTAGTCCTTCGCCACCTCCGCCACGAGATCCATGTCCGGAAGGTGGTAGTCGAGCAGGCCGAGCGGCAGCGCGAACGCCTGGAAGCCGACGCGCAGCGCCCCCTCGGCGAGGCGCATCGTGGCGAGGCGCTTCGCCACGCCGAACTCGTCCAGGCCGGCGAGGCCGTAGTTGCCCTCGTCGGCGCCGCGCAGGTCGCGCCGCTCGCGGGTGTCTCGGGCGCACTCCCAGATGTTGTAGAGCAGCCACGCCGTCGTGAGCTGGATGTCGTTCTCGCCGCCCTCGCTCTCGAGGAACCTCTGCAGGGCGTAGTTGCCGTCTCCCTCGGTCGTCATCGCCCAGAACTCGCCGATGATCGACGTCTTCGCCTTGGGCCGGAGCTTGTCCACCCGGACGCCCTCGAACTCCTTGCGGGCCTCGTAGAGCGCCTTGAACACGTTCGTCTGCTCGAAGAGCGCCTTGTAGAGGATGCGCTTCGCGCTCTCCATCGCGCGGTTCGTGGCGCCCGGCTCGACCTCGTAAGGCCGGATCCGGTAGCCGAGCGCGTTCAGCGTGTCGCCGCAGACGATGGCCTTGATGATCGCGATGAAGAACGCGGGGTTCATCTCGAGCCCGACGTCGTCGCCCGTCGCCTGCGAGAGGCCGCCCGTCTGCTGGAAGAGCATGACCCGGAAGCCGTCGAAGCCGGCGTCGCGGAGCGCCTTCCTGTACTCGGTCACGTACATGCCGAACCGACAGGGCCCGCACGCGCCCGCCGTCAGGAACACGTAGTTCTTGATGATGTCCTCGGTCGACATCCCCTGCTTGTCGCGCAGGTCGATGAGGTACTTCACGAGGCCGCCGACCGTGAAGTACGTCGGGTTGCACTGGCCGCGGTTGCCGAACTCCTTGCCCGTCTGCAGCCCCGCGTTGTCGCTCATCCCAAAGTAGTGGACGTTGTAGCCGAGGCCCTTCAGCGCGCCCTCGCACAGGAAGTCCTGCGCGGCGGTGAGGCCGCTGATGAGGAGCGTCACGTTGTCGCGCTCCTTCTTGGTCATCTTCGGCTTGAGCATGTTGTCGACCCACTGGCGCCGCTCGGCCTTGAGCCCGAGCCGCTCCCGCTCGGCCTCCTCGAAGGCCCTGAGCTCGGCCTCGATGTCGACGTCGGTCTTGGTGGATCGCGCCTCGCCCACCAGAGGAAGGCGCGTCTTCTGCGTGGTGGTCGTGCTCGTCGTGCTCGTGTGTTGCATGGCGTGGCTTCCCTTCGCTTGGATGCTGGAAGGGGCGGCCCCGCCGTCCCCCCCTCGACCTTCGACGTGGTTCAGGCTTCCAGGGGGACGACGGTCCCGTCGGACTGCTTCTTCTTGAGCTGCACGAGGCCCGTCTTCTGCGCCTCGGGGGGCGAGACCGGCGCGACGTAGCTCCGGACCTTCTCGGCGAGCGCCGCGATCTCCCGCTCGAGCGCGGGATCCGTGATCTTGCGCGCCGCCTGCTGGTCGCGCTTCAGCTGGAGCAGCTCGAGCCGCTTCTCCTCGATGCGCTGGACCAGCTGCGCCTTCTTCTTCGCCGCGTCCTCGAGCGCCTCCTCGTGCAGCTTGAGGCTGTGCGCGTACGTCTTCACGCGGATCTTGATCGAGCCGCCCGGCTTGTTGGCGTCGATGTCGTGCAGCGCCGCGTACGGCGTGGCGCTCGAGCTCACGATGCTGTCGATGATCCCGTACGTCGGCGCGTCGTGGCCGCACTTGAAGCTCGAGAGATCGAGCAGGACGACGTTCGGGTGGCGGGCGGCGAACTTGGCCGCCCAGACCTTCTGCGCGCTGTTGGCCGAGTAGTTCTCCGGCCAGACGTCGTTGATGTCGAGCGGGTGCTGGCCCGTCGCGATCTCGTCCTTGAAGTACCTCGCGAGGTACTCCATGTCGCGCGGGACGGACCGCACCGAGAGGATCGGATAGCCGAGCACCTGGAACTCCTCCGGGATGCCGTGGTTCAGGCCCGGGTCGGAGTGGTACGGCCGCCCGATCATCAGGATGGCGACCCGGTTCTCGGACTCGACCGTCTCGAGGATCGCCCGCCCCTTGTCCTGGAGGTCGCGCTCGAACTGCGAGAGCGCCCGCATCCCCTCGCGGTGCGCGTGATCGCTCTCGTCCTCGGTGATGCCGAGCCGCGGGCCCCAGGTCTCGAACATCCGGCGCGCCGTCAGCGTCATCTCGGAGAACGTGAGCGCGGGATCGAGGTACTCGATCCCGCGCGTCTTGAAGAAGTCGACCTCCTTCGTGAAGGCCGCCTTCATGACGTCCGGCACGCCCGCGACGATCGGGCAGCTCGTCTTGTCCATCACCCCTTCGCCGAAGCTCGGCACATGGGTGAGGATGGGGAAGAAGATGTAATGGAGCTTCTTCTCGTCCGAGTGGTGGTGGAAGAGCAGGTTGTGGATATGGGCCTGCGCCACCTTGGACGGGAAGCACGGATCGATCGAGCCGTACTTGCCGCCCTCGACCCACATCTCCTCGCTCGTCGCGTCGCTGAAGACGACGTTCTGCTTGGGGACGCCGAGCGCCTCGAAGTAGGCGCGGTAATACGGGCCGGTCGAGTAGATGTTGAGGACGCGCGGGATGCCGATGCGGACGCGGCGCAGGCGCTCGCGCACCTCGATGCCGCTCCGCCGGAACGGGCGCGTCGTCTCCACCCGGCGGATGCCGAGGAAGCCCTTCTTGACGACCGTGTCCTTCACCGGCGCGCCGTCCTCCGGGAGCGGCGCCGTGGCGTAGAAGTGCCGGAAGGCGAGCTTCGACTCGTAGTCGACGAGGTTCGGGAACTGCTTCGCGATCTTCTTCCGCTCGGCGACGAGCGCGAGCATCGCCTGCTCGCTCTCGACGGTGCCCTTCTCGCACGAGAAGCCCGAGATGTAGCGGCTCGTCGTCCCGTCAGGCCGCTTCGTGTCGATGAAGGTCCGCTTGCACTCGTTCGGGCAGAAGTGGCAGACCGTCTCCTCGTCGTTCTTCGTCGTGTATTCGAGGGCGATCGCCGCGTCGATCCCGATGAACGTCGACTGGCCCTTGCGCTTCACGACCCGGAGCGTCTCGAACGCGGCCCCGAGCGCGCCGGCCTCGCCGGTGTGCGGGTGGACGAACACCTCGGCGCCGGGGACGCGCTCCTTGATGTAATCGACCTGCGCCTTGACCGCCGCGAGGTTGTACTGCGTGCCGCCCTGCAGCACGTAGCGCGTGCCGAGCGCCGCGAGCCGCGGGATCTGCACGACGTACTGCCACACGTTCTTCGGCAGCACCTGGGCGAGGCCGGCGAGCAGCTCCTCCTTCGAGAAGCCCTCCTTCTGGAAGTTCACGCGGTCCGTGTCGAGGAAGACGGCGCAGCCGTAGCTGAACTTCGGCGCGAGCTCGGCGCCGAACGCCGTGTCGGCGTAGTCGGTCACCTTCAGGCCGAACTGGTCGGCCATCGCCTGGAGCAGCATGCCGTTGCCCGCAGAGCACGAGTTGGAGAGGCGGAAGTTCGCGATATCGCCGTTCTTCATGAACAGGACCTTGATGTCCTGTCCGCCGATATCGCAGATGACGTCGACGTCGCCGAAGAACTTCACCGCGCTCATCATGTGGGCGACGGTCTCGACGATGTTGACGTCGGCCCGCATGCACTCCTGGAGCACGTCGGCCGCGTACCCGGTGCCGCCGAAGCCGAGCACCTCGAGCGTCGCGCCCTGATCGAGCACGTACTGCCGGAGCTGGGAGAGGAGCTCCTTCGCGTCCTGGATCGGGTTGCCCTTGGAGAGCTGGTAGGCCTTGCAGACGATGCTCCCGTCCTCGTCGATGAGCACCGCCTTCGACGAGGTGGAGCCGCCGTCGAGGCCGATGACCCCGCGCACCACCTGGCCGGGCGCGAGCTTCATCGGCGTGAACCTCGGGATGCTGTAGAGCTTCCGGAACTCGTCGACCTCGTCGCGGGTCTTCACGAGCGGCGGGCCCGCGCTCTCGCCGAGCCGGGCCTTCCTGCCGTTCGTCATGTACTCGATGAGCCCCGCCTTGCCGGCGTAGAGGCCGACCTCCGGCGCCTCCTTGAGCCCGTACACGCACGCGCCGAACGCCGCGTAGTACTGCGAGTTCTCCGGGACGAAGATCGTCTCCTCGACCGGCCGGTCCTTCGGCCAGCTGTAGCCGCGCTCGTCCCAGGTCTCGGGGATCCGCTTGCGCCAGCACTCCTGGAGGAAGGGGAGGTAGGTGTTGGGGCCGCCGAGCAGGAGCACCTTGTGCTTCAGCGTCGAGCCGCGCGTCAGCACCGACAGGTTCTGGAGGACGATCGCGTCGGCGAGAGAGCAGAGGATCTCCGTCGAGGGGATGCCGCTCTTCACGAGGTTCACGATGTCCGTCTCGGCGAAGACGCCGCACTTCGCGGCGACGTGGTGGAGCTTCGAGTCGTCGAAGTGGATCTTCACCACCTCCGTCGACGGGAGGCCCACCTTGATCATGCACTTGTCGATGGTGGCGCCCGTGCCGGAGGCGCACTTGTCGTTCATCGACGGCGCGGCGGTCTTGTCGCCCGTCTTCTCGTCGCGCTGGAAGATGATGATCTTCGCGTCCTGCCCGCCGAGTTCGATGACGCTGCCCACGTCCGGGTGCAGGTTCTCGACAGCGAGCGTGACCGCGTTGACCTCCTGGACGAACTTGGCGCCGAGGCCCGGGCAGAGGGGCGCGGCGCCGGAGCCCGTCATGAACACCCGCCAGCTGTCCCTCGGCGACGCGGGGAACGACGCCTCGATGGTCTCGAGGAGCTCGAGCACCTTCTCCGGCTGCTTGGTCTGATGCCGCTGGTAGTCGCTCCAGAGAATCTCGAGCGTCTGCGGATCGAGCACGACGGCCTTCACCGTCGTCGAGCCGACGTCGATGCCGACCACGACCGGTTCCTGGATCTGCCTTCCCATCGGGGCTCCTCCCACCGCCGTCGCCGGTCCCCAGCGTCCGACTGACTGGCTGGTCAGTCGTGATGGCTACAACGGGGTGCCCTGGAAATCAAGCAATCCGGTGCGTCTTGGTCGTCGCGCAACGCTGTTCTTCGGCCATCTCGGGCCGTCGCTGCGTCCAGGGTGCAAGGTTCCGACGCGGCGCTCGATGGCGGGCGGTTGCGGCTGGTTGCGTTTGGTTGCGCGCCGTTCCCTTCGGCGTCCGCGTGTCGTGCGCTGTGCCGCGAACTTTCCGGAACTTTTCAGGCGGCGGGCCTGCTCGACGCCGGAGGGGAGACATCGATCCCCAGATGGCGGGCCGGTGATGGTAAAGCGACCGGCCCATGGACAAGGCCGAGCGCCGCCAAGCGCTCCTCCGCGCGGCGCGTACCGTGTTTTCCGAGAAGGGGTATCACGAGGCGAAGGTCGACGACATCGTCGCGCTCGCGAAGGTCGCGAAGGGGACGTTCTACCTCTACTTCCCCGACAAGCGCTCGGTGTTCGGCGAGCTCGTGCGCGGCCTCTTCTCGCGGCTCGGCGGCGCCATCCTGCGCGTGGACCCGTCGGCGGACGTCGAGGCGCAGGTCAAGCACAACATCCGCGCGATCGTGGCCGTCCTGCTCGACGATCCGGCGCTGACGAGCATCCTCCTGTCGCACGCGGCCGGGCTCGACCCGGCGTTCGTCAAGGAGCTGCGGGCCTTCCGGCAGGAGGTGAAGCTCCTGCTGCAGCAGAGCCTCGCGGAGGGGCAGCGGCTCGGCGTCATCGAGCCGGGGGACACCGAGCTCTACGCGACGTTCACGATCGGCGCGCTGAAGGAGGTGCTGTTCGAGAACGCCCTCGAGGAGCAGGCCCGCCCGCGCGAGCGAATCGTCACGGCGCTCCACGATTTCCTGCGGCGCGGCTACCTCCGGATGGACCCCGCGGCCGGGCTCGAGGCGCGGCGCCCGGAGGGCGAGCGCGCCGCGCCCGCGGCGAGGGACGCCCCCGGCGAGGCGCCGGAGCGGGCGAGCCCGCCGCGCGGTCGGCGGGCCAGGTCGCGCGGGGACTGACCGGCGCGTCAGGTCGAGATGACCGGCGCGTCAGTCAGGGGATGGACTACCCCGGTCAGGTCGGCAGCGTAGGGATCAAGCGCCGCGCACGACAACGTGCCGGATGAAATTGTGCAGCGTCCGTGTGCCGAGCTGATCCGGCGCGATGGGAGCGAGGAGCGCCGGGACGTCGTGGCCCTCGGCCTGCAGGATCTCGCGCCGCCACGCGATGTAGCCGGCGATGACGTCGTGGTCCATCTCGGGGTGGAACTGCACGCCGTAGCAGGCGCTCGTGAAGCGGATGACCTGGTGGTCGTCGAGCTCGGTGAACGCGAGGCTCGTGGCGCCCTCGGGCAGCGTGCCGACCGTGTCGACGTGGGTCGCGTGCGTCTCGAAGCTCGACGGCAGGCCGTCGAAGAGGGGGTCGTCGGCGCGGCGCTGGACGCGGATCCTGCCGATCTCGCGGCCGCGCGGGTTGCGGACGACCTCGCCGCCGAGGGCCTGGGCGAGGATCTGGTGGCCGAAGCAGATGCCGAACGTCGGGGTGCCGGCCTGCACGACGCCGCGCAGCCACGCCTCGCAGCGGAGCATCCAGGGCTCGCGGTGGGGGACGTTGGCCGACGAGCCGGTGACGACGAAGGCGGCGGTCTCGGGGGCGTCGGGGGCGGGGAGCTCGTCCGTGCGGGCGTCGACGGTGGCGTACCCGCCGCTCCAGGCGGCGCCGATCGTCTGCTCGATCAAGACGGAGAACTGACCGCGCCGCTCGAGGACCGGGGGGACGGGCTCACCGGTCTTCACGATGACGATCTTCTTGCGATGTCGCACCGTTCCAACATAGCGCAGCGCGGCCGTCGAGCGAGGGCGGGGCTTGGCAGCGCGGGGCTGGAGCGCGAAGATGCGCCCCGATGTCCGCGTACGTCGTGTCTCGCCCCGTCTGGCGGCGGTTTCGCCCGCGTTTCCTGAGCCGCGCAGCGGCGCACGTGAGGGCCGGCGGGCACGCCGCCATCGTGCTGCCGGACGAACGGGTGGACCTGCTGCTCTCCATCGGCGAGGACGGGAAGCTCACGGAGCTCGGGCTGTGGTCGCTCCTGTCGATCGAGCAGCAGCGCTTTCGCCGCGTGAGCGAGGGGCCCGCCAAGGGGCTCGCGACGGCGCGGGTGAAGCGGCAGTACGAGGGCTCGGTCCTCGACTGGTGCGAGCGCGACAGCACGCACCCCGGGGCGCTCCGCGAGGTGGCGCTCGACTGCCTGGCGTGCGGCGCCTGCTGCCACGACGCCAACGTGGTGCTCGACGAGGTGGACCTCGCGCGCTTCCGAGAGGCCGGGCGCGGCGACCTCACGGGGCGCACCTACGTGCGGCGGGCGCGGGACGGGAAGATCACGCTGCGCTTCGCGGCGAGCGGGCGGTGCCAGCACCTCTGCGAGGACCGGCGCTGCGCCATCTACGAGATCAGGCCGGACAACTGCCGCGCGTTCGTCGTGGGGAGCGAGGCGTGCCTGTCGGCGCGCGAGGAGACGCTCGGGATACGCGACGGGGCGCCGGTGGAGCGGTGAGCGGCGGGCTCGCCGCGGGACCCGCGGTCACGTGACGGCGGAGGCGGCGGGGCGAGCGTCGCGCGCCTTCAGAACAGGAGCCGGACGCTTCCGCCGAGCGGACCGAGCTGCAGCTCCGCCTGGGTCGTGGCGCGATCGAGCTTGATCTGACCCGTGATCCAGAGCGGTACACCCGTGAGGGTCATCGCGCCTCCGACGCTCATGAGCACGGTGGGAAAGACCCATGCGCGAGACGCGCAACCGCAGGAATCGTCGCCGCTCTTTCGGGTGAGGAAGAACATGCCTGCTCCGACGGAGCCGAGGACCAGCCCGCCCACGGAGAGGCCGGTGCCCACGTCGCGCCGCGTGGTGTCGACGGCGGGCGCCGGCGCCGTCGACTGGGCGTGCGCGTTGCCCACGAGCAACAGGATCACCCCGAACGCGGCGAAACGCATGCCAGCGAGGATCCCTGGTCGCGGCGCGCCCGTCAAGACGAGGAGACGTCTCTCGATCGGTCGAGAACGTGGCGCCGCGGACGCGCGGGAACGCGAGGCTCGAGGTCACGATGCTCTGGGCGGGGCGCTCACGTCCGAACGCTCGTGAGCTGGCCCGCGACCGCGGCCTCATGGAACGCCGAGAGGTCGCGATGGGCGGCCGCGCGGTCCGGCAGGCCGTGGGTGGCCAGCCAGGCAACGCCTTCCTCGAGGGTGGCGAAGACACAATGTGGAAACTGCTGGCGTCCCAGGGCGTTGAGCCCCGTGACGATGCTGCGCACGATGGACGCGCGGAAGCCCGACCCGATGTGGATCACCGCCGAGTGGGACACGATGCCATCCACCGAACACAACATCCCGGCGAGAGCGCTGCGGCTGCGCGTGTCGGGTACGATGGCTTCAGGGGCCACGATCTGCAGCAGCCACACCTTGCGGGACGGGGAGCTTGCCTGGGCCCCCACGATCGCCGCCCTCAGGGAGGCGGCGTGGTGCGGGTGGGTCGTCTTCATCCAGACCGCGGTGGCCAGGGAGCTCCAATACCCTACCGCGACATCCACCGTCGCCTCGACGACCTGACAGCCCGCGCGCAGATCGAGCTGCTCACCGGCCTGGGTGAGCGACCGCTGCGGTGCATCGATGAGAGGTCCACATGACGTCGACGACCTGTTCACTCCGCTCGATTCTACGCGAATCTGGCGAAGATCACGGTGAAGAGTGGCGTCGAGCAGGTCGATCGCACGCTGGGTAACCCGGGCGTCTGGCAACGAGAACGAGGCGAAGGCGCTGCGCGTCGATCGCCTGGTGTTCTTCGGCGCGGGTCAGGTCCATTCTCCGCCCTCTCACCACAGATTTCCAGTGGGAGCCTGTCTCAACCGACGTTGGCACAGAGGGCGGTGACGGCCCCACGAGGGAGCCGTTCAGCCGATGTGAACACACGGGGGCACCTGAACGAAAGAACGTGTTGTGAGGTTCCGGAGGGTCGGTACGATGCCAGTTTACGCGGCATGGGTACTGGCTCATCGTTGGAATGGCGATGTTTGCAGCGTCGTCGGCCAAGGCAGATGCCCCGAAGACGGACGCCGCGATCCGGAAGGCTCTCATCGCCGAGTCACGAGCGGCGTACAGCGGGAGCTGCCCGTGTCCTTACGATACCGATCGAGCGGGCAGGCAATGCGGCAAGCGCAGCGCTTATTCGCGGCCGGGAGGCTCAGCGCCTCTCTGTTATGATCACGACGTGACGAAGGAGATGATCGCCGAGTACCGCGCGCGCGACGCGGGTCCTTGAGCTGTCTCGATCGCGTCGTTGCTCCTCGTCGCGCCTGGCGCTGCACCCACCCTCGACCGCCTGGCTCTGTCCGGCGTTCTTGGCGAGGCGCGGCTGGTTGCGGGCGCGGCTCGCGACGAGCACGACTACTGGAGTGTAGGCGTTTCCCAGGGAATCCAGGTGTCGGTGTCGATCGTGAACTTGGAGCGCAGGATGTCCGTGTCGACGTCCTCCTTACCAAGGAGATACCTGTCGACGTACGCCTCGAGGTCGGGCGTGAAGCCGTTGTGCCAGACGCAGCGGACCTCTCGACGGGCACCAGCTACACCCTGGTCGGCGTCCAGAGCGGGCGCTGCGTGGACGTCGACGCCGCGGTAGATACGGCCGACGACCTCGTCCTGCAGCTCTGGGATTGCAACGGCGGCACCAACCAGCACTTCCGCTTCGAGGCGGTGGACGGCGGGTATTACCGGATCCGCAGCGTCAGGAGCGACAAGTGCCTCGACGTCCGCGGCGGGTCGACCGCCGACGGCGCGTTCATCGTCCAGCTCACCTGCAACGGCAATCCCGGCCAGCAATGGTCCGTCACCGATCTCGGCGGCGGTGCCGTCCGCATCACGTCGCGCCTCAGCGGCAAGGTCATCGACGCTCACGGCTCCCCGCCGACCGACCGCACCGCCCTCTTCCAGACGGCTTCCAGCGGCGGCAGCAGCCAGCTGTTCACGCTGAACCCGGTCGGAACCGGCGCCGACGCCGGTGCGGGCACCACCGGCGAACCGGAGCCGTGACGCCGCTCGTCCTTCGATCAAAGCCACCCCACGAGGCCGAGGCTGCCGAGCAGCGCCGGGCGCGCGCCGCGCGCCGCCTCGGTCTCGACGAAGCGGACCACCGGATACGGGTGCGCGACGAGCGCGTGCGCCTCGGCGACGACGTGGAGCCGCCTCACGATCCCGAGCTCGACGCCGGCGCCGGCGTCCGCGGCGAACGCCCACTGCGCGCTGTGGACCCCCCGGTACGGCCACGATGCCTCGCCGTCGACGGCGACGTGGAACGCCCCGAGGCCCACCGAGAACCTCGGGCGCAAGCGCAGCTCGGGCCAGGGGAGCGCCGCGAGCTCGACGAGCCCGAACCGCTGCTGCACGGTCGCGCTGCCCTGCGGCCCGACCACGCGCGGCGCCGTCCCGAGCCCGGCGAACGAGAGGCGCGCCTCGAGCGGACCGATCGGCGCGAAGCGCAGACGCGCGACCAGGAGCAGCGCCGGGCCGATGCCGCCCGGGCTCGCGAGGAGCCCGCCCCCCAGCTCGACGCCCCAGGTCGATCGGCGCGACGCGTGGACGCGCGGCTCCTCCGCCTGTCGAGGCACCTGCTCGCTCACCTTGCTCGGGGGCGGCGCGGCGGCGGGCGCGGGCGCGGGCGCGGGCGCGCGCTGCGAGGACATCAGGAGCTCGAGCAGGCTCGCGCGGAGCAGCTCGACGGCGCGCACCGCGAGCACCTCGACGATGTGCTCCCGCGCCTCGCCGCGCGTGTCGATCCGCCGCACGAGCGTCTCGTGCGTCCGCGGGTCGACCACCCAGAGCTCGGCGGCTTGACCATCCGGCGCCAGGAACAGCCCGATCAGGGCCGCAGAGCCGGCCTGCTGCCCGGCGTCGTCCATCGTTGGCCGGGGGGCGGAGGCCGACTGCGCATCGAGGACCTCCACGTCGAATCCGTCGGCGACGAGCTCCCCTCGGATGCGGATCAGCGCCTCGGAGATCGACGGATCGGCGGCGCCTGGCCGCACGAGGACCACGCGCGCAGGCTCCCCCGACGCCGCGGGGCTCGCCGCGCAGAGGAGGAGCGCGAGGGCCCCGGCCAGCGCCTGCGCCCGCGCGAGCCTCACGGCGTTCGAGCGAGGGCCCGCGCCGCCTGCGCGTAGGTTCCGCCCGGGAACCGGCTCAGGTACGCCCGCGCGACGGCCTCGGCCTCCGCGTCGCCGTGGAGCCGCTGCACGATCACCATCTTTCGCCCGAGCGCTTCGGAGGCATAAGCCCCCTGCGGAGCCTCCTTGAGGTAGGTCTCGAACCAGGCGAGCGCCGCGGCGCCTCCCTCCTGGGCCTCCGCGAGGCGGCCGAGCAGGAACGCCGCCTCCTTGCCCCGTTGCGTCGCCGGAAAGCGCCGGCGCTGGGCGAGGAGCGCCTGCCGCGCGACGTCGTTCCGCCTCGTGTACCGCGCCGCGTCCGCGAGGACCGAGAGCTCCTCGTTGCTGCTCTCCGCGAGCGAGACGCCGAGCCCGCGGCGCTGCGCCTCGTCGACGATGGCGTCGAGCTTCCCCGCCGCGAGCTTCCCGGCCCAGTCGCGCCTCGGCTCGGCCGAGAGCGCCGCCGCGGTCGGGCCCGCGGGGGTCCCGGGCGGATCCGGAACCGGCGCTGCGCTGGGCTCCTCGGCGCGGTCGGGCGGCGCCGGGGCGGGCGCCGGCGACGCCTCCGCGCCTTGCTGAAGATCGAGATCGCGCAGGAGGACCTCTCCCGTGCGCTGCCGCAGGGTCAGCCACTGCCCGGCGCGCACCGCGATCGGCTTGCCGGACAGCGGTCCGCTGACGATGACGGCGCCGTTCTCGAGCCGCAGATCGAGGCGCTCGTCCTCCGGCGCCCAGGAAAGCGCGAAGGCCGTCCCGGTCACAGTCACGAGGAACGGCCCCGCGTCGAACAGCCACTGCGCCTCCGACCGATGGACCACGCGCGCGTGGACCTCTCCCCGGTCGAGGGCGACCCTGGCGCCCTGCTCGTCCACCGACACGATGTGCGCGCGCGCCATCTCGGCGAGCTGCACCTCGGTGCCATCGGAGAACCGGACCTTCGGACGGCTCGACGTGTCCGCCTGGACGGAGCCGTCCTGCTGCACGGCGCCGCCCTCCACCTCGTAGGAGAGCCGATCGGAGCGCGCTCCTCGCTGCCACACGTTGACGCCGAGAAGGACCGCGGCGGCCGCTGCGAGCGCGAGCGCTCCGGCCCGGAGGGGCGACAGGCGGAAGCCCGGGCGCCTCGCCGTCCGCTCCGTCACGCGGAGCAGCCCCTGGACACGCTGCTGGGGCGACATCGCGCCGAGCGACCGGCGAGCCAGCTCGACCGCGCGCGCGGCCTCCGGGCCGAGCGCCGGGTCCTTCTCCTCGTCAAGAGTCATCCTGCGCCTCCGCTCTCATGCAGTAAGCGGCGAGGGACGTGTCCTTCTCGACCTGGGACGACACGCGCTCCGTTGCCCGGCTGAGCCTGCGCTTCACGGTGGCCAGCGATATCCCTGTAGCCTCCGCGATCTCCGGCAGGCTCATCCCCTCCATGTGGCGGAGCACGAACGCGGTCCGGTCGTCTGCGCTCAGCGTGTCGAGGATCGCATAGAGGCGGCCCAGCGCCTCGCGCGCCTCGCTGTCCGCCGGCTCGACCGCCTGTTCCGGGAGCTCGGCAGTGTCCGTGAGCTGGAGGATGCGCCTCACGCGCCTGCGGCGGAGCTCCCATTTCAGGAGTCGAACGGTCACCGAGAACACGAAGCTCCCCAGCGCATCGGGGTCTCTCAGCCCGGATACTCTGGAGAACACGCGAACAAAGACCTCCTGGGTCACGTCCTCTGCATCCGCGCCGGGCCCGAGCACGCGCGCGACGATCCGGAACACCTTGGGCGCATGTGCGTTCCACACCGCGGTTGCCGCCCATGGTTCCCCTTCGATGAGCGCGCGAGCCACCTCACTTGCGTCAGTACCGCCACGCTCTGACGGAGCGATGGCAAGGCTGGCTCTACGCACGACGTCATCGCTCCGAGGGCTCGTGACTTCGCAGATCAGTCGTGATGAGCGAGCACAGTACCGAGCGGAGGTTCCCGGCGCAAGGCGGTCAGCGCGCGCCGCCGGGGGGGTCGTTCCGGCAAGCTGCGCTGGCCCCAGCGCGGGGTGTGGTGCGATCGTCGCCGACACCCTCGGAGTGAGCCGCGCGAGGCAGCGGGCAGCGAGGTCCCTGTACACCCGGACTGCGGCGACGGCCCACCAGATGACCTGGAGTGGAGTCAATATCACATCGGACGCCCACGATCTGCGTTGCCCAGATCCCGGCACGGCGACCGCCACGGATGTCCGCGGGGGCCGCAAGGAACTCGGTGGGTCCTTCGACCCAGCCAGCCAGGCGCACGTCTGTCAGGCAGTAGCGGCGCGCCCTCGAACCGGCTCACCGCGAGAATAAATATCGTGGGGCGGGAGATTTCCATCGTGAAGGCGGATGCGGCGCGGGCTCGGATGCGGCGCGCGGCCTCGAGGACGTGGACGTCTGACGAGCTCGATCGTGGCGCGTGCGCCTCCATGGCGATCGCGCCAGCGGGCGCCGGGGCGGGCGACGCGGGGCGCACCACTTTTGCATCACTGCCCGGGTTGAATCGCCGGCCGCCACTCAGGTGCGGCTGGACCTCGCGAGGCGCCGGCGCAGCCGCGCGGTGGCGAGCGCCCCGAGGGCGAGCAGCCAGGCCGGCGCGCCCTGGCTGCCTGGCGTCATGTGGCAGCCGCCGCCCCCTCCTGCGCTCGGGAGGTCGCCGCCGCCGCTGCTCTGCGCGCCGGTTGCGCCGGTGCCGGCGCTGCTGGCGTCATCGCCGCCGGCGGCGGTCGTGGTGGATGTGGCGCCAACTTCACTGCTGGCACCTCCGCCGTCGCCGCCGGTGGCAGCGCCGCCTTCGCCACCGCCACCGGCGGCTGCGCCGGTGCCGACGCCGCTGGTCGCATCGCCGCCGGCGCCACTGGTTGCATTTGCGCTGGCACTGCCGGTTGCGCTACCGCCGCCACCGCTGGTCGGGTCGCCACCGTTACCGCCGTTCGCGCCGCCGCCACCGCTGGTCGGGTCGCCGCCGTTACCGCCGTTCGCGCCGCCGCCACCGCTGTTCGCGCCGCCGCCACCGCTGGTCGGGTCGCCGCCGTTACCGCTGTTCGCGCCGCCGCCACCGCTGGTTGGGTCGCCGCCGTTACCGCTGTTCGCGCCGCCTCCGCCGGTTGGGTCGCCGCCGACGCCAGCGCTGATTCCACCGCCATCACCGCTTGTGCCCGTGCCGCCCGCCCCGCCGTCGCCGCCTGTGCCGCCGCCCGCGCCGTCTCCGCCTGTGCCGTCTCCACCCGGCACGCAGGCGCCCGCCTGGCACGCCCCGCGCGACGCGGGCTGCGCCGGGACGTAGAGCCACGCATGGTCGATCTTCTGGTAAGGCGCGACCACAGAACCGGCGTTGCCGCCGGCGATCAGGACACGGCCATCGTTGAGCAGCGCCGTCGCGTGGTCGTTGACCATCACGTCCAGCGCCGGCCCGAGCGCCCAGGTGTCGCTCGCCGGATCGTAGAGCTCGGCGGCGAGGGCGCCGTCGCTTTCGTCATGCGAGTTGCCCGCCATCATGACCCTACCGTCGGCGAAGAGCGCCGCTCCAGGAGATCTCCGCGCCGTCGTCATCTCCGCCGCCGAGGTCCACGTATCGCTCGAAGGATCGTAGATCTCGACCGTCTTGCCGCTCTCGGTACCCCAGCTTCCGGCCACCAGCACCCGGCCGTCCGGAAGCAGCGTCGCCGTGTGCCGCATGCGAGCCCAGCGCATCGAGGCGACGGGCGTCCACGTGTCGGTCGCCGGATCGTACGTCTCCGCGCTCGTCAGGTGGTGATCCGGGCTCTCGGGGGGATACCCGTCAGCGCCGCCCGCGACGAGGACCCGGCCGTCCTGGAGCAGCGTCGCCGAATGGTTCTGGCGCGCGACGTTCATGGGCGCCCTCGCGGTCCACGTGTCCACGACCGGATCGTAGACCTCGACCAGGACACCACCGGCACCGCCGGGCTTGTCGCCGCCGGCGACGAGCACCCGGCCGTCCTGAAGCAGCGTGGCGGTGTGAAAGAAGCGCGGCGCGACCGTGGACGCGGCCGGCGTCCACACGCCCGTCGCCGGGTCGAATCGCCTCGTCGGCGCAGGGCCAAAGTCGGTGCTCACGAACGGGCTGTCGCCGATCACCAGGACCGTCCCGTCCGGAAGCAATGTGGGTGTCTGCGCGCTCCGCAGGCCGTCGATCGTCGCGGTCGGCGCCCACGCGCCCGTGCTCGGATCGTAGCGAGTCCAGACACGCCGAGTTTGGTTCCGGCCGGGCACCGGGGCCCCGCCGATGACGAGGACCGTCTCGTCCAGGAGGACCGTGGTCTGCAACCCGGGGAGGATGGAGGCGTCGATCCGCGCCGTCTCCTGCCACCGATCCTCGGCGCCCGGGAAAGCGCAGGGGGTGCCGTCCGGCAGCGCGGGTCCGGGCGCCGCGCACCCGGCCGCGGGGTCGCACGCCGGCGCCTCGTGGCACTCGTCGGCGGGCAGGCACACCGCGAGGCTCGACCCCTCGCAGGCGCCGGCCACGCAGGCGCTCGCCGTCGAGCACACGTCGCCGTCGCTGCATGGCGTCCCGTCCGGCGCCGCCGCGCCCCCGACGCACGCGCCCGCCTCGCAGACGCCGCCCGCGATGCACGCGTCCGCGTCGTCACAGGCGGCGCCCGTGACCGGCGTGCAGGCGCCGTCCTGCGATGCGCCCGACGCGGCCGCGCAGGCGTCGCAGGGGCCGTCGCAGCGCGCGTCGCAGCACACCGAGTCCGCGCAGGAGCCGCTGCCACAGTCGCTGTCCGTCGCGCAGCCCGCGCCGAGCGGCGAGCGCTCGTGGAAGAGCACGGCCGACGCCGTCGGGGTCGTGGCGCCGACGTACCCGCCGGCGAGGAGCACGCTGCCGTCCTCGAGGCGCGTCGAGGAGTGGAACGCGCGCGCCAGGGTGGCCGGCGACTCCAGGTCGAGGCTCGACCAGGCGAGGGTCGCCTCGTCGAAGAGCGCCTTCGTCCCGTAGAACGTGTACGTGCCGCAGGTCTCCAGGCCTCCGGTCAGCAGCACCTTCCCGCTCGGGAGCAGCGATGTGCGCGTCCCCCGGATGCTGCTCGAGCTCGGGGCCGTCCCGCACGACGAGGCCGGAGCATAGGACCCGGACGTCGCCGCCCAGCGGTCCTCCTGGGGGAAGTAGACCTGCGAGAAGGCGTGGACCGCCGGGTCGGGACCGGAGAGGGTGCCTCCCGTGACGAGGACACCGCCGCTCGCGAGCGTCATCGCGTCAGGGTACCTGTACCTCGACGTCGACAGGACAGGCCTGCGCTCGTTGGTCCAGAGCCGGGTCTCCAGGTCATAGATGCTGCAGCTGCTCCCGACCGACATCACCCGCCCGTCATGGAGCAGCGTCGCGCTCACCGGGTTGATCGTCGACTCGCGGCACAAGGCCGTTGGCGTCCAGGAGCGCGACGTCGGATCGTAGACGGCCGCGTTCAGCTCGTCGATGAACAGCGAGTTGGACCAGGCCATGCCGACCAGCACGGGCCTGCCGTCGACGAGCACCATCGAGGGCGCGGGGTGGGGCTTGGCCAGGTACCCCACCTTGGTCCAGGTGTCGTTCGTCGGGTCATACAGCTCCGCCGAGCTGAGCTCTGTCCCGCTCTGCTCGCGTCTGATCCGGCCGCCCGCCACGAGGACCTGTCCGTCCGGCAGGAGGACGGCCGCGTGACCGTGCCGACCCTGGTAGAGCGGCGCCGCAGGCGACCACGTCCTGGTCGCGGGGTCGTAGATCTCGACCGCCGCGAGGCCCACCGCCGTGCGCGCTGCGTCCGGCGACCCGTCGTCCACCTCCGTGAATCCACCCACGACGAGCACACGGCCGTCCTGAAGCACCGTGGCCGAGTGCTCGGCCCGAGGGGTGATCATCGAGGGAACGGCCTCCCAGGACGGCGTGCTGGCCGCCCACGCGACGCCCGCGGGCAGCGCCACGATCCCGCACGTGAGGGCGGCTCCGAATCTCCAAGTCGATCGCATGGTCCTCTTGGCCTCCGCGGCCTTCGTTGCGCGGGGTCGCGTGAACATTCACCGCATCGCTCGACACCATGGCGTCGGACATGACGTCATCCGAGACGTGATGGATCGCTTGCTCGATCGCATCGCCGGCCTCGCCAGCACGCCTGTCCCGCGGGCGACGCGCCCCGCGCGTTTCGGAGCGGCTCGCAGCGCTAAGGTGCGCCGTCCTCCTCGCCCGGCCGGAGGAACACCCCCACGCTCCGGAGATCGCGGTGCGCATAATGCACCTTCACGGTCTCCGCGTGCGCGCGCCGCCCGAGCTTCTCGTACGCCATCACCAGCAGCTCGAGCGCGGCGTCGCGGTATTCCTCCTTATCGAGCCAGTGCAGGTCGAGCCCGAACGTCAGCGCCGCCGCGGGCCGCCCCTCGGCGCAATCGCGCTTCGCCGATTCGATCCACTTCTGCACGCGGGGCGGCTGCGTCTTCCACGCCTTCACGCGCTCGTCGGGCGAGCCCACGCGGATGCTCCCGGCGCCGGGCGGCAGCGCGGGCCCGAACGTGCCGAGGGTCGGGATGCGATCCGCCTCGAGCCAGCGTTCCGCGGGCGGGTCCTCGGCGAGGGCCTTGCGGTCGGCCTCCTCGAACCATTCGATGGCGGCGAGCGCGGCGTACACCTGCAGCGGCGCCGGCTCCTCCTCGTCAGGGCTCGAGATGAGCTCGCGCGCGCGGGCGGCGAGCACCGCGAGGGGCGTGGGCTCGCTGTCTCTCCAGGTCTCCGCGGAGTCGCGCGCGTAGTTGTGCGCGATGCACGTCGGCGGATCCGCGGGGTCGTCGTACCACAGGCCATGGTGCAGCCCGTCGGAGTCGCCCCACATCACGGTGACCAGCTCGGGCGGGTCGGCGCGGAACCGGCACTCGAGCCGCGGGTCGAGCCTGCCGCGCGTCTTCCGCTCGAGCCCGCCGTCCTCGAACCAGATCATGATCCCGCCCGGCGAGCGCCCCAGGTGGCTCATCCCCTGCCGCTCCATGTCGTCGAGGCTGCGCCAGAACGCCGCGAAGGTCGCGAGGTAGCGCGGCAGCCGCAGGCCATAGACCTCTTTCATTCGTGTGGCCACGGCCTCGAAGCGGGCGTTCATCGACGCGAGCGCCTCGGCGCGGCGGCGCGCCCCGAGCTCGTCGGTCGCGAACATGCCCTCGGTGTAACGCGCCGGCGCGAGGCCCACCGTCGCCTCGAGCGGCGCGTCGAGCTGCGAGGCGACGCCGCGAGACCTGAGCCCCTCGAGCGTCGCGGCGAGCTCGTCGAGCGCCGCCGCGGGCTCGCCCATCCGCGCGAGCGGCACGACGATCAGCTCGCCGGACGGCCCTCGGTTCGTGCGCGCTTCGAAGAGGCTGAACGCCGCCACGAGGCCGAGCCCCGGCACGAAGTGCGGCGGATCCCAGCTCGCGAGCTTCGCGCGCTCGTCCTCGACGGGGAACATCTTCTCCCAGCGTTCGAGCGCGAGCGCGAGCGCTGCCTCGATCTCCGGGTTGCTCATGGCGCTCGCCATCGTACGTGAAGCCGGCCCCGCCGGGGGCGGAGGCGAAGGGGCTGGTGCGTGCTGGCACGAGCGCCGCCCGGTCGTGGGGCCATGTCGGCTTCGGGTGCCGCTTCTGTTGCTTCTGCTGGAGCCGGCGCGGTGCACGTTGCGCCGTGGGCCAAGCTTCCGGCGGCCTACGCGCCCATCTACACACCGACCAGCTCGCGTGCGAAAAAATCGAAGTTCAAGCTGTCTTCACTGATGTCTCATAATCGAGCCGGGGGCCGCGCGGGTAGAGCCCTTCCGGTTTTCCGTGGCCGATCATGCAGATAAAGTTCGACTTCAGCGAGGTGCCCTTGAAGAAGAGCTCGTCGACGAGCGCGTTGTCGAATCCCGAGAGAGGGCCGACGTCGAACCCGAGCGCTCGTGCGGCCAGCATGAGATAAGCCCCTTGCAGCGAGCTGTTCCGGAAAGCCGTCTCGTGGCTCATCTGGAGATTCGAGGTGAAGTACGGTTTGACGTCAAACGCGGGCCACAGCTCGTCGAGCCGTTCGTAGAACTTTTCGTCGTAGGCGACGATGATCGTCGCGGGGGCGCGTTTGACCTGACGTCTGTTCGTCTCCATCAGAGCGGGGTAGAGCTTCTCCTTCGCTTCGTTCGAGCGGATGTTGAGAAAGCGGGCCGGCATCGAGTTCACCGATGTCGGTCCCCATTTGAACAATTCGTAGATGGTCTTGAGATCGTCCTCGGTCACGTCCTGGTCCGTCCAATCGTGATACGAGCGCGCCTCGGTGAAGAGCTGCTCCAGGGCATCAGGCGCCAAGATCTTCTTCATGTGTCATCTCCCGTTGGCTCCATTATCGTCGCGGCGAACGAAGTTGACCAGGTCGGACAATCCGGATAGTCTGTACGGGGCAGCGGATGATGAGCTTGGACCTGAACGCCGCGAGGATCTTCGTCGAGGTCGTCACCGCGGGCTCCTTCACCGAGGCCGCGAAGCGCTTGGAAATGCCCGCCTCCACGGTGAGCGACCGGATCGCCGCCCTGGAGAAGGCCCTGGGCGTGAGCTTGCTCACGCGGACGACGCGAAGCCTGCGCCTGACCGACACGGGCGAAGAGTACTTCAACAAGAGCGCGCCCGCGGTCCGTCAGCTCGTCGACGTGTTCGATGAGACGCACGGAGCTCAGGCGCAGCCGAGCGGAACGTTGCGCCTCGCCTGTCCCGCGGAGTTCGCCTCGCGGGAAATCGCCGAGGCCGTGGTCGAGTACCGAAAGAGATTTCCGCAGATGAACGTCGAGATCCTCATCGCGAACGATCTCGTCCATTTTCATCGGGACCGCGTCGACATCGCGATCCGCGGAGGCCACCTGAAGGACTCGAGCCTCAAAGCGAAGAGGCTGGGCCTCGGCCGTTTGATCCTGGTGGCGAGCCCGAAATACCTGCGGCAGTCCGCCCGGATCACCGGTCCGGCGGATCTGCGCGCGCACTCGTGCCTGGGTTTTCTCTCCTCGGACAAGGCCGGCTCCGAAACCGTCTGGAACCTGCAGACGGCTTCGGGCCTGAAGGCCAAAGCCAAACCAAAGATCACCACGAGCACGAATTCGTTCGGGGCGATGGAAGAGCTGATGAAGGCCCACGAGGGAATCGGCTTCGTCCCCGAGAACCTCATCCGGGAAGCCATCAGCCGCGGGAAGGTCACCCAGGTCCTCACGGACTGGTCGAGCGGCCCTATTCCGGTCCACCTCGTCTTCCCGGCGCATAGAACGCAGCTCCCCAAGATCCGAGAGATTATCCCCCTCCTGACGATGAAGGTAAGCCCTCTTCTTTCGAGCGAACCGTAGGCTCGTAGTACGGAGATGCAGGAATTCAGCACGTGAGTGCCTCGGGAGCCACCGATCACATCCGCTTTGCCTCGTCGACCAGGATGCTCACCGCGGCGCTGAACTGCGCGGGGCTGACCCGGCCGTAAGCGAGCCGCATGCCCGCGCTGCTCGCTTCGAGGGTGGCGAGCGGGCCCGGCAGGACGGCGACGCCGCGTACCAGGGCGCGGCGCGCCAGCTCCACGATCGGGTGCCGGGGCCAGAGCGTCCAGACCGCCAGGCCTCCGTCGGGAGGCGTGACCTCGAGAGGGACCTTGCGCGCCGCGCGCGCCAGCGACTCGAGCGCGGCGTCGCGGCGCTCGGCGTAGGCGCGCCGGGCACGCCGCACGTGGCGCTCGAAGCCTCCCTCCGCGATCCAATCGGCGAGCGCTGCCTGCGTCACGCCGTCCCCCGCCCTGACGCTGCTCTGGCGCTGCCGCGCGAGCACGTCGAGCAGCTCGCTGCTGCCGCACACCATGCCGACGCGAACGCCCGGCGCGACCAGCTTCGAGAGGCTGGCGACGTACAGGACGTGCGGCGCTGACGGGCTGGCGGCGAGCGGAGGCTGAGGCTCGCCGCGATAGTGGTACTCGTGATCGTAGTCGTCCTCGAGGATGGGCACGCCGTGCGCGAGGGTGAGGTCGAGCAGCGCGCGGCGGCGCGGCGCCGAGAGCGTGACCGTGGTCGGATACTGATGATTCGGCGTCACGTACACGAGCCGGACGCGCCGCCGCCGCAGCAGCCGCTCGAGAGCGCCGACGTGCAGGCCTCGCGCGTCCACCGGGACGGGCACCACCTCGGCTCCCGCCGCTCGAAACGCCCGCCAGGCGGGGAAGTATCCTGGATCTTCCACGGCCACGACATCGCCGGGTCCGAGCAAGGTGTGCGCGGCGAGCGCGATGCCCTCCTGCGAGCCGCACGTGACCAGCAAGCGCTCGAACTGCACCGCCCGCGCGCGCCGCAAGTAGGCGAGCAGCTCCCGCACGAGCGCCGGATTACCGTCCACGTCGGCAGCATGCAGCGCGCTCGTGCCGCGCCGCGCGAGCACGTGCGCGTACGATGCCCGAAGCTCGCGCAGGGGCAACAGCGCCGGATCGGGCGTCGCGGCGTGCAGCGGATACCGCACCTGGCCGAGCGCCGCGGGGGGCGGCCCGGGGTCGCGCACGACGCGAAACTGGTAGCGCGTAGCGCTGCGCTCCTCGTGCCGCGGCGCAGGCGGCCCGGGCTCGGGCGGGGCGACGCGATAGCCACGGCGCGGCTCCGCGCACAGCAGCCCCTCCGCGCATAGCGCGTCCAGCGCCACCATGACCGTCTGCCGGTGCACCCCATAGGTGCTCGCCAGCTCGCGCGTGGACGGTAGCAGCTCGCCCGCCACGCGGCTGCCGCTCGCCAGCGCCCGGCGCAGCGCCTGCGCGACGGGCACCCAGCGCGTGCGCCGACCGTCGCGGGAGACGGCGCTGCGCGGCTTCGGAGAGGGACCCATCTGGTCGAAGTATAAACGCACATCTGGACGAAATGCTGCAACCAGCCTGCGCTAAACATCCGGGAGAGGCGCGGCTCGTTGGTGGGGTCGGCCTCCCGGAAAGAACCCACATGCACCTCACCCCGAGCACGCTCCGCGGCGAAGCCGTGGTGCTCCAGCCCCTGTCCGAAGATCAGCTGCCCGAGATCAAGCGGGCCGCGCTGTCCGCTCCCGACGTCTGGCGGTTCATCCCTTACTCCATGCGCGATGCGGCGGACGTCGAGAAGGTCATCCGCCTTGCGCTCGCGATGCAGAGCCGCGGAGAAGCGATCTCCTTCGGAACCCGCCTCGCGTCGACGGGCGAGCTGGTCGGCGGCACCAGCATTCGCCGGGTGGACGCCGCGCTGCCGTCCGTCGAGGTCGGCGGCACCTGGATCGTGCCAGCGTGGCAGCGCACCCGCGTCAACACGGAGGCCAAGCTGCTCCAGCTGACGCATGGCTTCGAGCAACTCGGCTGCCAGCGCATCGAGCTGAAGACCGATGTCCGCAACCTGCGCTCCCAGGCCGCCATCCAGCGCATCGGCGGGACCCGGGAGGGGGGGCTGCGGTCGCACATGCGGCGCGCCGACGGCAGCCTGCGTGACAGCGTGCTGTTCTCGATCCTGGCGAGCGAATGGGCTGCGGTGAAGGAGCGCTTGCTGGCCCGGCTGGCGAGCGCTGAGGGAGCGACGCTGGCGGTGCGGGTGGCTGGCTGAGGATCATCGCGGCGGAGGCGCGCGAAGGGACTGTCGCCCCGAGGTCCCACGGGCAGGCCGTGCTTGACAGGAACGACCGCCCTGGCGTCTCCTGTCCTCCGCGGCGTTTTTCATGCCTTGCCCCATGGAGTCGCTGATCCCCGGCTCGCTCGACGATCTCCTCCGCGGCGCTCGCACCTCCGGGCGCTCGCCGAACTGGCCCCTCGCCTCACCGCCGAAGGGCGGGGATGGCCTCGCCGACCTGCCCACCGTCGAGGCGGTGCTGGACGCGATAGCGGAAGGCCGGGTGCATCCTGAGAAGGTGTTCTTCATCGACGCGACGTCGGAGTACGTGGACGCCAAACGCTTCCTCCGGGCGGAGCCCGACGCTGCGCTCGACGGCGCGGGGGTGCGGCGCTTCTTCGAGGTGGAGGGGGGTAGCCTGCTCCTCGCGGGGGTGCAGGACTGCTTCCCGGCCGTCGGTGCGCTCACAAGCGCCCTGTCCGGAGCGCTCTTGGCCCAGGCCAACACGAACCTTTACCTCACGCCGGGCGGGGCGCAGACCTTCCCCCGCCACTGGGATACCCACGACGTGGTGGTGCTCCAGCTCGAGGGGCGCAAGCGGTGGACCATCTACGAGCCCCTCCTCGAGGCGCCGCTGCACCGCCACCACGCCTGCCGCACCGCCGAGCTCCGCGAGATGACCCCGCGCTGGGGCGAGATCGAAATGCAGCCGGGTGGAGCGCTGTACATCCCCCGCGGCTATCTCCACGAGGCGACCGCTGTCGAGGGCCCCTCGCTCCACATTTCCACCGGGATCCACCGGATCACCTGGCACCGCCTCGTCGAGGTGATGGTGGCTGACGCGCTGCGGGAGTGCGCCGAGGACCTGACCTTCCGGGGAGACTGCCCCGCAGGGGGGGCGCACCTTGCTGCAACCGTCCGAGAGGGGATCGCGCCCCGCGTCGAGGCGCTGGTGAAGCGGCTCCGCGAGATCGATGCAGCGGAGGTGCTCCAGTCCCTCACCGAGCCGGCCGACGGGCCGACCGACGAGGAAGAGAGCTAGGGGCCAGCCCCGGGCCCGCTCGCGCGAGGCGCTTCTTCTTGCGGACAGATGCGGATTCTCGGTAACTTGTGAGGGCCACCTCTCCTGCGGCCGCTGCACCGCCGCGTACTGCTCATCGCCCATTGCTCCAAGGAGACCTCGGATGTCTACAACGCCCCGATCCAAGAAGGTGAACGTCCCGAAGCCCGCCGCCAGCGCCCACGTTTGCCGACATGATCCGACGCCCATCACGCGGAAGATCAGCATCCCGAAGCCCGCCGCCAGCGCCCACGTTTGCCGGCACGACCCGACGCCGAGCAAGAAGACCAAAATTTAGCCGTAGTGCTGGAGGTGCGTCGCCATTCCCTCCGGCCGCTGGGTGACACGACACGCCCCGGAGGGGACGACCGCCTGCAAGGACTCCCCCTGCATACCTCGCGATTTCGCCCGTCCCGACCCATGTCGTCGCACGGCGACGGGCGAGCCGGATTCACGGATTCTCGGGCAGACGTCGTGGACCCGAGGAACGTCTCATCGCCCGCGGCAGCGGCCTCCTCACGGGAGTGATCCGATGGCTGTTCACATCGGCATGAGCTACCATCCGGAGCTTCACGACCTGCTGTGGCGAGCCAGGGATGAGGGGCTCGTCGACTTCCTGGAAATACAGCCGGAGCGATACATCTACAGTCACTTCGAGAGGGGCCAGATGAAGCGGCTACTCTCCGACTTCGGCACGTCGTACTGCTTTCATTTCGCCTGCAACTCGCTGGGCAGCGCCGACTATCGGCTCGACCGCAACGCGCGGCAGCGTCGCGACATCGTCAATCGGTTGGCCCCGCGCTGGTGCTCGGATCACATGACGTCCTGCCGCATCGGCGATTTCGACCTCGAGAAGAACCTGCCGCTGCTGCGGACCGACGAGACGCTGCAGATCCTCGTGGAGAACATAAAGCTCTTTCAGGAGGGCCTCGCTGCGCCGTTCCTGCTCGAGAACATCGCCACGATGTGGGAGCTGAAGCGATCGACGATCGCCCACGACGACTTCTTTGCCCGGGCCGTCGAGATGGCCGACTGCGGCATCCTGCTCGACCTCCACAACCTGTACGCCGACCAGCTCAACCACGGGCTGGACGCGAGGGCGTTCATCGATCGCATGCCGGCGCACCGTATAAGGCAGCTCCACCTCGCCGGAGGCTCCTCGCACGACGGTTACTATTATGATGGCCACGACCACGAGGTCCCCCAGGTCGTCTTCGAGCTGCTGGAGCACCTCCTGACACGGGTGACCCCGGAGGCCGTGATCCTGGAGCGCGAGGCGCGCTTCAAGGACCTGCCCAGGGTGTGGGATGATCTCGTCCGGATTCGAGGGATGTGCCAGCGATGAGCCGCGCGAGCGTCGCCCGCTGGCAGGAGCGCTACCTGAGGAGCCTCGTCCAGGGTGGGCCTGTCGAGGGAGCTGAGCTCGGCGACGAGCTATCCCAGTACAGCGAGTCGTGCCTGGCGAGCATCGCCACGTCGTTCAGGGCTTCGATACAGCGCTCGGTCAAGAGCCATTACCCGGTGTTCTGCGGCCTCACGGCGAGGAGGCGGCGGCTCTGGGACTGCCTCTATTCTCAAGTGAGCATGGATACCGATCGAGGCGCCATGATCAAGAAGATCTTCGGCGTCCTGTATTCATGGGCGGAGCGCCTGGACGGCGCATGTCTGTACAAAGACCTCCTGAGGGTGGAGCGGGCGGTCGCCCTCGCGCAGTTTCATCAGGCGCGGCCCCGGATCACGGGGCGCCTCAAGGTAGACACCTCCCGCTTCGGGATCCACGACAGCGGCCACCTCTATTGCATGAAGCTCGCCTCGAACGTCATGGACCTGTATCCAGCCATCGATCGCATCAGCGTCCTTCAGGGCAGAGGAGAATCCATCTACGCGATCTACTACTCCCGCGACAGGCAGAGCGTGATGACGCACCGGCTCTCGAAGCAAGCCGCCGAGGATCCCTGCAATCTGCTGAGAGGCGAGCTGAGCTGAGGCGGACGCCGGGCACGCCTGCGCCTGCAGCGAGGAGATTTGCGCGATGAAGATCTGCATCATCAGCAAGTTCCCACCCATTCAAGGGGGCGTCAGCACCCGGACCTACTGGATGGCGTATGCGCTCGCCAAGCGCGGCAATCAGGTCTGGGTCGTCACGAACGCCGACGAAGCAGAGGCAGATTACCGGATGGTCATGACCCCATCCGACAAGCGGCGGCTGCACATCCGCTTCGCGAACGGCGGCTCCGTCCGCTGCGTCTCGTCGGAGCGCCCTGCGTACGACCTCTACGTCCCCTGGGCGAACCCGTACGTGACCAAGCTGGCCTCCATGGCGACGGACATCGTCAGGGAGCACGCCTGCGATCTGATCTACGCCTACTACCTGGAACCGTACGGGATGGCTGCATCTCTCGCGGCGCAATGGACGGGGGTCCCCTGCGTCCTGGCGCACGCGGGGAGCGACATCTCGGTCCTGATGACGAGGCCGTGGCTGAGGACCTCCTACGCCGAGATCCTGAAGCGGGCGCACAGGGTCGTGACGGCGAAGCACTTCGATGACCTCTTCGTGGGGCTCGGAGTGAAGAAGAGGCGGCTCTACCACCTCGGCTCCGACTCCCTCCCCACGCACTGCTTCCGCCCCGGCGCGCCGAGGCTCGACGTGAACGAGCGCCTGGCGGAGGCGCTCGCCGGCCACGACTGGCTCCATGCGTGCTTCCGCGAATCCGCCCCGAAGACGTTCGATCCCCGTGTCCCCACGCTCGGGATGTACGGCAAGATCGATCATGCGAAGGGCATGTTCGACTTCATCCGGGCGCTGGGGATGGTGCAGCGCCGGGGCGTCGACGTCCAGGCGATCATGATGTGCGGCGGCGCCGAGAAAAGCTGCCGCGAGCTCGCCGCGTTCATCCGCGAAAACCGGGTGGAGGAGAACGTCTGGCTGCTCCCGTTCATGCCGAACTGGGTGATCCCGAGCCTCATCAACGCCACCACGGCGACGTGCTTCCTGGAGCGAGACTTCTTCATCGACTACCACACGCCGGGCGTACCGAGAGAGGTGCTCGCGTGCGGCAGCTGCCTCGTCCTGTCGGGTGATATCCACAAGAAACGAGGTTACAAGGAGGGCCTCGTGGACGGAGAGAACTGCCTCCTCGTGCCGGATCCGAGGGACCACGAAGCCTTGGCCAGCAAGCTCGAATGGGTCGCGCGCAACCCCAGGGAGGCGGAGGAGCTCGGCCGTCGTGGCCTCCTCCTCTCGCGCATGTGGGAGGATTTCGACGAGTACATGGAGGATCTACATACCATGTTCCATGGATTCGTCAGCGCATAGGGCTTCACGGCGCTCCCCGTCCCCTCCCGGATGCTGGCCTCTGTTCCCTGAGACATCGCGGGCGATGAAGATACAAGAAACGACGGTCAACGGACGCAAGGTCATCCTCGTGGATCACCTCTTCCGCAAGAAGAAGATCGAGCAGGTCTACCGGACCCTCTCGGAGTCCTACGTCTACTACCGAGGGCAGCTCAGCTCGAGCGCGGATCATTTCCCGAAGATGGTGGCGCACTTCGTGGACCTCGAGGCGTTCCAGTCGCTCTTCTTCTACGAGGACGTCTTCGGCCTCATGAAGCAGTGCTGCGCGGACGTGCCCCACCACCTCTACAAGGCGTACGTCAACCAGACGTCCTACGGCGACGTCAACTACCCGCACGTCGACTGCAAGCCGCGTCGCCGAGACGTGACGGTGCTCTACTACGCCAACCCGCGCTGGGACCGCGAATGGGGGGGAGAGACGATGCTCTACGACGACTCGGGGGCCTTCAACCTGGCTGTCTTGCCGGCCCCTGGGCGCGTCTTGATCTTCCCGGGCGCGACATGGCACTGCGCGGGCATTCCGAGCAGGGTGTGCCCCGTGTCGCGGTTCACGCTGGCCATGAAGTATACGCCGTCCGCGAAGGACGCCCGGCAGGTTCGATCGAGCAGGCCGCGAGATGCGTGATCGAGGCGCTATGTTCAGGAAGAGAGCGGCGATTCGCGGCACGGGAAACAAGAATTCAATCGATGGGGGGTCGCCATGAGGATCAAGACACACCTGGTGTCGATGCCGTGGGCCGATGTCTATGTTCCCTCGGTCCAGCTCGGCGCGCTGAAGGCGCACCTCGATGTCGCGTTCCCCGGCCGTTTCACGACCAACACATACTCTGCATTTTGCTCGGTGTTCCTCGACGCCGGCGAGTCGGACCTGTACTCCGAGCTCTCGGAGTTCAGGGAGTTCCCGTACTTCCTCCTCGCTCTGGAGCGGTTCATCAGGCCGCGCGGGTCCGTCGAGGGGGCCCCCTCCCTCGACGAGCTGCTCTCGATCGTGAACGCTCCGAAGCGCGGTCGCGTCAAGCTCACGAAGCGCTCGCTGACCCGCCTGAGGAGCGCGACGCACAGGTACATCGACGCCGCGCTGGGGCCGGAGCTCATCCGGAACGGCGTGAACCTGGTCGGCTTCACGCTCAATTACAACCAGGTCTATTCGTCCATTTACTGCGCCCTCTACCTGGGCCAGAGGTACCCGGATCACAGGTGCGTCTTCGTGTTCGGCGGGGCGAGCGCGGCGGCGACCAGCGTCGCCGACGTGCTGAAGCGGCTAGGTATCCGCGGGTTTGGCGTCCTCGGAGAGGGGGAGAAGAAGCTGGAGCTGCTCGCGGGCGCCTACCTGCGCACCCCCCTGAGCGAGATGGAGCGTCTCCACGACAGCATCCCCGGCGAGGTGCAGGGGATCTATGACATCCAGACCAACCAGATGGATCTCTTCAAGAGAGATCCGGCGAACTTCGCTTCGCAGCTCGTATCCATCCGAGACCTCGGCGTCCCGGATCTGGAGGAGTACTTCCGGGCCATCAGGAGGGTGTTCCGGGGCGCGGAGGCGATCCGACCGTTCAGCAAGAACGTGCTGCTTCCCGTCGAGGGGAGCCGGGGATGCTTCGCCAAGTGCGATTTTTGCGGCATCAACGTCAACTGGGAGGGCTTCAGAAAGCGGCTCGCGGGGGACATCGTCAAGGATGTGCTGGCTATGATCAAGCGCTACGGGGTGCGACGTATCCTGTTCATGGACAACGTCTGCGACACGTGGGCGGAGGGCTATGCCGATGAGCTGATACGGCTCAACATCCAGATTCCAGCGACGATGGAGCTCCGGGCGCACCACCCTGAACGGTTCTGGACAAAGCTGGCCCTGGCCGGGGTCGATGCTGCTCAGGTCGGGATCGAGTCCCTGTCCTCGTCGCTGATCCGACGAATGAACAAGGGGACCAGGGCGCGGCAGAACATCCTCGTTCAAAAGTGGCTGAAGGAGCTGGGCATCCGCTCGCTCTCGAACCTGATCATCGGGCACCCCCGCTCGACGATGGATGATATCGCCGAGACACAGCGGATCATCGAGGAGACGCCTCACCTGGGGAGCTACAGCCTGTCGGATTATACGTTGTCTTATGGAAGCCCTCTCTTCAACCAGCTCGGTCCTGATGAGATGGCGCGGCTCAGGCCCGATACCTATCTGGAAGGACTGGAGGGCGTCGAGCGATTCCTCGTGCCATACTACGGCTACTCCGCGCCCGAGGGATGGTTTGAGCCCGGCGTGATGGAAGGCTGGCGTAGCTTTGCCGGGTGGTACGAGGAGCACGTCCAGTGGAAGCGTGGGATCCCGGCCATGGAAGTCCACCGGGTGAGCCCGGGCGAGCTGCTCATCAGGGACGAGCGCTCCGGGGATCTCGTCGAGACGGTTCTCGATGGGGAGCTGGCGTGCATCTATGATCTGTGCCACGCCGGCATGGAGCCAGGGCGAGCGGCAGCGGCCGCCGGGCTCCAGCAGGAAAAGGTCCTGCGGCTGCTCGGTGAGCTCGTCGAGCGGCGCCTCGCGCTCGAGGTGGAAGGCCACTTCATCTCCCTGGCGCTGAGACCCAGGGATGAATTGCTCCGAAATCACTACGTGGCATCGGCAAGCCGGGAGACGGAGGCGATGAGGCCCACGGAGGCGAAGCCGCAGGCGAGACGACTCTCGATGATATGATGGCAGCGGAATCCTCGTGCCGGTGGTGCCGGCGCCCCGCGGGGGCGATGCGCCACGCCCGAACCGCCCGGCGGGCCTGTCAGTCGGTCTCGGGACGCACTGTCGGTGATCATCGCGTCCCGCGTCCGATCGGTGAAGACCGCGGCCCCATGATCGGCAGCGTTCACCGTTCACCGCCGGCACCCACGCCGATCTGGGCCGCGCTCGCCTTCGCAGGCGGCACCGCGCCAAGCGCGATGGTCCCCTTCGTGACCGCCGCTTCGAAGAACTGGGCCGAAGGAACTCCCGTCACCGTAACGGACGCCACGCTCCCGATGGCCCTCGAAGCCATGAGCGTGACGACGTTCGTGAGTCAGTGAAGCCTAGCCAGATCGGCCCCGTCGCTCAGGGGACCTTCATCAGGGCGTTCTGCTCTGCTTGCGCGCGGCCATCGGTGCAGAACTTGCAGTTGTCGCCGTAGAAGAAGTTCCTGTTCGCTGTGTCATCCATCAGATGAACGCGGAACCAGGCCGCGGCCGACGACAGGGACACGCCATTTGCGCCCTGATAGACCCAGCTACCGTGATCCGCTTTGAGCTCGTTGAGGAAAAACGCGGGCTGATCGGTGACTGTCTTGAAGACATCGTGGACCCCGCTGCATTTCACCGTGGAGTCGTTCCCCCCGCAGAAGAACAACATGGGGGTGTGCACTCCCTTGAGGGCAGTGGTGCCGCAAATCGTGCCGAGGGCCGAGAAACGGGGATCGGAGGCCGTCTTGCAAGTCGACATGCCCCCATAGGAATGGCCAAGCTGGCCGATCTTCGTGGTGTCGAGGGCGTGATAGTACGGGCTGCTCGCATCCTCGGCTTGTTCCAAGATCCAATCGAGGCCCGCGGTCGTGGGAAGAGGATCGCCATCGGCGGTCGCGGTGCTGAGAGAAGCCACCACGACGAAACCGTGGGACGCGAGATGGTTGACGATCGGTCCGTATTGTCCGCACCACTGATTGCTGCCGGAGTTGACGACGCATTTCGGTGGCTTCTGCTCCGGATTGTCCCGGTAGCCATTGGCCCAGATCAGGATCGGATGGCAGTGGCCGCTGGTTGCGATATTGCTCGGGCGGTACACGTTGAAGCGCTGTTGCTCGTCCCCATAGATCGGATCGGGAACGACGCCGGCGAGGGGGCCGACGTTCTTGTCTGCGGTGACCGAGAAGGGGCCCGTCTTGGTAGGATCGGCCGTGGGGAACGGGTCGCCGACGCAGCTACCGGTCGAGCCGCCGCTACCGGTCGAGCCGCCGCTTCCGGCATTTCCTTGGCCGCCGCTGCCCGTTTGCCCGCCCGAAGCCGCGCCACCCGTGGCCCCGCTCGAGCCGCCCGGCGCCGAGCCGCCAGCCCCACCACTGGATGCGCCGCCGCTGGATGCGCCGCCGCTTTCGGCCGTTCCCCCAGAGCCCGTCGCACCACCGGAGGCCGTGCCCCCGCCGCCCGTCGCACCGCTGTCCGTGCCAACCGCGCCCCCGCTCGCGGCAGCGTCCCCATCCGATCCGTTACCACACGCCGCGGTGGAAACGCACACGCCCAAAGCCAGTAGCCAACGCCTCATGGTGACTCTGTCCTCGCCCAGCCGCTCAGCGTCGTCAAGCGCTTTGGCGGATAGGACAAGCAAACGCGTTCCGCAAAGTCAAGATTCTCGGAGCCGTTCCTGGCTCGTGCAGTCCGACTGTACGAGCTTATCGACAGAACGGGCCTTATGCGATCAGACAGGCCTTCCACTCGTGAAACGCCTGCGATTACCGCGACGTCGCACCAAGCGGAAGGCATCCTACCGTATAGCTGTACACTACTGGCACCAAGCGGAAGGCATCCTACCGTATAGCTGTACACTATTGAGCTCGTCCAAACGGCCGCCCCGTCACGCGCGGCCAGCACGCCGCCTGCGTCGTCACGCTCGTCGACTGGCTCGTGCACCGGGCCGAGGTGATCGAGATCGAGGCCGAGAGCTACCGGCTCAAGGAAGCCAAGGAGCTGAGCGCCTCCCGCATCAAGCAGCGCCGCGCCAAGAAGCACTGAGCCGCCTCTTCACCGGTGAACTTCACCGACACCGGGCGCGGATTTCACCGGTGAACTTCACCGAACCCCCGCGGATTGCCGCGATCATCAACACGCACCGACGCGGAGATGATGCCGTCCGTCTCTGCGGGCGAGCCGTCGGCGTTCCTGGGATCGTGGACCTCGATGGTCGTGTAAACCGCCTTCAGCCGGGCAGACGAGCGGTCCTCTGCGGGCTTGCTCGGCTCCTCGGCCAGCAGCGGCTCGACCCGGGCCCTCGATGTGTCGAAGACGCGACGTACCATCGGAGGAGCCCCTCTCGGGACAGCGGCGCCGTGGCCAGGTCGGGGTCGGCGAGCCCGGCCTCCTCCAGCGAACGCTGCTTGTCGCGGGCGCGCGTCCAGAGCCGCACATACAGGTCGCCTCGAGCACGCCGTTGCCGGAGGCCAGGCCGTTCGAGCTGTAAGACGTTCTATCGCCTTTCTGGATGAATGAATGAGCGTAGAACTTCCTCCGGTGTTTCGTCGACGACGTGCGAATGGGTGCTCGTCGTGATTGCTGTTTCATGGCCTCTCGCTTCCATGGCCAGGATAGATTCCGGGCGATAGTAGGCCCACGGATGCTGCCTGTTGTAGTCTGATGGAACGTTCGTGCCGCGTCCGTCCGAATTGCGAGTCAGTCGAATGAATGGCGTCAAATCAAGCTGAGCTATGAGTTTGTCGATCGGATCGACCGTGTCGAGGCCTAGAAATGGGGTGCCGATGTGGGTGTCCAGGCCCAACCCCAGATTTCTCGGGACAATCGCGTGGATCGTGTCCCGATCCAGCACCCAATCGTATCGATGTTCCGATCCGCCTTGTCCGGCGGCGCATTGCGCGAAAGACACCGGGTGCGCGATCGGGCATGCTTTCAGCACAGCCTCGGCCGGTAGGCCTGCAAGCTTGACTGCGCCGTGTAATTCAATGGTTCCGCTTCGGTCCGTCCGGAATCCTTTTATCCGGTTCGCCCGGAAGAATGCTCGACCGCCTTTGACCTGAGCGACTGTCATGTTCGTCGTCCAGTTCGGCTCGAGCTGGTCGCTGTGCACGCTCTCCCGGCTGTCGAAGGTGTAAACGTAGGTGGACGAAGCCTCGAGGGGAGACGCTCCGAGCAATCGCTCGCGACGAAAGTAAATGACTTGTCCCTCGTTGCTGTGCATGCAATCGAATGTCTCGTCGGGGAACCTGGCCATCAACTCGCTCGGCGACTCTGCGGCCATGTAATCTCGGCCGCTTGACGTGTGGACCGTCGTTGCGTCGTTGATGCTCGTGATGTACTCGATTGCGCTGAGGCGAATATGTCCCCATGTGCGTATCGAGTTCTTTGAGAATGGAATTTTTGCGAATGGGTCGTCTCCTTGGATGGTACTTGACAAGGATTCGACCATGCGACTTTCCAGGTAGCGTCGCCCATGAAGTTCATTGAGGAGCGTTCCCTTCTCCTCTCGTAATAGAGATTCGATGGCGAGAGGTCGAATGTAAAGAGGCGGGCGGTTGCCCGAGGAATGTGCCAGCGTGATGAATGTCATGGATGGCCCTCCTGAAATTTCAGGGGCCAGGCATCCTAGGAACCTGGCGTCCGCGAGGTCAATCCTGCTGCGGGTTGACGCTGGCTGAGCTCCACGCCGGTGAGATCGGTTCGCTCGCTCGATCCTCGACCTGAACGGCAATCAGACCGGCGACGCCTGCGACCTGGGCATCGACGAGCGCGGCGGGGCATGCCTGGCCGCCGGGGTCGTCGATCGCGACGACGACACGAGCTGGCCGAACCCTGCCAGCCTTCCGAGCCCCGGGACCATCGACACCGCGATCTTCGGCCGGTACTGCGGCGGGCGCTTCCTTTACCTATGCGCTATCGCTGGGCGGCGCAGGTTGCGATCGCCTCGCTGCCAGGACAGCCTCCTTCACCGGGGCGCTCAAGGCTGGATAGCGCTCACGGCGAGCTCAAGCGCCGAGCTCGGTAAGCAGGACTATATATTTCTACCATCAGCGCAATTCTCCCGCCGAAAAGTCGATCGATGCGTGATTTTTGTAGCAAAGCTGCTTGGACGCTCGCCGTGTTGGGACATACTGGTCCCCTCGATGGCTTGGCCGCATCCGGGGGCAATTGCCTGCCCGCTCGGGTCGCGCTGAGGAAAGGAGACTTATGTCACGATGGTTGAAGCTCTCGTTGCTCGCCCTTGGTGCCAGTGCTCTCTTGGCCGCGTGCGGGGATGACGGTGAGTCGTCCGCTGGCTCCGGCAGCGGCGCGAGCACGTCGGCCGCGAGCGGCTCGGGCGGCGGCGACGCTTCGACGAGCACCTCTGCGTCCGGAAGCGGCGGCGGCGACGGCGGAAGCGGCGGCGGCGACGGCGACGGCGGGAGCGGCGGCGGCGATGGCGGGAGTGGCGGCGGCGATGGCGGGAGTGGCGGCGGCGAGTCCCTGCGGGCCGAGGCGGAGCTCCAGGGGTTGAACTCGAGCGGTCTGACCGGGACTGCGACGTTCACGCAGGCCGGAGAGGAGGTGACGCTCACCATCACGGTGTCCGGCTGCCCTGCCGGCGAGCACTCCGCGCACATCCACCAGAACAAGAGTTGCGAGAACAACGGTGACGCTGCGGGCGCCCACTGGATCCCCAACGGCGAAGGGCTCGGCAGCTTCAAGTGCGATGAGGCTGGCCAGGGCACGCATAGGGTCAAGCGCGGGACCGATATTTGGACCGTCGGTGGCGACGAGGCCACCGACGTGACGAAGTACGCGATCGTGGTGCACGCCGCGGCAGACCCGCAAGCCGGCGGCCGCATCGCCTGCGGGCTCATCGAGCTGGAGTAACCCTCCGCGCAGCGCTTCCGTCCGGGCCTCCAGGGGCGCATCCCCCTCCGACCGGCTCGCTCTTTCTGGGCCCGGCCGGCGCGCGGCGTGCGTGCGACAAGCCGCCGGCGACGCTCGGAGTCTCTACTTCGGAGGCATCCCCGTGACCTCCTGACGGCGGAGGGTGACGGTGCGCTCGACGACGTCCGATGCGGAGAGCAGACGCAAGCGGGGCGGCTACCGGGCGGTCGACGACCCGCGCCGAGCGTCTGCGCCGCACGATTGCGATCGATGTCCTCGAGTGCCCGGCCTGCAAGGGCAGGATGAAGCTCGTCGTCATGATCACCGCGCCGAGCAACATCGCCCGCTTCCTCACCGCGCTCGGCGAGCCGACCGACGTTCCAGGCCGCTCACCCAACCGAGGACCGCCGTACTGTGGGTTCGGGGCGCAGGGCGCCGTAGGCGACCCGGAGCCCCGAGCGTTGAAGAGCACCGTCCTGCGCCGCAAGGCGCTCGGGGAAGCGGCGTAGCCGCAAGAGCATCCCGGGCCGGACCAACGCCCGGAGGGCGACGTGTGCCCGCGGCACGCCGATGCGCCCCATTTCGCGCTCTGCGCCGCGCTCGCCCCGCTCTTTCGACCCATGAACGAGGCGTCGCGACGCGCGCGGTCCCGCCACTTCGGTTCGCTGCGCACCACGTTGCCCCGCCTTGCCCCGCCGTCCCGCCCCGGGCAGGCTTCGCCCATGGGCGAGCCCGCCGAGAAGCAGCGCCGCGCCACGTACGCCGACCTCGAGGCCGTCCCGCCGAACAAGGTGGCGGAGCTCGTTCGCGGCACGCTGCACGTTCCTGAGCCCGTCGACCGAGGACGTCGACCGCGCGGAGAAGATGCCGATCTACGCGCGCGAGGGCGTGCGGTACGCGTGGCTGGTCGACCCGATCGCGCGCACGCTCGAGGTGCTCTCTCTCGTGTCCAGTCGAAGCTGGGAGCGCGGTCCGATCCACCGCGACGCCGCCCGCGTTCGCGTCGCCCCCTTCGAGGCGATCGAACTCGACCTCTCGGTCCTCTGGGCGAAGTAGTAGCTCCTCGATTGCGTGGTGACGGGAGGTTCTGTTCGACGCTCTTGGAGCGGATCTCGTCGTGGTCGGTCAGCTGGGCGGCGGCTCGGCGCTGGCCTGGCGGGGCCCCGGGATCAGCGGCACCGAGGCATCTCAGCCAGGAAACTAACTAAATCTAGGCGGAATCTAGAAAATTAACTCTGCATCCTGGCTAAATGAAAGCTCCGTTCAGAATTAATTCTCTAGGATCCAGGTGATCGAAAGCCACATCGAGAGAATCGACTCTGGGAACCAGATTGATCTACCCAGGATCCAGAAAAAGCGCTCAGGAATCGAGCTAAACGCCCCGCCCGGGCGCTGTCGGATCGATGATCCGCGGACTCCCGGCACCGGATCCGGCGATGCCGCGCGGGAGGACGAGGGCTCAGCGCTTCAGCTCAGGGCGCCGCCGCTCCCTGCTCGGCCGGCGCAGCCTGCGGCGCGGGGGCGGGCGGCTGCGCGGCGGCGCCGTCCTGCGCCGGCGCATCCATGGCGCAGCGGAAGCCGATCCACGCGTGTGCCGTCACGGGCGCCGCGGCGGTGCGGTACGTGGCGGAGAGCTTCTCGGGGCCGTCCAGGAAGCTCCCGCCGCGCACGACCTTCAGCGGGAAAGAAGGGTCGCCCTGCGGGTTCTCGCCGCCGGGCGGCGGGAAGACGAGGCCGTCCGAGACCCACTCGGACACGTTGCCGGCGAGATCGTAGATGCCCTCCGGGGTGCGATCGCTCGGGTGGGCGCCGGACGCGCACGTCGAGACGTCGGCGCCGCGCGCCAGGCAGCCCTCGTTGCGGTCGTAGCAGGCGCGCTCGCAGGCCGGCGCCTCGTCGCCCCAGACGAACGCCCGGCCGGCCGCGCCGCGCGCGGCGACCTCCCACTCCGCCTCGGTGGGCAGCCGCCGGCCGCGGAAGCGGCAGTAGCTCTCGGCCTGGGAGTAGTCGACGCAGTTGATCGGGTGCCCGGTCGCGTTGCGGGGCTCGTTGCAGCGCCGCGTCCAGAGCTCGACCTCCCGCTGCTCCTCGGGCCCCACCGGCGCCTGCGCGCCGGGCAGGAGCTCGGGCGTCAGCGAGACGTGATCGGCCGTGGAGCACATGCGCTGCTGCATGCAGGCCCGGTAGGCGCGGACGGTCACCTCGTTGCGATCGATGTAGAACCCGCGGGTGAGCGTCACCTGGCGCGCCTCGCCCGCGGCGCCGATCGTGGTCGAGATGGGCCCGATGAAGACCATGTCCGCCGGCGGCGCCGCGGGCGCGGCGGGCTCGGCGGAAGGCGCCGCGGCCGAGGCGCTCGCCGTCGGCGCGGCGGTGGCGGGCGCCGGCACGCCCGCCGCGGCCGGCGCGGTACGCCCGGCGGACGATGCCGCGGTGGTGCGCGCGGCCGGCGCCTTCGCCGGCTTCTTGTCGGGCGCCCGCGTCAGGACATACGCCGTCGCGCCGGCGCCCCCGAGCACGAGCGCCGCGACGAACCAGGGAAGCGCCGCGCGCGCGGTGCTGCGACGGTGCGGTGGCGCGGCGTGCGGCGGCGGCGTGGCGTGCGGCGGCCCGCCCGCCGCGGCCTGGGGGTGCGGGGCGGCGCCGGGGTGCGGGGCGGCGCCGGGATGCGGGGCCGCGCCGAGATGCGGGGCCGCGCCGGCCGCAGGGGGTCTGGCCGGCGCGACCGTCTCGATCATGGAGTCCTCGACCTGCGCGGTCCTGGAGCCCCCCGTCGCCAGCGCGCCGGCCCCGTCTCGCGCCCGAGGCGCCGCGCCGCCCGTCGCGCCGGCGGCCTGCGGCCCGCTCGCGCCGGCGGCCTGCGGCCCGCTCGCGCCTTGGCTCACCTTGACGACGGCAGGCCGCGCCGGGGCGGGCGCGTGCGCGTCGGCGAGCATCGTCGGCTCGCTCGGCCCGACGGCCACGCCGAGCCCCTGCGCTGCCGCGTACTCCGCGGTCGACTGCCCCGCCGCCTGCTCCGGGGAGGAACCGCCCCGACCCGCGAAGGACCCCGCGCGCTCGCCGTGCGCCGCGGCCGAGAGGGCGTCCCAGAACTCGCCTGCGCTCGTGAAGCGGTGCTTGGGCTCGATCGCGAGCGCCTTGTCGAGCACGCGCTCGATCGCCTCGGGCGCGTCAGGGAGCCCGCGCGCGCGCAGCGTCGGGCGCACCGCAGGGTCGGCCGAGGCGACGTAGAGCTGCGTGGGGTCGTCCCCCTCGAGCGCGCGCCTGCCGCTCACGAGCTCGACGAAGATGAGCCCGAGCGCGAACACGTCGGTCCACGGGCCCGTCGCGCCGCGGGCCTTGTTGAACTGCTCGGGCGCGCCGTAGCGCGGCGTGAAGGCGCTCGGCCCCTGCCGGGTCGCGGCGAGCGCCTCGGTGAACGTCGGGTGATCGGACAGCACCTTGGCGATGCCGAAATCGAGCACCTTCAGCGTCCGCGCCCCGCCGACCTGGGTGAGGAACAGGTTCGCCGGCTTCACGTCCCGGTGCGCGACCTTGTGCGCGTGCGCGACGGCGAGCGCGCGCGCGGCCGGCGTGAGCAGCTGGATCGCCTCGGCGATCGACATGCCGGCCTCGCCCCGCTCGCGGCGCTCCCGGAGGTATTGCCCGAGCGTCTGGCCCTCGAGCCACTCCAGCACCAGGTAGGGCACCCACACGCCGGCCTGGGTGGTGAACGCGCCGACGTCGAGCGCCTGCACGATGCCCGAGGTGGCCCGCGACAGCCGGTGCAGGATCCGCCCCTCGCCCCGCAGCGTCTCGAGCAGCGCGTCCCGCTCCGCGGCGTCGAGCGAGGCCGGCAGCTTCAGGCACTTGATCGCGATGAGCTCGCCGAAGCCCTCGTGCATCCCGCGGTAGACGACGCCGAACCCGCCGTCGCCGATGACGGCGGCGACGCGGTACTTCCCCTCGATGGTCTGCCCCGAGAGGCCAAACGGATCGTCGGACGGCTCCGCCATGCCCCGCTCCTAGCGCGTCGCCGTGCCCAGGCAAAGGGGCTTCCGCGCCGCCCGTCTCCGCCGGCGCGCGCACGCGCTCGCGCGGCTTGCATCTGCATGCATGGGCTTGCATCTGCTCGCATTCGTTTGCATTCGCTTGCATCCGCTCGCTCAGCCTGCGTCCGGCTTGCGCCCCCCGGCGTCCGGGGTGCGTCCGGCTTGCATCCGGCGGCCCGCGGCCCCATGCCGACGCTCATGAAGACGCCGCGAGCGCTCGTGATCCTTGCCGAGGGAGCCGAGGAGATGGAAACGACGATCATCGTCGATGTCCTGCGCCGCGCCGAGGTCGAGGTCGTCCTCGCCGGGCTCGATGGCCCGGGCCCGGTGCGCTGCAGCCGAGGCGTGCGCCTCGTGCCGGACGCCGATCTCTCCGCGGTGACGGGCGACTTCGACGTGGTCGTCCTCCCGGGCGGCAAGGGCGGGGCCGACCGGCTGGCCAGCTCGCCGGCGGTCGGGGAGCGCCTTCATGCGCAGGCGCAGGCGGGCCGGGTCGTCGCGGCGATCTGCGCCGCGCCGATCGCGCTGGCGGCGCACGGGCTCTTCCAGGGCCGCAGGATGGCGTGCCACCCGTCCGTGAACGACGTGGTGTCGGCGCACGGCCAGCTCCTCGCGAGCCCGGTCGTCGAGGACGGGCTGCTCGTCACGAGCCAGGGGCCGGGCACCGCGATGGCGTTCGCGCTCGCGCTCGTCGCGCGGCTCCGGGGCGAGGAGATCGCCGCGAAGGTGCGCGCGCCGATGATGCTGACGGCCTGAGCGAGATCGGCGCTCGGCCGGCCGAAGTTCTGCTAGGCAATCGAGGACGTCAGATTTGCTTTCCGCATCCACGGAGGTCGAGATGAAGCTTATTTCCAAGAGCGCAATTGTCACCGGGGCTGGCCAGGGGATCGGCCTCGAGATCGCGAGAGATCTCATGAGCCGGGGCAGCAACGTGCTGCTCTTCGGCCGGACGGCGGCGAAGGTCGAGGCGGCGGCCGAGGAGCTGAACCGCGCGGCCGACGGCCCGGCACGCGCGCTGCCCTTCCCGGGCGACGCGTCCCGCGCAGAAGACGTGTCGCGCGCCGTCGAGGCGGCGACGTCGGCGTTCGGATTGCCGGGGATCCTCGTGAACAACGCGGGGATCGCCACGCTCGCGCTCCTGACGGACCTGCCGGAGGAGGATTTCGACCGCGTCATCGACATCAACCTGAAGGGCCCCTTCCTCTTCATGAAGGCGGTCGCCCGCGGCCTCATCGCCGCGAAGCAGCCTGGCGCCTTCGTCAACATCAGCTCCATCAACCAGGTCCTGGCGACCGACGGCCTGTCGCATTACTGCGCCTCCAAGGCGGCCCTCGCGCAGCTCACCAAGGGGGCCGCGTCCGAGCTCGGGCGCCACGGCATCCGGGTGAACGTCGTGGCGCCGGGGCTCATCCGGACCCCGCTCGTCGACGACTTCGGGCTCACGACGGGGCTCAGCGCCCAGAGGTTCCTCGAGCGCACGCCGCTCGGGCGGATCGGGGAGACGACCGACGTGGCGCCCGTGGTCTCGTTCCTCTGCAGCGAGGAGTCGCGCTGGATCACCGGCGATACGGTGTTCGTCGACGGCGGGAACAACCTCCGCGGCCTGCACAGCTACTGGGACACGATGAACGCCAGCCTCTGAGGCCGCGCGTCTCCGAGGGGGCTCCTCCGGACGGGCGCCATCGGGCTCTCCGGCGTCGCAGCGCTTGCATCGACCCGGAGCCCCGAGGCGCCGCCGAGGAGGTGTAGCTCGGCGTCGAGTCCGGACGCTTCAAGCGCCGTGATGGGCGGGGGCCTGCGCCCGTCCGGCGACCCACCGCCGCCCTTCCCCTTCGTTTGCAGGATCACCGTCGCCCGCGGAAGGCGCGTATACTCCGCCGCGTGCTGCCGCTGCTCGCTCTGACCGTCATCGTCGTGCTGTGCCTTGGCTACCGCTTCTACGGGAGGATCGTCGCGCGCAACTACGCGCTCGACGACGGCGCCGTGACGCCCGCCGTGAAGGTGAACGACGGCGAGGACTACGTCCCCACGAAGCCGTTCTACCTCTTCGGGCAGCACTTCAGCGCCATCGCCGCCGCCGGGCCGATCGCGGGCCCCATCCTCGCCGGCCAGGCGTTCGGGTGGCTCCCGTGCATCCTCTGGATCGCGATCGGCGTCGTGTTCATCGGCGCGGTGCACGACTTCTCGGCGCTCATCGCGAGCGTCCGCCACGAGGCCGAGAGCGTCGCCGAGATCGCGAAGCGGCACATCGGCCGGCGCGCCTGGCTGTCGATGATGATCTTCATCTGGCTCGCGCTCGCCTACGTGATCGTCGCCTTCACGGACATCACGGCGAGCACCTTCGTCGGCAAGACCGAGGAGTTCGAGGGCGGCACGTTCCAGTTCAACCCCGGCGGCGCCGTCGCCGCGGCGAGCGCCGCCTACCTCGGCCTCTCCATCGTCATGGGCGTGGTCGAGAAGTACCTCAAGCCGCCGCTCTGGCTCACCACGCTCATCTTCGTGCCCGCGACGCTCGGCGTCGTCTGGCTCGGCACCAAGATCTCGACAGCGTTCGTCCTGCCGCTCGACAACCCGCAGCGCGCGTTCGGCCTCATCATCCTCGTTTACTGCCTCATCGCCTCGCTCCTGCCGGTCTGGCTGCTGCTCCAGCCGCGCGGCTACCTGGGCGGGTTCGTCCTCTACATCGCGCTCGCGGTCGGCGTGATCGGGATCTTCTTTGGAAACCTCCGTTACCCGGGGGAGTTCGAGCTGCGGCAGCCCGCGTTCACCACGTTCAACGCCGGCGGCGCGACCGGCATGCTCTTCCCGTTCCTGTTCGTCACCATCGCCTGCGGCGCCTGCTCCGGCTTCCACGGGCTGGTCTGCTCGGGGACGACGTCGAAGCAGATCTCGAAGGAGACGCACACCCACCCGGTGGGCTACGGCGCGATGCTGGCCGAGGCGTTCGTCGCGCTGATCGCGCTCGCGACGCTCGTCATCGTGGCGCAGGGGACGAAGCTGCCCGGGCCGGGCAAGATCTACGGCGACGGGATCGGCAGGTTCCTCACCGTCATCATCGGCAAGGATCACTTCCTGTTCGCCGCGACGTTCGGCGCCATGGCGTTCTCCACGTTCGTGTTCGACACGCTCGACGTCTCGACGCGCCTCAGCCGCTACATCCTCCAGGAGCTGTTCAACTGGAAGGGGCGCGCGGCGTCCGCGGCCGCGACAGCGATCTCGCTGGCGCCGCCCACGCTGTTCATCATGACCGCGCGCCCGCCCGCGCCCGGCGTGCGGCCCGCGTACCTCGACTTCTGGACGCTGTTCGGCACGAGCAACCAGCTGCTCGCGGCGCTGACGCTCCTCGCGGTCACCGTCTGGCTGCACCGCGAGAAGCGGCGCATCTGGTACACGGCGATCCCGATGGTGTTCGTCATGACGATCACGGTGTGGGCGCTCATCCTCCAGGTGCGGACCGCGTTCGCCGCCGTGGCAACCGAGGGGTTCGCGCTGAACGCGACGACGATGAACGGCGTCGTGGGGCTCGCGCTGATCGGGCTCGCTGTGTCGCTGATGGTCGAGTCGGTGAAGGCGCTGAAGAACGGCCCGGCCGCCGAGCCGGCGCCCGGACCAGGAGCGCTGACGCGGTAGCGATCACCCGGCCGCGGCGCGCTCCCGGAGGCGCGCCTCGGCCAGCCGCTCGGCGGCGAGCTGCGGCGACACGCCTTCGCTCGCCGCCATCTCGAGGACCCTGAGGACCGTGTCGTAGATCGCCTGGACGCGCCGGTGGACCTCGGCGCGGGTCCAGCCGAAGAGATCCGCGCCGCCGCTCAGCACGCCGCCTGCGTTGGCCACGACATCGGGGACGTAGAGGACGCCGCGCGCGGCGAGCGCGTCGCCGTGGCGCGGCTCGAGGAGCTGGTTGTTGGCCGCGCCCGCGACGATCTCGGCCCGCAGCTCCTGCACGGCGCGGTCGTCGAGGACGCCGCCGAGCGCGCACGGGGCGAAGATGTCGGCCTGGACCGAGGCGATCGCGCCCGGCGGCACGACGGTGGCGCCGAGCTCGGCGGCGACGTGGCGAGCGCGATCCGGGTCGACGTCCGCGACGAGCAGCCGCGCGCCCAGCCGGTGGAGCTCCGCCGCGAGCCGGCCGCCGACGCTGCCGCAGCCCTGGAGCGCGACGGTCCTGCCGGCGAGCTCGTCGCTGCCCCACCGGTGGCGGGCCCCGGCCTGGATCGCGCGGAGCACGCCCCGCGCGGTCCACGGCGACGGGTCGCCGCCCTCGCCGGCGAGGCCCTTCACGTGGCGCGTCTCGCGCCGGATGAGCTCCATGTCCGCGGGGGTGGTGCCCACGTCCTCGCCGGTGATGAACCTGCCGCCGAGGCGCTCGATGAAGCGCCCGTGCGCGCGGAACAGCCGCTCCCTGTCGAGCGGCTCCGCGCCGCTCCGGAGGATGACCGCCTTGCCGCCGCCGACGTGCATCCCGGCGAGCGCGTTCTTGTAGGTCATGCCGCGCGACAGGCGCAGCGCGTCCACCAGCGCCTCCTCGTCGCTCGCGTACCCGAGGAGCCGCGTCCCGCCGAGCGCCGGGCCCAGCGTGGTGCTGTGGATCGCGATGATCGCGCGGTAGCCCGCGGGCTCGTCCGCGCAGAGCAGCACCTGCTCGTGCCCCATGGCGGCAAGGGTGTCGAACACGCTCTTCATGCCGCGCCGAGCGTACCATTCCGCGGCGACCCCCTGGGCCGGCGCGCTCCGTGACGTCCCGCGCGTCCCGCGCAGCGGCGGCCTGGCGAGCCGGGGTGGCCGGGGGGCAGGGCCCGTCCGCCCTCACAGGTCCGAAAAGCGCCAGAGCCGCGCCGGCACCCGCGCTACGACGCCTGCATGCGCATCGACGAGGACGCGTGCTACCGCGCGCTCGAGACCCGCGACCGTCGCTTCGACGGTCGCTTCTTCACGGGGGTGCGCTCGACGGGCATCTACTGCCGCCCCATCTGCCCCGCGCGCACGCCGAGGCGGGAGCGCTGCGTGTTCTTCCCCTCGGCGGCCGCCGCGCAGGAGGCCGGCTACCGCCCGTGCCTGCGCTGCCGCCCCGAGGCCTCGCCCGGGACGCCCGCGTGGCTGGGCACGTCGGCCCTCGTCTCGCGGGCGCTCCGGCTCATCGCGGAGGGCGCGCTCGACGACGCGGACGCCCCGGCGCTCGCGGCGCGGCTCGGCGTGGGCGAGCGCCACCTGAGGCGGCTCTTCCTGCGGCACGTGGGCGCGTCCCCGCTCGCGGTGGCGCAGACGCGGCGCCTGCTCTTCGCGAAGAAGCTCCTCGACGAGACAGCGCTCTCCATCACCGAGGTGGCGCTCTCGTCGGGGTTCTCGAGCGTCCGCCGCTTCAACGACGCGATCCGCGCCGCCTACGAGCGCTCGCCGCGCGAGCTGCGAAAGGCCGTGTCGAAGCGGGGCGGGGGAGGGGCGGGCGGCGCGCCGGACATCGCGCTCCGCCTCCCGTTCCGGCCGCCGCTCGACTGGGGCGCGCTCGCGGGCTTCCTCGGGGCGCGCGCGATCCCCGGCGTGGAGTCGGCGGAGCCCGGCGCGTACCGCCGCACGGTGCGCGTCGCTGGCGGGCACGGCGTCGTCGAGGTGCGCCCGGAGGCCGGCGAGCCGTACCTCCTCGCGCGGCTGCGGCTGCCCGGCACCGAGGGGCTCATCCACTGCGCGGAGCGGCTGCGGCGGCTCTTCGACCTCGGCGCCGATCCCGACGCGATCGCCGCGCACCTGGGCGCCGATCCGCGGCTCGCCCCGCGGGTCCTGGCGATGCCGGGCGTGCGCGTGCCGGGCGCGTGGGACGGCTTCGAGCTCGCGGTGCGGGCGATCCTGGGCCAGCAGGTGAGCGTCCGCGCCGCGACGCAGCTCGCGGGCCGCCTTGTCGAGCGGCACGGCGAGCCGCTCGCGGTCCGCGGCGGCCTGCCCGAGGGCGCCGAGGGGCTCCGCTTCGTCTTCCCGGCGCCCGAGGCGCTCGCCGCGGCCGATCTGACGGACCTCGGCCTGCCGCGCGCCCGCGCCGCGACGATCACGGCGCTTGCGGCGCGCGTGGCCTCCGGCGAGGTCGCGCTCGACGCCTCGCGCGGCCTGGAGGAGACGGTGCGCGCGCTCTGCGCGGTCCCGGGCGTCGGCGCGTGGACAGCGCACTACATCGCGATGCGCGCGCTGCGCGAGCCGGACGCGTTTCCGGCGACGGATCTCGGCCTGCGGCGCGCGCTCGGCGGCATCTCCGGCGCGGATCTCGCGGCGATGGCCGAGGCGTGGCGGCCGTGGCGCGCCTACGCCGCGGTGCTGTTGTGGACGGCGGACGCGCAGGGCGCGCGGCCCGCAGAGAGGGAGGTATCGGATGGATCTCTCGCTGGATGAGGTGGAGTCGCCGATGGGGGTCATGCTCTTGGCCGCCGGGGGCGGCGCGATTCACGCGCTGGATTTCGCGGACTGCGCGCCGCGCCTCCGCCGCTTGCTGGAGGCGCGGTATGGCGCGGTCGCGCTCCACAGCGCCGCGGATCCCTGCGGCTTCTCCGGCCGGTTGAGGGCCTATCTGGGCGGCGACCTCGGCGCGCTCGCGGACGTCCCCTTCGAGCCTGGCGGCACCGTCTTCCAGCGCCGCGTCTGGGCGGAGGTCCGGCGCATCGCTCCAGGGTCGACGCGGAGTTACGGCGAGATCGCCGTGTCTCTCGGCCAGCCGTCGGCGTCCCGCGCGGTCGGCCTGGCGAACGGCCGGAATCCTATCTGTCTGATCATCCCGTGCCACCGGGTCATCGGGGCCGGCGGAGAGCTCACGGGCTATGCCGGCGGCCTGGAGAGGAAGCGGTGGCTGCTCGCGCACGAGGGCGCCCGCTTCTTCGCTCCGAGCAGCGCCGCGATCGTCGGATAGTCGCTTCCCTGGGCTGGCGAGGCGATGTCCCGCTGATCGAGGTGGCGCTCACGTCTGCCGGCGCACGGCTCAGGTGTCGAGGTGCGCAAGCGCGGTGATGATGCGTTCGGCGGTTCCTCGAGCGCCGTCGCCTGACAGCGCGCGCGAAGCACGCGCAGACCCGTTGGGGATGAAGCGGAAGGATGACCTGACCGGAGCTCTCCGGTCCGCGCGAGCAGTTCATGCGCGAACGACGCTGGTCTTCACCCTGTAAGCGCGCGGCTGCCGTGCGGCGTCCGTCCACGCAGGCGGACAGCCAGACGTCTGCCCATGGACAGCCAGACGTCTGGCCACGCCGGCTCGCACGCGGCCTGATCGACGCCGGGCCCTACCCGGAATAGATCCACATGAGAATTCCGATGACTGCACCGCCCCGCCACCCCGTCACCGCCGACCAGCTCCGCCCGGGAGACCCCTACGAGCTGTCGGAGGGCCAGCTGGTCGAGTGCCTGCCCAGCGGTCGCCGCGGCGGCCGGCGCAACGGCACCGGGTTCGGCGTGCTCGACAGCGATCCGCTCGCCGAGGCTGCCGCCGTCGATCTCGGCGTCTCGCCGCAGCCGGAGATGCTGCGCGCCCCCGACATCGCCGTCGGCCCCATCCCGGACGAGCCCGGCTGGGCCACCGAAGCGCCGCCGCTCGCCGTCGAGTACGCGGACACCGGCCAGGACGAGATGGAGCTGCAGAGCAAGATCGACGAGCTCTTGGCGGCCGGCACGCGCTGGATCTGGGTGGTGCGCCTTCAGGGCGCACGTCGCGTCGAGGTCTATGATGCCTCCACCTCGGCCAGGCAGAAGGCGCCGGAGCGCAGGGCGCAGGCGAGCGCCGGCGCGCCGAGGCCCCGGCGCCTGCCGGCGCGGGTGGCCTTGCCGGGCGAGGCGCTGCTCGCGCCGGGCGTGCTGAAGAACCCGGTGCTCGTCGAGGCGCTCTACGACCGCGAGGCCGCGCACGAGGCGACCCTGCGCAACCTGCTCCAGCGCAGGGGCTATGAAGACATCGAGGCGGTCCGGGAAGAAGGCAGAAGCGAGGGCAGGAAAGAAGGGCACACCCAGGCGCTGCGAATCGCGGTCCGGGATCTTTGCGAGGTGCTCGGCATCGCCCTGTCACCGGAACGCGAGGCGACCCTCGAGGCCATGGCCGGACCGGAGCTCTCCACCCTGCGCGAGCAGCTCAAGCGCGAACGACGTTGGCCTTGACCGTGTAAGCGCGCGTCCTCTGTGCGGCGTGCGTCGAAACCTGCCGACGGGCCAACCAATCTGCCGACGGCGATGGGGGCTCACCAGGTCGTGATGAACGTGCAGGATCTGGCGCCGCGCAGGCGCGTAGGTTGGCTCTCGTCGAGCACCGCGTCGAGCGTCGGCTCGAATTTGCGGCCGCAGCCGACGATGACGCCGCGGTCGTTCTCGCTCGGGTAGGGGGTGTCGCACACCACGTCGATACGGCGCTTGCCCACGCGCGCGCAGCGGAAGTGGCCGATGCCGTCCGCCATGGCGCCCGTCTGGACATCGAACATGGCCGCCCCGTTCAGGCGATGGTTCATGTGATAAGCGATATCGATGAAGCGGAACGCGGCCTCGACGTCCTTGATCTCCTCGGGCCACAGGGCGTTGTCGGGGATGTATCTGCCGATCTGGAACATGGTCTGCGGCCCGATCTCGCGGAGCACGTCCCGGTACACGTCGAGGCAGACCTGCTGCGGGTACCAGGCATTGACGTCGATCTCCCGGATCCCGTGCCTGGCCAGGATCTTGAGCGCCAGGCCAGAATACGAGCCCGTCGCCATGGTCAGGCCGACGAGGGCCTGGCCGCGCACCTCGATATCCTCTCGTATTGCCTTGAACGCTTGCATGAGCCCCCCTGTCGGCAGGCGGTACGGGCGCGAGCCGCGCGGCCGGACGATCATCGTAGCAATACCTGCTCAGCATCGTCGAGGCCGAGTGCACCGGGTCACGCGCGCCGGCCGCACGGCGCGGAGCGCGGCGGTCGAACGGGGGGCCGTGGCGGAGCCGGTCGGAGCCGATCAGGCGCGCGCCGCCCCCGTGGACCGCTCACCGCCCGCCGTGGTATGCCATGGAAGCTTGCGGGGGGAAGGTGAGCTCTCCTGTGGCAGATGACAAGGGACACCAGGCGCTCGCGTCCATTCTCGCGCTCCTCGCCGAGGTTCGTGAGGGCGCGTACAATGGGAGGCTCGAGGCGCTGCCGGCCGACGACTCGCTCGCTCCGGTGCATGAAGGAATCAACGCCATGCTCGAGGTGCTCGTCCGGGAGCGGCGCCGGAATGCGGTCTACCGCGACGAGCTCGAGGAGGCGCGCACGACGATCGAGCTGCAGCGGGCCGCGATCCGGGAGATCTCCAGCCCGATCATCGAGGTGGGACGTGGGGTGCTCTGCTTGCCCCTCGTGGGGATCATGAGCACGGAGCGCAGCGAGGGGGTGCTTGACGCGCTGCTCGCGGCCGTGTCGGAGCGCGGCGCGCGTTGTGTGGTGGTGGATGTGACCGGCCTGAGCGGAATGGACATCGACACGGTGCGGTGGTTGCTCCGGCTGGCCGGCGCGGTGCAGCTGCTCGGCGCACGCTGCGCGTTGACGGGGATCGGGAGCGAGCTGGCGAGGACCATCGTGCACGCTGATTTCGAGGTGAGGGGGCTGACCACGTTGAGCAGCGTGCGCGAGGCCCTCGATCGCTTCGCGCGGGCCTCGGGGTGATGGGCGTCGATCACCGTTGCCGCCGCCGCGGACAGGGCCATGTCAAGTGGTGATAGCCTCAGTATGGATATAGGATACGGTACGATGCTTTCCGCTTGAACATGAGGCAGAGGCAATCGGCGGCTCAGGTGTGCGGGGGCCAGCTTGATCCGCTGCGCCTCACCAGGGCAGCGCGCGAGACGCGCTGCCGCATCGATCCGATTGATTTGCGATGATCCCGGACGCGCCGATGGAGGGCTCGGCGCGCTCGACGCACCATGATCTCGTCCGCGTCAGGCGGGAGTTGGAAGGAACGATGTCCGCCGCCGGTGAGGTCGTCGCTGCAGCGGCGGTCGCTGCGGAAGCGATGGATATGTGGGAGAGCGCTGCTCGCCTCTCTCAGGCCGCCATGCGGCGCACTGGATCGGCTCCGCAGGTGATCTGATCTGGCTGCCGCGCGGCGCTCTGGAACAGCTCGGAAGGCCTGTGATCGGCGAAGCCGAGGTCCAGGGCCAACTCCGTCAGGCTCCGGGCCTCGAGGAAGAGCGGTCTCCCGGCCCCACGCGGCCCAGGAGAGCTGCCGCTGGCAGGAGGCTACTTCTTCCCGCCGAGCAGCGCCGCGATCGTCGGATAGTCGCTGTCCTCGACGGCGCCCTGGATCACGCACGTCACCTGCCCACTCGGCGCCGCGATCGCGTGGATCGGCAGCTCGGTCGTCTCCTTCACGCCGAGCGCCCGAAGCCACCCGGCCCGCTGGGGCCCGTCGGGCAGCCAGTACGAGGCGCGCACCCCGGTGCCCGGCTGCGCCTCCAGGAACCGCGACAGCTGCCGCTCGTCGTCGTCGATCGAGATGAACGCCAGGTCGACGAGCACGCCGGCCGCCCGCAGCTTCTGCTGCCACCCGAGCAGCCGTGGCATCTCCTCCATGCACGGCTTGCACCACGCCGCCCAGAAGTTCACCCACACCCACTTGCCGACGCCGAATCCGATGTGCGCCGGCAGCTTCTCCGCGCCGGCGGCGGCGACCGCCGTGAGCCCGCCCGACGAGGGCGCAGGCCGCGGCGACTGCCCCGCGCACAGGAGCCGCGGGGCGGCCGGCGCCGCCTCCGCCGCGGCGCTCGCCGGCGCCGTGGCGCTCGCGGGCGCCGCGGCCCCCGGCGCCGTCACCGCGTTGCTCCGCCCCTGACCGGGCGTCGGAGGCGGCGGCAGATCGGCCTTCTTGTCGGCGTCGCACCCGCCCGCGAGCCCCGCGGCCAGCGCGAGGGCCACGAAGGCGCTCCGGAGGGCGCCGCTCCTCCTCGCGGTGCTCACAGCTGACAGTCCACCCACGAGACGAACGCGCTCCGGTTGATGGCCTCCGCCGTACATGCCTTGTTCTTGCGCGAGACGTTCCATTGGCAGTATTCCGCGCCGAGCTGCGCGAACTCGTTCCCGAGCCACAGCATCCCGACCTTCTTGTCCAGGTCCTGCTCCTTGAACTTGTCGGAGATGTCGAAGAACGCGCTGTTCGCGCGCTTGTGCGACAGCGTCCGGTTGAACTCCGGCCCCCCCGTCTTCGACGCGCGGGCGACGATGAAGAAATAGCGGGCGCCGCGCCGATCGAGCCACATCTCCTCGATCATCTTCTTCCCGTCGTCGTCGAGCTTCTCCGAGGCGTCGTCGAACATCACGACCCCGCCGCGCTGCTTCAGCGGCGTGAAGAGCGCGTTGAAGTCGTCGTCGCTGATCGACGCGAGCGTCTTCACGTCGGCCGGCTGGCACCCGCGCCGCGCCTCCGCCCCGACGAGGCCGCACGCGTTGAGCACCCGCTGGAGCACCGTCTTGAACGCGGGCGTGCAATACGGCGCCTCGGCGTCGTTGGCGATGGCCACGGCCGGCTTCACCGCCGCGGCCAGGCCCGTCTTCAGGCGCTGCGACGCGGCCTGCACCTCGCTGTGCACCGTCACCCCGGACGCGACCAGAAGCGCGCACCCGGCCACGATCCCGATGATCCCTGCGCCTCTCATGAACACCTCACTTCGTCCGGAGCGCCGGCGCGAGCTGCCTTATCGCGTACGACATCCCGATGTCCGTATCTTCGTCGCAGAGCCGCGTCGTGCCCAGGAACATCTGTGGCGTCGAGACAGGGAGCTTGTTGTCCACGATGTAGCGGAGCATACGGTTCAGCCGCAGCGCCGTCTCCTTCGAGTCCATGCATGCGTCGAGCCCCGGCCAGCGCTGCCGGATCGCCGCCTGGACGTTGGCGGTGCCCGCCCCCGCCTTCGCGCCGGCGAGCAGCTCTTCCTGGTTCTCGTAGGCCCACTCGAGCACATCCATCGCCCGGTGATCGCTGCACAGGATGGCCTTCGAGAGGAGGCACGAGCCCGGGTGCACCGGCCGGTCGAGCATCCAGTTGCACTCGCTGTCCAGCGGGAAGAGCACCAGCGTCGCGTCGAGCTTGTCGAACACCCCCTCGGACACGAGCCGCTGGTGGAACGCCTTGCAGGTCGGGCAGAGCGGATCGACGAAGATCGTCGCCGGCTGCACCGCGCCCGGGCGGGTCACGTGGAGCAGCGCGCCGTTCGGCTCGGTCGGCTTCTCCAGCTTGCCGCAGCCGGTCATGTAGCTCGCGTAGCTCGGCAGCGCGCTCGCGTAGAGCAGCGCCGGCGTCACCGTGCACACGGCGAGCGCGACGAGCCACCCCGGCAGGAGCAGCAGCGAGCCCATGCGGCGCGCGGGCTGGGCAGGCGCTGCGGCGGCCCCGCCCGGCGCGTCGACCCCGAGGGGCGCCGCGGGCACGGTGGGCCCCACCCCGGCCGCGCCAGCTGGAGCAGCCGCGCGCGGCGCCGCGCTGGACCAGGCCGCGGCGCGTGCCGCCCTGCGGTCCTCGAGGAACGCCCAGACGCCGCCGGCCGCGAGCAGGACCGACGAGATGTACATGCCGACGCACGTCTTGCAGAACACCCCGAGGCGCGTCGCCGAGATGATCGCCATCATGAGCGACACGGCGAGCGGCGTGAGGCCCGCGACGAACAGGAAGTGCGCCGCGCGCCGCGGCGCGTGCTCGGCCGAGAGCAGCACATAGAGCGCGAACGCCGCGAAGAACGCGAACGCGCCCAGGGCGAACAGCGAGATCGGGATACCGCCCCAGAAGCCCTCGCGGAACAGGGCGGAGTAGGGGCTGTACATGGCCACGCGGCACGCGGTGTCGGCGCCCGCCTGCGCGCCGAGCCCCGGGATGAAGCTGCAGTGCAGGTCGTGGACCTGCCGGTCGAGGTGCCGGATGTAATCGAACGTCGATGAGGCGCTGAACGCGAGTCCCAGGAGCGACCCGCTGAGCGCGAGCGCCGCAGGCCCGCGAGGACCACGACTGCCTGACATGGCCGAGTGGATTACGCGACGTCGGGCAACGCGTCAAATAAGGACGCCTGTGCGCCCGGGCGTCGCGCGGCCGACGACGCGCACGCGCGCCGCGCCGTCCAGGGAGCGATCGCGCCGCGACCGCCGCGCGCCGCGACCGCGGTGCGCTGAGCCCGCCGGCAGGCATCGCCGAGGCCGCCGGCCCCGCGCCTCACGCCGCGGGGCGCTGGTCGGCGTTGCCCACGCGATCGGCCGCTGCTAGGAGCCGGCTCGGGGGGATTCGGGATCCCAGAGCCAACCGATGACGACCTCTGCACCCGGCGCGGCCACCGGCGCGCCCCCTCCTGTGAAGCTCGGTCCGTTCGATGCCGAGTTCCTCGCGGACCTCCCTTACGACCCCTCGGTGCTCTTCTTCGACGAGCTCCTCGAGGTGGACGCCGAGAAGGGCCTCGTGCGCTGCCGTATGCCGACCGACAGGCCGATGCCGCTCGTCGACGCGCAGCGGGCGCACCCGCTGCTGCACCCGCGCCACGTCGCCGGCGCCATCATGGTGCACGCGACGGGGATGCTCGGCTTCGTGCACGCCTACCACCTGCTCGGGCTGCGCCACCGCGAGGGCTGGATCGGTTATGGCACCAACATCCACCGGGTGGTCTTTCGCAAGCTGGTCCAGCCGGGCGCGCCCATCGAGGCGACGTGCGTGGCGACGCGCTCCCGCCTCGGCGTGAAGCGGCACATGATCCGCTATTCGTTCGAGTTCCGTCACGAAGGCAGCGTCTGCTACGAGGGCGATCAGACGGCCGTGTGGATGCGCGTGCAGGACGTTCCAGCCATGGATTCCCGACCCGCGCTCGAGGACCCCGAGCGATCCCTCGCTTGACCCGCGCGTTCGTCTCGTCTACCGGCCCTCCCCATGTCGGATTTCGATGCAGGATCGATCGTCCCGTCCACACGCGATCTTCTCCAGGTGCTCTCCACCCGGAGGAAGAACATGGCTCTTGTCGGGCTCGTCGGCTCGGAGGCGCCCGCGGAGGATGCGGCGCGGCTGCATGAGCTCAACATCTCGGCGCTCGCGTTCGCCGAGGCAGGGCTCGCCATGCAGGGGGCCGCGCGGGCGACGAGGACCGTGCCGTCGCTCTGCCTGTCGCGGGTGAGCGATCGCGACGGCGCCCTCGCGGCGCGCTACCACGGGGCGGACGGGGTCTGCATCGACGCGACGCTGCCGCTCGACGACTGGGACCGCCTCGCGAAGGGGGCGAGGACGATGCGGATGCTCCCGCTCGCGCTGGCGGAGAGCAAGGAGGGGGCCGAGGCTGCCGCGAAGGTCGGCGCGCGCGCGGTCCTGCTCCGGTGCGCGTCGGCGGACGAAGTGATCGAAGCCGTCGCGTCGCTCCCGAGGGCGCTCACCGTCGTCGCCGAGGTGCTCTCGGCCGACGCCGACGCGCTCCGCCGCCTCGTCGGTCACGTCGACGCGGCGATCGTCCCGCCGGGCGTCCACAAGTCGGCGCAGTTCCCGGCGCTCGTCGCCGAGGTCGATCCCTGAGCGCTGAAAGTTCGGGCCGCCCCTCGACGGCGCCGGCTCCCTCCTCCACGATCCGGCCTCGATGAGCAACGCTCACGAACTGGAAGAGCGGCGGCGCGCGCTCCGCGAAGGGGCGCTCGTGCAGGCCATGCCCGAGCTCGGGACGCTGATCGTCACCGGATCGGACCGGCAGACCTGGCTGAACGGCCTTGTCACCTGCGATCTCGCGCCGCAGAAGCCGCTGCCTGCCGGGGCGAAGGCCGCGCCTCCCGCGGGCGGCGCCTACGGGCTCAACGTGGGGAAGACCGGGAAGATCTTCGCCGAGGTGTGGATCGTGATCGCGGCCGATCGCATCTACGTCGGCGCGCTGCGGGAGCGCGTCGAGCAGCTCCGGGAGATCTTCGACCGCTACCTCATCATGGAGGACGCCGAGGTCCAGGACGCCTCCGGCGAGCACGCCTGGGTCTTCGCCCACGGCCCGCGGTCCGCCGATCTCGCGGCGGCCGGGCGCGCGGCCGGCGCCGAGGCCGCGATCGTCGACTGGACCGGCCTCGGGGGCGCGCTCCTCGTGGCGCCCCGGCAGGCCGAGGGCGCCGTCCTCGAGGCGCTCCTCGCCGGGGGCGAGGCCCGCCCGGTCGTGCCGGTGACGGCGGCGGCGTGGGAGGTGCTCCGGGTCGAGAACAACGTCCCGCGGTTCGGGGTCGATTTCGACGACCAGAACTTCCCGCAGGAAGCGTCGATCGAGGAGCGCGCCGTCTCGTTCAACAAGGGGTGCTACCTGGGGCAGGAGACGGTGTTCATGCTCCAGGCGCGCGGTCACGCCAAGAAGCGGCTCGTGCAGCTCGCCGTGGAGGGGGAGGGCGGCGTGCCCGCGGGCGCGGAGATCGCGCTGCTCGACGGCGCGGCCGTCGGCGCCGTCACGAGCCAGGTCGAGGATCCGCGCGGGACAGGGCTTCTCGCGCTCGGCTACGTCAAATACAAACACGCCGTCCAGGGCACGGCGCTCCGGGTCGCCGGCCGGGCGGCCGAGATCACGCGCGCGCCGAGGGCGGGGGACGGGCCGGGTCGGGCCAAGGTCTAGCGCCCCGCCGTCGGCCGGACGGCGGGCCGGCGGAGCGCGGATAAGCGCATCTCAGGGGAAGATCTCGCGCTCTCCATAGACCGCGGCGAGCCGCTGCAGCGCCACGGCATAGGCGGCGAGGCGCAGCGTGCACTTCTTCTGCCGCGCCATCTCGGTCACCTCGCGGTAGGCCCGCTTCATCGCCTTCTCGAGCCGGGAGTCGACCTCCTCGAGCGTCCATGTCTCCGAGCGCTTGTTCTGCACCCACTCGTAGTAGCTCACGGTGACGCCGCCCGAGTTGGCGAGGACGTCGGGCAGGATATGGATCCCGCGCTCCAGGAGGATCTTCTCCCCCTCGGGCGTGCACGGCCCGTTCGCGCCCTCCGCCACGAGGCGGACCTGCAGCCAGCTCGCCTCCTCCACGCCGACCTGGTTCTCCAGGGCCGCCGGGATGAAGATGTCCGCCTTGAGCCGGAAGAACTCCTCGCGGCTGATCGGCTTGCCGGCGGGGTAGCCCGCGATCGAGCGGTTCTTCTTCACGTAGTCCTGCAGCTTGTGCGGATTGAACCCTTCCGGATTGTAGAGATACCCTGTGTGATCGCCGACCGCGACGGTCGAGGCGCCGAGCTTCGACAGGAGCACGGCCGTGTTCGAGCCGACGTTGCCGAAGCCCTGCACGAGCAGCGTCGAGCCGCCGAGGTTCACGTCGTTGTCCTCGGCCCACTCGGTGATGCAGTGGACGACGCCCTGGCCCGTCGCCTTCTCGCGACCGTACGTGCCGCCCGACGCCACCGGCTTGCCCGTCACGACGCCCTTCACCGCCTGCTTGAAGAGCTGTCCGACGGTGTTCATGTACGTGTCCATGGCCCAGGCCATGGTCTTTGCGTCGGTGCCCATGTCGGGAGCCGGGATGTCCGTCTCCGGGCCGATGTTTCCGCCGAGCGCATGGAAGAAGCGGCGGGTGATCCGCTGGAGCTCGGCGCGCGACACCTCGTTCGGGTTGAACTTGATTCCCCCCTTTCCACCGCCGAGCGGCAGGTTCATGAGCGCGCACTTCCACGTCATCATCGCGGCCAGCGCCTTGAGGTCGTCGAGCGACACCGTCTCGTGATATCGAATGCCCCCCTTGAACGGCCCGAGGAGGTTGTTGTGCTGGATCCTGTAACCCTTGAAGAGCCGGATGCTGCCGTCATCCATCCGTACAGGGAAATTGACGATGATCTCGTTCTTCGGCTGGCTCAGGATCGTGGTGATGTAACCCGGCAGCTCGATCAGCCGGGCAGCCTCGTCGAGATAACCCTGGACGACTTTGAAGAACTCGTATTTGTGCCTGTGGCTCGGAACAGCAGGGACGCTCACAGGCGGAGTCGTGTTCTTGGTACTGAGTTGTTCTTCCATGGCTATGTAACTTTCTAGTGCGCCGAGCCCTTCCGTTCAACGTCGGGCGCAACCATGCGATGCGTCATCGTGGTTCCGGACGGGCGGGGCGATGCGTCAGGCCGCCAGTGTGCGAGGAGGCGCCGCGTTGACGGCGGGGAAGCTGCGTCGGGCGGCGAGGCGGCGCGTGCGTGCGATGTGGGTGTCGCGCATCGATGGATGCGCGGTCGTTGAACCGCGCACCGCGCACCGCGCACGGCGCGCGACGCCGTTCAGGACCTCGACCACAGGACATACAGATATGTGATGGTCCCGGTGACGAGCAGGGCATCGACGCGGTCGAGGATGCCGCCGTGGCCGGGGACGATCCCGCCAGAGTCCTTGATCCCGAAGGAGCGCTTGAACAGGGACTCCCCCAGGTCTCCGGCCTGACCGAGGCCGCCCGCGACGATCGCGAGCGCGACCGCGTCCACGAGCGGCAGCGATCGGAGGAACCAGAAGTGGGCAAGGAGCGCGCCGATCACGGCGAAGAGCAGGCCGCCGAGCGCGCCCTCGACGGTCTTCTTCGGGCTCACGGCCTCGTAGAGCTTGCGCCGACCGAGGAAGCGGCCGGCGAAATAGGCGCCTGTGTCGGAGAACCAGGAGAGCAGCAGGGCCAGCACAACGAACGAGGGGCCGTCGGCGCCCGCGTCGCGGCGGAGGAGCGCCAGCGCGCCGAGCCCGCCGCCGACGTAGAGCGGGCCGAAGGTCATCGCCAGCACGCGCAGCGCCGCGGTGCGCATCTCGCCGAGGCGCACCAGCGTGACGAGCATCGCGACGAACGGGAGCAGGAAGATCAGCGCGAGCAGCGCGCCCGGCGAGCCGCTGAACCGCCAGATCACGCCGAGGACGGCGAGGGTGAGCGCGACGCCGGTGGCCCGCGCGACGCGGTCGTCCGCGTGCGTCATCGCGAAGAGCTCGAGCGCGCCGATGGCGGAGGCGGCCGCGACGAGCGCCGCCCAGCCCCAGCTCGGGCCGAGGTAGAGCAGCGAGAGGAGCAGGGGAGCGGCCACGATCGCGGTGGTGACCCGCATCGCGAGGTTGGAAGCAGCCAATCTCAGACCCCCGTCCGTGAGCCGTCGTGGGAAGCATGCGAGGCGGGCGCGGCGATCTCGCGCGCGCGCCACGGCCGCTCCGCGTCGAGCGCATCCGCGCGCGACGTGGACGACGGCTCGCCCCCGGAGCCGCCCTCCCCGTCGTGCGCGGGCGGGGCGGCGCCGTCGCGCCGCTGGTAAACCGCGATGGCGGCGAACAGGTCGTCCTCGGTGAAGTCGGGCCACAGCCGCTCGGTGAACGACAGCTCGGCGTATGCGGCCCCGTAGAGCAGGAAGTTGGAGAGCCGCTGCTCGCCGCCGGTGCGGATGATGAGATCCGGCTCGCCCACGCTCAGGCTCGGCAGCCGCGCGGCCAGCAGCTCCCCGTCGATCGACTCCGGATCGAGCCTGCCGGCGACCGCCTCCATCGCGAGCTCGCGCGCCGCGGCGGCGATCTCCTCGCGCGCCCCGTAGGACAGCGCCAGCGCGAGCGTCATCTGCCGGTTCGTCGCGGACGCCTTCCGGAGCGGGTCGAGCACGTCGCGCACGCCCTCGGGGAGCCGGCTGATGTCGCCGATCGCGACAAGGCGGATGTCGTTCTCGAGGATCTCGCAGCGCTCGCTCATCAGGTACTCGCGCAGCAGCCCCATCAGCGCGTCGACCTCGTTCTGGGGCCGCGCCCAGTTCTGCTCGCTGAACGCGTACAGGGTCAGCGCCTCGACGCCGAGCCTCCGGCAGACGCGCACGATCCGCCGCACGGCCGCGCTGCCGGCCTTGTGCCCGGCCTCGCGCGGCTCGCCGCGCAGCTCCGCCCAGCGACCGTTGCCATCCATGATGATTCCGACGTGGCGCGGGAGATTTCTGGCTTCTACAAGGTTCATCGGCGGGGGCAGTTTCCCTTGTTGACTACCGACTGTCGACTGTTGAGTCTTCACGCCCATGAGCACAGGGGTTGGTCTCACGGTCACGCTGCGCGTCAGGATGGGCGCGCACGACGCACATTACGCGGGCGAGCTGTGCGATGGAGCGCGTATTCTCGCGCTCTTCGGAGACGTCGCCACCGAGCTCCTGATCCGCCTCGACGGCGACGAGGGGCTCTTCCGCGCGTACGAGGCGGTCGAGTTCCTCGCCCCGGTCCGAGCAGGCGATTTCATCGAGGCGACCGGGGTGGTCACCAAGGTCGGCGCCACGTCGCGCGCGATGGCGTTCGAGGCGCGCAAGGTCGTCGCCAGCGTCCGCGAAGCGGGGGTGGCGCCCTCGGCGGCCGACGCGCTGGCCGAGCCGATCATCGTGTGCCGGGCGCTCGGCACCTGTGTCGTCCCGAAGGAGCTCCAGCGTCGGCCGCGCCTCGTCCTGCCGGCGCTCTCGGCGCCGCCCCCGGACCACGCGCAGCTCCCGGAGCCGCGGCCGATCATCACGCCGCCCCCCCGGATCCTTGTCACGCCGCCGCAGAGCGCCCTCATCCTGACGGCCGCGATCGTCGGCGCGGAGACGACCCGGGCGCAGACGCCGCACCTCCCCATCACGGCGCGCGAGCTCGCCGACGAGGCCGCCCGCTGCCGCGACGCGGGCGCGTCGGTGGTCCACCTGCACGTCAGGAACCCGGACGGGTCGCCGAGCCAGTCGCGCGCGCTGTTCGCCGAGGCGATCGCCGCGATCCACGAGAAGACGGACGTCATCGTCCAGACGTCGACCGGAGGCGCCGTCGGGATGGGCGTCGACGAGCGCGCCCAGCCGCTGCTCTGCAGCCCCGAGATGGCCACCCTGAACTGCGGCACGCTCAACTTCGGCGACGGGATCTTCGACAATACCCGGCCCCTCATCCGGGACATGGCGGCCCGCATCCGCGCGGGGGGGAGCGTCGCCGAGCTCGAGTGCTATGAGGTCGGCCATATCCATGAGGCGCTCAGCCTTGTCGCCGAGGGGCTCCTCGCGGAGCCGCTCCACTTCCAGTTCGTGCTGGGGGTGCCCGGCGGCATCGCGGCGCGCGAGGACGTGCTCCGGTTCATGATCACCCAGATCCCGCAAGGCGCCACCTGGGGCGTCGCCGCCGTCGGCCGCCACCAGCGCCCGATGACCGAGCTCGCCATGCAGCTCGGCGGGCACGCGCGGGTTGGGCTGGAGGACAACATCTACCTGGACAAGGGCGTGCTCGCCGAGGGGAGCGCGCCGCTCGTCGCGCGCGCCGCCGCCTTCGCGCGGAGCGTCGGCCGCGAGGTGGTCGAGCCGGACCGCGCGCGCCAGCTGCTCGGGATCCGCCCGCGCGCCGCGGCGGCCCAGGCCGGCGCGGCTTCCGGAGGGAGCGCGCGCGCGCAGGGATGACGGACCGACCGCTCTCGCCCTGGATCGATCACCTGCGCGGCCGGCTCCCGATCGCGCTCGGCATCGCTCTTCTCGGGGCCGTCGCGCGGCTCTCGGCGCCGCCCCCGCCGGCGCGGACCGCGGACGCCATCGCCGGGATGCTCGGGGAGGCGATCGGCGGCGCCGTCGGCCCGGACGACTTCGTCTGGGAGGAGCGCGGCGGGTTCTTGTCCGACGCGCTCCTGGGCCGGCGGGTGCTGTTTCTAGGCGTCCCGCGCCCGGGCGACGCGGAGCGCGGGCCCGACGCGGAGCGCGCGCCTGACGGGCGCGGCGCCGCCGACCTGTACCGCGCGCGCGTGCGGCTCACCCGCTCCGGCCGGCCGGTGAGCCTGGACGGCGTGCGCAACCTGACCGAGACGTTCCTCGGCGATGATCGCGGCCTCGTCGCCCGCGGCAGCCGCGTCGCGGTGACCACCTCCGCCTTCGGCGTCGTGCAGGGGATCACGCAGCTCGATTTTGGCGGCGATGGGCGCGCGGGTGCGCGGCCCCTCGGCGAGCGGCTCCGCGCGGCGATCGACGGCTGGCTCGAGACCGGGAGCGTCGACGGCGCGTCGCGCACCGAGATCTCGTTCGACAACCCGCCCGCGTCGGCGCGGCTCGACCTCGTCGACGAGGGCCTGGTGATGGCGCTCGGGCCGGAGGCGGTCCCGGCGGCGCTCAACGCCAGCACCGGGGAGGTCGACACGGGCGGACGTGATCCGTTCGTCGCCCGCGCGCACCACCTCCCGCGCCGCATCCCCTCGCTCGGGGAGCTCGCCGGGCCGTCCGCCGAGCGCCTGCTCGGTCCGACGGCGGCGGCCGCGGTCGAGCGGCTCGCGCTCGCCGCGGACCGCGCGACGGCGAGGGTCCGCGCCGCGCAGGCCGCCGCGTACGTGACCCGAGGCCCCGCGTCGCCCGAGCCCGCGCCGGAGGGGTGGCCCTCGCTCTGGCCGCCGCCGCCGGTCGCGCCGGCGGTCGATCCCCCGCTCCCGGGGGAGGGCGCCTGGGTGCTGGTGGCGCCCTCGCTCCCGCGCGCGCTCCCCGGCGTCGAGGACGATCCGCAGCGCCCCTCCAGCCCGTTCGCCGCGACGACCCTCCGGCCCGATCCGCGGCGGCCGGAGCTGCGCGTCCACCTGCTCGCGATCGACACGCGGCACATCCGGTTCACCTTGCAGGCGGGATACGAGGCGCCCAGGCCGACCGTCGGCCCGCGCGGCACGGGGCAGCTCCCCCACGCGTCGACGCTCCGCGGCGCCATCGGCCTCGGCGCCTCCCCGCGCGGGCCGGGCGCGCCCCGCGCGGGGGCGGAGGCGCTCGGCATGGTCGTCGGCGGCCGCGCGATCGTGCCCCCGCGCGACGGCGCGGCGACGCTCGGGGTCGACCTCTCGGGCCGGCCGTACTTCGGCGCATGGCCGTCGGGCGGGGATGTCGAGCGCGTCCCCTGGGCGCTCTGGCAGCGCCCGGCGGCCTCGAGCCCCGGCGCGCCCCGCGCGGAGGGATCCACGCGCTTCCCCTGGGCGCTCTGGCAGGGCCCTTCGCTCTTCGAGGCAGGGAGCGCCGCGGCCCCGCTCGCCATCCTCGCCGGCCCTCCCGCGGAGCGCGCCCCCGCCAGCGCGGCGCTCTCACCCGACGACGGCGACGACCTGATCGTCGAGCGCGCGGCGCTGTGCATGACCGACCGCGGCTTCGTGGTCCACGCGTGGGGCAGCGCCCTCGACGCGGCCGCGCTCCGGGCGGCGCTCGAGCGCGCCGGGTGCCTCTCCGGCGTCTCGCTGGGCAGGGCGCCGGACCCCCTCGGCGTCGCCTTCCTGAGCCCCCAGCAGGACGGCATCTTGACCGCCGAGCGCCTCTCGCCCGCGATGTCGATCGCGCCGCCGGAGCACGCCTCGGCCGCGTCGCCGCGCCCCTTTCTCTTCTTCGAGTCGCGCTGGACGCACGGTGCCCCCGCGCCGGACCTGTCGCTGCCGGGCGAGAGCGCGGGCTGGACCGAGGACGGCGGCGCGCAGCCGCCCCCGGCGTGGAGCCCGGCGGTGTACGCCGCCGACACCGTGCACCTCGGCGCGCAGGTCCGCGTCCACGCCTTCGCTCCGGACCGGTTCCTGTTCCGTCTCCGCGCCGGCTCGCGCGAGATCTCGCCGCGGAGCGCGCCGAAGCTCGACGCCGAGGTGCCGGCCGACGAGCGGCGGCAGGTCCTCGCGGCGATCGGCGTCGGCACCGGTCGGCGGCGGGGCCCGCGCGGGCTCGCCGTGGGCGGCACCGTCGGCCTTCGCTTCCGCGGCGAGGGAGGCTTGCTGCTGGTCCGCCAGGGCCGCATCGAGATCCGCCCGGCGGGCGGCGCCCCGCTCGCGCCGGGCGCGGACGCGACCGAGCTGCCGCTCACCGCCGACGACGGCAGGCTGCGGCCGGAGGCGCGCGAGATCGGGACCATGCGCCGCCGCAGCGCTGCCTGCGTGCTCGACGACGGCACGCTGCTCGTGGCCACGACCACCTTCGACAGCGACGAGGCGACGACCGAGGCGTTGCTCGACCTCGGCTGCGCCCGCGCGGTCGCGCTCGATCGCGGCGCGCACCGCAACGCGTTCGTGCACCGGGCCTCCGGCGACCCCGCCCTGCAGCAGACCTACGAGGAGACCGCGCTCTTCGCGGTCGGCGTCGCGATGCCCGGCCGGGCGCGCCGGCTCGCCCCCTGAGCGCGGGCGGCGGTCAGGCGTGGGACAGCATGCCTCGCAGCATGCCGAGCGCGCGCGTGTGCAGCTGCGAGACGCGGGGCTCGCCGATCCCGAGCTCTGCGCCGATGTCCTTCAGCTTCGCCCCTTCGAAGTAGTACATGCCGATCACGCGCCGCTCCCGCTCCGGGAGCTGCGCGATCGCGAAGGACAGCGCCCGCCGGGTCGCCTGCGCCGAGATCGCCTCGATCGGATCGTCTTCGCCGGACATGTGCACCGACTCCTCGGTCGGGGTCACCTCGCTCAGGCTCACGAAGACGGTCGCGCCGCCGACCTTGCCGGCGGCTTCCGCCTCGACCGCCTCGCGCGCTCGCCGCGAGAGCCAGTCCTGCGCGCGGAGCTCATCGACGATCGCGCCGCGGATCCGGAGCTTCGCGTAGCCGGCGAACGTCTCGCCGTCGCTCCCGCCGTTCTTGCGGATCGAGTCGACGAGCCCGAGCATCCCCGCGCTGAGCAGGTCGTCGCGCTGCACGTTGGGCGGCAGGTGGCGCGACACCTGCCGCACCAGCTTGCGGACGAGCGGGAAGTACCCCTGCAGCACCTCCGGGCGGAGCGGCGTGCACGTCGGCTCGTGGTCGCGCGGCCCGCCCGGGCAGGCCGCGTCGGTACAGCGCGGCGGGCTATGCGAGCCGCTGTCCGGCTCGCCCTCCGGCGCCAGCGACCGCCACGGACCCTCGTAGGCGCAGGCAGACGTGGCCTCCACGGATTCCCAAATGTCGTGCGCGCACCTTGACGCGACCTCCGCGGACTCCCAAAGCTCGTGGGCGAGCGACGCGCCCGCCCCCTGCACCGCGATGCTCGGCGCTCCATCGAGGCCGAGGGCAGAAGGCGCCTCGATCAGCGCGTGCTCACACGGAACGACCGGACACGTCGCGCCCAGGGCGACCGGCTGGACGAACTCGCCCCCGTCACAGCATGCGGGGAGCGACATGGGAGGAGCGTGCCCCTCCCGCTGCAGTCGGGTCGATTGCTGCACGTGAGGTGGATTGGTGCCACAACTCTCGCAGCGTGCAAGGCAGAGCCGTGCAATTGTGTCTGGTGCGGATGTTCAGTGTGTGGATTATAGCCAGCGGCCGCGACAGCTCACCTTTTCGCAGGCGAAGTTTCAGGAGCAAGGGTGGGTGAACCTGACCCCAGGCCCTTCTCCGTCCCGCCGCCGCTGTGCGCCGTGTCCGAGTTTGTCCCTGTAGTATTCATGGGTTGCGGCTGAGGGGCACGGGGCTCGCCTGACCCATACACCTCTTCTTCCGCGGACACAGGGACATCGCGCGCCGCTTCATCGGCCGCGACGGAACCCTTCGCTCCCTCGTAGCGCGGCGCCTCTCCAGGCCCCGAGTAATCCACCCAGTAGACTTTATCTGATCTGACGTCCAGGTGAACGAACGTAGAGTTGGGATAATATCCGACACCTGCGTTGCGGAAACCTCGGCAGAAATCGCGGACCACGGTGTTGGGCACGCCCTCGACCATGAAATCGACGGCGCGACCGTGGTTGTGGTTGGAGTGCGGGGTGTACTGGGTGGGGGAGTAGGGGCGATAACCGCTGACGACGCGGAGGGTCCTGCCGCCGAAGTGGTCGCTCACCATCGCTATCAGCGTGGCGAGCCGGGGATCGATGGGTATCGAGGCGGTGGGGGACGCGCGCATCAGCCGGCTGAGCTTGGGGAGGGCCTTGGGCACGAGCCGCCCCTTCGGCGTGAGCAGCTGGAGGTCCAGCCGCTCGGCGCCTCGCGCCAGGCGGACCCACCCAGGGCGCTTGGGTCGCTGCGCATAGCGCTTGTTCGGCGGCATCGACCGGGGATCGGCCTTCGCCGCGTCCCTCTTCGCCGACCCCTTCCCCCGGGGACCGGCCTCGGCGTCGCGCTCCTTCGCGCTGGCGCCGCGGCTCCGCTCCCGCTCGTCGCGCAGCGCGGCGGCCCGGCCGGGCGCGGCGCGCGTGGACCGCGCGCGCGCGCCGGGCTCACCCCGCTCCGGGATCACGAGGACGAGGCCCGGGTGGATGCGCTGGCCAGGCTTGAGCCCGTTCGCCTCGCGGAGCGCGTCGACCGTGATGCGGTACCGCTTCGCGATCTTGCCGAGCGTCTGGCCGGCGTAGACCGTGTGCTGGCCGTCCTCGGCGACCGCCGTGCCGGGCGCGGCGCTCAGGAGAAACGCCGCCGCGAGGGCGGCGAGCGCACATCGCAGCCGCGATGGGCGCGACGACCGAGAGGTGGGCTCCATCGCGGCCCCGGCGCGGGGGCCGATGCCGCAGAAACGGGAGAACTCCGGATGCATGAGGGGACTCTGACCTGACGTCATCCGTGCCCGACGACCGAGCCCCGGACGGTGCTACCCTGGGCTGGCGCGCGCTCGCCGGCCCGACCGGCGGCGCAGCACCGCGTGTCGAACTTCGATAGGCGGGCAGGAGGCGAGCGTAAAGCGGTTTTTTGCCCAGCGATCCCCGGTGGTGCGAAGCTTCGCCAGAAGCGACCAGAGGCGATCACAGGGGATCGGGCGCCCGGGAGCCGGGCAACGCAGCCCGGGCTTCCCTTGCTTCACCACGGCGGGCGCGGAGCAGGACGGACGGGATGTCGGAAGGCAAGAACTTGATCGGGGTCGATATCGGATCGAGCGCGATCAAGATCGCTCAGATCAAGGAAGGCCGCAGAGGCTATGGCCTCGTGCGGCTCGGGTACGCGCCGCTCGCGCCGCAGGCCATCGTCGACGGCCACGTCATGAACGCGCAGGCCATCGTGGAGGCGCTCGGCCGGGCCTTCTCCGAGGCCAAGATCCGCCAGCGCGAGATCGCGCTCAGCATCAGCGGTCAGGCGGTCATCATCCGCAAGATCACGGTGCCGCTCATGACCGCCGCCGAGCTGGACGAGCAGATCCAGTGGGAGGCCGAGCAGCACATCCCCTTCGACATCAAGGACGTCCACGTCGACTACGAGGTGCTGCGCCGGCGCCCCGAGGCCGGGCAGATGGACCTCCTGCTCGTCGCCGCGAAGCGCGACGAGATCAACGACTACACCCAGATCGCCAGGACGGCGAAGCTCAAGCCCATGGTGGTCGACATCGACGCGTTCACCGTCCAGAACCTGTTCGAGGTGAACCGCGGCATCCCGCCGGACCAGACGTTCGCCATCATCAACGTCGGCGCGAGCCTCGCGTCGATCAACATCGTGTCGCGCGGCGCGAGCGCGTTCACCCGCGACATCGGCAACGGCGGCAACTACATCACCGAGCAGATCCAGCGGAAGCTCGGCATCAGCTTCGAGCAGGCCGAGGAGTTCAAGTGCGCCAGCGTGACCTCGGGGCCGGGCGGCGTGCCCGCGCAGGTCATCGAGACCATCGAGCAGGTGTGCGACTCCATCGCCGGGGAGATCCAGCGCTCGCTCGACTTCTTCCTGGCCACGAGCGGTGAGGGCGACATGCACCGCATCTACCTGACTGGCGGCTCGTCGAACCTGCCGGCGCTGCCCGCCGCGATCGGGCGGCGCGCCCGGGTGGCCGTCGAGCTGATCCAGCCGATGGAGCGCATCACCGTGGAAGCGAAGGAAGTCAACCAGGAGCTGCTCCGGCTCCGGGCGGCGCAGTTCTGCGTCTCGCTCGGGCTCGCGATGCGCAAGGACCGGGAGAAGCGCTCGTGATTCGCGTCAACCTTCTCCCGCAGCGGCGCGGCACGCGCGGGGCCGCGCCCCAGGCGAGCCAGCGGTGGCTGCTCGTCACGCTCGGCGTCGTGATCCTCGAGATCGTCGCGCTCTTCCTCTTCCACCAGACGAAGGTCGAGGAGCTCGACGAGCAGAACCGGAAGAACTCGCTGCTCCAGAGCCAGATCCAGGACATCCGCACGCTCGTCGCGAACCACGAGGAGATCAAGAAGGCGCTCGAGGTGCTGCGCGCGCGCGAGGACGCGATCGCGAAGCTCCAGGCCGCGCGCAGCGGGCCGACCGCGGTGCTCCTCGAGCTCGCGCAGCTGCTCACGAACGGCAAGGGGCCGACCGCCGACCCGGACAAGCTCGCGCAGCTCCGCAAGGAGAACCCGCTCGCCGTCTACAACCCCTCCTGGGACAGCCGCCGGCTGTGGCTCACGAGCTACGTGGAGTCCGAGCGGATCGTGCGCATCGAGGGGCTCGCGCGCGACGGCACCGACGTCTACGAGCTCGCCCAGCGGCTGAAGCTGTCCTCGTACTTCTACGACGTGCAGCTGCTCCCGGGGAAGAAGGAGAACGAGAAGGAGTCGCGGCTCGAGCTCGTCTCGTTCGCGCTGCAGCTGAAGGTGAGGTACTGATGGCCACGAAGCCCATGCCCGCGCAGGCCGGCTCGGCGCTCGACCGGCTGCCGCCGCTCGCCAAGCTCGGCGTCGGCGCGCTCTTCGCGGCGCTCGTCGGCATCCTGTACTTCGTCGGCTTCTACGCCGACGTCGACTCGCAGATCGAGGGCGCCGTGCAGAAGCAGGGCGTGCTCCAGGCGGAGCTCACCAAGGCGCAGGCGTCGAAGGCCGCTTACCAGAAGGACCTCGACGAGAAGACCCGCCGCGAGCAGATGAGCCGCGAGCAGAAGAAGATCCTCCCGGACGAGTCCGAGACGCCGGCCTTCCTCTCCGCCATCCAGGGCGTCGCGACCGTCTCCGGCGTCAACTTGACGTCATGGAGCCCCACCGAGGAGATCCCGCAGGAGTTCTTCTCCAAGGTGCCGATGCAGCTGACGCTCTCCGGCAAGTTCCACCAGGTGGCGAAGTTCTTCCACGGCGTGGGGCAGCTGGATCGCATCATCAACCTCGAGGAGGTCCAGATCAAGGAGCCGAAGGTCGTGGGGACCGACGTGGAGATCAAGGTGGAGTGCCTCGCGACCGCGTTCCGCGCCGTGCGCGCCGGGGAGACCGCGACGAGCGGCGTGAAGCGGCGCAGCGGAGGTGTCCGGTGACGCCTGGCCGGATGCTGCTGCTCGCCCTCGGGGCGACCACCGCCGCGGCCCTCGCGCTCGCGGGGTGCGGGGAGGAAGAGCCGATGACCTCGTCCACCCAGGCGCGCCCGGCCGGGGCGCCGGCCTCGGCCTCGCCCCCGCGCGCGCCCGCGGCCGGCGCCGCGTCCGCGGCCGCGGACGCCGGCGCGCCGGAGCTGCCGCCGCTGCCGCTCCGGGAGTTCCAGGAGGCCGACTTCTCCGAGAGCGACCGGAGCCGCGACCCGTTCCGGAGCTTCGAGTCGCTCTTCGCGACGCAGGCCCGGGGTCGGGTGACGATCCAGCGCCAGGTCCTCGTGGATCGCTTCGCGCTCGACGAGCTCAGGCTGGTCGGCGTCGTCTCGCGCGCGCCCGCCCGCGCGCTGCTCACCGATCCCACGGGGCTCGGGTGGGTGGTGAAGGTGGGCGATTTCGTCGGCAAGGCCGAGATCGTGCACGCCGGCGGCCCCACGGGCGTCGACGTGGCCGTGAACTGGCGCATCGATCGGATCCGCGACTCGGACGTCGTCTTCATCCGCGAGGACCCGTCGCACCCGGAGATCCCGCCGACCACGCGCGTGATCGCGCTGAGGCCGCTCGGCGAGGCGAACGAGTCGGGCTTCGGCGCCCCGTGACCGCCACGAATTGGGCCCGCGCCGGGCACCCGAAGTAGCCTCCCGGCAGCGTGACGCAGATCTCGCGTCACCGCGAAGCGGGAGTGCAATGAAGAGCAATCGAGACTATCGCCCGAGGCGGGGCGCGCTTCGCCGTGCTGCGGCACTCGGGGTGATGTTGATCCTCGGCGCTCCTGCGGGAGACGCAGACGCCGCCGCCCCGATCAAGGTCAGCGACGTGAGGCTCACGGCGCCGGACGAGGGCAAGGCCGAGATCGTGGTCGCGACGAGCGGCGAGCCGCGCTTCTCGGCGCGGGTCGCGGACGGCGGCAAGCGGCTCCTCGTCGACCTCGAGGGCGCGGAGGATGGCGGGGCGTCCGGCGCGATCACGAGCGGCAACGCGATCGTGGCCGGGGTGATGACGCAGGGGTTCGGCAAGGCGACCCAGCGGACGACGCGGGTGCTCGTGCAGCTCGCGCGTCCGGCTGCCTACCGGATCCGCGCCGAGCAGGGCGCGCTCGTGATCGAGCTCGCCGCCGCCGACGCGACGGCGCCGATGGCGGCGCGGGCCCCGGCCGGCCCCGCGGCGGCGGCGCCGGCGCGCGAGCCGGCGGCGATCACCGACGTGCGCTTCGAGCACCAGGCGACGCTCGATCGGGTCGTCATCGAGCTCTCGTCGATCCCGAGCTACCGCGAGTCGACGGGCAAGGGGGGGCGCCGCGTCATCGAGCTCAGCGGCGTCCGGCTCCCCGACGCCCTCCAGCGCAAGCTCGACGTCGGCGCCTTCGGCGGCCCGGTGCGGGCCATCTCGACGTTCCGGCGCAACAGCGACGGCTCCAGGGTCGTCGTCGAGGTCGAGCAGGCCGAGGGCGCCTCGGGCGTTGTCGCGCGCGAGGGCAACGCGCTCGTGCTGAGCGTCGCGAAGGGCGCGCTGCCCACGGCGCTCTCGGGGATCGGCGCCGACGGCGGCGCGGCGAGGCGGACCCGCACGGTGGCGCGCGAGGCGCTCCTCGACGACGCGGCGCCGAAGGTGGAGACCTCGTTCGAGGGCGCGGCGAGCAGCCAGGAGTCGCTCGTCGAGCCCGACCAGGCCGGCGCCTTCATGCCCGCGATCGCCGGGCAGCAGCGGCGGTTCACGGGGCGGCGCATCGACCTCGACCTGAAGGACGCGGACATCCACAACGTCCTCCGGCTGATCTCCGACGTGGGGCGGGTCAACATCGTGACCGCCGACAACGTGACCGGCACGGTCACCATCCGGATGCGCAACGTCCCGTGGGACCAGGCGCTCGAGACGGTGCTCCAGGCCAAGGGCCTCGGCGTCGTCCGGCAGGGCAACATGATCCGCGTCGCCCCGATCGCCGATCTCAACAAGGAGCGGGAGCTCGCGATCGCGCGGCGCAAGAGCGAGCTCCAGCTCGCCCCGCTCGAGACGCGGCTCATCCCGATCAACTACGCGGACGCCAAGGACCTCCAGGACCGCTCGAAGGACATGCTCTCGCCGCGCGGCTCGCTGGCGGTCGACGAGCGGACCAACGTGCTCATCGCGCGCGACGTCGCGGGGAACCTGAACCAGATCGAGGAGCTGGTCCGCTCGCTCGACACGCAGACGCCGCAGGTGCTGATCGAGGCGCGCGTGGTGGAGGCGACGAGCCGCTACGTGCGCGACATCGGCATCCAGTGGGGCGGCGACGGGACGTTCAGCGCGGCGACCGGCAACCCGACGGGGCTCGTCTTCCCCTCGGCGATCGGCATCGCCGGCGGCGCGACCGACTCGAACAGCCCGACCGGCGGCCTCTCGCCGTTCGCGAGCCAGGTCTCGAACCCGAACTTCGCGGTGAACCTGCCGGCCGTCGTCGGCGCCGGATCTGGCGGCGCGCTCGGCTTCACGCTCGGCTCGATCAACAACACCGTCAACCTCGGCGTCCGCCTCTCGGCGGCCGAGGCGAGCGGCATGCTGCGGGTCGTCTCTAGCCCGCGCATCCTCACGCTCGACAACCGGGAGGCGCGGATCAGCCAGGGGACGCTGATCCCGTTCTCGCAGATCAGCGCCCAGGGCGTGCAGACGACCTTCCAGGAGGCCAAGCTCCAGCTGCTCGTCAAGCCGCACGTCACGTCGGACGGCAGCGTCGCGATGCACGTGAAGATCAACCGCGACGAGCCCGACTTCAACCAGACGTCGGCCCGCGGCGACCCCACCATCCTGAAGCGCGAGGCGGAGACCGACCTCCTGATCATGGACGGGCACACGGCGGTGATCGGCGGGATCTTCACCCGCAACACCGGCCGGAACCTCGATCAGGTGCCGTTCTTCGGGGACATCCCGGTCCTCGGCCTCCTCTTCCAGCGGCGCCGCGCGAGCGACACGCGGAACGAGCTCGTCATCTTCCTCACGCCGCGCATCGTGAACCGCGCCGAGGCGCTCGGCCGCTAGCCCCTGGCGCGGCGCGCCTCGCCGCGCCCTCGACCCCCTCAGACGCGCTTGCGCCGGGCCGCCTCGCGCGGGGTCGGGGCGGTGTCCGTCACGACGCCGCGCAGCCACGCCCGCGCGGGATCGCCCTCGGTCCGGCTGTTCCACGCCATCGCGATCTCGATGGGCGGCAGCTCGAACGGCAGGTCGAAGGAGCGGAGCGGCACCAGGCTGGAGAACGCCCTACCGAGGCGCGTGGCCACGGTGGCCACGAGATCCGACGCGGTGAGGGCGTGCGGCACGAGGAACACGTGCGGCACCGTCATGGCCTCGTGGCGCGCGATCCCGCGCGCCGCGATGAGATCGTCCGCGACCCCGTCGTGGGCGCCGCCCCTGGGGACGACGACGTGCGGGAGGGCCGCGTAGGTCTGGAGATCGACGTGCCCGCGCGCCGTGGGGTGGCTCATGCGCGCGAGCCCCGCGAAGCGATCGTCGAAGAGGGGCGCGCGGCGCAGGTCGGAGGGGAGGCTCTCCTGCGGGAAGACGCCGATCGCGAGATCGATCTCGCCGCTCCGGAGCGCGTCGACGGCGCGGCCGTCGAGCGGGAGCAGGTGGAGCGCGAGCCTCGGTCCGCCCTGCGCGAGCGCCGCGTTGAGCCGCGGCATGAGGACGAGCTCCACGTACTCCGTGGCGGCGATCCGGAAGGTGCGATCGCTCGTCGCCGGGTCGAAGGCCTGCGCCGTCTCGCCGAAGAGGCCCGCGAGATCGTGGACGATCGCGGTGACCTGCGGCGTGATCGCCTCGGCGCGCGAGGTGAGCGCCATCTGCCGGCCGACCCGGACGAGCAGCGGGTCGGAGAAGAGCTCACGCAGCCGCGTCAGCGCGTGGCTCATGGCGGGCTGGCTGAGGCCCACCCGGCGGGCCGCGAGCGTCACGCTGCGCTCCTGCAGCAAGGCGTCGAGCGCGATCACCAGGTTGACGTCGATCGCCGAAAGATTCACTCCAGGAATATAAGACGAACAAAGTATCCACAGCGTGGATACTTTCGTTATCTTGCGCGGGCGCGCGGCGGACGTGGCGACGATGCGTGATCCTGCGCCTGTGGGCGCTGTCGTGCGGCCCGCGTGGCTGCTAGGGTCGCCCGCGGCTCGTCCCTGACCGGCGGTGCCTCGCGGAGACCATGACATCGCCCGTTCTGCTCGGGGGGATCGACTTCTTCCACCTCATGAACGATCGCGCCATGCGATCGCGCGGCCAGGCGGGCAACCACTGCCTGTTCGTCCTCGAGCTCGACGGTCGCCTCGACCTGGCGCGGCTCGCGGTGCGGCTCGAGCGCGCGACCCGGGCGCTCCCCGAGCTCCGGTTCCGGCTGGACAACAGCGTGCTCGGGCGGGCGGGGCGGCCCCGCTGGGTCGTCGATCACCACCGGCGCGCCCCAGGGCTGCGCCTCCACGAGGTGGAGGGCGAGCGCGAGCGCGCGGCGCGCATCGAGGCGCTGCTCGCGGACCGGACCTCTGCCGAGCGGCCGTGGGCGCTCGACGTCGTGCGCGAGGTGGGCGACGGCGACACGGTCGTCCTTCGCCACCACCATGCGCTGACGGATGGCAGGGGCGCGGATCGGCTCGTCGCCTGGCTGGGCTCCGGGAGCGGCGACGCGCCCGACGACCCGCCGCCGCGGCAGGAGCGGCACGACGCGCCGGAGCGCCTGCTGGCCGCCATGGACCGCGACGAGCGGGTCGCGCTGGCGCGCGCGTACAAGGCCCACGTGCTGTCGCTCGGCCGCGCGCCCATCCTGTCGCTCGCGCGCGCCTGTCCTGGGGTGCGGCCCTCGGCCTCTCGCGTCCTCCGGCTCACGCTCTCGGCGGAGGAGACGCGCGCCTTCGATCTCCGGGCGCGCCAGCGAGCGCGGCTCGCCGAGACGAGCCTCATGCTGATCGCGGCGACGCGGCTCGCCGACCGGGCGCTCGCGGCCCGCGGCTTCGCCCCGCCGCACCACGTGATCCCGCTGCCCCTCTCGCTCGACCCCAAGGGGGGCGCGCGGCGGCTCTTCGGCAATCACCTCACGATGGCTCTGCTCTCGCTCGGCCGTGACGAGCTCCACGACGACGCGCGCGCGGTGGCCCGCCTGGCCGAGCAGCAGCGCGCCGTGGTGCGCGACAGGCTCGATCTCGCCATGATCGCCGCGCTCGATCTGGCCCGCTGGCTCCCCGGCCCGATCTACCGCTGGCTGGGGGATCAGCCCTTCCAGGGAGAGCTCGCCTCGCTGATCGTCTCGAACCCCGGCGCTGTGACGGTGGAGCGGTTCGCGGGGCTCCCTGTGCGCTCGGCGTACCCGCTGCCCGCGGTCGTCGCGCCGCCCGGCTTCCAGGTGATCTTCAGCCGCTTCGGCGGTCGCCTCTCGGCGTCGATCATCCACGGCGACGGGCTGCTCCGCCCGGACGAGGTGGAAGCGATGCCCGGCGCGCTCCGCGCCGAGCTGCTCGGAGAGCCCGCGCCGCCGGTCGGGGCCGCGGTATAAGGGCTCTCGTCATGCGCACGTTCGATATCGTGATCATCGGCAGCGGCATCGCCGGCGGCTTCCTCGCGCGGCAGCTCCGCCTCGCGTGCCCCGACCTCGGGGTCCTCGTGCTCGAGGCCGCCGAGGCGATGGAGGATTACAAGGTCGGCGAGAGCACGGTGGAGGTCGCGGCGAACTACATGGTTCGCCGGCTGAACCTCGGCACGTACCTCTACCAGCACCAGCTCCCCAAGAACGGGCTCCGCTTCTTCTTCGACTCTCCGGGCAAGGACCTCCCGCTGCCCCGGATGAGCGAGATCGGCTCCGACCACATGCCGTTCCACCCGAGCTTCCAGCTCGAGCGCGCGCGGCTGGAGCGCGATCTCGTGACCATGAACCGCGCCGCGGGCGCCGAGGTCGAGCTCGGCGCCAAGGTGGTCGACGTCGCGATCGACGGGCGCGGGCGGCACACGGTCGTCTACGAGCAGGGCGGTGAGCGGCGCGAGGTCGCCTGCCGCTGGGTGTGCGACGCCTCCGGTCGGCGGCACGTCCTCTTCCGCAAGCTCGGCGTGAAGGTGCACAAGGAGGCGCGGCTCAACACGGCGGCCGCGTGGGGCCGCTACCGCGGCGTCGCGGGGCTCGATGCGGTCACCGACGCGGCGTGGCGGTCGCGCGCGCGGTACACGTCGCGCCACCTGTCGACGAACCACTTCATGTACGACGGGTACTGGATCTGGTTCATCCCGCTCGCCGGCGATCTGATGAGCGTGGGCGTCGTGTTCGACAAGGACCGGATCGGCGCCGGGAACACGCCGGCCGGGAACGCGCCGGCCGGGGCGCTGCCCGGGCCGCGCACGCGCGCGGAGTTCGAGCGCTTCCTGGGCGCCCACCGCGCCGCGCGCGACCTGCTCGAGGGGGCGGAGCTCGAGGACTTCCAGAGCTATGCCCACCTGCCGTACCACGCCGAGCAGTACTTCTCGACCGACCGTTACGCCGTCACCGGCGAGGCCGGCGCGTTCACCGATCCCTTCTACAGCCCCGGATCCGATTTCATCGCGACCGCGAACGAGTTCATCACGCAGATGATCCTCTCCGACGTCCGCGGCGACCGCGCCGGGTTCGAGGAGAGGGTCGCGGCCTACGACGCGTACTACCGGTTCAAGTACGACAGCACGCTCCGTCTCTATGAGCGCATGTATCCGGTGTTCGGCTCCTTCGAGCTCTATCGGTTGAAGTACCTCCTCGACTTCAACAACTACTACAACCTCGTCGTCTGGCCGTTCATGGCCGACCGGGTGACCGACGTGGGTTGGATCCGGGAGGAGCTCAAGTTCACCGATCTCGTGCTGCGCGCCCTATCGACGATGGGCGAGCACCTCGCGTCGCTGGCGAGCGACCTGCGCGCGCGGGGGGAGTACTTCGCGCAGAACGAGGGGCGCTTCGCCAACGGGCTGAACGGCGTTGCGCAGCTGGAGACGCGGCTCGGACCGGCCATCGACGAGCGGTTCCGGCGGGAGCAGGTCGACCGGGCGTACGGGAGCGTCTTCGCGGCGCTCGTCGAGAGGCGGCTCGGCGAGCAGGGCCTCTCCGACCGCGCTCGGCTCGTCTCGGAGCTCACGCTCCCGCAGGTGCTCGTGTTCCGGGACATCACGCCCGAGCGGCTCGCGCGCCTGCTCCAGCGCATCGGCGAGCGGATGACCAGGGAGCTCCGCGACGAGCTCCCGGACGCAGGGATCGAGCGGATCGAGCTCGGCGCGGGCGGCGTGATCTCCGTGACAGGGCCTGCCGCGGGGACCGAGGCGCATGCCAACGCCCTGTCCCGGGCACAGGCGCTCTGGGACGCCTCGGCGGGATCGCTCGCCCACATCGCCCTCTGAGCCTGCTTTCGCGGCCTTCGGGGCCCCGGTCGTCGCCGGGGGCGAGCGCCTTGCGGCAGCCTCGACGAGCTCGCCGCGGTTTCTCCTGTACGCGCGCCCGTTCCGCAGTATCACACCGGCCGATGCGGTGGAGAGCAGCAGGTGGGCGTCTTGGTCAGTGGGCGATCTCTGTGGCGCTGTCGATGGGCGCTGTCGGCGCCTGCGTCGGCGCGGTCGCCGAGGGCGGCGCGCCGCCGCGGCAGGAGCCGCCGGATCAGGGGTGGATCACGGCGGCGACGCCTGACGCCGGCGGCGCTCCGCGGTGTCCGCACGGCGCGCTGGAGGATCCTCACCGTGGCTTCGTGCGGTGCCTAGAGCCGGGCGAGGCGGATGCCGGCTGGCTCCCCCCGTCGCCGCAGCCCGAGCCGCCCCCTCCCGACGGCGGCGCCCCGCCGCCTGACGGCGGCGCCCTCCCTCCCGACGGCGGTGTTCCCGGCGATGCCGGCCCCATCGACGGCGGCGTACCCGACGCATCGATCGTGTCGGCCCCGCCCCCTCTCGTGGAGGTCAAGGAGCCCGAGTTCATGAACGGCGACGTCCCGAACGTGGCCAAGCGTCTAGAAAAGGTCGCCCCCGACCTGGCGAAGTGTGTTGCCGACAATGGCGGCCTCTCTGGCGCGTCGGGCAGCATCAAGGTCCAGTTCCTCGTCCGGGTGCGCGGCCGCGCCGAGGGGGTCGAGATCCTCGACTCTCGGGGCATCACCCCCGACGCGCAGCGCTGCATCCGTCAGCTCCTGAAGAACAAGCCCATCGGCACCCCCAGCGCCGACCCCGTAGGCGTGACCGTCTCCCTCTCCCTTCGCGCCCCGAAATAACGCTCCCTTACAAAGACCCGAGCCACGTCATCCCGCGCGCGACCCCCGCCGGGACCACGACCCCCATCGGCCGCCCCGCCCCTTCCAAAGGCCCCCTTACAAAGAGCCAGGGCGGGCGGGGGTGGTGCGCGAGCGGGCGGCGGGGGTGGGCCCCACGAACCCCGAGGGCCGGCCCGCCCCGCAGCGCCCCCTCTCTGACCGAGTCTCCCGTCCAGCGCGCCCATAGCCCCCCAAAAGGCCCGAGTTCGTGGGGGGACCCCCGCCGCCCGCTCGCGCACCACCACCGCCCGCCCTGGCTCCGTCGCCCCTTGGGTTGACGCAGCCCCCACGGACTCTATCCTGCCGCGCCGCTGTGCCCGACCCGATGCTCACCCGCGAGATCGCCCGTCGAAAGACGTTCGCGATCATCTCCCACCCCGACGCTGGCAAGACCACCCTAACCGAGAAGCTCCTGCTGTACGGAGGCGCCATCCAGCTCGCCGGCGCCGTGAAGGCCAAGAAGGCGCGCGCCCACGCCGTGAGCGACTGGATGGAGATGGAGCGCGAGCGCGGCATCTCCATCTCGACCAGCGTTCTCCAGTTCCCGTACAAGGGCCGCCTCCTGAGCCTGGTCGACACCCCCGGCCACGCCGACTTCAGCGAGGACACCTACCGCGCGTTGATGGCGACCGACGCTGCCATCATGATCCTCGACTGCGCGAAGGGCGTCGAGACGCAAACGAAGAAGCTCTTCCGTGTCTGCAAGCTCCGGCAGATGCCGATCTTCACCTTCGTCAACAAGCTCGACCGCCCCGGTCGCGACCCGTTCGAGCTGATCGGCGAGGTCGAGGAGGTCCTCGGCATCGGCGTCTACCCCGTCACCTGGCCCATCTCGGCGGGCGGCAAGTTCCGCGGCGTCTACCATCGTGAGCGCAAGCAGGTCTTCCTCTTCGAGCTCGTCGCGCACGGCGCCGAGATCGCCCCGATGGAGGTCGTCTCGCTCGACGCGCCCGAGCTCGTCGAGGCGCTCGACGAGGAGGGCGCCCGCCAGCTGCGCGAGGACATCGAGCTCATCGACGCCGCCGGCGACGCGCTCGATCGCGACAAGCTCGCCCGCGGCGAGGTCACGCCCATGTTCTTCGGCAGCGCCATCACCAACTTCGGCCTGCCGCAGTTCCTGGACGCCTTCATCGAGCTCATGCCCCCGCCCGCGCCGCGCGGCAGCGACAAGGGCCCCATCGCCCCGGACGACGACCGCTTCACCGCGTTCGTCTTCAAGATCCAGGCGAACATGGACCGGGCTCACCGCGACAGGATCGCGTTCCTCCGCGTCTGCTCCGGCCGTTACGAGCGCGGGATGAAGGTGCACCACGTGCGCCTCGACCGCGACATCCGGCTCACCAACCCGGTGCAGTTCATGGCCCAGGAGCGCACGCTCGTGGAGGACGGCTTCGCGGGCGACATCATCGGCGTCTTCGACCCGGGGCTCTTCCTCATCGGCGACTCGCTCTGCAGCGGCTCGCCCGTGAAGTACGCCCCGCTGCCGCAGTTCCCGCCGGAGCAGTTCGCCCGCGTCGTCATGATCGATCCCATGAAGCGCAAGCAGCTCAAGAAGGGGCTCGAGCAGCTCGCGCAGGAGGGCTCGGTCCAGCTCTTCCGGCCGCCTGAGGGGCGGGAGGGCGAGGCGATCCTGGGGGTCGTGGGCGAGCTCCAGTTCGACGTCGTGAAGCACCGCCTCGCGGCCGAGTACGGCGTCGACGCCCGGATCGAGCGGCTCTCGTTCAGCCTGGCCCGCTGGGTCGAGGGCGAGCCGGTGCCCCTCGCGGAGCTCGAGTCGAACCTCTACGGCTACGGCGCCCTCGACGTGCACGGGAACCACGTCGTGCTCTTCAAGGGCGACTGGCAGCTCGAGGCCTGCCAGAAGGCGTTCCCCAAGGCGCGCTTCGTCGAGCTCGGCGGCTCGATCACTCCAGTGTGACCTTCCGCCGCGCGCGGCCCTTATCGGCCGCGCGCGGCCTCACCGCTACTCCTGCGCGAGCAACGCCGGGAGGTGCCGCACGGACGGCGAGCCGTGGCTGAGCAGGCGGTCGTGGTAGGCGCGCTCGGTGAAGCCTGGCTTGCGCTCGTGCTCGGCGCGCAGGCGCATCATCTCGGTGAAGCCGTGGAAGTACGTGGTGAGCTGCGCGCTCGTGAGCCGGGCGCGCCGCCACTTGCCGACGGCCTCGCCTTCCTCCTGGAAGGCGTCCTTCGTCATGAGCGCGAGCGCCTCTTCCTCGCCCATGGTGCCCGCGTGCACCCCGTGGTCGAGGAGGGCGTTCACCGACATGCGAAGCACCATCTTCTGGCGCTGCATCCGCACCCTCGGGCCGCCGAAGCCGTGGTGGGCCATCAGCCACTCGGTGTAGACCGCCCACCCCTCGACGAACGGGCCGCTCGAGAAGACCGCGCGGAACTTCGAGGGGAACCTGTTGTTGTGCATCAGCTGCAGGAAGTGGCCCGGCATCGCCTCGTGGACGGTGAGGTCGGCGAGCATGCTCGAGTTGTACTCGCGGTAGAACGAGTCCACGCGCGCCTTCGGCCAGTCCTTCGGCGTCGGCGCGATCGCGAAGAACGTCTCCTGCTTCGCCTCGAGCGGGCCGGACGCGTCGCAGTAGGCGATCGCGACGCCGCGGCGGTACTCGGGCATCTCGATCACCCGGCAGGGCTCCTCCGGGATGCGCACGAGGTCGTGCGCGCGGACGAAGTCGGTCGCCTTCGCGAGGAGCTCCTCGGACGCCTTCACGATGGTCGCGTTCGTGGGGTGATCGGCCGCGAGCGCGTCGAGCACCTTCCGGATCGCGGCCATCTTCTCGTCCTGCGCCTCGACCCTCGGGAAGGGCTGCTTCCCGAAGAGCGCCGGCCAGAGCTCCCTCGAGGTCTCGAGCATCTCGGCGTGCGTCGCTGCGAGCAGCGCGCGGGCGCTCGCGACAACGCCGTCGATGTCGATGGCGGCGTCGTCCAGCGTGAACCGGAGCTTCTTCTCGAAGCGCGCGCGCCCCAGCCGGAAGTCGCCGTTGCTCCTCGGGAGCAGGTCCTTCTCGAGGAACGCCTGGAAGCCCTCGAGCGCCGCCGCCGCCGCCCTCGCGGCCGCGTCGAGCTCGGCCTGCTGCGCCGGGACCGACGCGAACAGCGCCGGGAGCTCGGACTTGCAGAGCGCGATGAGCCCCTTGTTCTGCGCGATCGCCGTCTCGGTGTGGATGCGCGGCGGCGCCGCCGTGAGGCGCTGCTCCGCAGCCCGCACGAGCGCGGGGACGCCCGAGAGGCGACCCCGGAGGCTCCGCAGGCGCTCCTCGAGCGGCGCGAAGCTCCTCGTGATCAGGGGATCGAGCCCGTCGCCGATGAGGCCCGTGTACACCATCGGGTTCCACGTCGCCTCGCGGAGCTCGTCGATCGCGAACAGCCAGGAGCGCAGCTGGTTCTCCATCATGGCCGCGTCGACGCGGCTCTCGACGCCCAGGCTCGCCGTGGGCAGCGCTCCGAGCTCGGCAAGCGCCGCCTCGATCGTGCGCCTGCGCGAGGCCTCGCCCTGCTCGGTGGCGTCCGGCCACGCGGCGTCGTACCGGTGGTCCCCCGCCTCGGTGGCGCGGACCGGCTCGTCGCGCAGGTACTCCTCGAGCACGCGCGCCGACAAGGCCGCGAGCGCCTGCTCGGCGCCCGCTTCGCCGGATCGAGCGTCGGCCGGGCTCACGACGGCCGCCTTCGTGACGGGCGGCGGGACGGCGCGCTCGGTCGACCCGCACGCGCAGAGCAGCGCGACGAGCAGGGGCAGGTGGGCGCGGAGCGATCTGCGGGAGAACGAGAGCTCATCGAAGAGACCATGGTGTCGCACCCACGCCTCCTAGCGCCAGCTCGCCGAGAAGGGAACGTGCCGAGCGGCGGCATCGGCCTCAGTGCGCGCTGCCGAGCGAGGCCTTCGCGAGGCGGGAGATGCCGTCCACATCGCCGTGCACCGCGTCGAGCAGCGGGCCGAGCGCGAGGCGGAGCGGCTTCGAGTTCGGGTGCCGGAGGATGCGCGCCATGCTCTCGGCCGCCAGCTCGTTCAGATCCTGCTCCGCGTAGCGATCGATGTGGGCGCTCGACAGCGCGAGGCCCGGGAAGGCGGTGCGGCAGAGCGCGTCGATCAGCTCCCCCGCGACGCCCGCCGCGATGTTCGCGGCGCCCAGCGCGGCCCGGGCCTTCTGCGCGCTGATCGCGCACGACTCCGTGCGCAGCTGGCTGATCACGGGCGAGCCGAGCACCGTGTGCCAGCGGGAGAGCTCGGCGGCCCGGCTCGCCTCGAACTCACCCGGCGGCGCCTCCGAGACGGGCAACAGCGCGGCCAGCTGATCGGCCGCGCCCGGATCGATCGCGACGCGGCGCACGATGATCAGGTCGTGCGCCCGCAGGCATCCGAGGAGCAGCCGCGTGGACGCGTCGCGCAGCAGCGGCGCGAGCGCGGCCGCGATCACGGTGGGGGGCGAGCCGATAAGCCCCGGGCTCGACCCCCGCGCGGCGCCCGCGCCGCCAGCGCGGGAGCGTGGCGCGCCGGAGCTCGGCGGCGAGCGCACGCTGATGGGCGGCGGGATGCTCGACGGCGTGTTGCGACCGACGGCCGGCGGCGCGCCGGGAGCCTGCGACAGGGCGCGGCTGCTGGCCGGCGACACGCCGGTGGGCCGGCTCACGCCGACCGGCGAGGGCTTGTTCGACTGCGTGCGCGCGCCCACGGTCCGCGTGGGATCCTGGACCGACGTCGGCTCGCCGCGCCGCGACTGCGTGGTGCGCTCGGTCACAACGTGAAGCGCCGCGAGCTCGATCGCGCGGAGCCCCGGGATGCCGCGCGGCGCGCGGTCCGCGATGGCCGCGGCGAGATCGGCCTCCTTGCCGAGGAGCGGCTGGTGCTCTGCGGCCTCGCGCAGCAGGTCTCCGGCGAGCTGCGCGCACCGCTCCGCGGCCCTGTCCGCGGCGCTCCGCGTCTGCGGCTCCTTGAAATAGAGCGTTAACTTTCCCCGCACGGTCTCCCGATGCGTGTCCGCCGTGACGACCTGCGACGCGCTCTCGACGTTGGCAGGTTCACGCCCCCCGAAAGGCCAGAATCCCATGCGCCCATTGTCGCGCGATCCTGGGCCCGGGCGCGAGCGCTTCGAGCGCTCGCGCCCTCACGCCCTCTCAATGGCGAGGCGGAACGGAGACATAGCGATTGCCGCGTTCGTAGAATCGCCACGGCTTCTTCGCCCACGCACCTGCATAGTCGACGTTGATGCGAGGCGACCTGCCGATGGGTCCAGCAGCCCGGGGAGCAGCGAGAGCTGCGCTCCGCAGACATCCATCCCGTACGCGGAGCGGTCGAGCCCCAGCGCCTTGCACAGCTTCCCCGGCCCGTTGGTGAGCTCGATCCGCCCAGGCGCGACGCCCCGCCGGCGGCTCATGAGCGGGAGGCCGATCATCGGCTCGATGGCGCGGATGAGGACAGCGTGCGGCTCTCCCTCCGAGGCCACGACGATGTTGAACGCCCAGTGCATGCCGTAGAGCTGGAACAGGTACGCATAGCCCGCCGGGCCAAACATGACCTCCGTCCGCACGGTCCGTCGCCCGCCCGCGCTGTGCGCGGCGAGGTCTTCCGGGCCGCGGTAAGCCTCGGTCTCGACGATGCGTCCTGCGGCGGTGCCCTCGGGCGTCGTGTGGACGAGCACCTTGCCGATGCACGCCCGCGCGACGACGAGCGCGGGGCGAGCGTAGAAGTCACGCGGCAGCGGCGTCGCTCCGTCGAGGAGCGCGGCGCCTTCGCTGGGCTCGGGGGTGGGGCGCACGGCGGGCTCCGCGCTCATTCATTCCGCGCGGGGGCGCGCCGCCCGGAAGCGCTTGTCGATGAACGAGAGCACGTCGTCGCGGTGCTTCCTGGCCTGGAACTCGTGGTGGAAGACCGCAGCGATCTCCAGGGCGGGCGTGATGACGTAGGTGATCCGCCGGGCGAGGCCGATGAGCGGCCAGAGGACGCCGTAGGCGCGGCACACGCTGCGATCGCGGTCGGCGATCATCGGGTAAGGGACCTGCTGCGCCTCGGCGAACCGGCACTGCGTCGTGTGGTCGTCGGTGCTGACGCCGACGATGCTGGCGCCCGCGAGCGCGATCTCGGCGTGGTTGTCGCGGAAGAGCTGGGCCTCGACGGTGCAGTCGGGCGTGAAGGCCTTCGGGAAGAAGTACACGACCGTGCAGAGCCCACCCTGCGCCGACAGCACGAAGCGCTGGCCGTCGATGGCCAGCGTGTCGATCTCCGGCGCGCGCTCGCCGACCTTCAGCATGCCGACGCAATCTGCCGCAAGTCGCCCCCGGAGTCGACTGTGGCAAGGCGCCGCGGCCACGCTCCGCGGCGTCCCGGCGGGGCCGTCAGCGTCCGTCGGGTGTCGTCAGGGAGCGTCGACCGTCATCGACCGTCTTCAGGCGTCTTCAACCGTCTTCAACTGTCGATTCCGAGCCGCTTCAGCCTGTAATAGAGGGTCGTGCGCTGCATGCCGAACTGCCGCGCGACCTCCGCCTTGTTCCCTCCGCAGCGGTCCAGCGCGGCGAGGAGCTCCCGCCGCTCGATGTCGTCGAGCTGGGAGCTCAGGTCGAGCCTTGGCCGGACGCACGCCGGCGCGGCGGGCTCTTTTCCGGCCGGGTCCGCCTCCGGCTCCGCCGGCGCGGCGGCCCTGGGCGCGCGCGCGGGCGGCTCGGCCGGCTGCGCGCGCGCCGTGAACGCGAGGTGCTCGGGCAGGATCACGTCGCCGCGCGACAGGATGGCGGCGCGCTCGACCACGTTCTCCAGCTCCCGCGTGTTCCCCGGCCACGCGTACGCCGCGAGCTTCGCGATCGCCTCGTCCGAGAGCGCGGTGGCCGCGCGGGCGTTGCGCCGCGCGACCTTGCGCAGGAAGTGCTCGGCGAGGGCGCGGATGTCCTCGCGCCGCTCCCGGAGCGGCGGCAGCCGGAGCGGGAACACCGAGAGCCGGGAGACGAGCTCGGGCAGCACGCCCGCGCGCGCCCAGGCTTCGTCGATGCCGGGCGTGAGCGACAGCACGACGCGCACGTCGACGCGCGTGGTCTCCGTCGACCCGAGCCGCTCGATCTCGCCGTCGGTGAGCACGCGGAGCAGCCTCGCCTGGAGCGAGGGCGTGAGCGGCGCCGGCTCGTCGAGGTAGATCGTCCCCCGGTGGGCGAGCTCGAGCCGGCCTGCGCGCTCGGCGAACGCGCCGTCGAAGGCGCCTCGCCGCCAGCCAAACAGCTCGCGCTCGAGCGTGTCGCCCCGGAACGCGGCGCAGGTCACCTTGACGAACGGCTGCTCTTCCCGCGGGGAGCCCACGTGGATCGCCCGGGCGACGACCTCCTTCTCCGCCCCTTCCTCTCCCTCGATCAGCACGTGCGTCGCCGCCTTCGCCACCTCGCCGATCCGGGCGGCGACCTCGCGCATGGCCTCGCTCTCGCCGGCGATCTCGCCGAAATCGATCGGGTCCCGCTGCTCGCGCTCGAGGTAGCCCGCGTACTGCGCGAGCTGCTCGCGCAGCCGCCGGTTCTCCCGGAGGGTGGCGACCCCCGCGATCGCCTGCCGGAGGATGACGGCGAGCTCCTTCGAGTTCCAGGGCTTCTGGACGTAGCGGTCGACCGCGCCCGAGTTGACCGCGTCGATGAGCACCGTCATGTCCGCGTAGGCGGTGAGCAGCACGCCCGCCGCGTCGGGCCGCCGCTCCTTCGCCTGCTTGAGGAACTCGATACCGCTCATCCCCGGCATTCGCTGGTCCGCCACGATCACCGCAGGATCGAGGCGGTCGAGGAGCGAGAGGGCCTCGTCGCCGCCCAGCGCATAATGGATCTTGAACGACTTCCTGAAGGCGAACCGGAACGCGTCGAGGTTGTCCTGCTCGTCGTCGACGACGAGGACGTCGAAGCTGTTCCAGTCCAGATCGCGCATCGGGTCGCCCTGCCTCCCAGAGTTACTACAGCTCGGCACGATCGCGACAGCGGAGGTGCGTGCTCGACGGGGGTGGGCGGCGCGGCGGCGCCCGGGCGCACGCGGACGCGCGCGCGTCCGCGTGCGCCCGGGCAGGCAGAGGCGAGCGCTCTTCCGACCGCGACGCCGGCGAGGTCGGGCGGATCGATTTCTCCGCCGGCCCGGAAATACGCGGTAAGCTCCGCCCCCGCCCGCGAAGAGGGCGGGCTGGGCGAGCCCCACACGGAGGAAGCCGGATCATGCTCGAGGACGTCATCAAGGAGCTGCGCGACGGGATCGAAAAGGCCATCGAAGCTCTCCGGCGAGACCTGGCGAAGGTGCGCACCGGGCGCGCGAACGCGGCCATGCTCGACGGCATCCGCGTCGACTACTACGGCGTGCCGACGCCGATCGTGCAGATGGCCACGGTGTCCGTGCCGGAGCCGCGGCTCATCAGCGTCAAGCCCTGGGAGAAGAACCAGGTGAAGGCGATCGAGAAGGCGATCCGGGAGAGCGATCTCGGCCTGAATCCCCAGGTGGACGCGGATCTCATCCGACTCCCGATCCCGCCGCTGACGGAGGAGCGGCGCAGGGAGATGGTGAAGCTGACGAAGAAGAACGGAGAGGACTGTAAAGTTGCCATCCGGAAGCACCGCCGGGACGCGAACGAGATGATCGACTCGCTCGAGAAGGACGGCGACGTCAGCGGCGACGAGGCCGACCGGGCCAAGAAGAAGGTCGACGACGTGGTGGCCGAGGGGACGAAGCTGGTCGACACGGTGATCGCCGGCAAGGAAAAGGACATCCTGGACGTGTGAGCGGGCTCTCGGCCGGGCGGGCGTCGGCGACCGACGCCTGGTAGGCCGGAGCCCCGTGCGGCCGCCCCTCCCGCAGCGCGCGATGGGGCCAGGCGCTTCGAGGAGCGCGCGATGCGCGGTGGGCGGCGTCGCCCGCCGGCAGCGCCCTTCGTGTCGTGACGCCGCGCGCGCCGAGCCCGGCCCGGCCTGATGATGCCTCGCAGCCTCGCTGTCCTGCGCTCGCGTGACCCGCGACCGTGCCCGCGCCGGCGCTCGCGTCCGAGCGCCGCGGGGCGAGGCGCGCCCGGGACCAGCCCAGCTCACAATGGGCCGTCCCGTGAAGCAAAGAAGTGAAAAAGAGGCTTGCGGTCCCCCCGGTCGGAGTCGGTAGGATCGGGAAGGTCGGCGAGTGGGCGTGCGAGGGCGTGACAAGAAGGCGCGAGAAGGCTCTGAAGACGCCCATTCGGGTGCGAGAGGCCCTGCTTGACAGGTTTTCGCTAGCGTGAAATGGTTGGTGTTCGAAGCCGAAGGCCCGGAGCCGTCTCAAGGATTCCCGAGGTTATGCGAGCGATCGCTTCAGGAATGACGGACGTTGGTCTCCAACGCGACCACAACGAGGACAGCTACGCCGTCCTGTCGGAGTACGATCTGTTCATCGTCGCGGACGGCATGGGGGGCCACCGCGCGGGGGACGTAGCCAGCAAGCTGGCGACCGAGTCGATCGCGGACTTCTTCCGGTCCACGTCGCGGGAGGACGCCACCTGGCCATTCCACTTCGACACCAGCCTGTCGGAGGAGGAGAACCGGCTCCAGGCGGGCATCCGGGTCGCGAACCGCCAGATCTTCGAGCGCAGCATCCGGTCGCGCGACTGCGCCGGGATGGGCACGACGGTCGTGGGGGCGCTCTTCTCGAAGAAGAAGAACCGGATCTACGTCGGCCACGTCGGCGACAGCCGCGCGTACCGTGTCCGCAAGGGCTCGATCAGCCAGCTGACGCGCGATCACTCGCTGTTCAACGACTACATCATGGCGATGCCCGAGCTCACCGAGGAGCAGCGGGCCGAGCTTCCGCGCAACGTCATCACCCGCGCGCTCGGGATGCACGACAGCGTCTCCGTGGATCTGCTCAGCGATGAGCCGCAGCCCGGCGATGTCTACCTGCTCTGCTCCGACGGCCTGAGCGGGATGCTCTCGGACGACCAGATCCTCCACATCGTGAGCTCGACCGAGGAGGTCCCGGAGATGTGCCGCCGCCTCATCGCCAAGGCGAACGAGAACGGCGGAGAGGACAACATCACGGCGCTCGTGATCCGGATCGACGAGCAGGACGACGCCGAGCTCCCGAACAGCGCGACGATCGGCCCGCCCGCCGACTCGCAGCAGGTCAGCATGGGCGATCGGTCGACGGTCCCCGCGGTGTCGGCCTCGCGCTCCGAGAAGAGCTGACGCGCGGGGCGCGCCCCCCCGCGCGCCGCCTGTCAACAGCTAGCCGCCAGCGCCGTTCAGCCTCCGCAGCTGTCGAAGGCCAGGACGCCCAGCCTGAGCTGGCATATCTCGCCTTCGTTCAGCATCGCCGGGCACTCGAAGCCGACCCAGATCTTGCCCGCGTCGACCCCCTGCTTGCCCGCGAACCAGAACTTACACGGGGCCGCGGTATCGGAGTAGAAGGTCTGGCCCCCCGTCTTCGCCGAGGAGAAGCTGATGCTGCCGGTGGCCGGCGCGTCCTGGGTCGCCGCGGGGGAGATGGCGTCGATCTTGACGTGGATCTCCGCCGCTTCGGCGGGGTTCTTGGCCACCGCCGAGACGGAGAAGGTGCCCGAGCCGGACACGGAACAGTCGACCGAGGCGTCGTCCTCTCCGTCGGTGACCAGCCGGACCTTCTGGTCAGAGGACACCTCGCCGAGGATCGCCCGGTGCCCCGGTGCGGAGCAGTCGGCGCCAGGGTCGGCGAAGTTCATGGTGTAGGCGCCGCGCGGGGTCGACGGCTCCGCGCCGCTGCAGCCGAGGCCGAGGAGGGGGAGGAGGCCGAGCACGGGCACGAAGCCGAGGCGAGCGAGACGCATGGAAAGCTCCGGTGGTAGGTGGCGGCCCCGAGGCCGCTCCTCGCTTCTATCGTACTCGGGGGCCCGCGATCAAACGGCGGCCGCGCCGCGCGTGTTCACGCGCGCTTACGTGCCCGTCGCGCGCGCGTCGTCCAGCGCCTGGGCGACGTCGTTCCAGAGGTCCTCGCTGGCCTCCAGGCCCACCGAGAGCCGGAGGAGGCCGTCGGCGATGCCGAGCGCCTCCCGCGCCGCCGCGGGCACGGAGGCGTGGGTCATGAGGGCGGGGTGCTCGGCGAGCGACTCGACGCCGCCGAGGCTCTCGGCGCAGGCGAAGATCGCGAGCCGCTCGAGGAACCGCGAGGCGACGGGGAGGCCGCCGCGCACGAGGAACGAGATCATCGCCCCGGGCGCGCGCATCTGCCGCGCGGCGAGCGCGTGGCCGGCGTGCGTGGCGAGGCCGGGATAGTGCACCGCCTGGACGGCGGGGTGCTCGGCGAGCCGCTCGGCGATGAGCGCGGCCGACGCGCACTGCTGGCGCACGCGCACGCCGAGCGTCTTGATCCCGCGGAGCACGAGGTAGCAGTCGAACGGGCTCGGGACGGCGCCGATCGCGTTCTGCAGGAACCCGACCCGCTCCGCGAGCGCGTCCTCGGACGTGACCAGCGCGCCGCTGACGACGTCCGAGTGCCCGTTCAGGTACTTGGTGCTCGAGTGCGCCACGACGTGAGCGCCGAGGTCGAGCGGCCGCTGGAGCACCGGCGTTGCGAAGGTGTTGTCGACGACGAGCAGCGCCCCGTGCGCGCGCGCGATCTCGGCGAGCCCTGCGATGTCGAAGATCTTGAGCATGGGGTTCGTCGGGGTCTCGATCCAGATCATCCGCGTGGCCGGGGTGAGGGCCTTGCGGACGACGTCGAGGTCGCTCATGTCGACCGAGGTCGAGGCGAGGCCCATCGGCCGCATGACCTTGTCGAAGAGCCGGAAGGTGCCGCCGTAGACGTCATCGCCCGAGAGCACGTGATCTCCTGGGCGGAGCGTGTGGAGCAGGGTCGCGGTCGCCGCGGAGCCGCTGCCGAACGCGAAGCCATGGCGCCCCCCCTCGAGTGCGGCGACGCACGCCTCGAGCGCCTTGCGGGTGGGGTTGCCGCTGCGGGAGTACTCGAACCCCTTGTGGTGGCCCGGCCGCTCCTGGGCGAAGGTGCTCGAGAGGACGATCGGCGTCATGACCGCGCCGCTCGTCGGATCCGGCGGCTGTCCGGCGTGGATCGCGAGCGTGTCGAGGCCGAGCTTGTCGTGACCTAGGTGGGGCTTCATGCGGGCGAGACTTATCTCATGCGCCGCGTGCGTCCACGGTTTTGGCGCGCAGGAGGGCCGCGTCAGCGCGCCGCCTCGGGGCCATCCGGAGCGGCCGCGTCGAAGGCGTCGAGCAGCGCCCGCGCCGTCCCGACGCGGCGCTCCGGATCGCGATCGAGCGCGCGAGCGAGCGCCCGGCGCTGGCCCGGCGAGAGCGCGTCCGTGGCGGAGAGCGCATCGAGGCAGAGGCCGGATTCGCTGATCTCGACGAGCGCCGCGGCCTGCTCGCGCGCGCGCGTGAGGGGCGCGCCGGTGGCGAAGGCGACGAGGGTCGCCGCCATGGAGTAGACGTCGCCGCGCTGGGTCGGCGGGGATTCGCCGCGGGCGATCTCGGGGGCAACGAAGGGAACCGTGCCCCGGTCGGCGGTCTCGAGGTCCGGATCCATGTCGCGGAACCGCGCGGCCCCGAGGTCGACGAGGCCGACGTCGCCGAGCGGGCCCAGCAGCACGTGATCGGGGCCGAGATCGCCGTGAACGAAGCGGATCGGGCCTCCGGCATCCTCGAGCTCCTGGAGCTCGGCGAGCGTCTCGATCGCGGCCCTGGCGACGTGGGTGATGAGCGACGCGGGCGGCGGCCGGCCGCGGCCGCGCCATCCGTCGAGCACGTCGCGGAGGGAGGTGCCCTCGCGCCGGCTCTCGAGGAGGAACGGGCCATGGCGATCGGCGCCGACGCGCGCGAGCGCGGGCAGGGCAGGGTGGCGGACGAGGGAGAGGGCCTTCGCCTCGCGGACCATGGCGGCCCGCCCCGCGCGCTCGTGGAGGACGCGGGGGACGAGGCGCTTGCACACGAGCGTGGGGCCGGGCGGCGAGCCTCCGAGCCGGACAAGCGCGACGTCGAACGTGGCGCCGGCGCCGAGGTGCTCGATCAGCTGGGTGCCGTCGGGAGCGGGGTAGGGCATGCCGGCCGCCTGTGGCCCCTCACGCGCCCGCTTGCTGGGCAGCGACCAGCTCGTCGCACTCGCGAAGCCACGCCTGCGCCTCCTTTGCGCCGTCGCCGCCGCGGAGGGCGAGCGGCCACCGCGCGTCGCGCCAGCGCGCCGCGAACTCGGCCCAGCGCGCCGGCGCCTCGCGGCGCCCGGCCAGGGCGGCGACCCTGTCATCGATGCTCTGGAACGGAAACACCGGCTTGCCGAGACCGAACCGCGCCTGCACCCAGTGGACCACGCCGATGCGGAGCCCGTACCGGCAGCGGCGGCTCTCCTCGTCGACGCCCACCACCGGCGACCTCCAGTCGAGGTGGATGTCGTCGAGCTCCGGCGGCCGCGGTTCGTGTTTGCCGACGCAGAGGTGGACCGCCTCCTGATCCGGCCGGTGCACCTCGCGCCAGCTGTCCGCGTCGCGCGGCTCGCCGCCCCGGAAGAGCTCCGCGACGCTCGCCGCGAGCGAGCCGAGCAGCGCGCCCCGCTGGTGCTCGATCCCCCCGAGGATCGTGTCGCGCGCCACGCGGCGGCCGCCCGCTCCCGCGAAGCGGTGGTCGAGGCGCTCGCGCATGGCCGCCGGCTCCACGTAGACCACTTTGAAACCGGCGCTCCCCCCGCACCAGACGTTGCGCAGATACCTGATCTGCCTCCACAGGTCGAGCGTTGGGTCGATGTCGCGGAGTCGCTCGAAGATGCGCACAACGACGTTGACGCATGTCGGCCCGAACCGGGTGAGCGCCTCGCCGAGGTCGCGTGGCTCGGGGGCGCCCCAGAACGCGTTGTCCAGGTTGAGCTCCGCCCCGTGGCAGCGCGCGAGCCGGTCGGCGAGGCTCCTCTCCAGCGCCTCGCGCAGCGGGCCCGCGAGCACAGCCACGTGCGGGCCGGCCCCGGCGTCGAGTGAACCGGTCATGCGACCATCGTATCACGCCTGCCCGCGCGGCTCCGAGCCGGGGCCCCGGCCGCCTGTGGGATGACGGCGCACCTGCACGGGAGGAGGGCGGCGGCCAACTTTTCTCCGCATCATGCGGCATATCACTGCGTTCAGCGCGAACGTGATAGAAGTCGTGGGCACCGGCATGGATCCCAAGATCTTGGAGATGCTCTTCATCGCCGTCAGCAACGGCGTCGCCCTCTTCATCGGCGCTTACCTGGCGCGGAGATCGGCAGATCTCAGCGCGGAGCGGCGGGCCGAGCACGAGGAGAGAGCGGAGCTCCAGAGACAGCGGCGAGAAGCGCTCTTGGAGCGACTGGCGCTCCAGCGGCGCGCGCTCGACGACTACGCGCGGATGATCGTCCGGTGGTCGTCGGTGCCTTCGTCCGGAGCGCCGCGCACGAAGGAGGAGGACCTCGCGGCGGACCAGGAGTCCATCGCGATGTACGCGCAGATGGCCAACGCGTACGGGAGTCGCCAGTTCGCCGAGCAGGCCGCCGCGACGCTGCACGCCGTGCGCGCCGGCCGGGGCAACGTCCAGGTGTTCCCGTTCGCCGTGCAGATCGCCTCCGCCTGCTACCAGGAGATGATCCGGGCGATCTCCGAGCTCGAGAAGGAGATCGGCCTGCCGGCGCCGCGGTCGCCCGCGCGGCCGTTCCTCCCGGACGAGGAGCTCGCGAAGGAGGCGACTCGGCTGTTCTCAAGGAACGTCGTGGAGCGCTCCGGGATCGATCTCGGCATGGTCGACCAGATCCTGGAGCGCGTCAGGGTGAACCCGTCGTCCGAGGAGACGGACAGCCCCAGGTAGCGCCCACGCCGCCGGCTTCACTGGCTCCATCCCGCCCGGATGAGCGCGTAGAAGAGGAGGAGCCGAGGCACCCGGAACAGCACCATGGTCAAGAAGTAGCGCAGCGGGATCCGGTACAGCCCGGACAGGTAGCAGAGCATCGAGAAGGGGATCGGCGAGATGCTCCCGATCGCGATCGCCCAGTACCCGTAACGTTCGAAGAGCCGGTCTATCCTGGGCCGCGTCCGCTCGATGCGCGCCGCGAAGAGGCGGAGCCGCGCGATGCGGCCGGCGAGGCGGTAACCCGTGCAGCCGCCGGCGAGCGAGGCGGCCGAGATGGCGATCAGGGGCGCGACCTGCGAGCCCCCCGACGTGATCGCGGTCAGCATGTAGAACTGCGGCGGGATCGGGAACGAGAACGCATCGGCGAGGAAGGTGCCGACGAACATCCCGGCGAGGCCGAAGCGGTCCACGAACCCGCGGCCGAGCGCGTCGAGCTGTTCGCGCGCGAGGTGCGCCGCGAGCGCGATCCCCGCGAAGAGCGCGGACAGGCTCAGCGCCAGCTGGATCAGCGTGCGCCACAGATCTCGCCGATCGCCGCGCGGGCGCGGCTCGCCCTGCCGAGGCGTCAGATCGCCTCCAGCCGGCGGCGCTGCAGCCGCTCGATGATCCGCCTGCTGCGGAGGGTGCTTTGAAATATCCGCGTCGCCTTCTCGAGGGCGTCGAGGAGCTTCTCCTCGGCGCCGTCTTTATCGACATAGGCGAAGGGCCGGTGCGCGTTGATGGCCTCGAACGAGTCCTTCTCGTCCTGATGAGCCGAATAGAAGATGACGGGCACTTCGGGCTGCAACTTGCGGATCTGGTCGCAGACCCAGAACCCCTCCTGCCCTGACATCCGCACATCGACGATCACCGCGCACGTGTCCTCGGTGAACGCGGCGACCCCGTCCACGGCCGAGGAGCATACGACGAGGCGATATCGCTTCGAGAGGAGGGCGCCGAGCGGCTGCCAGATGCTCCTGTCCCCGTCGACCAAGAGCACGAGAGGAAGCCGCGTGGAGTCGGGCGTCTCGCGATCCGCTCGCTCGCCTGGATCGGCTTCGAGCAGGGTGTCGGATTCCTTGGAGGGCATTCGTCGTCGATCGGGGAGGGCGCGTCAGGAGCCGCGATGACGCAATGTACCACGCCCGGCGCATCGGGCCAGCGCCGGGGCGCGCGGGGGCGGCAGCGGGAACCGAGATGACGTCGGCGCGGGGCCGAGGTGTTCGCGTTTCGGCGTTTCGCGCGCCGTCGCGCGGTGGGCGGCGGCCAGGGATTCGTCTATGCTCGGCGCGGAGGCGTGGCCTCATGGTGAGGCGCGCTGGCCTCCTGCAAAGCGCTGCTACCGTGCCGGGTCGCGCGCTCGCTTTCTTCTCGTGCGCTGACGCGGGCTGCCGGTCGGCAGCGGGTCGCCCACCGGGGAGAGTCGCCGTTCCACAACCGAGGTGAGCTGCCCATGAAGAACGCAGAACTCCGATCGATCTTGCCCGTCATCGCCGCCGTCCTCGGCCTCTTTGCCGCAGGGGCCGCAGGGTGCAAAGACGAAGAGATCCTGAACGCATGCAGCGAGCTCTGCAAGCACCGCATCCTCTGCGCGGAGGAAAACGATACTCCGCCGCCGAGCAAGACGAGCTGCGAGACCGCGTGCCTTGGCCTCGAGGGGAATGACCTCGTGGAGCGAACCGAGGAGTGCGTGAACGAGGCGTCCTGTGATTACGTCGCGTGCGCGGACCCTTGAGCGCGGCGTCCTAGCCCGCGCGCGGGAGGCGGGGGCGCCTCGCCTCCCGGACGGATGGCGCGGGGAGGGGCGGCGCGATCAGGGCTCCGCGTCGCACTCGGGCGCGTCGCGGAGCGGGCCCGAGGCGCGCGGTCCGTCGAAGTGCAGGAGCTCGAGATCGACGAGCTCGAGGCGCTTGAGCGTCAGATCCAGCGGGCCGACCGACACGCCTGCCACCGCCTCGGCGTAGGCCCGCACGCCGCCGTCGACCCGCGCGTCGTACGAGCAGTAGGGCGGCGCGCTCTCCGCCGTGACGCGCGCGTACGCCTGGACTCCGACGTTCGGGCCGACGATGCCGTACAGGCGCGCCCGGAGCTCCGCGCCGGCGCTCACCTTGCCGGACGCCGTGATCAGGCCGGGCGCTCCGATCGAGGCCGAGCCCGAGGCCGAGCCGGACGGCTCCCAGATCGTGCTCCAGTTGCCATTCCGGTAGTCGACCCCGGCCTCGATCTCGGCGGTCGCCTGCGCCTGGGCGTCCACCTCGGCGGCCGTGAAGGACAGCCCGAGATCCGCCTTCGCTCTCGGCACGACGTCCGTCGTGACGACGACGGGGACCGGGCCCACCCAGAAGGTCAGCGTCGGCAGCGGTATGCTCAGGGCGCCCCCGGCGAGCTCCAGGAGGTCGACCGAGCAGGTCCCCGTGACCGTGCCGGCGCCCTGGAGCCTGGCGCTCACGTCGAGCTGGCCCGACGTGACGAGGCGGAGCTGCTTCAGCTCCGGCACCGGGTTGAGCTTGCTCCTCGGGCCGACATGGACCTCGAGGTCGAGCGCCGGCGAGAGCTCGGCCGTGACGTCGAGCGCCGCCGTCCCGTGCGCGGTGACCCCGCACGACGCCGGGAGCGAGGCCGAGGAGAGCTCGAGGAGCTTCATGGAGGCGCCGGACGAGATCTTCAGGGCTTCCGCCGCGCTCGCGATCTGCTCGTCGTCCTCCACGCCGAGCTCGCGGGTGCGAGCGACGTGATCGTCGATGGCGCGCGCATACTCGCGCGCGTCGTAGTGGACGTGGAAATGGCCCTCGGTGATGAACTCCGTCAGAGGAGCGGGCGTCGTCGCGAGCGCCACACGCGTCGCGTCGATCGTGCGCACGCTCACGACGCGGGCGAGGTAGCCGCCTCCCTGCGTGCCGCCGAGCACGTCGCCCGCGGCGAAGGGCGCCATGCTGCCGTCATGGGTGATGACGAGCTCGTGCTCCTCGAGCGCTGCAGCGACGAACCCCGGCTCCTTCTCGGGCACGCGAGCGCGCTCCGAGAGCGTGAGCGGGCGGACGACATCGACGGTGCCGGGGGCCGGCAACTCGGTAGGATCCGCAGCATCGCTCGAATCCACGGCGCACGCCGCGAGCTGAGGTGCGCTGATCGCGATGAACACGGCGGAGATGAGGCGCGCCGTCGACGCGCGGCTCCCAGGGAGGGTGGTTTTCATGCGCGCCGACGCTACGCGGGTATTGTGGCGAGTTGGTTACAAAAATGAGACTTGCTGTCTCCGGGAGAATGGTCAATGGCTCACTGTGGTGGGTAGAACTCCATGAATCGATATCTCCGGGGCGTGAAGAGCGCTTATCGAAATGAGCGATTCACGACGCCGTGCGAGCTCGTCCATGATGTGGTGAGCGAGCGTGCTCGTGATGGCGTGCGAGCGTGCTCGCGGTCTGGCACGCGGGCGCGCTCATGGATGATCTCGGGCGGCGCGGCGCCGGGCCTCGGACCGGGATCGGGTCGCGCTCGCGCGGCGTCGGCCAGGGGGAACGCCCTTCGGTTCGTGGATGGCTGGAGGAAGGAAGGGCGCGGAGAGCGCGCGTCGCTTTCCGCGGGCGGGCGCGGCGGCTCGGCAGGGTCGAGCCGGCGCTCGGGGCCCGAGGCCATGGCGCGCGTCAGGTGAGCGATCATCGACGTCGCGCTCTCTCGCGATGCGCCGGTCGCCGCTCGCTCCCGATCGAGGCGCCGCGGTCGAACTCGTGGAGCTCCGGTGCGCAGCCCGGCGGGCACGAATCAGCGTGCCTGCCGCTCGGTCTTCGTGCTCTCGCGCAGCCGAGGCCCCGAGGCTGCCGCTGCTGGGCGGCCTCGGCCTGTTCTACCTGGGGTGAGTAACGGGAATCGAACCCGCGACAACTGGAGCCACAATCCAGTGCTCTACCAACTGAGCTATACCCACCGTTCTTCGCGGCCCGTGGGGCTGCGAAGGCCTGGCAGAATACTCAGCTCCGCGCAGAGTGCAATCACGGAAACGCACCGCGTGTCGCTCTTCGAGCCCCCACCCCTGGAACCGGCCACCTTTCGAGCCCCTCGCCCCGGCTTCCCGCCCTGACCCCCAAGGAGGCGCCGGCCTCCTCCACTCGTCCAGCAGAGGGCCCCCGCGGGACAGCGGCCCGCCGGCGCCGCGCCGGCCCCGTTCACGCCTCGGCCCCGGTTCCCCGGCGCGCGCCGGTCGCCTCGCTCAGAGCGTCGTCCACCGGCGCAGCGCGGCCCGGCGGGCCCGGTCCAGGTCCGCGCGGTGGCGGGTCGAGATCGGCGCGCGCTGCGCGGGATGCGCCGGCGGCACCGACGCTCCAGCCGGGTCGTCTGCCGCCTCGCGGCCGGACGCCGCGAGCAGCGCCGCCGCGAGCGAGCTCTCGAGCGCGGTCAGGTCGTAGCCGCCCTCCAGGAAGATGGCGAGCCGCCCGCCCGCCTTCGCGGTCGCCATCGCCGCGAGCCGGCGGCCCATCGCCGCGTACGCGGCGCGCGACAGCTTCATCGCCGCCATCGGATCGCGCTCGTGCGCGTCGAACCCCGCCGAGACCAGGATCAGCTCGGGCGCATACTCGTCGAGCACCGGAAGGAGGAGCTCGTCGAACGCCGCCTCGTAGACCGCGTCCGTCGCGCCGTCGGACAGCGGTACGTTCACCGTGTAACCGGTGCCGTCGCCTCCGCCGAGCTCGTTGGCGGCGCCGGTGCCGGGATAGAACGGCCACTGGTGCAGCGAGCAGAACAGCACCCGCGGATCGTCCCAGAAGATGTCCTGCGTGCCGTTGCCGTGGTGCACGTCGAAGTCGACGACCGCCACCCGCGAGAGCCCGCTGCTCAGCGCCGCCTGCGCCGCCACGGCGACGTTGTTCAGGAGACAGAAGCCCATGCCGGCGTCGCGCGTGGCGTGGTGGCCAGGCGGGCGGAGCAGCGCGACCCCGAGCCGGCCGGGGCCGGCGAGCACCGCGTCGACAAGCGCCACCGCGGCGCCCGCGCCGCGCTTCGCCGCCTCGACCGAGCGTGGGACCACGTACGTGTCGGGGTCGAGCGCCGCAAAGTGGCCGCTGAGCCGGCCGAGCGACTCCAGGTACCGCGGGGCGTGCACCCGGGCGAGCTCTTCCTCGGTGGCGTCGCGCGACGCCACGTGCTCCAGCGAGAGGCCGGCCGCGGCGCAGCGCTCGATGGCGCGGCGGGCGGCTTCGAGGCGCTCCGGGCGCTCAGGGTGCGCGCCTCGCGAGCGATGTTGCTCGAACAGCGCGTCGTCGACGACGTAGAGGCGCGGGGCTTCGGAGTGCGGCTGATTCAAGTGCACCATGAGCTGGGTGGAGAGTTGTAGCAGCGCCGCAGCGGATGGTAGCTTGCCCTGAGCCCCGGAAAGAAGGAGTGGAGACGCAGGATGCGCGGAAAGATCATCGCAGTCTTCGCCGTGATTGTCCTCATGGTCGGAGGGCTTTTTTACGCCCTCACGCGCGCCTCCCTCGCGGAGATCGGGCGCCCCGGCGAGGCGCCGCGCGCGCTCGCGGCCGCCATGGCGCAGCTCCAGGTGGACGGCCTCGTGCTGGAGCGGTGGCTCGACTCCCACGCGAGCGACCCGAAGCTGCGCGAGCCGTTCAACGCCGGCACCGCCCCGGCCCGCGCCGAGGCGGCCACCAGCGCCGCCAACGCCATCCGGGAGGCGGTCGCCGCCTCGCCCGAGCTCGCCAGGACCCCGCCCTCCCTCGTGGTCCTGGTGGACACGAAGGGCGTGGTGCTCGGACGGAACGCCTCCGCGCTGATGCGCGGAGACAACCTCGGCGCCGTCTACCCGTCGCTGAAGCTCGCCATCGAGCAGGGAGTGACCGGCTCGGACGTGTGGGTGAGCCGGGCGCGCAACGAGCAGCTGCTCGCGTCCTACGCGCCCATCCGCAGCGACGCCGGGCAGATCATCGGCGCCGTCGCGGTGGGCACCGCGCTGAACGACGAGCGGCTGACCAACGCGAGCGAGCGCACGAGCGGGCGCGTCCTCGTCGTCGCGACGCAGTCGGGCGACGGCCTCGACGTGGTGGCGAAATCGCGCGACGCCTCCCCGCAGCTGGTCGCGGCGCTCACGGCGTCGCCGGCGAAGGACGGCGCCCTGAAGGCGCTGAGCTCCGGGCAGACGGTCGACATCGGCGGGCTGGCCGGCGAGTACAGCGCCGTCGGGCACGCGCTCGACGGCTACGGTGACGGGCGGCGCGCGGTGCTCCTCAGCATCGCGCAGCTCAGGACGCCGGGGCTCGCGAGCGCGCTGCTCTGGCCGCTGCTCGGCGTCGCCGCGCTCGGGCTCGTGCTCGTCGTGATCGCCGGGTATTTCCTGGACGCGTACATCTCGCAGCCGGTCTCCGAGATCGAGGACGGCCTGCTCGCGATCATGAACGGCCGGACCGACCTCCGGTTCCAGATCGAGCACGCCGAGCTCGGCGGGCTCGTGTTCCGGCTGAACTCGCTCCTGAACCAGCTGCTCGGGGTGCAGGAGGACGAGACCGACGCCGAGGGGCGCCCGTCGCGCGCGCCGACGTCGGCGTCCTTCCGGGACGCCCTCGAGGTCGACGAGCGGATGGCCGCGCTGTCCGTGGAGGAGATCCCGGCCGACGCCAAGGCGCTCCTCGAGGAGCCGGAGGACGCCTACTACGCGCGCATCTTCGCCGAGTACATCGCCGCGAAGAAGTCGCTCGGCGATCCGGTGGACCACATCACCCGCGACGCGTTCGTCGCCCGCCTCAAGGCGAGCGAGCAGGAGCTCGGGCGGAAGCACGGAAAGCCCATGCGCTACAAGATCGAGGTGCGCGGCAAGGAGATCGTGCTCCTCGCCGTGCCGCTCGCCTGACGCGCGCGGCGCAGCAGCCTGGGAGCGCGCGCAGCGAGGCGCGGCGCCGCCCGCGGCCCGGAGGCGCGCCGCGCCGCGCGGCTCAGTGCAGCACGGCGTCCGGGCCCTCGTGCAGCTCGACGCGCCCCGACGAGGGCTCGCGGCGGAGCGCGATCACGTCGGCGAGCTCGCAGCCCAGCGCGATCGCCGGCGATGAGGTCGTGACGATCCACTGCACGTTGGGCAGCGCGGCGCGCAGGCGCGCGGCGAGCGATCGCTGGCGGTGCACCGGCTGCTGCGCCTCGATGTCGTCGATCAGCACGACGCCCTCGGCGAGGCGCGGATCGCCGCTCGGGTGCGCGGACGCGAGCGCGCGGAGCGCGAGCGCGCCGAACGCGACGGTGTGCCGCGCGCTCCGCCCGAGATCGTCGAAGTCGACGCGCTGGCCGTCCGCGCGCTCGAAGATCGGCTCGAGCCGGAGCGGATCGACGCCGGCGTACGTCACGCCGTGGCCCTCGAGCAGCGCCTCGAGCACCCCCTTGAGCGCGCGATCGAGCGCGCCGAGCCGCTCTGCCTGGGCGCCCGGCCAGGCGTCCGAGAGCGCCTCCGGCCGGCTCTTCCGGCCGTCGCGCGCGATCGCCGCCGCGATCGGGACGAACGAGAGCACCTGCTTCGCCTCGCGGGCGAGGTCGGTGCGCGTCGCGTCGTCGAAGCTCGCGGCCGCGCGCACGTCGTAGCGGAGGATGGTGCGCTCGGGCGTCGTCAGCACGATCGCGCTGCGGGAGAACCAGCGCGCTCCCGAGAGCGCGACGAGGACGAAGCCGCCCTCGGCCGCGCGCCGCTCGAACAGCGACTGCTCCCTCCTCCGCAAGATCGCCGCCTCCTCGGGCTCGTCGAGGCGCGCGTTCGGGCTCGTGACCCGCAGCGGGTGCGCGCGCGCCGGGTCGTCCGTGCCGAGCATCCAGTCGGCGACCACGAGCGGCTGCGAGCCGTCGTCTCCGCGCGGCCTCGGCTGCGCGACCGCGTACCCGGGCCGGGTCGACGCGATCGCCGACAGGATCGAGGTCTTGCCCACGCCGTCGCCGCCGAAGAGGACCACGAGCCGGCGCGGCGCGCCGGCGGCGTCCTCGAGCGAAAGCGAGAGATCCTCGAACGGGCCGACATGGACGAGGCGGACGCGGGAGAGCAGCACCGCCCGCGAAGCTACCACCGCGCAGCGCGCGTGGAACGCCGCCGTCGCGTGGCGCGCGCGGACGTCGGCGCGCGGCCGCGAGCGGCCGGCGACGGCGCGGCGAGCGCCTCCGACGCGCCGTGGCATGCCTCGGGTGCGCGCGGGCGCCCCCGCGCACCCGGTGGCGCGCGGGGGCGCCGCAGCCTAGATTCGTCGTCCGGGGTCGTCACCGTGCTGCGCAAGCTGCCTCCGCCGGATTTCCGCTACGTGTGGCTCCACCCGGAGCCCGGCTCGACCGGCGCGCTCGCCGCGGCCGGGACCGCGGGGCTCGCGGGCGCCTCCGCGGCCGTCTGGAGCGCCGGGGGCCACGCGCTCTCGCTGGGGCTCATCGCGATGGGGAGCGCGCTCGGGCTGCTCGCGCTGGTCCGCGCCGATCACCGCCCCCCGATCCAGCGCGGCGCGCGCGAGGTGACGATGGCCGTCGTGCCATGGGGGATCGTCGTCGACCCGGACACGGAGCCGCGGGTGCTGCGGTGGCCCGCCGTCCAGCGGGTGAGCGTGGACGTGTCGCACACGATGCGCGGCGGGACGCCGGCCATCGTGTCGAGCCTCGTGACGGTGCACACCGAGCGCGACGTGCTGGCGGGCCGCGCCGCGGGCGCGGTGGACCTGGAGCGGCTCCTCGCCAACCTCGAGGGGTATGCGCAAGAGGCGTCGCGGCCCGTCGCCGCCGACCTCGAGGGGCTGACGGTGCTGGGCGACGGCGTGACCGAGCCGATCGCCGCGGCGCTGCTGCAGGCGGCGGACGGCATGTGCGCGACGAGCCGCGGCGACGCGCAGCTGGCGCTGCCGGGGGGCGGCTACCGCACGGCGGCGGCGGCGCGCGCCGCGGCGCCCGAGACGGTCGCGGCGCTGCGCTCCGCGCTGTCGTGGAGCCACGATTGCCCCGCGGATCCTCGGCCGCTGGCGGCGGTCGTCGCGGGCGCGTTCGGGGCGGTGGAGCTCGTGCCCGAGCTCCTGCGGCTCGCGAGCTCGCCGCACCCGGTGGTCGCCGCGTTCGGCAAGGCCGCCGCGCTCCGTCTGGGAGCGCCGCCGAACCGCGCCGGCTCGCTCGACGAGGTCGCGGCCTTCCTGTTCGAGGAGGATGTGGAGATCGGGAAGCGGTGGATCGCGTCGGCCCCGACACTTTGTTTGCGACCCCGGGCCCAAGCTTGCTAGCTAGAGGGGTCGGCAGCGCGTGCGCTGCGGTTCGGGCGGCCTGCGCGCGGAGGCCGTCGTCCCGCGGGGCTCCGTCCTCACGGCGCGCTGCCGGCGGGTCGTCCACCGCGCCGGGTCGGCTATGAAACGGGCTCCGTCGCCACCGAAGCCGTCTTCAGGGGGAGCGCGCCGCCGCCTGGCCGCCGCGTGGGTCCTCGGCTTCTCGCTCGCCGCGTGCGCGGAGCACCAGGCGGCAGGGCCGCCCCCGTCGCAGAGCACCGCGCGCGCCGCGCCGTCCGCGGCGCCGCCGGTGGGTCTCGCCCTCGCGCCGCCCGCGGGCCTCGCCCTCGCGTCGCCCGCGCCGCCCATGGTGGACGGCGCCTGGGTCGAGTCGGTGCGGCTCGAGCGCTGGGCCGAGGCGGCGGAGCGGCTCGACGCCCTGCCCATGGAGCAGCGCGCGCTGCCCTCGATGAAGTACGCGCGGGCGCGCGTCGCGTTCGAGCTCGGGGATCACGGCAAGGCGGTGGAGCTGCTCCACGGCCTGGAGCAGGAGCTGCCGCTCCTCGCCCGCGAGGTGGCCCGCTACCGGGCGGAGGCGGCGTTCGTCGCGGGGCCGTTCCACGTGGCGGCGGCGTACTTCGAGCGCTCGGGCAGCGCGCCCGGCCTCGCGCGCGCCGCGCTCGCCACCCTGAAGGGCGGCGATCTCAAGCAGGCTCGCGCGCTCGCCGATCGGGCCGTGGCCGCGGCGCAGCGCGCGCGCAGGTCGCGCGACGAGGCCGCGGCGCGGATGGCGCGGGCGCGCGTCCTGCTCGGCGTGCGCGACGCCGCCGAGCGCCCGGCGGAGAAGGCCGCCGCGGCGGCCCTCGCGCACGCCGACCTCCGGTGGATCGTGAAGAGCGCGCCGTCGTCGCCCGACGGGCGCGACGCCGCGGCGCTCCTCGCCGCCTTGCCGGGGCAGCTCTCGCCGGAGGAGCGGCTCCAGAAGGTCGACGCCATGGTCGCCGGGGGCAGCGCGGCGGAGGCGATCGCCGAGCTCGACAAGATGTCGGGCGTGCCGGCGTCGGAGCTCCACCACCGCAGGGCCACGGCGCTCTACCAGGCGCGCGACTACGAGGCCGCGGCCGCGGCGTTCCTCAAGGTCGCCGCCTCGCCGTCGGCGCGCCAGGCGGAGCAGCTGCACCTCGCGGCGCGCTCGCTCTCGCGGCTCCGGCGCGAGGCGGAGGCGATCGAGCGGCACCTCGCCGTCGCGCGCAGGTTCCGGAAGACCCGCTGGGGGGAGCTCTCGAGCCTGCTCGCCGCGCGGCTCCTCATGCAGGTCGGGCGCTACGCGGAGGCCGTCGCGCAGTACGGCCGGTTCCTCGACGCCTACCCGCGGAGCGATCGGCGCGACGACGCGGCCTACGAGCGGGCGCTCGCGACGCTGTCGACGGGCGGCGCCGCGCGCGCGCGGCGGCCGCTGGAGCAGCTCGCGCGGGACGCGAGGCCGGCCGACGCGGCGCGGCTGCGCGAGCTCGCCGGGCTCGCGGCGCTGCGCGGCGGCGACCGTGACGGCGCGGTGCGGCTCTGGACGCAGGTGATGCGGGAGCAGCCGCTCTCGTGGGGCGCGCTGCTCTCGCGCTCGCGCCTCGCGGCGGTGGGCGCGCCCATGCCGCCGCTGCTCGTCGCGGCGTCCCTCGGGGACGCCCGGGCGGTGGAGGTGAAGCTCCCGCCGGCCGCGGCGCTCCTCGCGTCGATGGGGCTCGACGGCGACGCCGAGAGCTACCTCGCCGAGAACGAGCGAGAGGCGACGGCGGCCTATGCGGGGCAGGAGAGCGAGGCGCTCTGCCGGATGTACGGCATGCTCTCGCCCGCGAAGCGCCGCTACCGCGTGGGCACGCAGGCGGTCTCCGCCGCGGCGCTCCAGCGCGCGCCCTCTCAGGCCGAACGCTGGGCGTGGGAGTGCGTCTATCCGGAGCCGTACGCCGGCGAGGTGCGCGCGCTCGAGGCGCAGCACGGGCTGCCGAGGGGCCTCGTTCACGCGCTGATGCGCCAGGAGAGCGCGTTCGATCCCGTCGTGGTGAGCCCCGCGAGCGCGGTCGGGCTGATGCAGCTCATGCCGTCGACGGCCGAGAAGGCGGCCGGCGAGCTCTCGCTCGGCTTCGACCTCGGGCAGCTCAAGAGCGCGCCGCTCAACCTGCGCCTCGGCGGCTTCTACATCGGCAAGCTGCTCCGGACGTTCGAGGGCAGCCTGCCGCTCGCGGCGGCGGCGTACAACGCCGGTCCGAAGGCCGTGTCGCACTGGCTCGATGGGGGCATCGACCGGGACACCGACGTGTGGGTGGCGCGCATTCCCTACGACGAGACGCGCACCTACGTGGGTCGCGTCCTCTCGAACCTGGCGCGGTATCAGTGGCTGGCCGGCGGGGACGCGGCCGTGGAGATGCTCCCGCTCACGCTCCCCGCGGACGCGCGCGCCCCCGCGGACGCGTACTGAGCGCGGTCGCCGGGACGGCAGCGCAGGGATTCCTTCTGCGTTGAAATTGCGCTGTGCGCTTGAACTCGCAGGCGCGTGCCTTCACCGTGGTGGGGTGGCTGGGACCGCTGGCAGCGACGGCGTGTTCAAGCGGTGTGGGGTCCTCATCCAGCCCTACGCCGATGCTCGATCCATCGGCCGGCTGCTCTCGTCGGCGCTGGCGTGGCTCCTCGTCGTCTTCTCCGTCGCGTCGCTCGTGGAGCCGCTCGCGGGACCGATCGTGGCGGCCGTCATGGTGCCCTTCGCGCTGCTCGGGTCGTTGCTCGCGCTGCTCTGCCTCGCGTGCCTGCTCTACACGCCGATCGCGTGGCTCTGGGCGGCGGTGGGCTCGTCCGGCGCGGCGGTCGTCCGGGTGAGCAACGCGCTGTGGATCGAGCGCCCTGGCGATCGGCGCTCGTTCCCGCTCCTCTCGCTCACGCGCGCGCGGCTCTCGAGCTCCGGCGGCGAGGTCGCCTTGAAGACCGACGACGGCGATGTCATCCGGGTGCGCGTCGACGATCCGGTCGACGCGGAGCGGCTGCTCGGCGTGATCGCCGCCGGGCGGGCGCGGGGCACGTGGAGCGCGCGGCTCTATGAAGACGCGCCGTCGCTGCCGCGGCGCGGCCTGTTCGTCGGGGTCGCGGCGCTCATGTCGCTGATCTGCTGGTCGGTGCTCGACTTCGACGTGGCGCTCTCGCTCGGCGTCGTCACGGGCGCCTCGGCGTGGGTGCTCGCGGCGCTGCTCAGGGAGGGCTCCGCGCGCCGCGTGCTGGTGGCGGGCAGCGACGGGCTCTCGCTGCGGGACGACGCCGGCGAGCGCTTCATCTCCTTCGGCAGCATCGAGCGGGTCGAGGAGACGGCGCTCGGCGTGGAGCTCGCGCTCGCGGGGGGCGAGGAGCTCTCGCTCACCCTCGTGCCGCCGCAGCTGCTGCGCGATCCCAGCGAGACCGGGCTCAGCATGGTGCTCGCGGAGCGGCGCCGCGAGCACCTGCTCGCGCTGCTGCGGGAGCGGAGCGGGCGCGGCGCCGACGAGGCGGGGCGCGCGGTGGCGCTCCTCGGGCGCCGCGGCCTGCCTGCGCCCGCCTGGCGGGCGGCGCTGCGCCGCCTCGTGGGCGAGGCCGGCGCCGACTACCGGACGGCGAAGCTCACGCGGGAGCAGGCGTTCACGGTGCTCGAGGACGGCGGCGCGCCGGCCGAGCTCCGCATCGGGGCCGCGCTCGCGCTCGCGGGCTCGCGCGACGGCCAGACCGAGGAGCGGCTCCGGATCGCGGCCGAGGGCTGCGCCAACCGAGACGTGAGGCTCGCCCTGGAGCACGCGGCCGAGGGCGACATCGACGACTGGATGCTCGAGCAGGCGCTCTCGTCCTCGGGGTCGGAGCAGGCGGCGGCGCCGCCGCGGTCAGCGGCGCGCGCGGCGTGAGGCTGCCCGCGGCGTCATAGCCGTTGCCGCGCGGGCGGGCTGATCGATTCTTCTCGCCCTCCGGCCTTCGAGTTCTCGGTACTCTCTCCAGAGGACGCGCGGCTCCTCGGGTCGGTGTGTCCAGCCGAGCCGCCGCTGGCGCCTGCTGCGCGCCCGTGGTCCTCCAAGGTAGACCCCGATGGAAGGCCCGCTCCAGGACCCCTACGCTTCGGTCGCAGTTCACCCCCCGCGCCCCCGCGCGCCGGCGGGCCGCGCCGCGCGGATCGCGCTGCTCGTCGTGGCGCTCTTCGCGTCGGTCGGATTCGGCGCGCTCGTGGTGGCGCCGCGCCTCGGCGCTCCCGCGCCCTCGAGCGGCGTGGTCGCGCGGCCGTCCCCTGCGCTCGTCATCGCGATCCGCGACCTGGCGCGGCTCGAGACCACGGAGGTGCACGTCGAGAAGGTCGTGGATCTGGCCGACCGGCAGAGCCGCCTCTTCGGCCTGGTGCAGGCCACCGACGCTCTCCTGCTCGTCGCGGTCGGCCACGTCACGATCGGCGTCGATCTCGCGCGGATCGGCGAGGGCGACGTCGCGATGGATCCGGAGACCGGGGTCGCGCGGCTCACGCTGCCGGCGCCCGAGGTCTTCTCGACCCGGCTCGACGAGGACGAGACGTACGTCTACACGCGGTCGACCAGCCTGCTCGCACGGCGCAACGAGCAGCTCGAGGCGCGGGCCCGGAAGGAGGCGACGGCGGCGATCGAGAAGGCCGCGCTCGAGGGGAACGTGATGGCGCGCGCGAAGGCGCAGGCCGAGCGGCAGATCACGGCGCTCGCGACGCAGCTCGGCGCGAAGCGGGTGGAGATCCGCTGGCGCGAGGTCGGCGGCGGCGGGGGCTGAACGCTGGGCGGGCGCGTGTCTCGCGCCGTCACGCCGCGGGAGAGTGGTTCGCGCTCGTGGTGATCGAGCCTGCGCCGAGGCCTTGGTCCGTGGCGCAGGCCTGGTGGAGGAGGGGCACCGTGAACGCGAAGGAGGATCCCTCTCCGACGCTGCTCTCGACCTCGATGATGCCGTGGTGCGCCTCCACGATCGCCTTCGCGATGAAGAGGCCGAGGCCGAGCCCGCCGTTCTGCGTGCGTCGCTCGCCGAAGTAGCGCTCGAAGATCCGGGGCAGCTTGTCGGCGTCGATCCCGGGCCCCGTGTCGGTCACGCTGAACCGTACGAAGCGGCCTGACACGCCGGCGCGCAGGGTGATCGTCCCGCCGGGCGGCGTGAACTTCAACGCGTTGACGGTGAGGTTGGTGAGCACCTGGAGGATCCGATCGCGGTCACAGAGCGCCGGGGGGAGCCCCGCCGGAGCTTCGGAGCGCATCTGGATGTGCTTCGCCTCTGCTTCATCGGCGTGGGTCTCGACCACCTCGGCGAGCAGCGCCGCCGGGGACTCGGGCGCGAGGTCGAGCGCGAGCCCTCCGGAGTCGATCAAGGCCGTGTCGAGCAGGCTGCGGAGGAGGCGGTTCATCCGCTGCACGGTCCGGTGCACGACGGCCGCGCGCCGCGAGACCTCGACGCCCGCTCCAGCGGTCGAGGCCCTCGTGATCAGCCCGGCGTTCAGATCGATGACGGCCAGCGGATCCCGAAGATCGTGGGCGACCATCGCGAGCGTGTGCTCCCTGACCTGCGCGGCGGAGCGCTCCGCTGCCGCGGCGTTCTCGGCCACCTGGCGCGAGGCGCGCTCGACGCGTACCGCCCGCGCCACGCTCTCGCCGAACGCGCTGAGCGTCGCGCCGATCAAGAGGAACAGGACCAGGCCGACGACATCAGCGGGATGGCCGACCCGCAACGTTCCATGGGGCTCGATCCAGTAGACGGCCCCCACGATGCAGAGCACCGTCGAGAGGAGCCCCGGCCACAGCCCGCCGACCCAGGCGCTGGTGATGATCAGCACCCCGTAGAACAAGACGAGCGGGAGCTTCAAGGCCCACACCGGGGGCACCTGGGTGGCAAGGAGAAGCGCGAGCACGCCGGAAATCAGGGCTGTGCCGTAGCGTACGGCAGGCGAGCTCGAGGTGCACTCTGGCAGAGAGCTCATGATCGGCGCTGAGCTTGACCACGCCGGTCGGGCGTCGCAAGCAGCCATACGCGCCCGGCGATATCACTACGGTGGGCGCGGCGCGATCCGCTCCTCGAGGGCGCGAGCGAGCATCGAGAGGAGCTTGTCTGGATCGCAGGGCTTGCCGAGCATGTAAGGAGTGCCGATGCGCCTCGCGATCTCGTGGAGACCCTCGGCCCCGGAGACGAAGACAATCGGAATCTTCTCTCGACCGCTGTTCTCGATGAGCATCCGACACGCCATCCCCGGACCGTCGAGATCCGGCATCTCCACGTCGAGGACGATCAGATCCGGAAATCGCTCCTCCAGCGCGCGCAGCCCCGCCCTCCCGTCCGTGGCAATCCGCACCCGGTGCCCTTCGGCGGTCAACAGCATTTCCATGGCTTCGTTGATGTCGTGGCTATCGTCGACGAGCAACAAATCGGCCATATCCTGACCTCGTTCGAGACAACGATCCATCGATCGGAAGCGGTCGCTCCGATGGCGCCAGGTGAGGAGTGAGGCGATCGAACGCCGCTTGGTGTGTTGGATCCTAGGTAGCACCAAATGTTCTCAGGAGCCCTCTCGCTGCGCCGGACTGGCTGGGAGCCGATGGGTCGAGCCGATCGCTTCTATAGGAGCGTTTCATGGCCCTGTCGGGGAGCCGGCCGACCTCCTGTGCGGCCTCGGCGCCCTCCTGCGCACCGACTTTCAGGGGCTTCAAAGCCCGGGAATGAGTCTTTTGAAGCGGAGAGGCGGGCGGGGGAGATGGTGGCTTTCGACAGCCCTGTCGCTCACTTCTCCAGGTTGCGCTTGGAGAAGGTGTCGTCGTTGATGGACTCGTTCACCTTCACCTTCTTGCGCGTGAGCGTGGTGGTGAGGTTCTTCGTGTGGTCCACCATCTTGAGGGTGCCGGGGGTGCAGACGTCGCCGTCGCACGAGTAGCCGCTGCGGGTCTCGGTCTTCACCAGCTTGCCCTCGGTGTTGTAATACTTGAGCTCGCTGGGGACGTTCTTGTCCTTCGTGACCGTCATCTCGATCTTGGCGTAGGAGGTCGTCTGGCCGCTCCTGGGGGTGAGCGTGAGCTTGACCTCCTTGCCGCTGGAGGAGCTGACGGCCGGCGTGTAGCTGCCGTACTTCTGCGTGGCCAGGTCTTCCTGGCTGAAGGCCATGCCGAAGGCGCCCTGATCGCTCGTGTGGCTGGCGATGCGGCGGACTTTGCCGAAGGACGGCAGATAGACGTACATCTCGGAAGGAGAGAGGATGAGGACCTTGGTGCCTTTGAGGTCCGCGGGTGCGGTGAACTCGGCGAGGCGCTTCTCGCCCTTCATCCACACATTGAGGCCGACGGTCTTGTCGGGTTTGCCGCTCTCCGTCGTCCTGGCCTCGTATTCGAAGTAGAGCGTCTTGGCCTTGTTCATGGCCGCTTCGGTCGCTGCCAGGGCCTTGTCGGCGGCGTCGTCGGCCAGCGCCGCGGGGGCGTGCGAGAGGCCGAGCGCGACCGTGGTGGCAAGGATGGAAACGAAATGCGCAAACCTCATCGGAACCTCGGAGAGCTGGGGGCCCGCCGCTTGTCGGGGCGGAGCCGCCGTCGTTGATTTCTTTGCACCGGAGCGCACGTCGTGTCTAGCATGCAACGGAGCATCAGCACCATGCGCGCGCCCTTCCTTCAGACGCTCGCCCTCGTCCCTACCTTTGCGCTTGTCGCCTGTGGCGCGCGCACCAGCCTGCTGGAGTTCGAACCTCTGGGCGAGGGGGGCGCGTCGTCGGCGTCGTCGTCGTCCTCTGCCTCATCCAGCGGCGCCGGCGCGCCCTGCTCCGAGGAACTCTGCAACGGCCTCGACGACGACTGCGACGGTCAGATCGACGAAGAGATCCCCACCTCCGGCGCCGCTTGCCTTACGGGGCAGACGGGCCCTTGCGCGAACGGCAGCGTGTTTTGTGTGGACGGCGCGCTCGCTTGTATCCCCGATATACGGTCTGTACCCGAGGTGTGCGGCGATGAACTCGACAACAACTGTGACGGCAAGATTGACGAGGGCTGCGTGCCAGCGACCAACGGCTGCAGCGACGGCACGCGCGAGGCATTTGTCGAGGAGGACATTTATCCGTTGATCGCCGGGTGCGCAGGCGGCTTCACCGTACCGGGTATCTTGATCGATCCATTACCTCGATGTGGGTTCGGCGGCGGCAACACCGGCCAGAACCCCGAGGGCCTCGGCTGCAGCGCCAGCGACCTGTGCGCGAAGGGGTTTCATATCTGCAAAGGCGCGGATGACGTCGCTCTCCATTCGCCTACCGGCTGCGACGGCGCGGCGGCCGAGCCCGGCCTGTTCTTCGCGACGCGCCAGGGGAGCACCGGCTGTGCGTATTGCACGCTGGGGGACAACGAGGATCCGGATGTGTGCACCGGAGGGAGCTGCACCCGCGGTTGTGCCACCTCAAGAGTCACGGCAAACGATCTCTTCGGGTGCGGCTCCGTCGGCAGGAGGCCAGCCAGCTGCGGCGTGCTCGACCGCACCTCGGGCGATCTCTGCGAAGCCCTCAAAGGGCCCTGGGACTGCGGGGGCGACGGCTATAACGAGTCCAATCAGGTCATCAAGCCTGGAGCGGCGGGCGGTGGCGTGCTCTGCTGCGCGGATTGAGATCGATCCTCCGAGTCCGCGCGCGGTGAGAGGCACGTCGTCATCGCGGTGTCCCAGCCGTAGATCGCACGACCGGCTCCAGGCGGCTCAGATCCCTCAGGGGGACAGGATGAGCACCTTGACCTGACTCGGCACGATCCGCATTCCGGGGCAGTTCGTGGAGTTCTGCAGGCTCATGCTGGTCAGCCGGGTGGCCGGCATGCCGCCGACGAGGCAGGTGAACGCGGCGGTGATGTGGCGGGAAGGCCCCATGACCGAGCCGGACGCGACCCCCAGGGCGACGCCGGGCTGATCGCCGACGGAGATGAGCTGCGTCGTCAGCAGGTTATGCGCGGGCGCGCACATGAACAGCACGTTGTACGCGGCCGGCGCGCTCACCGGGCCAAAGGACATGTTCGGATAAGGGATCGGGGCAGGCACCGGCGGGGTGAGGCACACGTCCGGAAACCCCAGGTTCATCCCGCCCATCTGCGTGTTCGCGAACATGATGCCTCCTCAACCCAGGTGGATCTGCTCGCCGTCGATCTTGACGAGCTCCTGCGCCGTCACCAGCGTGTTCTCGCCGCGCAGGCTCATCGTCTTCTTCGCGACGTAATCGACCCGCTCGGCCCGGAGCTGCTCGCTCTCCTCGACGGTGCGGTAGGAGCGCTTCACCCGCTGCGAGAGCCGCTCCAGCACGGAGTCGAGGCTCCCGGCAAAGACCTTGGCCTTCGTGATCTCCGCGCGGAGGAGCGTCCCAACGAACGAGAGGCTTTGCAGCGCGACATTCCCGTCGACGGCGTTCACCGAGAGGCCCGCCGAGACCACCGCCACCTCCTTGGCCGAGACCAGGCCGATGCCGTCCTGCGCGGCGACACCGAGGCGACCGGCAGGCAGCTTGATGTTCAGGTCGCCGTCCGCGACGATGCTCCCGGGCGCGCCGTCCTCCCGCTCCAGCACGGAGAGCACGTAGCAACGCCCGTCGGTCGCCACGGCAAGGAGCACGAGGTCGCCCGCCTCGGGCTCGAGGAGGCACCCCTTGGCGCGCTTCGCCCTGAATTCGCCCGCGTCGGTCTCGACGACGAGCGCCGCGCCGTCGGCGCGCACCACGGTGCCGAACTCCTGAGTGACCAGAGCCCTCGGCTCCTGCTTTCTCGCCAGATTGCGCATGATTCCCTCGTCAACGCGTAGACGTCTCGACACCCATGGCCGGAGTCTCCGAGCTCCCCCGGCTGCTGCTCAACACCCGTGATTGCCACTGCTCCGCCTCGGCGAGATCCGCGTCGTCGCCGAGGGCGGCCGCCCGGTTGGACCACAGGGCCCCTTCGTCCTTGATCCGATGGAGGCGCGCTCGAAACAGGGTCGCCCTCGAGAAGTCGCCGGCCGAGACGTCGGCGTGGGAGAGGTCGGCGTACGTCAGGTTGGCGCCGTTCCAGCGCGCGCCCGCGCACGCGGCCCGGGTCAGGATGCACATCTCCAGGTTGGCGCCGGCGAGGTTGGCCTCGATGAGGCGAGCGCCCACGAAGACAGACTCCTTGAGCACGGCCCCGGCGAGGCTCGCGCGGGTGAGGTTGGCATTCACGAAGAGCGCCCGGCCCGCGAGCGCGCCGTCGAGCTTGGCGCCGGAGAGGTTCGCGTCCTTGAAACCGCACTGCGTCAGCGTCGCGCCGGAGAAGTCGCAGCCGCTGAGATCGGCGCCCGTGAACTGTGTCATCGTGAACGTCATCCCGCGCAGGTCCTGGCCCGCGAGCTTCCCCTCCACGAGCACGACCAGCTCCAGGACGGCGCCGCCGAGGGTCGCGTTCGAGAGATCGGCGCGCACGAGCGCCGTCTGCTTCAGCACGGCGCCCGAGAGGTCGAGCCGCTCGGTCCGCACGTCCAGGATGGCGGCGCGGTCCAGGTTGGCGCGCGCGAGCCGGGCGCCCGAGAGGCTCGTGTTGATCACGCTCGCGAGGGTCAGGTCTGCTCCGCTCAGGTCGATGCAGGAGAGATCGCCGCCGGTGAGCTGCGCTGCGATAAGGGAGGCGCCGTCCAGCTTCGCCCCCGTGAGATCACAGTCCACAATCGCCGCAAGGTGCAGGTTGGCGCCGGACAGGCGCGCGCCGCTGAAGCAGCAGCCGGTGGCGGTCGACTCCTTCAGCCGAACGCCAGAGAGGTTCGCGCCGGCAAAGCTCACCTTGTCGAATATCGCGCCTGAGAGGTCGGCGCCTGAGAGGTCGACGCCCGAGAGGTCGACGTCGGAGATGATCTCGCCGCCCTGGATCAGCTCGACCAGATCATTTCTGTCCATGGTTCTCCGGCGGCGCGACGAAGCGCACGTACTTCACATTGGCCCCCTTCAGGCTCGTCGCGGCGTTTCCGCGCATCTTCGCGGCGTCGACGCGGAACAGGTTGGCGCCCTCGAAGCTCGCGTCGTCGACCTTCGCCTTCTGCAGCACGGCCTCCATCAGATCGATTCCGGACAGCGAGGCGCCCGAGAGGTCTGCCCGCGTGAGCATGGCGCCCACCGCGACGGCGCGATCCAGGCGAGCGCCCGTGAGGTCGCACTCGCTGAGATCGGAGCTCCGCAGGTTGGCCTCCGTGAAGTCGCTCCCTCGGAGGCAGGTGCCCCTCAGATTGGCCTGCTCGAGCGAAGCGCCGCGGAAGTCGGCGCCCGTGAACGACGAGCCTGCGATGAGGCGGATGTTGTCGAGCTTGGCGCCGCGGAAGACGGCGCCGTCGCCCTTGCCGGTGATGAACACCGACGCGCGGAGGTTCGCGCCGCGAAAGTCGACGCCCTCCACGTTGACCTCGATGAAGGTGCACTTCTCGAGGTCTGCGCCGGAGAGCTGGGCGCCGGAGAGGTCGGCGTTGATGAGGACGAGGTTGCGCGCGGTCACGCGGCTGAGGTCGGCCCCGTCGAAGGTCGCCTGGGACAGGTCGGCGTCCGACAGGCGCGCGCCGGTCAGGTCGGCGCCCGACAGGTTGGCCTTGGCCAGCACGGCGCCGGTGAGGTCGAGCCCGCCGCGCATCTTCACGTCGCAAAGGTTCGCTCCGCCGAGGTTCGCGCCGGCGAGGTTCGCCCCGGTGAGATCTGCGCCGAGGAGATTGGCCTTTGCCAGGACCGCGTTGGCGAGGTTCGCGCCGCACAGCCGGGTGCCCGTGAGGACCGCGGCCTCGAGCAGCGCGCCCTCGAGATCGATGCCCGACAGGTCGAGGTGCGAGAGATCGGCGCCCGTGAGGTCGCGCCCCGCGAAGCTCTCCCCGGTCCGGTGCCCGGCAATCACCTCTTCCCGCACGCGAGTGGCCTCCTCGCCTCCCAGCCGGGAGGCGGCCGGGTAGTGGTGAGCGAGCTTCCGGTAGGCAGAGCGCATCTGCTCTTCCACCTCGAAGAGGCGCGCCGCAAGCTCCGGGTCACCGAGCTGCGCCTCGAGCTCCGGCCATTCGACTCCGCCGTTCCGCGCCATCTGGGCGACGTCCTCGAGCCGCTCGAGCTCCTTCTTGGCCGAGAACCGGGGCGGGCCGCCGGCTTCCTTCTGCCGTTCGCCCATGATCGCGTCATAATCGAATCCGTGCTTCGCGCACTCGGCGCGCGCCCTCTGCTCCTCGGCCGCGCGGCGCGCCTCCGCGTCCGCCTTGACCTTCTCGGCCTCGGTCATCGCCCGCTCGACGTATGCCGGCAGCTCGTCCAGGCTGGGCTCGATCGCGTCGTCGTCCGGCGGCAGCGGGGCGACGAGCGGCTCCGGATCGAGGCCCTGCGCCCGGATCTTCGCCTTGATCTCCTCGATCTGCCGCTCCGCCTTCGCGCGGGCGCGCTTCTGCAAGAGCCCTTCCGATCGGAGCAGCCTCGTCATCTCGGCCTGAGGGTCGTCCGGCAGCGGCCCCGCGTCCGGCTGCGGAGGCGGCATCAGATCCGCGTCACGCAGGAGGAAGAGGTGCCCTTTCTCCTTGTCCAGCCGCTGGGCCATGACGGTCCGGTAATGCTCGACCGGCCTGGGCTCGCCCATCGCCTCGCAGCCCGCGACGATGTGGAGCACGTCGGCCGCATCGTCTTCACGGATCTTGAGCACCCCGCGATAGACGAGGATCCCGCGCTCGTGGTGGGGGAAGAGCCGGACCGTGTCGAGGCGGGTCGCGATCTCCCGGAAGGATTCCCCCTCGCCGGTCTTCTGGTTGATGAAGCACCGCGCCGCCACCCCCGGCAGCGCCCCTTCGATCCGGGGCTTCCCGGGGTGCATGTTCTCGATGACGAACGCCTCGTCGCCCCGGAAATACCCCTCGATCTGCTGGTCCGGCGGCGTGGTGTTGAAGAAGCTCCAGTCGAGGTCTTTGGCGAGCTCGGGGAAGCGCTCCTTGAGCCACGCTTCATCGTACGTCCCGACCTTGGAGAAGCGCTGTGGCCAGGTCGGATCGTAACCTCCGAAGCCGGCGGGCGGGGGCCGGTCGCCGGGCGACCGGACGAGGCGGCGCGGATCCTCGATGTTGGGCAACGGATGCACCGAGCCGTTCTCGCCGCGCACCGGCGCGAAGCCTTTGCCGATCGGGTTCGGCGCGTAGCCCTCGCCGCCGAAGGCGTTCTGCCATGTGATCGGCATCTCGGTGAACGGCTCCGGATCGGTCATCCCCAGGAGACCGAAGCGGCGGTCTCCGACGACGTAAAGCGTCTTGTCGATCGCCCCGAGCTGGACCCGCACCGAGCACGCGGCGCGCGGCACGGCGCCCGCGGTGAAGCAGCGGCCGTTCACGAGCAGCTCTCCCCGGAGCTTCGGCATGCACTCGTCGAGGATGGCGTCGCTCCCGAGCTCCGTGCCGGCGAACCTCCAGAGGCTCTGCTCATGGAGCAGGTGCCTCGGCGTCTCGAACGGGAAGAAGACGAGGAGCGTGACGACGAGGTACGGCTCGCCGTCGTTCTCGAACACCTTGGTGAGCAGCCCCAGCCGGTTCGGCTTGATGGTCTTCATGAGGTTCGCTGCAGGCTCCCGCGGTCTTCTGCTGGGCGCCGCGGCTAGTGGAACATGTGAATGAAGGATTGCCAGACGTGAGCCCCCGTCGAGGTCACCTTGGCCGCAGCAGTCCTGCTGAGCGTTATCCCCGAGGTGCCGATCTTGACGGCCGAGTTCTTCATGTCGAGCAAGGTGACGTCCGTCTTGCCTTTTGAATTCTTGTAGTTCCAGCCCAGGATGACCTCCGCCTTGAGCCCGGCGATGACATCCACCTTCAACCCCACGACCAGCTCCGTCCTTTGCGGGGCGACGACGTTCAGGGTGCCGAAGCCGTAGGTGAGGTTGATCAGGCCGCCGAACGTGTTTTGAATCCTGACGCCCTGAATCTCGCGGTAGTCGGATTTGCCCTTCGCTCTGAAGTGCTCTGCCTGGATGACGTAGTCACCCGTCGCGATGTGCTCGACGTTGCCGCCCGGGATCTCGACCTTCCAGCCGTCGTTGAACTTCCCGTGCTGAAGGCCGGTGGTCTCCTCGTACCGGCCGCCCGTCGTCACCTTCGTCTCGTGATGGCCCTCGTACTTCTCCGTGACCTTCCCGTGGACGGTCGTCTCCTCGGTGCCGTGCTCGGACTTGCGCAGGTTGGTGACCGTGGTGGTCTGGGTGTCCAGATATTTTTCCGTGACGGGCTTGGTGACCGTCTCGCTCTTCGTGTCCTTGTAAATCTCCGTGACGGCCTTCGTGACGGTCTCGGTCTTTATGTCCTTGTACTCGAGGGTGACGGCGCCGGTGACGGTCTCTTTCAGGTAACCGCCGACCTCGGTCTCCATCTGATCGTCGACGTTGTCTTTCCTCCAGGTGCCCGTCTGGATCTCGAGCGACTTGCCCGTCTTGATCAGGGCGGTACCGTCCGTCCTGGAGATGAAATTGTGGTTATCGTTGGGCGCGCCCATGCGCAGCATCGTGTTCTCGGTCGGCGTGCTGACGGTGATGCGCTGCGAGCCCGCCTGGTCCTCGAGCTCGATGCGGTTCCTGCCCCCGGTCTGGATGACGTTCCTCGTCCTGTTGGCGGAGGTGACGGGGCTCGGCGTGAGCGCGTTGGGGGCGACGCCGGCGATGACGGGGCGGTCCGGATCCCCGCCGAGGAAGGTGCACATCACCTCGGTGCCCTTGCGCAGGGGGAAATGGAACCCCTCGGTGCCGCCGCCGTGCGGCTGGAGCATGCGAACCCAGGTCGAGGCCTTGCCGCCCCGGAGGTCGCTCTCATCGAAGCTCAGCTTGACCGCGTAGCGACCGTGCTGGTCGATCTGGGCGTACTCGCTGTCCGCCGGGCCGTCGACGAGGGCGTGCTCGGTCCCGTAGATACGAGGCCACGGCGTCCGTTGCGGCGCCCGGTACTGGACGGTCGAGGAGACGGCCTTGACCTCCATCCGGTACACATCGTCCCAGGTGAGCCCGATGATCTGCATCAGCTCGGGCGCCCAGCCCGTCTGGTTGCCCCAGTGCTCGACCTCGGTGGCCAGATAGACCGCATTGAGCGCCGGCCTCGGATGCTCTTCGAGCTCGAACGTGTACCCGGGGCGCATGGTGAAGGCCGCCCCGGTGCCGTGGTAGACGACCTGGCCCGCGAGCAGCTCCTGCGCCTTCACGGCCGCGAGGCGGCTGCCCTCGGCCGGCGTGAAGAAACGCGCGCCGTGGACGCTGATCTCGCCGAGCCCGTTCGCCGCGACGGGCGCCCTGCCGGAGATCTCGATCGCGGGATTGTTGTAATCATAGTCGCTCATGCGGACCCTGGACGGCATCGACGTGTGCCGGCACGTGAAGGTCCAGAGCACCTCTCCCTTGACCCTGTGCTCGCTGAACTGCGGGATATACCGGACCGCCTTCTGGCCGAGCGGGGCGTGGACGCCCTTGTCGTCGGTGATGATGAGCGTCTCCCCGCCGTCCCCTTGCTCGAAGTAATAATAGAGCCCCTCGCGCTCCATCCACCGCGAGATGAAGTCGAAGTCGCTCTCGCGGTACTGGCACACGTGCTCCTGCGGCTTGTAGCTGCCGATCAGCCTGAGCTCGTAGTCCGAGACCCCGGCGCCCGAGAGCACCGTCTTGATGATGTCGGGCTCCGTCTGGTCGGTGAAGATCCGGCTATGCAGGGAGATGGTGAGCTTCCAGAGCTGCGGCACGAGCACGGCGCGGAAGACGGAGCGTTCGCCGAACGCGTGGATGAGCTCCATCGTCGCGAAGATGCCGTTCACGAGGAAGGGAGCCCCGCCGTCCGACGGGGAGAGGCGGAGTGTCGCCTTCGTACCCACAACGTCGGCGAGGTCGAGATCCTGGCCCACGTAGTTCGTCATCACGAGATAGATCTCGAAGACGTACGGCTTCGACAGCCCCTCTGCCCCTCGAAAGCCAATGACCCGCGTGGCGGCGGGGAGCGCGCTGGCGCTGACGGTGAACGCATCTTGCATGATTGTAACTCCCCGTTATCGGTGCGCGTTGGCTCCTGGCGCCGGAAGAACGTCGACTATAGAGGCCATTTCTGGAAAGCAAAGCGATGATTGTATGTCACGACGGCGTGTCGCCGTCGTGCGATCCGCACAGCGGACATCGTATCGCATCAGCCGGCCTGCGCCGCGGGGGCGTTGCTCTCCGCGGAATGCCGCGGAGCTCCGCGCAGCGTCGCGATCTCGGCCTCGACGTGCGCTCTCAGGCGTGGATCGCCGGCGAGCCGCCTGGCCCAGAGCCGCTTCATTTGCGCCCACACGGTGCGTCGAATGGCGAGCGAGTCGAGGGCCGCGGCCGCGCCGTCGCGCTCGGTCGCGACGACGAGTCGCGCGTAATCGGTCGGATGCAAGACGCCGCGGATGGCCTCCCAGGCGGCGAGATAGGCTGCATCGAACCGATCGCGGAGCGGTCGCTCGCGGCGTCGGGCCTCCTCCGCTATCGCCTCTTGCCATCGCGTCTCGGCCTGCCCCCAGCGCTCATCGGAGAGGCCGTGCGCGCGGAGCACGTCGGCCCGGGGGACCGGCCGCTCTGCGAGCTCGGCCGCGACGATCGCGCACCGCTCGAGGCTGACCTCGTCGCCCTCGCCGAGCGGCGGGAGCGGCTCCGGGACTGCGTCGCCGTCGCCGTCGCGTCGGAGCTCGTGAAAGAAGCGAGACGCGGCCGGCGGCTCGGACGCTTCCGAGACGAGCCCCGGGACGGCGGTGGTGGTGGTGTCGAGGGGAGCCTCGAAGCACGCGGTCGCCGTCGGCGCGGAGGTCGCGGAGGTCGCGGGCTCCACGGGCGCGGAAGGCGCCCGCGCAGCGCGCTCGCCGGACCAGGGCGCGCCAGGGATCGGCAGCTCGGGCGCGAGGCGCGGCGGAAGCGGCGGCGCGGCAGGAAACGGCGTCGCGGGCTGAACAGTGATCCGCGCCTCGTCCTCGCGCGACAGGAGCGTCGTGCTGGTGAAGAGGGCAGGGAGTTGAGCTGCGACCGGTTCAAGCTCGTCCTGCGACGCCGGCGCAGGGGCCGCGGGCCCGAAGGGGAGCGCCGGCGCGCGCATCGACGGCTCGTCCGGCTCCTGGGGGAGCGCGAGCGTTCGAAAGAGGGACGCGGCGGACAACGGAGGCGGAGGATCGACGAGCTCGACGTCCTCGGCGGAGAGGCTGATCGGGAGCTCCGGGGCGAGCCGCGCCTCGCCCGCGCCGTCGGGCGCGACCTCGATCCGGGCGGTCTCCTGGGAGTCCAGGCGGAGGGAAGGCGGATGCGCCGGCTGCACGCGCTCCTGCTCCTCGAGGGGCATGTCGGGCCATGCGATCTCCTCGCCTTCGATCTCGACGCCGGCCACGATCCGCACGGCCGCGAGGGCGTCCTCACCGGAGACGGGGAAGACCCGGCGCCACACGACCGTGCAGCGCTGCTCGACGCCGTCGATGCGAAGCGTGTCGGCGTTGAGCTCGAGCAGCTCGCCGTCTGCCGCGGCGGAGGACGCGGCGTCGAGCCCCCGGAGCCGCGCCACCCCGCGCGCCCCGGGCAAGCGCATCTGGAGCCGTGGAGCCGCCGGATTCACGTGCTCGAGCACGATCCACTCATCGCCTTGCAGGAATGCGATCCGCTGGTCCGCAGGCGCCGCCTGGAAGTACGACCAGTCGAAGCCCGCGGGGATGTCGGCGTTCGGCCCCTCGAGCGCCTTGCGAGGGGTGCTGCCGAGCAGCCGACGGCGCACCGGCGAGGCGCGCGCGAGCGGCGCGAAGCCAGCGGGGCGTGCGGGATCCTGGAGGTCGAGGATGCTGGCCGGGCCGTCCATCGGCTCCCCATCGAACGGGTTCTCCCATCCGTTCGCGCCGCCAACCGCCCTCTCGTACACGAGGGGTATCTGCCGGAAAGGGCCCTTGTCGCGGACGAGGAGGCGCTTGTCGAGCACCCAGCCGCCCGCGCTGTAGACAGCGAGCCGCACCGGCAAGGACTGGACCTCGGTGCCGCGCGGCGCGTGCGCATCTCCGGTGAAGACCACATCGGCCCGACCGAGGTAGGGCGCGAGGTCCCCGCTCCAGCGGACGCTCCGCGCCGGGTTTTTGCCATGGTGGACCTCGACGGGGAGGATCTCCTGCGGATCGGTCCGCCACATCACCGCATCGATCGCAAAGGCGAAGCTCGCCTTGGCGATGACGGTGATGTAGTGCCGGCCCTGCGTGCGCCAGGCGATGGCGGCGGCCGCGGCGCCTTTCAGCGGCGTCACGGCGCCGCGCGGGAGCGCGCTCATGATCGTGCTCCCCGACAACCGCTCCCGGCCATGGCTCGCCTCGGCACCATGAATCGCCTCACATTTCAGTACGCTCTCTTGTGTGAAGAGCGCGCGGCAATTTCGCGATCTATGTGTGACTGCGGCGCCGGCGCACGGCGCGCGGCGCATCTCATCGTCGGCGGGTCGAGCAGCAGCAGCATTCCTGCACGCCTGCGCTCGGGCGTTCGAGCGTTCGAGCGTCGCGCGGGCCGGACTGCTCGACAGGCCCGCCGTCGGCCGCGCGCTGCCGGAGCGTCGCGAGGTGTCGCAGCACGGTCAGCGAGGTCATCACGTCGTGCGTCGTGTTCGCGAGGAAGTGGCGCAGCGCCTCCTCTTGGCCCGTGGCGAAATGGCGGACGCGGTGGATTTAGAAGGCGCTCTGGGGCGGGGGAACGGGGCGAACCGGCAAAATCGCTTGGGAAATCGGAGGGGGCGGCGACGGATCGACGCGGTTGGAGCGAGGGTGTGGCGATTCGGAGGGGGCGCGTGGCGATTCGATCGGGGTAGGCGGGGCGGGGGAAGAGCGTTGGGGGGAAGGGGTGGGGGCGAGGGCGGCGTCGGTGAGGACGACGCTGCTTGTGCAGCTCGGGGAGGGGCTGGCGGCGGCTATTGTGGCGGGGGATGTAGAGACGGCGCGCGTAGCGCATGAGGCGATCGGGCGGCTGCTCGGAGGGCTGACGCAATCCCAGCGCGAGGCTGCGGCCGAAGTGCTCGACCTTGCTCGCGAGCGCGAGCGGAGGGGGCGGTGAGATCCGCGCAGGCTTGAGCACCGGGGCGTTGTCATCAGATGCCATGCCGCTAAGCGATTGCTAGGAGTTCGTGATGAAGCCCCACGATTCCATCCTTGGTCTCCTTGTTCCCATGTGAGCGCTCGTACATCGCCAAATGAACACGCGTCGCGCCGCCACGGGCGTCCCGCAACCTATCGAAACGCCGAGTCGGCGCGCGCAGCCCTTAGCGCTCTCGTCGCGACGGTGCCGCGGCTTGCGGAGACGTGGACACCTGCCGGAACTACTGCGCTGGTCATAAGTCGCGCATGCTCGAGCTGGCGGTACGCGAGGATGATCGGACGCTGCCCTTCGCAGCGTGGTCCCTGTACAGGCGTCGCGATCTCGGCCTGCCTCCCTCCGCCTTGGCCGCATCGTCGAATCGCATCTAGAGCAAGCGCGATGCTCTCGCGTTAGTCAAGGTGAATCTTTGTGGCGCTGCGGATTTTATGGCGAGATTTCTGAGCCGCGGAGCTAGGTCGCGTCAATTCTCACCAGAGAAACACGGAACCCCATCCTGCTGATGCGGTCGCTCGAATTGACCAGATTGAGCTGGCTAAAGAACGGCAGAGAAGCAGGCCACTTCGGGTCTGGTTTGGTAATGATTGCGTACACGACCTCATACTCGGACGGGATAGGCCGAGCGTCTGCTGCCGGAATGAAGGAGAGGAAGGTCGCGTCGAGGGACCGGAGCTGGCGCCTCAGTTCGTGTCTGAAACGCTCGTCTGAGGCGAATGCCTCCGCCGATACGACCCCTTGAGCGAATAAATGGCTGAGTGTGGCCGATACTCGATTTCTCTTGACGTGGATGAACTTTTTTGAAATCGTAAAGAGGTCGCAGACTTCGATCGGTGTCCCGTAGGTATTGTTCAGCTTGCAATCCATGTGAGCGTACTTCTTTTGGTTCGCCACGCGCTTATTGTACGATGCCTCCCGCTCGCCGAGCTTCGCCTTGGGCAGCGAGAACGAGCTTGTGAGCTCCTTGACCCTGTTGAGGATGCGGTCCGCGAAGTCCCTCGCAACCTCAAACCAGTCGCCGCTGGACAGTACGAATATCTGCCCATTGATGGTGATTTCGCAGACCAGAGAGTCACGCACTGTCCATTTTCTGACGCTGTGGCTCGAACCCTTGTAGGTGACCCCAATGACGTGTTTCTTCAGCTCGTCGGCCGTTGGAGGTCGGCCGACGACCGAGATGTAGTCATCGATGTCGAGATCCGTGAATGTTTGTTTTCGATCGAATGAGTAGTTGAAGCTTTCGACGTTTTCCCAGTCTTGGGGCTCTGGCGGGGCCAGGTGTATGCCTGTGAAATCTTTGGTATGTAGCTTTTGCTCGAGCGCCTGATCGAGCTTTGTGATCATGCTAGGATCGCGGATGCTCTTCAGTTGATCGACGAATTCAAACCTTTGTTTGTACCTGGTGTCATTGTACGCGCTGAGAAGCTGCGCGCACTTCTGGGGAAGATCTTGGAGCGTCAACGTCGCCGCGAGCGCGAGGCCGTCCGAACCAGCGACGCGCTTCGCGAACCTCTGATCCTCAGGGTTTCCAGTGACAGAGCGAAGGAGATCCTGCGCCGTGTTAATTCCGAATGTATCGAGCGTCGAGCCTCGGCTGGTCTGGCGCCTTGTATGAATGGTGAGCGCCTCGAAATTCTTGAGGTCGATGCTTCTGAGATTCTCTGGGTCGACTCTGTTGAGGACGACTTTTAGGCCAAAGTCACGCTCGATTGACTCTGGCCTCAACAGGTTGCGACCGAAGCCGAAGGTGAACGCGAAGCACCGTCCGCCGGTCTCTACAAACAGGACCGCCGATACGGTAGTCCCATGGATGGACAGCTTGCCTTTTAGGCCTTCTTCTACGAAGTCTACCCACTTCGGGGTTTTGGGTCGCTGCGTCTCGGTGTAGAATGAGCTGTTTGGAAGCAGCTTCGTGTCGATCGCGTGCGACGTTACAGACTGCGGTTCTTTTAGCGCGTTCCCTTTCGAGGAGATGCCCATCTTCATGAGCAGCACGCTGAGGTGCTGGACCTTGGGGCGGTGGGCGCCGACGCCGGTCGTCTTTGCAGCCGCCGTCGCCGTTTTTTTTGCTGCCATGTTGACTCTCGCTCAGTGTTGGTAGCTCGGTTTTTCTGCTGCGTGTGTGCGGCCGCGCGCTGTTCTGGCGGGGTACGCTCGTCAGGGGAGCACCGTGAGCCTGGCTGCGCGCCTCGCTCAGTTGCCCTGTGTGTGGAACACGAGGTGCTCGGCCAGCCACCCGTCGTGCCACCGTTCGAGCGCCATCCGTCGGCCTCGCTCCAGCGCCGCGGAATCGGGCATGATGACCGCGGTGAGCGTAGGTTCGACCAGGCGCCCGCCGCGGCGCCCGGGCGGCCCGACGTGTAGAAGGATCTGCTCGAGTCCCCCGGCGCCGTCGAGCTCGATCTCAATTGCCGTCGTCTTCGACGCGCGCAGCTCCTTCCCTTCGACGATCACCTCCGGCGCCCACGTGCCTCCCGACCCGTGGGTGACGAGCATGACGCCGAGCGTCCCGGCGAGCTTCGAGGTGATCTCGATGCGGATCCGATCGCCACGGGCAAGCGAGAGGATCTCCCCGGGCCCGGCGGGGATCCTCTCGCTCTGACGGAGCCCGATGAGCGCCGACGTCGCCGGCGGCCACGACGCCACGACACCGCCGGCGGAGACCTGAACCAGCCCGTGCTTCACGAGCAGTTCCACGTTGGCGGTGAGCGTGCGTCGGTCACGCGCCCCCAGCACGGCCTGGACATCGTCCATGGGGAGCGGCTCGGGGAAGACGTCGAGGAGGCGCGACGCGAGCTCAAGGGAGCCTTTCCGGGAGACCGCGGCCTTCGGGCGAGCCCCGCGCCCTGCGAGCTCATGAATCATCCCGGCGTAGCGCTCTCGGTCGGCCAGCGACGGGCTGACGCTCGGCGCGAGCGCCGTGAGGCGCTCCGCGCTCTCGGACCTCCGCCAGCGCGCCCACTCACCGAGGATCCGGTGCTCCTCCGCCTCCACGCCGAGGACGCAGCGCCGCACGAAGGTGAGGAGCTCGCGGATGTTGCCGGGCCACGCCGCCGGGTGAAGGGTGAGGCGCTTCACGACGGACAGCACCTGGCTCCCGAGCTCCTCGGGCATGTTCAAGCGCTTCACCTCCTCGGCCGCGATCCGCTGCACCCGCTCAGGAGCGTCGCGCAAGGGGCGCAGCGTGAGCGGGAGGACGTTGATCCGGTGATAGAGATCCTCGCGGAAGAGCCCCTGATTGCACCGCTCGAGCAGATCCCGGTTCGTCGCGGCGATGAGCCGGAAGTTCGCGGGCCGATCCTTGACGCTGCCCAGCGGGCGATACCTGCGATCCTGGAGCAGGGTGAGCAGCTTGGCCTGGACGGCGAGCGGGAGCTCCCCGATTTCGTCGAGGAAGAGCGTTCCCTGGTTCGCCGCCTCGACGATGCCGGGCGCGGCCGTGTGCGCGGTCGTGAACGCCCCGCGCTCGTGGCCGAAGAGGGTGCTCTCCGCCAGCTCCCCGGGGATCGCGCCGCAGTTCTGGGGAATGAACTGCCCGCGCCGGCGGACGCTGAGATCGTGAATTCGCCGGGCCAAGGCGCTCTTCCCTGAGCCGCTCGGGCCCGTGACGAGCACGTCTTCGTCCACATCGGCCAACTGCTTGATTCGCTGCTCGACCTCTGGCTCGAGGTCGAGGCTGGTCGTGTACGCCATGTTCCTCCTGCGGATCGAGAGCGAGCCTACCGAATCGGAGAGGAGCTGAACTGCTCCTGCCGAGCCGACTGTACGATGGTTTCGATCAGGCTAGCGGTGCCAGCGGATAGCCCCGGCCCGGCGGCAGGAGGGCGACGGTAAGCTCAGGGCGCGAGTGAACGCCGAGAGCCCGATAGATTCGCTCCGTGTGCGTCCGGACGGTCCCCTCGCTCAGCTCGAGCCGGGCGGCGATCTGCTTGTACGACAGGCCTGTTCCGACGAGCAACGCGGCCACGTCGCGCTGGCGAGGGGTGAGCACCGGGCTCGTCCGTCGTTCCGCGGGCGCGTGCTGGGAGGCGCATAGCTCGACGCTGCGCGCCCGGAGGTCACTGAGGTCGCTAAGGCGTTCGGAGTGGAAGATCTGCTGGGGTTTCATCTCTCGCATGGCTAGTCGCTCCCCGACACCGGATGCTCGACCCTCCGGTGCCGCTCTCACCACCCATCGTGCACCTGCCCGCTTAGGAGCGGAATACTACTTTTGGGAGTACGGGCGCGGGCGGGTGGACCCGCCTCGTGCTGCCGCAGTTTGCAGCAAATCGGGCTCCGAGTCCCGTCCGCCCGCAAGCGTAACATATCGATATTGCAGGATTTTGTTGCTGGCCTGCCGGCTGCTCTGAGGGGCTCCGCGGCGGCGATGACGACGGCCCGCTCCGGGGCGTCCCGCTCCGCCGTCAAGGAGACATCAGGCCATGAGAGACCTCGTTTTTAGGCTCGACCGCGAGGCGGACAAACTGATCGACAGTCTCGATAAACACCCGATTGCGCGGACGCTCTTCGCCGGGACCATCGCCGCCGATCACTACGCGGAGTATCTCGAGCAGACGCATCATTACGTCGGAGTGGCCCACGAGCTGCTCCGCGCGTCGGGCGAGCGCTTGCTCACGATGCACCGGCACCCCCTCCTGGCGCGCCTGCTGATCGAAAAGTCCGAGGAGGAAGCCGGTCATGACGCCTGGGCGCGCGACGATCGCGCGGCGCTCGGATTCGGGGCAGCTAGCTCGGGTCCTAACGTTGCCGTCCAGGCGTACATCTTCGGTCACCGCTTTGAGGCGGAGACGGGCTCCGGTGCGGCCTTTCTCGGCACCGCGTACGTGCTCGAGGCGCTCTCTGCGCGTAGGGCGTCGAGCACCGTGCGCAACCTCCTCCTGAGGAGCCGGATCCCGGGGATCGAGGGAGCCGTGACGTTCCTGCGGGCACACGGTGAGGCGGACCATGGCCACATCGCCCGGCTCGCCACCATCCTGCGCGGCTTCACTGCGCCGGAGGACAGCGAAGCGATCCTCCGCTCGGCGCGCCGTACGCGGCTGTACTTCCCCGGATTCTTCTCGTCACCTCGCTGAACCGGCAGCGCTCGACCACCAGGAGCGGCCGCAGCGGGGGTAGCGGCGCGCACGCTGCGAGGAGCGGTGCGCGCGCCGCCTATGCCTCCGTCTGCCCGCTTCACCAGACCTTTTTGGAGGAGGATCCATGAAGAAGAGAATTCGCGTCAGTGTCGCTGATACCCCGACGAGGATCGCGGAAGCTCAGCGCGTGCGAAATCAGGTGTTCGTGAGAGAGAAGGGGCTCCTGAATTATGAGGCTGCCACCATCGATTGGGAGATGGATATCTACGACGATCTTGAGACGACGCTTCACTTCATCGCTTATGTCGATGATGCCCCAGTCGCGACCGCACGCCTCATCGGGCATAACCTGGACGTGGCACGAGCGATCGGGCAGCCGCTCGGCATCGATCTCGCCTCGCGTTACGACCTCGGTCCGTTCGTGGCGGCAGGCGTCTCGCTCGCGGAGGTGTCGCGGATGTGCATCGTCCCGCAGCACCGGGGAACGGCCGTGCTGTGCGAGCTCTATCTCGCCATGTACCGCGAGAGCCTGCGCGTTGGTCTGACGCACTGGGTTGGCGCGGGCAACGCGGAGACAGATGCTCTCGAGGACGCGGAGGTGGCGTACCGGATCGCAGAGCGCCGCGGCCTCGTCAGCCCTCGCTGGCGGATCGCGCCGAGACCTGGCGCGAACGCGGACGGACCGTCGACGCGGCCGCTCTACACCCCGGCGGAGCGCGCCCGGGCACGCGCTGGCGACCTCCAGGGGCTGAAGTTTCCGCGCACGCTGGAGACCTTCGCCCATCTCGCGGCGCGTTACATGGGGGGGCCCATACGGGAACGGGGCTACACCGTTTGCTCGCTGCCGCTCGTCGTGGAGCTCGCCGACGTCGTGCACACCAGGGCGTTTCTGCGCTCTCTCGGCTGCCCCTGAGCTGCCGCCGCCCGGTCTCATGGTAGACTGGCGCCATGTGGAAGGGGATGGGGCTCGGAAAACGCGAGCAGCAGACGATGTGGGACCTGAACGGCGCGCTCGGGGCGTCGCTCGACCTACACTCGGTGTTGAAAGATGCGTACCGCCTGCTCCTGCCGCTCGTCGGGGCCGACTATGGCGCGCTCGCTGTGACCTGGTCGGAGCGCGCCGGCGAGTACGAGTGGATCGCCGAGAACCTGCCCCCGGCATTCTTCGGATCTTACGAGGCCATGGCGCCGCACGACTTCGTACACAGCTCGGTGCAGGCGAAGATGCAAATCGTCGTGTGCGACTCCGAGATGATAGACAGGCGGGCGTTCGAGCGGAACATGATGTACCACCGGGCGCGCGAGTTGGGCTCGCCGATCGAGCAGGTGATCGCCGTCATGCTGCACGCTAGCGGTGGTCTTCAGAGCGGGCTTTCACTGTACCGGAAGCGGCGGCGCCCGTTCACCGAGCGCGAGCAGAGGATGTTGCAGTTGCTCACCCCAGCGATCGCCAACGCTGTCCGCAACTGCTGGTTGTTCGCAAAGGAAGCGCGTCCTGCCAAGCAGATTGAGATGGTCCATCCCGCCCCACAGGTGCCCACCGTGCTGGACGCACGTCTCACGCCTCGCGAACGCCAGGTGGTTTCCGCGATAATCCGTGGGCTGAGCAATCATGAGATCGCTGAAGAGCTAGGCTGCAGCCTGAACACGGTGAAGAAGCACGTGCAGCACATCTTCGAGAAGCTTGGCGTGGAAAGCCGCCAGATGCTCCGGTACCGGGCGAGACGCGGCGCGTGACACGAACGGCAGGGCGCCATCGCGCCCCGCCAGGCAACGCGTGGGCGGGTCCGCAACTCTGCGGATGGCGTCTGCCCAGCGATCGCGGTCAAACATGGGGGCACTGAGCGAGGCGCGAGGCACCGGCTCCTCGGACTGCCAGCAGCCTCTATCACCACCTGCTCGTTTTCCCATGCCTCCCTCCACCCGCTTCCTCCACACCGCGGACTGGCAGCTCGGCCTGCGCGCCCGCTTCATCCCCGGGGACGCAGGCGCCATAGTGCGCAACGAGCGGCTCCGGACGCTCCACCGCATCGGTGCGGTCGCCCGCGAAACCAAGGCCGAGTTCGTCATCGTCGCTGGTGACGTCTTCGAGGACCACGGCCTGCGCCCGGATACTCTGCGCCTCTCCTTCGAGGCGATGACCCAGATCTCCGTGCCGATCTACCTCCTTCCTGGCAACCACGATCCGCTCAGCTCGGATGCCCTCTACCGCGGCGACGTCTGGCGACGGGAGTGCCCGCGCCACGTCCACGTCCTCGGCTCGCGCGAGCCGGTGATCGTTCGCGAGGGGGTCGCGCTCCTCGGTTGTCCCCTCCTGGAACGGCAAAGCCTCGGCGACGCCACCGAGCATCTCACGCCCGAGCTCGGCCCCAGCGGCCACGTGCGCATCGGCGTTGCGCACGGCGGCATCAAGGAGGTCCTCGAGCGTCTGGTGGGCGACGGCGAGCCCCTCAACAACGCCATACCTGCGGACCGCGCCGCCCGCGCCCGCCTCGACTATCTCGCGCTCGGCGACTGGCACGGGCTCCTGCGCATCGACGACCGTACGTGGTATCCAGGGACGCCGGAGGCGACGAGGTTCAAGGAGAAGGACCCAGGCAATGTCCTGGAGGTGGAGATCGATGGCCCCGGCGCGGTGCCGCGTGTGACACCGCACCCGGTGGCCGGCCTCGAATGGAAGAAGGCCGAGCTCCGCCTCGACGGAGATGCCGATCTCGCCAGCCTCCAGCGCCTCCTCGACGGGTTCGCCCGCAAGGACACCACCCTGCTCGAGCTCACGCTGACGGGGAGGATCGACGCGTCGGTGCGAGCCCGTCTGGACGCCGAAATCCTGGACAAGGCGCGCGACCGCTTCCGCTTCCTGCGGGTGCGCGACGAGCAGCTGCAGACCTTCCTCGGCGAAGCCGATGTGGCGACCCTCCCCACCGAAGGTTGGCTCGGGCAGGCTGTCGCACGGCTCCGCGGCGAGATCGAAGGGACATCGGAAGTGGAGCGCTCCCGAGCGCTTCGTCTGCTCCACTACTTTCACGGGGCGGTGTCATGAACCACGGGATCAAGCTCGTCCGTCTCTCGGTGCAGCATGTCGGCGCTCTCACCGAGCGCCTCGATGTGGGGCCCTTCGCTGGCGGAATCAACGTGATCAGCGGCCGGAACGAGGCAGGCAAGTCTACGCTCGTCGAGGCCCTGCGGGCGGCGCTCTTCGAGCGGCACGACGCCAAGAACCAGAAGATCAGAGCCCTCCAGACGCACGGTACGCGCAACGCTCCCGAGATCTGGGTCGAGCTGGATATCGGCGGCGAACGCGTCAGCGTGCACAAGCGATTCATCGAAAATCGCTTCGCCGAGGTGCGCCTGCACCGCGAGGGTACGGTCGTGCACGGCGCGGACGCGGAAGATCTCCTGCTGGCGCGGCTCGACGGGCGGCGCCCAGGCAGGACTGGGAGCACGCGGAGCGACATGGGGCTGTGGGGGCTCCTGTGGGTCGCACAGGACGAGACGGCTTACACCGATCCCGGCGATGTCCTCGACGAGACCGTGCGGGGTACGCTCTCCGAAACCATCGGCAGGCAGGTCGGACAGGTGCTGGGCGGCAAGCATGGCGAGCGGGTGCGCACACGGGTGCTCGAGCATGCCGCGCGCTATTTCACACACAGGACCGGCACGACGACGGGCGAATACCGGTCAGCCGAGGAGAAGCTGAAGGCGGCCAACGCTCGCGTGAAGAAGATCGAGGAGGCGAGGGCTGCGGTGGAGAGCCTGGCGGCGGAGCACCGGGCGCTCTGCCAGCAGCTGCGCGAGGCCGAGCACAAGCTCCCGGGACTCGAGCGGGAGCACTCCGACGCAGTCGCCGCGGAGCACCGCTTGAACCAGCTCGAGGGCCTCTTGCGCCAGGCCGAGTCGCGCGTTGCGGCGGCCAGGGCGGTGGTCCAGGCGGTTCAGCAAGAGGTCGACGCCCGCGCATCGCTGGCGCGCGAGGCAGAGCAGCTCGATGCGGCGATCAAAAGGATCGATGAGGCCACCGGCGAGCTGTCGCAGACATTGGAGGACGCGAAGCAGGCGGCGGCCGCTGCCCGCGATGTCGCCGGCCAAGCGAGGACGGCGGTCCTCGAGGCGCGGGCGGCACTGCACACCGCGACGGATGACCTCGACCGGGCACGCCGGCGCGACGAGGCCGCCCGTGCAGCCAAGGACCTGCGAGCGGCCGAAGAGGTGGACGACGACATCGCCGAGGCAACGCGCCGCCTGGAGACGGAGACGATCGACGAGCGCGTGTGCGAGCAGCTCGAATGCCTCGCTGCGAAGACGGCCGCCCTCCGCGCTCGACTCGATGCCGATGGAACCCGCATCGTCGTGTTCCCGGCCGAGGGAGAAGCGATCATCCGCTCGGCCGGATGTCCGGCGACGATCGACGTACCTGGGCTCGGCATGCTCGAGATCGAACCGGCTCGCCCCGGTCTCGCGCAGGCGCTTGCGGATGCGGAGAAGCGGCGGACGAAGCTCGAGGAGGCGCTCCTCGCGCTCGGCGTCGCGGACGTGCCGGCGGCGCGGGCGCGTCATTCGGTGCGGATCCAGGCCGAGCGTGAGGAGGCGGCGCTCGGCACTGAGATGAGGAGGCTGGCCCCGAAGGGACTGGATGCGCTCGAACAGGAGGTGAGAGAGCACCATGCTGAGCGCGCGCGGCTCGAGTCCGCGCTCGACGAGGCCACGCGGGCGGACCGGGAGCGCGAGGCGAGCCTGCGCGGCCTCGCGGCCAACCGCCTCGATGAGGCGGCGATGGACGGGCTCCGGCAACGAGAACAGGACGTGGCCATCCTGCGCGCCGCCTGCGACGCGATCGGCACGCGCATGGAGATGCTCGCGCTCACCGATCTGCGCATTCGCGCCGGGGGTGAGGAGGTATCGCAACGGCTGATCACGGGCCAGCGCACGGCGTTCACCTTGACGCGGGGCACGACCGTGGTCCTCGACGAAGTCGCGGAGATTAAGCTCGAACCGCGCGGCGAGGACCTCGCCGAATCGCGGGCCAGGCTCGACCGCGCCGAGCGCGACCTCGCGGCAACCCTCCAGGGTCTCGGGATCGGCACCGTGGCGGACGCGACGGAGGCGGCCCGCGCTTGGGTCCGGCTCGACGCGGCCCGGAAGCAGGCGGAGGAGCGTCTCGTCGAGGTGGCCCCACGGGGGGTCCAGACGCTCCGTGCCGAGGTGGCGGAGGTTCGCGCCCAGAGCCTAGCCGCCGAGACGGCCCTCGCTGACGCGAGGAGCGCTTTTGCGCGTCACGCGCAGATCGAGGTCGAGCTCTCGCAGAACCGCGTCACCGGAGACGCGCTCGCACGGCTCGCGACGCTCGAGCGTGAGCTGGGCGACGCAGAGATGGCGATCGAGAGGCTACAGGCTCGCGTTCGTGCCATCACCGGCCCGGTCGCCGCGGGTCCCCGGCGCGAGTGGGCGGTGACGCGAGCCGTGCGACCCGAGACGGTGCAGAACCTCACCTGGGAGATCATCCCCGGAGAGCTTGGTAGCGGGCTCGACGTCGACGGGCTCGAGCGGCGCTTCCGCGAGGCGCTGGAGCGGGCGGACGTGGCCGACCTCGATGCCGCGAAGGCGCGGTTCCGCGCCCGATTGGCGTTGGATGTGCAGATCGCCGAGCTCCGCAAGCAGCTCAGGAGCTTGGCGCCGGACGGGCTGGACGCATTGCGCTCGCGTGCCGCAGCGTTCGGGAATGCCGAGGCGGCACACTCCGCGACCGCTGGCGAGGAGGTGCCAGCAGACCTCGCCGCGCTGCAGACCGCGATAGACGAGGGGCGTGAGGAGGTGCGCACGCGGGAGGCCAACGCGGAGCGCGCGGCGGAGGCCGCGGATCGATCAGAACGAGAGCTTCGCGTGCTGGAGAGCTCTCTTGGTGAGGCCGCGGCCGTTCGTCATGAGAAGGTCGCCCGGCTTCACGTTGTGACCGACAAGCTCGCCGCCCTGCGGGAGATCGTGCCGGACACGAACCTCTGGCAGCGGAACACGACGGCACAGTGGGAGCTCGAACAGGCGCTGGTGAGCGCTCGGAGCGCTGCAGCCGAGCTCGAGGAGGCGGCCCCTGTTCTGCTCCGCGGTGAGGTGCTGCGCGCCAAGGGAGCCATCGATTCGCACCGCCAGCGTATCGCCGACCTGCACGACAAGATGCTGCAACGGAAGACGCTGCTCGACCAGGCCGCCGTGGAGGGGCACTTCGAGGAGCTCGGGGCAGCGCAGGTGGAGCAGCTTGACGCCGCCGAAGCGCTCGCGCGGATCGAGCGCGAGGCCCGCGCCGCCCGCCTCCTGTCCACGGTCGTGGAAGACGCCTATGCCGAGTCGCAGCGCCTCTTCCTCGCGCCCGTGCTGAAGGAGGCGTCGCCGTACCTCTCCAAACTGCGCCCGGGGACTGAGATCCGGATGACACGGGATCTCAAGCTTGATAAAGTCTTGCGCCGCGGCACGGAGGAGGACTTCGGCCAGCTCTCCGGTGGCACGCGCGAGCAGCTCTCGGTGATCGTCCGCCTGAGCCTCGCTCGCGTGATGGCGAAGGACAAGCGGCCGCTCCCGCTCATCCTGGATGATACGATGGGATGGACCGACGACGGAAGGTTCCTGTCGATGGTGCAGATCCTCCGGGACGCTGCCAGCGAGCTGCAGATCATCCTGCTCACGTGCCATCCCGATCGGTTCGCGCGGTTCCAGGCGGAGTACTCGGTGGACCTCGACCGGCTACGAGAGAGGCCGCCGCCAGCGCCTGAGGCGCTGGCCGAGCACCGCGCGCTCTGACCGCCGCGGAAGACGCGTGGGCTCCTGTCGAGATCGGCGCGCCTCCCCCACCTAGACGGCGAGCCGCGCCGCCGCGCACCCCCGCGACGAGGTCTCATTGTTCTGGTCGTCTCCATGCCATCCGAGCGATGCTGCGGAGGGGATTGAGCTCGTTCGCCATCTGGGCGATGGCGTCCTCCGGCCAAGATCAACCGGAGCGCTCGACCTTCCGCAGACCGTGAACCACGAGGGGCCATGACGACAAAGGACAACGGGCAGAAGCACCTCTCGACCAGGAAACGAACAAGTCGCGCGCCCAAGAAGCGAAAAAAAAGCGTCGACGCGCGGGAAGCGAACGGAGGGCTGACGGGGAAGCAGGCGCTCGCGTTGTGGGAGCTCGTCATCATGGGCGACGGGAAGACCGCCAGCCAACGCTCCGTCGAGCTCGATAGGTCCGAGGTGAAGGGACTGGAGAGCGCCCGCCTGATCACGGTCGAGAAGGGCCCACGGAAGAAGGACCCAACGTGGGGGTCGAAGCTCCACGTTACGGACGCGGGGTGGGAGTGGGCGAACCACCAGGGACTCGGGGCGCGCCTCTCGCAGACCAAAGCCGCGGCGCCCGTGCTCGCGGCGCTCCTTGCGAAGGTTGGCGCTTACCTAGAGTACCACAACCTCGCACTCGCCCACCTGATGCGACCGCGGCCGGCCGACAAGGAACAAGACGGGGTAGCCTCGACAGCGGTCGCGCCTCAGACCGGACCGGCACCGGGCGAAGGCGCTCCGACCGCGCCCGGCGAAGCCGCTCCTGCCGCTCTCGAGGATCGGATCCGGGCCGCGTACTTGCACGTGACGGGAGGGGCCCTCAACCAGTACGTCAGGCTCGCCCTCCTCCGCGCGCAGCTCCGAGACGAGCAGGTCGAGGCCGTCGATGCGGTGCTCCGCGGAATGCAGGAGAAGGGCGGCGCGGTGCTCTACCCGATCGACGACCCGCAGCGGATCCGCCCGGAGGACGATGCCGCGGCGCTCCGGGTCTCCGGCGAACGACGTGATCTGCTTTGTATCGAGGGGTGACCCGATGGATGCGTTAAGTGCGTTCGAAGCGGTCGATTTCCAGTGGACGCAGAGCATGGACAGCGTCTGGCACGACCCGCGCTACGACGTCCCCTCGCTCCACCAGAAGGAGCGGCAGGCGGTGCTTGCCAAGGTCCGGTCGATGACCGCGAGCACGGAGACGGGCTCGCCGCTCGGCTGGGTGTTCGTCGGCCCCGCGGGCATCGGCAAGACGCACTTGCTGTCCGCGATCCGGCGCGAGGTCCTAGGCGTGCCGGCGAGCTTCATCCTGGTCGACATGAGCGACGTCCGCGATTTCTGGGAGACGGCGCTCCTAGGCTTCATCGACTCTCTCCAGAGACCTGCCGACGCGACGGACCGCACCCAAGCGCAGCTCGTCGTCCAGCACATCGCCGCGCAGGCGCGAGGCGACGACGGTGCCGCCCTGACCCACGAGCTCGCGTCGCTTCGCCCGCCTAGGCTCGCCCGGGAGATGGATGAGCTGGTGCAGCGTCTCGGACGCACGCACAGGGCCCAGACGCTGAAGCACGCCGACACGCTCCGCGCATTGGTGCTGCTCAACTCCAACGACATGGAGCTGTCGAACCTCGGATACGCCTGGCTTCAGGGCTACGGCGTCGACGAGAGCGCCATGGAGGTGTTCGGCTTCAACATCCGCGAGAAGAGGCCAAGCGCCGTCGTCGAGGGCCTCTCGTGGCTGATTAGCCTGCGATGCCCGATGGTCGTGGCCCTCGATCAGCTCGACGCGATCGTGACCGAGCACCACGTGCTCGCCACGGCGAGCGACCTGCCTGGAGAGTACACCGCTCGACAGCTCGTCTCGCGCAGCATCATCGACAGCGTGGGCCGCGGGCTGATGGAGCTGCGCGACGTGACGCGCCGCGCGCTGGCGGTGGTCTCCTGCCTGCAGGAGACGTGGAGCAAGCTCAAGGACACCGCGCTCAAGTCGTCGACGCATCGCTACGAAGATCAGCGCCCGCTCCATAACTTGCGCGACGCAGTCACGGCAGAGCAGATCGTGAGCGCGCGTCTGGACCCGAGCTATTCACGCATCGGCTTCACGCCGCCGTATCCTCGGTGGCCGTTTGCGCCTTCGGCGTTCGTCACGGCGACCGGGAAGTCGCCCCGCGAACTCCTCCTCCGCTGCGAGCAGCACCGTCGCAAGTGCGTCGACGACGGATGGGTGAGCGTGCTCGCCACGTTCTCGGGCACGGAGCCACCGCGGAACCCGACGGCCGTACCTCATCGCCCCGAGTTCGAAGCGCTCGACACGCAGCTCGAGCGCCTCCGCACGTCGGTCAAGGTCCCCAAGGACACGCCCGCCACGGATGGTGAGGACGAGCTGGGGAAGCTCCTGCTCACTGGCTGCGAGCTCGTGGTCACCGAGCAGGCGCACGATCCCTCCGTGCACCTCTCGATTGACGCCGAGAGCGGCGGGGGACGCGGCTACCCGGCCCTCCACGCGCGCGTGCGCCAGATCTTCACCGCCCAGCACGACCGCGAGCGGCACCTCTGCCTGCGCGCCCTATGGAAGGACAATGCCATCGCTTTTCAGGCGCGGCTCACCGCGGCCGTGACCGCGTCGGGAATCGATCGCCAGCTCGAGTTCCGCAAGCTGCTCCTCGTGCGCAACGCGCCGGTGCCGGGCGGCGCCAAGACGACCGCGCTCATGACCAAGGCGCGAACAGCAGGAGCCGAGCTGATCCCGGCGAGCGACGACGACCTCCGCGCTCTGGTCGCGCTCGCCAGGCTGCGCGAAGCACAGGGGGATAAGCGCGAGACCTTCGACCAGTGGCTGCGTGCGCGCCGTCCCGCCTCGCAGCTCGCCCTGATGAAGCCCGTGGTCGACTGGCTCGGGCGCTCTCCGCAGACCACGGCGCCCGTTGCCTCTCCGCCGCAGGCGGAGCCCTCGCCGTCGCCCGTGCAGGCTCCCAACCCGATCCCCGCGTCGCCCGTGCCCGCACCCACGCCGACCTCGACGGTGCGTCAGGCGACCGCGCACGCTCCCCACCCGGCGTCCGCATCGCCCGCACCCGCGCCGACCCCGGCGGCAAGGCCCGTGATCGCTGTCGGCCATCAGGTCATTGGCGAGCGGTTAGCCGCATCGCAGATGCTCTTCGCCGAGGATCTCAGACAGCATGTGGTCGTGCTCGCCGGCGCCGGCTCGGGCAAGACAGTGCTGCTCCGGCGGCTCATTGAGGAGGCCGCGCTGCTCCGCATCCCGTCCATCGTCGTCGACGGTGCCAACGATCTCGCCCGACTAGGCGAGCCATGGCCCGTGCGCCCCACGTCGTTCACGGACGAGGACACCGAGAAGGCCGCCCGCTACCACGCACAGACGGACGTGATCGTGTGGACGCCCGGGCGGTCGAACGGCAACCCCTTGTACCTGGGATTGCTCCCTGACTTCGCCGCCGTCGCGCACGAGCCTGACGAGTTCACGCAGACGGTCGCGATGACGGCGTCCACGCTGGCGGCGATGGCTGGCAAGAGGACCGACGATAAGGCGCGCGCTATCCTCGATTCCGCGCTCCGCGTCTTCGCGCAGCAAGGTGGCGGCGACCTCACCTCCTTCCTCGACCTGCTCGGAGACTTGCCCGAGGAGGCCAGCCTCAAGATCTCCACCGCCAGGAAGGTCGCGACAGCCCTCTGCGATTCGCTGCGCGCTGCCGTGCAGACGAATCCCCTCCTCCATCAGGAGGGCGAGCCGCTCGATCCCGGCATCCTCTTCGGCTTGGGTTCTGCACGCGCTCGTGTCTCCGTTCTCAGCCTGGTGGGCCTGCCGGGCCTCGATGCGCCGCTCCAGTTCGTCAACCAGCTCGCCATGGCTCTCTTCACGTGGGTGAAGAAGAACCCTTGTCCCAGCGACCGGCCGCTCCGCGGTCTGCTGGTCATCGACGAGGCGAAGGACTTCGTGCCCTCTCAGGGCTCGACCCCCTGCAAGGAGAGCCTGATCCGCCTGGTCGCGCAGGGGCGCAAGTACGGGCTCGGCGTGGTGTTCGCCACCCAGGCGCCGAAGAGCATCGATCACAACGTGATCGCCAACGCGAGCACCCAGTTCTATGGGAAGGCGAGTTCGCCGGCGGCGATCGACACGGTGGAGGAGCAGCTCCGTGTGCGTGGCGCCACCAAGGTCGATGTGGCACGGCTAGCCTCCGGACGCTTCTACCTGGCCGGCAAGGGGATGCCAGCGCCGACCAAAATCGCAGTGCCGCTCTGTCTCTCGCACCACCCCGCGTCGCCTCCCGATGAGGCGGAAGTCCTCCGGCGCGCCGCGGCCTCGCGCGCTCGTCTCGAGTGAGGGCGGCCGCGGTGAGGGAAGGTGGGCTCTGCCGGCGACGGCGCGGCGAGCCTCGGCGGAACGATCTGGCGAAGGTGCTCATGGGGACGACGGGGAAGTGGGACGGTGCGCGGTTGGAGAGCTTCCAGGAGGCGCTACTCGACGCGTTCCCGTCTCGCGTCGAGTTCGAACGGTTGATCTTGTTCGGCCTCAATGAGGACCTCGATGCGATCGCGTCCGAGACCAACTTGCAGGCGGCGGTCTTTGAGGTTCTCAAGTGGGCGAAGGCGCGAGGCAAGCTCGAGCGGCTGCTCGAAGAGGCTCGCCGGAGGAATCGCGACAACCCCGTGCTCCGCGATTTCGCGGAGCAAAGGGCGCCCTTCCTGGTGCCCTTTGCAATGGATCCGGAATTCGTCGGTCGCGATGCCGATCTCGAGCGTCTCAACCGGCTCCTGAAAAACGGCACCACCGGCGTCCGGCGCGTGGCGCTCGTCGGGATGGGCGGCGTTGGCAAGACCCAGCTCGCCGTCGAGTATGCCCACCGCCGCCGGAGCGACTACCCAGGCGGCGTTTACTGGGTGAATGCGGCAGCACCCCTCGTGGCCGAACTCGGAGCCCTCGCCGAGAGGCTGGGGCTTCGCGAGGACACCCCCTCGGAGGCGGAGCGCCCGGTGCAGCGCTTGCGTGCGTTCGAGCGATACCTTCAGGAGCATCCGGGCGCGCTTGTGATCCTCGATAACGTCGCAGAGCCGCTCTCGCTACGTGAGCCTACGGCCGGCATCATCCCATGGGAGCTGCCTTGCGACCTGCTCTTCACCACCCGTCGGCGCGATTTTGATGCCCCTTTCGAGACCGCCTCCGTCGGCGTGCTCAGCGAGGACGCTGCCCTCCGTCTGCTCCTCTCAAGCAAGGCGCGACGGTCGCTCCTCGAAGGCGGTCGCGCGGATGAGATTCAGGCGGCGCGAGCGATTTGCGGCGCGTTGGGCCACCTTCCGCTGGCGATCGTCCTGGCGGCCGCGTACCTCGGCAAGTCACCGGGTCTCGCGCTCTCCGATTACCTCCAGCGGCTGCGCCGGGAAGGTGGGCTGACAACGACCGACACCGCCAAGGTGGATTCACTCCGACTGGCGACACAGCACGCCGCCGTGGTAGAGGCGACGCTGCGAGCTCAGTGGGATGCGCTTGCGACATCTGAGGCACGGCACGCGCTGAAGGTGGCGGCGTTGCTTCGCAACGCGGCGCACGTGTCGCGGGCGACGCTCGCGCACCTCACCGGACTCTCGGACGAGGCGAAGGATGGCTATCCGGCGCCGCTCGAGCTGGCGCTGAACGAACTCTCAGAGTGGTCGCTTGTGGAAGAGCTGACGCAGAAGGCGATTCGGCTGCACCCGCTTGTGCGGGAGTTCGCCGCGGCGCGGATCGAGCAGCGCGAGGCGTTTGCCGCGGTGTGCGCGAGGCAGCTCGGCGAGGCGCTCGGCGAGGCGGGGCGGCTCGACGCTGAGGTCCGGGCCCGGGGGCTGGACGCCGTGCTCGCAGATCTGAGGCTCGGAGAAGAACTCGCGGGAGCGGAAGGGCGGGAGAGGTTCCAGCGGTTGCTGCGCCCGCTGGATCGGGAGGCGCACTGCTTGCGCCGCTGGGATCCGACGCGGGAACCCGGCTTCTTCTTACAGCAGGTCCGCAACGTCAGCTTCGAGCTGGGGCTCGAAGAAGTGCAGGAGCAGGCCGAGATAACGCTGAAGGCTCGGAGGTGGACGTGGCTTCGCGAGCGGCTCCGCACCAGTCGGGAATCCGACGCGCTGATGCGGACGCTGGCGGGCCACACCTCCTCGGTGTGGGGCGTCGCGGTGATGCCGGACGGGCGCTCGGCAATTTCCGCTTCTCACGACGGCACGCTCAAGGTGTGGGAGATATCGACCGGCTGCGAGCTCCGCACGCTGGCCGGTCACGCTTCCGAGGTAAATGGCGTAGCGGTAACGCCGGATGGGCGCCTCGCCGTCTCCGCGTCGGAGGACGGCACGCTTAAGGTGTGGGAGCTCGCAAACGGGCGTGAGCGCCACACGCTCGTCGGCCACGCTTCTTCGGTGTACGGAGTGGCAGTGACGCCGGACGGGCGCTTCGCCATCTCCGCGTCGGCGGATAGCACGCTCAAGGTGTGGGAGATCGTAAACGGGCGTGAGGTCCGCACCCTCGCCGGTCATGCTCTCCCTGTGAACGGGGTGGTCGTGGTGCCGGGGGGACGCCTGGTCATCTCAGCTTCGGAGGACAGCACACTCAAGGTGTGGGAGCTCGCAAACGGGCGCGAGGTTCGCACGCTCGCCGGCCATACCGATTCGGTAATGGAGGTTGCGGTGACGCCCGACGGGCGCCTCGTGGTCTCCGCATCGGCGGACGGCACGCTCAAAGTATGGGAGCTGTCGAGCGGCCGTGAACTCCGCACGCTTGCCGGTCGCGACGGCTGGGTGGCCGGGGTTGCGGTGACGCCGGACGGTTGCCTCGCCATTTCAGCATCGGACCACACGCTCAAGATCTGGGAACTGTCGACCGGCCGTGAAGTCCATACGCTCGCTGGGCATTCCGAGCCCGTGAAGGAAGTAGCGGTGACGCCGGACGGTCGTCTCGCCATTTCGGCGTCTCATGACAAGACGCTCAAGGTGTGGGAACTGTCGAGCGGGCGCGAGGTCTGCGCGCACGAAGGACACACGGGCGCCGTACCCGGGGTTGCGGTGACGTCGGACGGTCGCCTCGCCGTCTCGGCATCCTGGGACAAAACGCTTAAAGTATGGGAGCTGTCAACCCGCGCTCAGGTCCGCGCGCTGGCGGGACATACCTCCCTGGTCATGCGGGTCGCGGTGACACCGGACGGGCGCTTCGCGGTTTCGGCGTCGGAGGACAAAACGCTCAGGGTTTGGAAGCTATCGAGCGGCCGTGAGGTCCGCACGCTCGCCGGTCATACGTGGAGCGTGACCGGGGTGGCGGTGATATCGGACGGGCGCTGGATCGTCTCCGCCTCGTCGGACAACACGCTCAAGATCTGGGACCTGTCGAGCGGCCGCGAGATTCGCACCCTTGCCGGCCACACGTTGGGAGTGACTGGAGTGGCGGTGACGTCGGATGGTCGTCTGGCCGTGTCCGCTTCCGAGGACGCTACGCTCAAAGTGTGGGACCTGTCGAGCACCCGTGAGGTCCGCACGCTTGCCGGCCACACGTTGGGAGTGACCGGGGTGGCGGTGACGCGGGATGGTCGTTTGGCCATCTCAGCGTCAGAAGACAAGACGCTCAAGGTATGGGACCTCGCGACGGGGCGGGAAACGTACACTCTCACGGGCCACATCAGCACCGTGACCGGGGTGGCGGTCACACCGGACGGACGCTCAGTGGTCTCCGTGTCGGAGGACACGACTCTCCGAGTCTGGGATCTCGCAGACGGTAGCTGCATCGCCACGCTTGAAGCGCACGCACCTCTCCTGAGCTGCGCCGTCGCTCCCGACGGCTATACCTTCGTTGTTGGCGACGGAGCCGGCAGTCTCCATGTCATCGACTGGATCTTCCCTTCGGCGGAAGCGCGCGGCCCGTTCGACTTGCCTTCCGCCGCGGTACGCGATGCGAAGGAGGTGAGCAGGCAGCGCCGCGTGCTCACTCCGGGCCCCGCCAAGAGCGACGCGCCCGGGACGGCGCACGTCCTCAGCGCATCGGTCACCGGCGCCTTACGTGGTACGGCCGCCGGCGGCACCGGAGCTCCTACGGCCCCGGCCGCCACCGCCACGGAGCCGGTCAGACCGCCGGCCGACGACCGCATCAAGATCCTTGTCCTCGCCTCCAATCCGACTTCGACGACCCAACTCCATCTCGCCCGCGAGGTGCGGCGGATCGAGGAGCGACTCGGGGTCGGCAAGCACCGGGACGCCTTTGAACTCGTGACGCGATGGGCGGTCCGGCGCAGTGAGCTGCAGCGATTTCTCCTCGAAGAGAAGCCTCACGTGCTCCACATTTCCAGCCACGGTTCCACGCGCGGGCAGATCTTTCTCGAAGATGACGAAGGGAACGCCGCCCCTGTCTCGAAGAAAGCACTGGCCGACCTGATCGGAATTCTCAAGCACCGCCTACGGCTCGTGGTGCTCAATGCCTGCGACACCGAGCCGCTCGCCAGGGCGCTGGTGCAGCACGTCGAGTGCGCCGTTGGCATGCGGCAGCCTATTGGCGACGATGCGGCGATCGCGTTCGCCGTCTCCTTCTACCAGGCGCTCGCGTTCCACGAACCCGTTACGAGAGCGTTCCGGCTCGCGTGCACCGAGCTGAAGCTCCAGCAAATCCCGGAGGAACAAACGCCCGTTCTGAGGATAAAGCGAGGTGTTGACGCCACAACGCTGGTGCTTAGAGGCCAGGCGGAGCGTGGGTCTAAATAGCCGATCCTGATTCGGCAGCGGGTAGAACCTTGGTGGCCGCGAGAACTGCAGCTGGAGGGTCCAGGGCCGGACTCCATAAAATCCTGAGTCCGCTCGTTCATTGTCGAATCGTGTTCGCCTATTTAGGGGGGCTAAGGTAATTAGTTCAGGTGGCTCATGCGCAGAAGCTCGATAATTCGAGTAAGTGACGTGCGAGCACACAGCTGACCTTGACGGGCCGGGCGGAACAAAACGCGACAGCAGAGGCACGATGCCAGCTGTGCACACCAGCTCGCTTCGCGAGGTTATAAACTTGCGCGGCCCAGGCCAGAACAGCGTGAGGAACGCGGGCGGCTGGGTCCTTGGAGCCCATCGCGTCCAGGACTGTAACTACTCGCTTGTGACCCTCTTCGTCGATCTCAGCCCAACTCGTAAGCGTTTCCTCGAGCGATGAGATGCGCCAGAGCGGTGCACGAATTTCAGCGGTTGCAGGATCGTTCTGGCGTCCAAGAGTCGCTTCGTCCAGAACCGAACGAGCGAGCTCCAGCAGTGCTAACGTTACATGCCCGCTGGAGCACTGCAGTACGCCGTAGAGCCAAAGTTCTGTCGCTTGACAGCTCCCCAGGGCGAGGCCGCGACCGATCTGGTCGACCTTGCCCGCGAACGTGATCGGGGGGCACGATGATGTCCGGCGCTCTGCTTCCGCATCTCCTCGCTCCGTCCTCCTGAGTTCGACGGCCGCTCGATCGCGAGCGGCGCGTTCTCTGGGCCGAGCGCGACCAGCACGCAGTGCGGAACGGGGCACTCCGGGGGTTCGGTCTTGATGTCACCGCGAGGCTCGGCGACATGCAGCGCGCGTTCCGGCGCCAGGCGACGACTGAACGCTCGCTCCCTGATCAGGGACGCGATCGCGTGTGGATCGAGCGGCGGACCGCTGCGCGCTCCCAACGCTCCTGCGCTGCGATGGCGTCGTCGGCGGCTCGGACGCCGTCGACGAAGAGCGCCGCGTCCGCTGGATGGTTCAGGTCGAGGCCGAGCCGGAGCAGCACCGCTCGGTCGCGTGGTGGCACCATGCGGAGGATCTCGGCGGCAGAGCGGCGCACGGAGGACATGGGGGGAAAGTAGCAGCCCGGGGGCAGCGGCGGGGAGCCCCGCGAACGAGACGGCGCTGTTTCCTTCCTGTTCGACCGCCTGGAGGCTCGAAAGCGCGGCGAGGGTGCCGCGTCGACGAGGATCCGGTCCCTGTTTCCAGTCCTCCCGGAGCAGGGGCCCGTGGCTCAACGAAGTGTCACCGCAGCTCCCGGTCAGAAGTGTACCAGGGCTCCGCTCGTACACCTGGGCGGCCTCGGCGTCCTCCTGCGCAGCCCCGGCGCTCCTGCTGCGCGGTCCCGGCGGCCCTCCTGCGCGGCCTCGGCGTCCTCCTGCGCAGCCCCCGTGATCCTCCAGCGCACCCATTCGAGTGTCCTATCGTACAATCGTGTGGCTCCTGCGCGGCCCCGGCAACCCTCCTGCGCGGCCACTTTGGTGTCCTATCGTACGATCACGTGGCTCCTGCGTAGCCCCGGCGCCCTCCTGCGCGCCCAGTTGGTGCCCTGCGTTACCATGGCTCGACGCCTGCGCGTGGCCGTCGGCGCTGCTGCGCAGCCTCGGCGTCCGCTTGCGCGGCGCCTCTGTCTCCTTGCGATCTTACGCTTGCGAGCTTGCGACGAAAGCGTCGGTATCGTGCTCTCCGGTGACCCGAAGCCTCGGCGGCGCCGATTTCCTCATTGAGCGACCGCGCCTCTGCTCGGAGGGGCGCTGACCTCGACAAGGAGACATCTCATCGCCATGGCACCGAAGGCAACCACCGCAGCTTCATCCAGGACCAAGAACGCCCAGAACACGCGCGCTTCGAGCGACGCCGGAGGCGCGCACCGCTCGTCGGGCGGTGCGCCCGAGTTCACGCTGAGCGCCGAGCGAGAGGCCGAGCTGCTCCGAGAAGCCGAGTCGCTCGGCGATAACGCCTCACTCTTTCCAGGCAAGCTCGCTCGACGCGTCATCTGGGCGAGCCGCATTCAGCTCGCCGCCGAGCGCGACGCGGCGGATCTCGTGCGCACTCCGTTCGCCGAGGACGAGCCCCAGCTTACGCGAGAGGAGATCCGCGGGCTTCGTGAAAAGATCGAGCTCCTGCGCGTCGTGCAATCGCGCTGGCAAGCGGCGCAGCAGCGCCAGGAGCGGGCCGTCACGGCCTTTCAGAAGCCGGCCGCCGAGGCCGCCCAGATCAAGCAATCGCTCCTCCGCTTCTTCGATCTCCGCTTCAAGAAGAGCCCCGAAGGTCAAAAGCGGCTCATGGCGATCCGGGCGGGCAGCGGCGACGCGGACCTGGTCCAGGACGCCTCCGATCTCCTCTTGCTCTGCTCCGAGCACGCGGAGGCCGTTCAAAAGGCGCCTCGCGGCGAGGCTGCCGCGGCGGATCGCCTCCGCGAGCTCTCGCCGGTGCTCGCGCGCATGCTCGCCGACAAGACGCTCTCTCTCGAGGCGGTGCGCTCGCGCAAGCTCCGCGACGCCGCGTACACCCTCGTCGTGAACGCCGAGCGGAGGCTGCGCGCCGCCGCGGAGTACTGGTACGCGGGCACCGACAAGATGAAGGACTATGCGCCGTTCCCCGTCTCCCGCGGCGCCTACGGCGGAGGAGAAGAGGAGGGAGAGGACGGCGGCGAGCCGGAGGAGGCCGAGCCGGAAGACGGCGAGTCGGAGGCGGGCGAGTCGGGAGACGACGAGCCGGGCGATGATGGGCAATCGCCCTGAGCTCGCGCATCACGATCGCCAGCGCCCTCAGCCGCGCCGTCGTCCTCGGGGATCACGTTGCGGCTCATGTCGTGCAGAAGGCGATCGGCAGTCGCGCAGCGCACCGAGGGCGTTTGTTCGTCGCTTGTAGAGCGTAGAGAGAGGTAGCCCCGCGTCTTCTGCCACCTGGGCCATCGGGATCCCATCCAGATCGTGTGCCCTGAGAACAAAGCGCAGCTGCGGGTCAAGCTCGTTCACCGCGTCGACGGCTCCCGTTCTGATGCTGTCCGCTTCCATCGCAGCAAAGGCATCCGGCGCTGGATCGGGCAGATCGATCAAATCGACGAGCTCCTCCCTGCGGTACTGCATACGCTCGCGATAGTGCGAGGCAACGTGTACCGTGATCGCGTTCAACCAGCGTTCAGGCCTGCCGCGCTTCGGATCGAACCTGGGCCAGCTCTCCCAGGCGTCGAGCCAGACTTGGCCTGCGACGTCGGTACGATGGCACAGTGGGACCCCCAGCCTCCGCAGCCAGCGCAGCACGGCGCGTACGACAGCCGGGCAAAACAGGCGCGCGCACGCGGCGGCGCGCTCGTCTTCATTCGACAGGTGACCCATGGCTTCACCCCCTCCCGCGGGCAATCGCCCGTAATCTGATGATGCCGCGTCTCCGCACACATGCGGCACCGGCTCGCCATCCGGTCGCACTCTGGAACCTTGAGCCGGCGCAGCCTGTCCCTGAGCACGGAACTGTGTTGCACGATGGCTCGAATAAAACGCGCACCTCGTGTCGCACACCCACGTCCTCCAAATGCGATGCACGGCTTCGCTCACCCATGGCTTCCTACTCCCGGGAGTGTCGTGTTCAGCGGAGAGCGCTCTGCCTCCTCCCAATCCACCTGCATCACTGCCCGCTGGCTGTCGGAGGGACGCCGACGACTCAGCGAACTTGCGTTAGGAGCGCTTCACGCTCCGCGGCGAGCTGCCCTTGCGGGAATTCCCGTGCATGTGTCTCAAGCAAGCGGCGCGCCTCTGCCTCTGCGACCGCGTTATGCTCCTCGACGGCCCTTCGGGCCTCGTCGATGAGGCTCTGCTCGCGCTCGCTGACGGCTGGGACCACGGCGCGGACGGGGAGCGAGGTACGACGAACCGGCGCACCTGACGGAGCGGGCCCCCGTGCATCTCGGTCCTGCACCGGCTGCGTGATCTCCTGGACGGTCGGCGCGGTCGGCGCGGCGGCCGCGCGCGTGGGAAGTTGGAGGGGCGGCTGCGCGATCTCCTCCACCGCAAGTGCGGGCGCAGGAGTGCGCACCACCGCCGCTCGCAACCACGACTCCGGGCTGAGCGAGTCCGGCAACGTCGCGACGACGGCGCCGGTCAGCACGACGACCGTTCCCTGCACCAGGATCTTGATGCTCAGGCGGCCTAGCTTGCTCAGCCACCCCTCGCGGTCCCGCAGATCGAAGGCGAACGGGACGCATGCAGCGTCGTCCCATCCGCGCGAGCGTTGCCGCGCCCTCCGGCGTTTCACCGCCGCCTCGAGGTCCTCGAGCGCTCGGAGGTAGTGTGTACTCACCGTCTTCGGGTTGAGCCCCAGCTCGGAGGCGATCTCGATGAGCGGCACCTCGTCGAGCCTGTGTTTGATCAAGACGTCGCGGTACTTGGGGTCGACCTGGTTGATCAGGTCGCGCAGGAGCGCCTCCCGCTGCTGCCTGCGGAGCATCTCTTCCGGGGTCGGGCACTCCGCCTGAGGCTCGTGATCGTCGAACGAGGTCAGGACCTCCCCCCGACGGCGTGCGTTCCGGACGTGGTTCCGCGCCTGGTTCCGGACGATGGCGGCACCGTAGGCCGCCCGAGCCTCCCCGAGCTCGATTCGCTGATTCGCTTCCAGCTCCCGCAGCAAGGCGTCCTGCGCGAGGTCCTCCGCGTCTCGCGCAGGGACACCGAAACGCCGCGCGAGGCGCCGGAAGAACTCGAAGCCGGTAGGGGTGCTGCCTGGCTCGCCCATAACCGGTAAAACACCTGAGCCGTCTGGAGGGCTTCAAGAAAATGCAGGGCGGCTCCAGCATTGGTCGGATGGAGTGCGACATGTGGGCGCGGGTCCTGAGACAGCATAGGCGGGGATAGCCGCATTCCCCGAACGGGCGGGATTTTCTCATCGGAACGTTCAGGTCATGCCACTTTCAGCGCCGTTGACGCGCCACGGCTGGCGTAAGTACCGTCCGTGCATGCGTTTTGTCGCGCAATCGCTCTGGGTATCCTTGATGCTTGGCGTCGTGGTCGGCACTACGCATCCGGTCCATGCGGAGGACCGGAATTCGGCCCCCGCACGAAGCGACGATTCGATCGTAAAGGACCATCTTCGCCGCGCCCGGCGAGCTCGGGCATCGGGAAAGTGGACCGAGGCACACGCCGCCTACAAGGCGGCCTTCGAGGCGATCGACTCGACATCTGTGACAGTGCGAGAATCCGCTGAGGTCGCTGGAGAGCTGGGCCTTTGCGAGCTCAAGTTACGCAAGTTTCGTGACGCAGCGGAGCACCTGGCTTGGAGCCTTGAGCGGCGCAAGGCGCTTTCTCCTGAGCAGCAAAAGGGATTCGCGGACGGGCTGGCCAAGGCCGTTCCGTTCGTCGCGACGCTCTATCTGTCGGTGGATCCGCCGGATGCCGAGGTGCTCATCGACGGCAAGCCCATCGGCTTACCCAGGCGGACCTACAGACTGTTCTTCGAGCCTGGCAAGCACATGGTGCGGGCCCGAGCACCGGGCCGCGAGGAAGGCTCCCAGACGCTGGACGCGCAGCCAGCGACCGAGCCGATCATGACGATCCAGTTGCCACGCGCGGCCGAGAGCAGCGCCAAGGACAACGTGCCCGCGGTGCCCAAGGCGCTGAGCGCATCGCCCCCTGCGCGCCCGCAGGCTCCCGGGCAGCCAGCGTCGTGGCCGACGACACTGCGCATCGCGGGGATCGCCGTCACGACGGCCACCCTGTCCGCGGGCAGCCTGCTCATGATCAGGGCCACGAATCTCGACGGCGATCTGAGCGAACGGCGCGACGGGCTCAACGGCGGTGCGACGGCGAGCGGGTCCAGGTGCTGGCAAGCGGCGGACCGCCCGGCGTGCGCTGACCTGCTCCGCCTCCGAGACGAGCGCAACCTGTCTGCGGGCGTGGGCACGGCCATGCTCATCGCCGGCGGTGTGATCGGGGCAGCGACCGCCGCGTCCTTCTTCACGGACTTCTCCTTCCTGGGCCTCACGCCGGCGCAGGATCGGATCCACGCCTCGCCCGTGGCGACCGGGCGAGAGATCGGCGTGATGATCGAGGGGCTGTGGTGAGGACATCGGGGGCCGAGCAGATGCGTTCGAAGGAAGGCCGGCGCGTGGCGAGGTCGGTCGTCGCTGTCGCGATCTTCATGTGCGGCGCGAGCATGCTGACGGGGTGCCCGTACTCCGACCCTTGCTGGGAGGTCGAGGCGTGCGAACCCGATCCGGTGCCTCCGCCCGGTCCGTGCGAGGGAGCGCCTGGTACAGCGCCCGCGCTGGATGAATGCGGGGTGTTCGTCAGCGAGCAAGGCGACGACAACAGCCCCGGAACGAAGGGCGCGCCGGTGAGGACGTTGCAACATGCGATCGGGCTCGCCGCGCATGGGCGAGGCGACGGCGAGGAAGCGACCCGGCGCGTGTACGCGTGCGGCGGGGAGTTCGCGGAGACGATCACGCTGCCCTCGGGGGTCGACCTCTGGGGCGGGCGTCGGTGTGACGGCGGGGATTGGTCGTACGAGGGGTCGTTCGGCGGGCCGGATCACCCGACGATCATCGCGCCGCCGGGGGGGATCCCGCTGAGGGTCCTCGGGGTGGAGGATGCGGAGCCTGCGGGGGACGACACGACGTCGGTGATTGCCGGCGTGCGCGTCGTGGCGGCGGACGCATCGGCGCCGGATGGAAAGTCGTCGATCGCGGTAATATTGAGCACGGGGGCCACGGCGATCGTGCAGGACAGCGTGATCGTCGCGGGCAACGGCAAGGATGGGGAGCCGGGCGGGGACGCAGACACCGAGCGGGCCAACGACGGCCTTGAGGGCAACGACGGGGTGTCTGCCTGCACTGCGGACTCCCCGACTGGCGCCCTTCCGGTGGTCACCGTGTGCGACGATGGCACCGAGTCCATCGGTGGATATGGTGGCGACGGCGGGCTCGAATCGGGGAGCGACGGGGCCTCGGGAATGCCGACACCCGCGCAGATTTCTGAGCGCGATGGCCACGCGGGGCTCGGCGCGGACCTCATGCGATGCAGCGAAGGGGGCGATGGCGCAGACGGTCCCGACGCCGGTCGCGCGGACGGCGCGGTAGGCGTGGGCCACCTTGGCAAGGACGGATGGATCGGCGTCCGGGGCGAGCACGGGAAGCCGGGCGGCACCGGCCAGGGGGGCGGCGGCGGTGGCGGCAGCAAGTCGCGTGGGGAGATGGTCGCGTGCCGAGCTGGGCTGCCCCAGGGGGGCGCCGCCGGCGGCTCGGGAGGGAGCGGCGGCTGTGGCGGTCGGGGCGGCTATGGCGGCGGCTATGGCGGGGCGGCCATCGGCATTGTCGTGCTGGACGGCGCGGAGCTGACGATTGGGGCCAGCGACGTGATCACGGGCAAAGGCGGCGAGGGCGGGGTGGGCGGGACGGGCCAACCGGGGGGGTTCGGTTGGTCTGGTGGTCATGGGGGCGGGACTTCTGACGCTCGCATGTGGACGGGGTGCCCTGGCGGTTGGGGAGGCAACGGCGGTCGTGGAGGTGATGCCGGCGGCGGGCTCGGAGGCGCATCCGTCGGTATTGCCTACGTCGTGCCCAACTTCGCCATTCGACCCGGAACCAACATTGTTGCCGGACCCGCCGGTAATGGTGGCATCGCGGGGAACGCCGGCCCGGGGGACCAGGTGGGCAAAGGGGAGGACGGCCCGTGGGGGGAGCTCTATCATTTCGGTGCGGCAAGCGAGCCGCCCCATTGACTCGCGCTTCGCGAGACGCTGCCAGCGAGGGATGCCGATGCGCCTGAATTCCGCGATCCTCTTGGTCCCTCTTCTGCCGCTCGCCGCGGCCGGCTGCGGCACGGCGCCGGGGGTGAACGACCCTGACGGCGCGCCGCCGTGCGGCGGTCCGTCGACGTGTGCGGGTGATCCGATCCCCGATTCGGTCTGCCTGGAGCATCTCGCGGCGGGGCGGGCGATCGACGGCTGCGGCGTGTTCGTCAACGATCCGGTTCTCGGCGGTGACGACGCGAATCCCGGCACGAAGGACAGGCCGGTGACTACCCTGCCGCGCGCCATCGAGCTAGCGCGCACCGGGCGCGGTCGGGTGTTCCTCACCCGCAATGCTTTCGTGGAGTCCATCACGCTGCCCTCCGGGATGGATCTCTATGGAGGCTTCGACTTCTTGGAATGGGAACGGCCGCCCGAGATTTCAGATCCGGTGTACGGCACGGCCAAGCTCGTTGGGCCCGTTGGGCACACCCCGCTGACCATCGAGCCGGCGCGGGCCGGCGACACGGGGGCTGCGGACGGGGTCTCGATCATCGATCACATGTTCATCCGCAGTCCAAGGCATATCGGGGTGATCGTTCGGTCGGGCGCCGCGGTGGAGATCATCGGAAGCTCGATCGAAACCGAGCAGGGACTGAGGGGCTACCATGGGGAGAAATGGCCGGGCCGTGCAGCGACGGGGCCGGACGGGCAGTATGGGGAAGACGCGTGCTCCGCAGCGACGGTTCCGGGTGGGGCTCCGCCGGTGAACTCCTGCGAGGGAGGGCTCCCGAGCGCCGGTGGCAAGGGAGGCGACGGGCTCTCGGACGGCGCTAGAGATGGGGCGGACGGCGAGCCCGTACCCCAGCCGAACCCCAACTACGATGGGGAAGGAGGACGTGGCAATCGGGCAGACGGTGGTTGTAGCAACGGCGTCGCCGGGAAGAGCGGTATGTGGGGTGTCGCCGGTGCACCCGGCACGGGCCGCGGGCGAATCGATGAGACCGGATGGCACCCCGACAGGGCCGGCGACGGCGCCCGGGGGATGCCGGGCCAAGGCGGCGGCGGGGGCGGCGGCCGCAGGGGCGGGCTCGCTGTGTGCGACGCGGCCTCCAAGGGGGGCGCCGGCGGCGGCTCCGGAGGCGCGGGCGGCTGCGGGGGGCGGGGCGGCCGAGGGGGCGAGAACGGCCAACCGAGCATCGCGATGGTGGCGCTCCACGCCAAGGTGACGGTGCGCGATAGCATCATCACCGCCCGCGACGGGGGCAAAGGCGGCGACGGCGGGGAGCCGGAGGAAGGCGGCTATGGCGGCCGAGGCGCACCAGGAGGCGCCGTGGGGGACGGCACGTGGTCCTGCGAGGGGGGCAGCGGCGGCCTCGGAGGCGAGGGCGGCTACGGCGGCCCCGGGCGCGGCGGCGACTCAATCGGCATCGCCTACCTCGACGAGGACCAGCTCACCCTGGAGGGGGTCACCTTCGAGCTGGGACTGCCGGGCGTGGGCGGCACCAGCTGGAACCACGATGGCACCACGACGATGGGGCCGAGCGGCGAGGCCCACCAAACGCTTCGGTTTCCTGAATAGCCGAAGTCACGTCACGGGAGAACGGCACGGACCTCCACGATGGCTACCACGGTTGCAGGAAGGCAGGCAGCGAAGCGAACGGCCGTGACGCCAAGAAACCATAGTAGGAGGGGACATGCCCGGACGGCCCTCCCGCTCACCTCTTGGCGATCTCGGCGGCTTTTCTGCTGATCGGGGCGCCTTCCAGCAGTCGTGCTACGACGAAGCTATGGGCTCCGAGTTCACGGGCCAACTCGCCAGGAAGCTCCACGCCCAGGCGACCATGGCGGCCGGCGGCTCGCCTTCACCGTCCCACGAGGCGACCAGCGCTTCGAGCTCGCGCGTAGCAGCTTCGAACTCGCGCTTGGCAGCGATGCCCCATGAAGTCTTCGGCGGCTCAAGGAGCACGCGAATCTTCGCGAGCTTATCTGTTAACTCGTCCTTGCGAAGGACTCCATCCGTCTCCACCACGCAGTAGCAAGAACCGCTCTGCAACTCTGGCATCAGGGGCCACAAGATGCCGTAGAGCGCCGTGAGCACCGTGAGCACCGCGATGAACGGCTGTGTCAGGTTGCTCGCTTCGACCTGGACGCCCGGTGCCGGCTCATCAGACGGCGATGGTTCCACCCACCTGTGATAGTCCGTGAACAGGCAGTCGTAGAGTCTAACCTCCCCGGGCAGACGCACGCTCGTCATCACCTCCGGCACGAGCACGGTCCCGATCTCCGGCGGCATGCGTTCGCAACCGAAGGTCGCTTCGATGTCGCCGGAAATCCACTCCGCGCATCGCTGCTCATCGGGCAACAGATCGAAGGCGGCATATTCCCTCCCGATGATGGCAAACTTTTGCCCATCGTCCGGGCGAGCGACGAACCTCGGATCGAAAGGGCTGCGCGGAACTATGAAATGTAGTCCTAAAAACTTGACCGAGAACGAGTCCCTCGTTCGCTTCACGATATCGATCGTGCGTTCGCTATGGACGATGTAGTAAGGAACCAGAAAGCTCACATGGAACCACAGCGTTCGACCCGTGGACTCCGGCATGTCGATCGAAAAAGAGTAACAGGCGTCGCAGCCTCCGGCGGGGAGATGCAGCGAATGGTTCATGAACCTACCAGGGAATCCGTCTTGGATGCGACGCAGCAGGTCGTGCCATCGGTCGACCTTCGATGCCTGGATCCGCGCGCGCACGAGCCGGTCGTGCTCCTCGGTCTCCGCGTATTGCTGGACGTCGATATCGCCGTCATCCAAAATCCCGACTCCACGGGGATAGTATCGATAGACGATATCGATCAGCTCATCAATGCTGTGGTTCATAGATGCACAATCCTCGGACCGACGTGTCTGTACTATACATTCAGTGGTGGGCTCGGCAACATGCGGACGGCGGCGCGAATCTCCACGACGGCTACGAGGAAGCTCCGGGTCTCGGGTCGAACGGCCAGCTCGCCAGGAACCTGGAAGCCCAAGCAACCATGGCGGCCGCCGGCTCGCCGTCTCCGTCCCACGAAGTGACCAGCGCTTCGAGCTCGCGCTTGGCAGCCATGGCCCGGAGAGTCTCCGGCGATTCGTCGTGCGAGCGCATGCGCGCAAGCTCCTCCAGCATCTTGTCCTTGTGCAGAAAGCCATCCGTCGATGCTGACAAAAAAACCGCTGCCGACTGTCGATCTGACTCCGGCAATCTTCTAACCATCGCAGGCCACCTGAGAGTCAATCCAATCTGGTGATGCGCCCGGAGCACAGTAAGCACCGCAACAAACCGATCTGTAAGGCTGCTCTCATCGACCTTTGCGCGAGGTGCCGGCACTTCGGACGGTGATGGCTTCACCCATGTATAGCGATCCGAAAACAGGCAGTCGTATAGCCTGACTTCCCCCGGAATCCGCAGGTTCGTCGCCACCTCCGGCACGAGTACGGTTCCGACCTCTGGCGGCATGCGCTCGCAACCAAACGTTGCTTCGATCTCGTGGGCGATCCAGTCCGCGTACGGCTGCTCGTCAGGCGATAGATCGAAGGTGACGTATCGCCGGGTTATAGTGACGGTCCTTGGGCTTTCATGGTCCGGGTTCGAGATGAGCCAGGGATCGAGCGGGCTTCGAGACACAATGAATAGCATGCCCCGAAAGGAGACCGTGAAAGAGTCCCTTAGCTCCTTCACTATTTCGATCGTGCGCGGACTGTGGATGATGTAGTAAGGAGCCAAAAAGCTCACTTCAAACGAGAGCGCTCGGCCGGCAGACTGTGGCAGATTGATCGTGAAGGAATAGCAGCCATCGCAGCCGCCGCTGTGGAGATGTAGCGACTGATCCGTGAGCATGCCGGGGAAGCGTTCTCCGATCCGACGCCGCATGGCGTGCCAGCGCTCGTCCTTTGAAGCCTGGATCCGCGCGGCCACTAGCCGGGCGTGCTCTTCGGTCTTGTTGCGGAGCTGTTCGTCGACATCGTCGGTGATTCCAACCCCACGGGGGTAGTATCGGTAGACAATGTCCAGTAGTTCGGTAACGCTGTGCTTCATGGATTCTGGAGTCTGGCGCCGAGGGGCTTGTAAAAATCGCTCTCAAATTGCTCTGTTATTCTAGCCTTGAACGTCCTGCAGAATATGCCAGGAGGGAGATTCTCGCCGTCATCCTTTTTGTACGCTTCATCCGCTGACCAATTCGCCACATCAGCGCTGATATTGGCCGCCCTCTCCGCTGAGATCTTTCCCCAAACCACGCTTTGCAATGGCATCCCAATGTGAACCATGCACGCATCGTCGCCCTCTTGATTGTGGCCGAAGAGCAGGTATGCCTTTGCCTCCTGCCAACCACCCGCGACTGCCCCATCGTAGGCAACGATGGTAACAAAATCGAAAGCCCGCGGGTCGATCAGTTTTTTGCCTGTGCACCCCATGGTCGGAGCGCCGCTCTGCTGGCAGGGGTCTGGCGGGCTCGTCGGGCTAGCTGTCGGTCGCTCCGCGCTGTCGCTGTCGCTCGACCTCTCCTCTTCCTCTTCGAGGTCCGACTCGTTGCACGCGATCTTGCGCTCGCCGCCCCCCTGCGGGTCGGCCCCGAAGTCACCGGATGCGGAGGAGGTGAAGATGGGGCGGGGCTCTGAGCCTGGACCGGCACCTGCACCCGAAGTTCTTTCCCCGACAGGGTAGCAGTCTCCTATCGTCCAGTTGCACGCCGCCAGCGCCCAAACCGCGATGGTCAAGATCAAGAGTAGAATTTTTCTCACGTTCACTTCTCACTCCATCGAAGCACAGGACCAGCAACAACGACGGCGGACACATAGCCCGGGAGCACCAGACTGCCCCGACCGACTCAATCCACGTTGACGCTCACCGACACCCCCAGTGGTCCGGCGATGTACGCGTTGGTCAGCGCGTGGGCGCCTACGGCCAAGCCACCGACGCGGCCGCACAAGGTGACGCCACACGCTGGCATGATGTAGAGCGCGACAGACGGCCCCGCGCTGACGTTGCCGTCCTTCCACGCGTACCCGATGTCAACCGAGGTCTGGTTGTAGACCCCGAGCCCGTCCTCCTGGGTCGGGGGTAGGATCGTGCACAGGTCGTGCACCGTGAACAGGATGTCTCGCTGGATGGGCCACGACATGCCGGCATGCGGTCCCACCGCGAGGCGCGGAATGGTACCGGCCTGGAGCCACCCGAGGCTCACACCGGCGCTCAACTCGGACGCCTCTCCCTGCGCCGGTACGACGACGAGCGGGGGGACGACCAGGACCACCCATGGGATCCGCCGGCTTCTTGTGCCCATCGTCCCCTTCTTCCCTCTCCACAACGGACGAGCAACGTGGCGACGCGGACGATTCTTCTGATAATAGGGATCCGGCGTCAAACGGAATCCAGACGAGAGGGCCACAATGGACGCGGATCGTTCCGTCCAGAGCGTGCAGCGTCCGCAGCTGCCTGCGCGGCTCGAGTGCTCGTCCACCTGCTGGCGCCGGCCGCCGGTCCAGGTCGCTGCGAGAGCGCGCTGGCCGCCGCGCGATTTGGGCTGCACGACGTCGCGTGCGAGCGCAGCCCGTCGCGCAGAGACGTGAACAGGCAGGGGCGAGAGGGGGCCGAGGGAGGCACGCTGTTCTGCATCTCCCGGAACCTGACGGTCAGCCCGCCCTATTACGCACGGGGGAAGGAATCCGTCGGTCGATGCCGAAACGAACCCGTCTGGGCTATCCTGGGCGGGATGACGGTCCAGGAGCTCCACGTCGCGGGATATCGCTCGATCCGCGAGCTGACCCTCCCCCTCGCGCAGGTCAATGTCATCGTCGGACCGAACGGTGTCGGCAAGACCAATCTCTATCGCACCATGGTGCTGCTCGGCGCCGCGGCGAGCGGGAGCTTCGCGCGCACCCTGGCCGAGGAGGGCGGGATGCCCTCGGTGCTCTGGGCTGGCGGGCGCAGCAAGGGCCCGGTGCGGATGACGCTGCGGGTGCGGCTGGATCAGCTTGTCTACGAGCTTCAGTGCGGGCTCACGCCGCCGCCTGGAGGGCCGTTCCAGTTGGACCCGGACATCAAGGAAGAGAGCCTCTGGTTGCTCGACAAGCGCCGCCGCCTGCCGATGCTGGAGCGGGCCGCGGGCTCGGCCTTCGTGCGCGACGCGGACGGTCACCGCGTGACCTTTCCTTTCTCGCTCTGGGGTTCGGAGTCGGTGCTGGCGCAGGTGGTGGAGCCGCACCGCTTTCCGTTGCTCTCGGTGGTGCGGCAACAGCTGATGAACTTCCGGTTCTATCACCACTTCCGCACCGACTCCGGCGCGCCGTTGCGGGTGGAGCAGGTCGGGGTGCGGACGCCGGTGCTCAGCACCGATGGCCACGATCTGGCCGCGGCGCTGGCGACGATCCTCGATATCGGCGACAGGGGCGCCTTGAAGGATGCCGTCTCCAGCGCGTTCCCTGGTGCGTCGCTCGATGTCTCCTCGACGCAGGGGCGGTTCCGCGTCGAGCTCGGGTTGCCAGGGATGTCGCGGCCGCTCGACGCCCGCGAGTTCTCGGACGGCACGGCGCGCTATCTCTGCCTCTTGGCCGCGCTGCTGAGCCCGAGGCCTCCGCTGCTGCTGGCGCTGAACGAGCCGGAGACGAGCCTGCATCCGGATCTGCTCGGGCCGCTCGGGGATCTCCTTGTGCACGCGGCATCCCGGAGTCAGCTGTGGATCACGACGCACTCCCGCCCGCTGGCAGAGCGGATCCGGAAGGCGACCCCCTGCCGGCTCATCGAGCTCGACAAGGATGGTGGAGAGACGGTGCTGGCGCACGGCGCGGCGGAGAATGAATGACGTCCGCCCCCGCGCCTCGACCGTGCGCTTGTCGGGCTTCCTCGCGGGATCGAAGCGGAGACGGGCTTGGCGAGCGCTCAGCGTCGCGCACTGGAACGCAGGAAGCGCCCGGGGGGCTGGCCGGTGACGGCGCGCAGCTCGCGAGTGAAGTGCGATTGATCGAAGTAGCCGGCCTGCTGCGCGAGCTCGGCGAGGCTCGAGCCGGGCCTCCAAGCCTCCAGGGCGTGGCGCAGGCGCAGCAGCGACGCGAGCTGCTTCGGCGTCGCGCCCACGGCGCGCCTGAACCGCTTCTCCAGGGGGTCCTGGCTGATGCCGAGGTGCCGCGCGAGGGCGCCGATGCGCACCGCGCCCCGCGCCTCCTCGAGCGCGCGCACGGCCGCAGCGACGACGGGATCGAGGACCGCGGTCTGGCACCGTTCGAGCAGCATCGATTCCAGGGCTGCGACCCTCGTGGCGTCGTCGCTCGCCTCCGCGATGCGCGTGCTCAGGCGCTCGACGTCTGCGCGCGGGACGAGGTCGAGGAGCGTCGACGTCTGTCCGAAGAGCTCGTGGAGCGGCTGCGGGAAGAACGCCGCGGCCCCGCCAGGCCGAAACAGCGCGAGCGTGATTCGGCCGCGCGCGCTGGTGCGCATGAGCCGCGCCGTGCTCGTCATCCCGGAGAGCATCGCGTCCGGCAAGCGCGAGGCGCTTTCGCCGTCAAGCACGCTCGCGGCGCCGCGATCGCGCACGCCGAGCACGAGCCCCAGCTCGGGCAGACGCAGGTGCGTCGTCTCCTCGTCGACCTCCACGAGCATGAACGCGCGCACGAACGGCGCGAGCGCGGCGCTGGGTGCGACGAGCTTCATTACCCATGGATCGTACCGGATGGGGGAGCGCCCGCCGAGCAGATCGATGAATTCGTACAATTCGGGCAGGACCGGGCTTGCCAATGTGAGCGCGTCGAGACCCGAGCGCCTCGCGAACCTCACTCTACCAAGGAAGGCACCATGCCCGAGTTCGTCTTGATCTTTCGTCCCACACGCTCCACGAGCGCGGCCGAGCTGCCGAAGCGCAACGCAACCGCGCGCGATTGGGTGCTCGCGCGCCACGAGGAGGGCACGCTCCGCCTGGCGTGCCCGCTCGAGGACGCGGGCGCCGGAACGGTCGTCTCGGACGCCGGCGTCAGCCCAATCCCGCCCGACCGCGCGATCGCCGCGGTGCTCGTGGTCGACGCGGCCGACCTCGACCGCGCCGTCGCGATAGCGAAGAGTTACCCGAACCTGGCCTTCGGCTCGGAGATCGAGGTGCGTCCCGTCAGGCCGACCGCGCCTCGGCCGCCGCCGCCGTGAGTGTCCTCGTCACCGGAGCCACCGGGAGGTGCTCCATCACCGCGCGCACACCTCGGCGGCCGCGCGCACGCTCGACACCGCAGGCGCACGCGTCAGCGCGAGGATCTCGTCGACCGACCACTGATCGCCCGCGTGCTCGCCGTACTTGCTCGCGAGCACGCGGCCGTCGGGCGCGACGAGGAAGTCGGCTGGGAGCCCGAAGCGACCGCCGGTCGGGATCAGCGCGGGCGGCCGCTCGCGCCCGCGCAGGATCGCGATCGCGCTCCGCGCCACCGAGTGGACGATGGTGGGCCACACGCGCGGATCGAACACCGACAGGAGCGACGGCTCGGCGCCGAGCTCCGCGTACAACCGCTTCTCGGGATCGGGCACCACAGCGAAGGGGAGCCCGTCGGCGTGGAGCCGGAGCTCGTCGGCGCTCGAGTGGAACACGACCACCTCGCGGATCCCGGCCGCTTCGATCTCGTCGTGACGGACGGTGATCGAGCGGAGGTGGAGGTTGCACACCGGACAGCCCGCGAAGCGACGAAGCTGGAGGTGCACGATCCGCGTGGGATCGGGGATGCGGATCCGCTCGCCGTGGACGCCCACGAGCTCGCGCGCGCCGAGCACGGCTCCGGTCGCGAGCCTCGTGACACGGCGGCGCAGGTCGCCGATCAGGCCGAGGGCCGCGATTGCGGTGATCGCCGCGGGGACGATCTGCCCGACGCCGGTGATCTCGAAGAAGGCATCGCTGGGGAGCTCGTAGGTGGGCGGCGGGAACATCCGGAGGAGCAGGTCGCGAGGCGCGCCCGCGAAGAAGAGGACGTTCTTCGCGAGGTGGTTGTATGCGCCCTCGAAGAGCCCGATCGACGTCACCGGGAACGCGAGGGCGAGCGCCGCGAGCGAGCCCCCGGAGATGCGGCCGGCGCGCGTGCCCGGGCTCCGCCGGTACCCCGCGTACGCCAGCGCGATGGGGACGCAGAGCGCGAGCGCGACGGCGGCGCCGTGGAGGCGCCACGGCGTCGCGTACCGAACGCCGCCGTAGACGTGGTGGATCGCGGTCGCGACGAGCGTCGTGATCGCTCCGAGGATGACCGCCCGGGCGCGCGGGCTGGGAGAGGTGGCGCCGACGTTCACGGTGCTCATGCAGAGCACCGTGGCTCGTGCGCGCAGCGCAAACCATCGCCGAAGGCGAACAACTTTCGTGCATGATACGCATCAATCGAGGTGCGACATGGACCGGCTCGCAGCGATCGAAGCGTTCGTCGAGGCCGCGGAGCTCGGGAGCTTCACGCTCGCCGCGCGCCGGCTGCGCGTCACGCCGTCCGCGGTCAGCCGCCGCATCACGCAGCTCGAGGGCGAGGTCGGCGTGCGGCTCTTCCACCGCACCACGCGCGCGGTGACGCTCTCCGACGAAGGGCGCGCGTTCTTCGAGCGCGCCCGCGCCGCGCTGCGCGAGCTCGACGACGCGCAGCGCGCCACCTCGGGTCTGCGCGATCGACCGGCCGGGCTCCTCCGCGTGGAGGCGCCGACGGTGGTCGGCCGTCACGTGCTCGTGCCGGTGCTCGCGCGCTTCGCCGAGCGCTACCCGGACGTCGACGTCGAGCTCGTGCTGCGCGACGACCCGGCCGATCTCGCGTCGGAGCGGATCGACGTCGCGGTCCGGCTGGGCACGCTGCCGGACTCGGGTCTGATCGCACGCCCGGTCGGCCGCTCTCGGATGCTCGTCTGCGGCGCGCCCGGCTACCTGCGCAAGCACGGCCGGCCTCGCACGGTCGACGACCTCGAGCGCCACGTGCGCCTCGGGTACGCGGCGCACGGCCGGCTCATCCCGTGGCGCCTCCGCGACGGCGTGAAGGTGCGCGAGATCGCGCCCACGCGGCGCATCGTCGTCGACGACGGCGAGGCGCTGATCGAGCTGGCGATCGAGGGCGCCGGCCTCGCGTGGCTCTGCGACTTCATGCTGGCGCGCGCGGGCAAGGCGCGGAAGCTCGTCGAAGTGCTTCCGGACACCGCGTGCGATGCGGTCGCGATCTCGGTCGTATCGCTCCCGACCCGCCACGTCCTGCCGAAGGTGCGCGCTTTCACCGAGCACCTCCGGCGCGCCCTCGCGCCCGACGGCGCGGCGAAGCGGCGCTCTACGCGATGATCGAGCAGAGCGAGCCGCGCGTCATCTACCGCGACACCGACCATTCCGGCCGGCTCATCGAGGTGGCCCCAGGCATCCCGTCGTTACTGAACGATATCAGACGGTTGCTTCGGTTCCTCGATGTCGGATATTGAATCGATTCAACAAGCCGGCTAGCCTCTTGTCGAGAAAGGACCGACCATGAACAGCCGTCCCCTCGGCGATACGGGCATATCGGTAAGTGAAATCGGCCTCGGCGCTTG